>CAKTXR010000052.1 GCA_934631025.1 uncultured Clostridia bacterium
GGCAGTCGCCGACGATGCGCGCGCATTTGCGGTGCGGCTTGTCGGGCGTAAGGCCCAGCTCGTGCATGGTGAAGAGTATGCGGCGCTGAACGGGCTTGAGGCCGTCCTCAACGCGGGGCAGCGCGCGCTCGAGTATGACGTGCTCGGAATAGGGGATCATGGAATCGTGCATGATCTCCTCCATCGGGCGCTGGATGAGCACCTCGTTTTCCGGCGGAATCGGGGGCTGAGTTTTTCTGGCCATTACTTGCGCTCCTCCGTTTCGATGCGGCCGACGAACGTGTCGCGGCGGTTAAAGTCGGCGTAGGCGGCGATGTATTCGCGGCGCGGCTCAACCTTGTCGCCCATCAGCACGCTGACGCGGCGGTCAACCTCGGCGGCGTCCTCGATGGTGACCTGCATCATCTTGCGCTGCGCGGGGTTCATCGTGGTTTCCCACAGCTGCTCGGGGTTCATTTCGCCCAGGCCCTTATAGCGCTGCAATGTATAGCCGCGCCCCAGCTTGGCGGTGGCCGACGCAAGCTCCTTGTCGTCGTAGCAATAGATCGTCTGATTGCCTTTGGCGGCGCGGTAGAGCGGCGGCATGCCGATAAAGACGTGCCCGCCGGTGATCAGCTCGCGCATATAGCGGAAGAAGAACGTGAGCAGAATCGCGCGGATGTGCGCGCCGTCCTGATCGGCGTCGGACAATATGACCACGCGGTTGTATCTGAGCGCAGACAGGTCGAAATCCTCGCCGATGCCCGTACCCAGCGCGGTGATGATCGAGCGGAATTCCTCGTTGGCCAGCACCTGATCGAGCCGCTTCTTCTCGGCGTTCAGGGGCTTGCCGCGCAGGGGAAGGATCGCCTGGAAGCGGCGGTCGCGGCCCTGCTTGGCGCTGCCGCCGGCCGAATCGCCCTCGACGATATACAGCTCGTTGCGCGAAAAATCGCGGCCCGTGCAGGCGCTCAGCTTGCCCACCAGCGGCGCGGCCTCGAGCTGGCTCTTCTGTCGGGCGACGTCTCGCGCCTTTCGAGCGGCTTCGCGGACACGCGCGGCCTGCACCGCCTTTTCGACGATGCGGGAGGCGGTGTCCTGATGCTTGAGATCGTCCATGTAGATCGACAGCTGCTCGGTGGAGACGGCCTCGACCAGCGGGCGCACCTCTGTGTTGCCCAGCCGGCCTTTGGTCTGGCCCTCAAACTGCGGATTGTGGACGTTCACGGCGATGACGGCGGTGATGCCCTCGCGGAAATCGTCGCCGGAGAGGTTGTTGTCCTTCTCCTTGAGCAGGCCCACGCGGCGGGCGTAATCGTTGAACACCTTGGTGACGGCGGCCTTGAAGCCGGTCTCGTGGGTGCCGCCCTCGGGCGTGGGGATGTTGTTGACGAAGGAGAAGAGGTTCTCGTTGTAGGAATCGGTGTACTGGATCGCCGCGCGCAGCCGCACGCCGTCGCGCTCTCCGGAGAACGTGATCATGTCGGAGATGGGCGTTTTGTCGTCGTTTAAGTATTTCACAAAGTCGGCCAGACCGCCGGCATAGCAGTATTCCACGCGGCGCTCGTCCGGCTCCTTCACGCGCTCGTCGGTAAAGACGAACTTCACGCCGCTGTTGAGATAGGCCAGCTCGCGCAGGCGGCGGCGCACGGTATCGCCCGAGAAGGTCGTCGTCTCAAAAACGCGCGCGTCGGGCTTGAAGCACACCTGCGTGCCGTGGCGGCGGGTGTTGCCGATCTTTTCCAGCGGCGCGACCGGCCGGCCTGAGTCGATTTTGCCCGTCTTGGGATCCTCGCGGCTTTCATAGCGCTGCTGATAGTGCGCGTAATCCTGAAACACGTCCACGACCAGCCACTCGGAGAGCGCGTTCACGACCGACGCGCCCACGCCGTGCAGGCCGCCGGAATAGGCGTAGTTCTTGTTGTTGAACTTGCCGCCTGCGTGCAGCTGCGTGTAGACCACCTCGACGGCCGACACGCCCAGCTGCGGGTGAATGTCCACGGGGATGCCGCGGCCGTTGTCGGTCACCGTGCAGGAGCCGTCCCTGCCCAGCGTGACGGTGATCTCGTCGGCATAGCCGTTTGCGGCCTCGTCGATGGCGTTGTCGACGATCTCCCAGATCAGATGGTGCAGGCCGCGCGAGCCGGTCGAGCCGATGTACATGCCGGGGCGCATACGCACCGCGTCCAGTCCCTCGAGCACCTGTATGTCGCTGGCCTGATATTTCTTAGCGTTTGCCATATGTTCCTCCATTGAATTCTATAAGCGCGCGCAGTGTGCGCGAAGCAATCTTATATATTATAGCACATTTCCCGAAATTTGCAAAGTCCGCTCCTGTAAAGGATGTTCGGAGGAGGAGATTGCTGTTTTCAGACGCATTTTCGCTGTTTTTGATCGCCGCCGCTTGACAGCGCGCCTTTGCATCGTTATAATAACAATCGAAGCGCATCATACGTTGTTAAATACGGCAAGCCCCATAAAATCGGGGCGGAAGGAGAAAAAATATGCTGAATATCAGTCATCTGACAAAGGCCTACGGCGAGAAAAAGGCCGTGGACGATCTGTCGCTGTCCATCGCGCCCGGCGAAATATACGGCTTTATTGGCCACAACGGCGCGGGCAAGACGACCACGCTCAAGTCGGTCGCCGGCATATTGCAATTTGACGCGGGAGAAATCACCATCGGCGGCGCGTCGATCAGGGCCGATCCCATCGCCTGCAAGCGGATGATGGCCTATATCCCCGATAATCCCGATCTGTACGAATACATGACCGGCATTAAGTATCTCAATTTTATCGCCGATATATTCGCCGTGCCGGCCGACAAGCGACAGGAGCGCATCCGCAAATACGCCGATCTGTTCGAGCTGACGGACGATCTGGCGCAGCCCATCGCGGCCTATTCGCACGGCATGAAGCAGAAGCTGGCGATCATCGCCGCATGGATGCACGAGCCGAAGCTGGTGCTGATGGACGAGCCGTTCGTCGGGCTGGATCCCAGGGCGGCGCATATCCTCAAGGGCATGATGCGCGAATTGTGCGATGAGGGCGGCGCGATATTCTTCTCGACCCATGTGCTCGAAGTGGCGGAAAAGCTGTGCGACAAGGTGGCCATCATCAAGGGCGGCCGGCTGATCCGCTCCGGCACGATGGAAGAGGTGCGCGGCGACGACACGCTTGAGGATGTGTTCCTTGAACTGGAGGGAGAAGAATGCTGAAAACGCTGCTCAAAAAGCAGATTGCGGAGATATTCCGCAATTACTATTACGACCCCAAGAAGAACCGCGCACGCTCGAAGGGCGCGACGATCGCCTATATCGTGCTGTTTGTATTCCTGATGATCGGTCTGATGGGCGGCATGTTCACGGGGCTGTCGCTCGTGCTGTGCAGCTCGTTCCATGAAGTAGGCATGGACTGGATGTATTTCGCCCTCATGGGGCTGCTGGCCGTGTTTCTGGGCGCGTTCGGCAGCGTGTTCAATACCTATTCCGGACTGTATCTGGCAAAGGATAACGATCTGCTCTTGTCCATGCCCATTCCCGTGCGGTATATTATGCTTTCGCGGCTTCTGAGCGTCTATCTGATGGGCGCGCTCTATTCGGGCGTGGTCATCATTCCGGCGGTGATCGTCTACTGGGCGGTTGTACCGCTGAATGCCGCGGTCGTAATCGGCTCGCTGTGGCTGCTGCTCGTCATATCGTTCATCGTCATGACGCTCTCCTGCGTGCTGGGCTGGGCGGTTGCAAAGATCAGCCTGAAGCTCAGGAACAAGAGCTTCATCACGGTGATCGTCTCGCTGGCCTTTATCGGCGCGTACTATTTCTTCTATTTCAAGGCGCAGGGCATGATCGCCGATCTGCTGGCGAACGCCGTGCTTTACGGGAAGGCCATTAAGGATTCGGCTTATCCCGTGTATGCCTTCGGCTGCGTCGCGATGGGCGACTGGGCGGCGATGGCGGCCGTGGGCGCGGTCGTGGCGGCCTGCTTTGCGCTCACATGGGCGGCCATTTCGCGCTCGTTCATCCGCATCGCCACGTCGAGCGGACATACCGCGCGCAGGGCCTATCGCGAAAGGCGCGTTTCTGTCCGCAGTCAGGATCGCGCGCTTCTGGCCAAGGAGCTTTCGCGCTTTGCAGCCAGCCCGAACTACATCCTCAACTGCGGCCTCGGCACGCTGTTTCTAGTGGCCGCGGGCGTTGCGATGCTCGTCAAGGGCGGCGATCTGGTGACCATGCTCTCGATGATCGGCCTGAAGGCGGGCGCGCAGCCGGTGCTGGCCTGCGCCGCGCTGTGCATCGTCGCGTCGATGAACGACATGGCCGCGCCGTCGGTCTCGCTGGAGGGCAGGACGCTGTGGCTCAGCCAGTCGCTGCCCATCGATCCGTGGAAGATCCTGCGCGCCAAAATGCGCGTGCAGCTGCTGCTGACCGGCCTGCCGATGCTCTTTGCGTCGATCTGCGTGCTGATCGTCTGGCAGGGCACGGCATTGGAAAACGTGCTGATTCTGATCCTGCCGCAGCTGTATGTGCTGCTCTCGGCGCTCTTCGGCCTGACGATCGGCCTGACGCGCCCGAATTTCACATGGACGAACGAGATCGTGCCCATCAAGCAGAGCATGGGCGTGGCGATTGCGCTTTTCGGCGGCTGGCTCTATGCCATCGTGCTGGGCGGCCTGTTCCTGATCGTGAAGGCGCCGATCGATCCGGCGCTCTATCTGGGCGCGTTTGCCGCGGCGACGGCGGCGGCGGGCGCGGCGCTCTATTTCTGGCTTAAAAAGCGCGGCAGCCGGCTGTTCGCGGCGCTGTAAGGACATAAAGAAAGCCGGCGAAACGCTGAAAAAAATGCGTTTCGCCGGCTTTGACTATGCGGTTATTTTTTCAAAGTATCTGCCCAGCGCTTCAAAGCGGCGCATGGCTTCTTTGATCTTTTCGTCCGAGACAGTGCAGGCCATGCGGATGTGGCCTTTGCCCGCGCGGCCGAAGAGACTGCCGGGCGTGGCGAGTATGTGCGCCTTCTCAAGCAGGAAATCGCAGAAGGCGCGGTCGTCCATGCCGGTTTTTTCCACGCTGGGGAACACATAGAACGTGCCGCGCGGCCGCACGACGCTCAGATAGGGGAGCGCCGCCAGCGCGTCCGCCGCATAGAGCACGCGGTCGCGATAGCGCGTGATGTACTTTTCGGCGATGTCGTCGCGCAGCTCAAGCGCCTTGATGGCCGCGCGCTGGGAGACCGAAGGCGCGGCGTAGGTCAGCGCGTCGTTGATGTGCTTGAATACGGCGATCAGCTCCGGATGCGCGATGATATAACCCACGCGCCAGCCGGTCATCATGAAGTTTTTCGAGAAGCTGTTGAGCGTGATCGTGCGCTCGGCCATGCCGGGCAGCGTGCGCATGGGGGTGAAAACGCCGTCGTAGAGATAACGCGTGTAGATTTCGTCGGCCAGCACCAGCAGATCGCGCTCTTCGGCCACCTCCGCGAGCATGGTCAGCGTGGGCAGGTCGTAGGCCGCGCCGGTCGGATTGGCGGGCGTGTTGACGATCATGGCGCGGGTGCGCGGCGTTATGGCGGCGACCAGCGCGTCCCGGCGGGGCGCATAGCCGTCCTCCGCGTATGTCTCCACCTCGACCGCCGCGCCGCCGGCCAGCTCGATCTGGTCGCGGTAATCGGCGAAAAACGGCCCGAATACGATCACCTCGTCGCCGGGGTTGAGCAGCCCCAGCAGCGACTGCGACATGCCCATGCAGCTCGACGTGGTGATCAGCACTTCGTTCTCGGCAATATCCTGGCCGAAATCTTCCTTCCAGGCGCGGCGCACGGCGGCGATCAGTTCCGGGTCGCCCTTGGGGTCGCCGTAATGCGTGTGCCCGGCCAGCGCGTCGGCATAGGCCGCGTCGATGATGCGCTTGTCGGTGGTAAAATCGGTATCGCCGATGCTCAGATCGATGACGTCGTTATAGCGGCGCAGCGCTTCCGTATTGAGCGCCAGGCCGGCCGGACGGTTCTGGAAACGGCGGGCAATGTATTCACGCATGACGATTCTCCTCACATAGGCGCGCCGTGAAAGCGGCGCTTGATAAAAACGCAAAAAGAGCCTGAGCTTCTTCAACTCCGGCTCCCTCTTGAGTCGCCTTATTATAGCGCGATTTGCAGGATGAGTCAATGATAAATTCATTAACAATGCAAAATTAATCGAATTAATCAACGAAATGCAATGAGTAAATGCGCTTGTTGGCAAAACGACCGCTTCAGACGGGCGGCCTGAAGCGGCGCTCCGCCTCCTCGTTTTCCCGCTGGGCGATTTCGTTCAGTATCCTGTCCTGATGCAGTTCGACGCGCACGAGGATCAGGAGCGCGGCGGCGATTACCCCTGCCGCCGACAGCAGAATCACGGCGATCAGGTGCATTTTCAGTCCATGCGCGACAACGCCGATGAGTGCCAGCATGTCCGCGATTTTGAGCATCAGCGCGCCCGGCTCCAGCGTATTGAGCTTGCGGCGATAACGCGCGTCATAGCTGGCTTTGCGTTTCATGACGGCCTCCCTGAGAGAATGCTGCGCCGCCTTGACGAAGCGCGGCCGCTCGGCTATACTGGAATGTATCTGGAGGATATTCTGATCGACAAAAGGAGGATTTCTCTATGAATTACCGGCCCATTGATCTGGAAGCGTTTCCACGGCGCGCATTTCGAGTATTTCAGCGCCATGGCCGATCCCTATGTGGGCGTGACGGCGGAGGTCGAGCTGCGCGATCTGCCGAATCTGTGCAGGGCGGCGAACGCGCCGTTTTTCCTGAGCTTTCTCTATGCGGCGGGGTGCGCGGTCAACGCCGTGCCGGAGCTGCGCCAGCGCATCGTGGACGGCGCGCCGGTCGAGTTTGAGCGCTGCGACACCTCGCACACCGTCATGCGGCCGGACGGGACATACGGCTATTGCCGCGTGAGCTGAGCCGCCTCGTTTGCGGACTATCTGCCCGAAGCGATTCGGCGGCACGAGCGGGCGAAGCGGGAAACCGGTCTGGACGACGGCGAGGACGCGCTCAGCCTGATATTCGTTTCGACGCTGCCGTGGCTTTACTATACCGACTTGCGCCAGCCCACGCCGCGTCCTGCCGACAGCAATCCGCGCGTCACATGGGGGAAATACCGCATGCAGAACGGCGCGGCGACCATGCCGGTGACGCTGCTGGCGCATCACGCGCTGGTGGACGGCGTACACATCGACCGTTTTTTATGAAGAACTGAACGCGCAGATCGAGCGTCTGGCGGAGGCGCTGGGCGGGCGGTGACGCGGCTTGGCGCGCCCAATCGACCGCCGGCAGGGCATATATTCGTTTCTGCGCCCACCGCTCGCAATCTTCATGGCAGGCGCTGGAACTGCCGGAAAACGCCCGCGCTGGCCCGTGAGCCGGAACAGGCAGCCTTTAGGGGCGGAATTTCAATGGTTCGGACAGCGTGCGAGAGCCTTCTTCTATCGCGTAAAGTCAATATCGTATCGCGTGCCGTGCGAGAGCAGAACGCCCTGCGTGAGCGCGATCTTCAGGATGACGCAGTTCGGGTCGCCAAGATCGCTGTGGCCGTTGTCCAGCCAGCCTGAAAACGCCGCGCGCAGGCGAGCGGCCAGCGCCGCGTTTTCAGGCGCGCCGAATGCGCCGAGATTTTCGCCCAGCCCCTGCGCGCTGAACCATTCGCCCGACACGGCGCAGGCCGGATTGACCGCGAGCTGACGCATTTTGCCCGAACGCGCGTTGGTCACGACATAGAACGCGCCGCCGATATAGAGCGCGTCGACCGATCGAACGCGCGGCCGTCCGTCCTTGAGCGTCGCCAGCGCGATCACCGTGTCGTGGCCGAAGCGCTCGTCCATGATCTGCGCCGCCTGAGCCGACAGCTTTTCCATGGAATCATCTCCTTGATAGATAACTGATGTTGCATTACACACATTATTGTACCACGCGCCGCCGGAAATGTCAACGCAATCCTGCCCTGCCCATAAGAAAAGCGCCCCGCTGCGGACGATATGCTCGTTCCGCGGCGGGGCGCAGGCTGTTATTCGATCAGCTCATCGAGCCGGCCGTTCTGTATGGCGGCGATATGGCGCGCGATTTTCTCACTCGGCCAGTCCCACCATTTAAGGCGCAGAAGCGTCTCGACGGTCTTATCGTCAAAGCGCTTTCGGATGAGCCGCGCCGGAACGCCGCCCACGATGGCGTAGGGCGGCACGTCGCGCGTCACGACGGCCCGCGCGCCGATGATCGCGCCGTCGCCGATGGTCACGCCCGAGAGAATAACCGCCTCATAGCCGATCCATACGTCATTGCCCACGACGATGTCGCCCTTGTTGTCCCAGGCGTCGGCGACGCGCGTCCTGTCCAGTCCCCATTCCTCGAAAAAGATCGGGAAGGGATAGGTGGAGAGCGAGCGCATCGCGTGGTTGGCGCTGGTGAAGAGGAACTTCGCGCCGCAGGCGATGGAGCAGAAGCGGCCGATGATCAGCCGGTCATGATTGACGGGATAGTGATAGAGCACGTTGTTCTTCTCAAAATCGCGCGGATCGTGGACATAATCGTTGTACATCGTGTAGGCGCCCACGCTGACGCTGTCCCGCGTGATCGCGTTTTTCAGATAGATCGTCTGGGGATCGCCGGTGCGGGGATAGAGCTTATTGGGATCCGGAATCGTCATAGAACAGACCTCCTGTGTCATGATTTATCTGTTATAAAACGCTTCCGGCCGCGACAATGCAGCGCTTCACGCGTTCACCGCCTTTCCCGAATAGAATGTCCTATATTGATTTACCGGCTGAGCGGCAGAATCTCGGGCGGGAGAATGTCGTGGCACACGGGGGTGTAGAACAGTCTGCGCCGCTCGTCGAAGCGCTCCGTCTGCGGCAGGATCCACATGAGCTTTGTAAAGCAGGCCTCGGGGGTCATGTCGAACGCCTCGAACACGCCCAGATCGGTCAGCCCGCAGCCGACGTTATAGACCGACAGATCGGTGCCCTCGCTCTGAACCTGCGTGGTCAGCGCGACCAGCTTGCCGTTTTCCACGGCGCGCGCCACCTCGCGCTGGAATGAGCCGCCGTGATCGGGCAGCCCGCCTACGCCGAACGACTCGATGACCAGCGCGTGATAGCGCTCGAGCATGAAGCGCAAAAGCTCCGTATCCGTGCCGGGCGTGAGCTTCAAAAGGCCGACCGCCGGATCGAGCTGGTGATAGAAACGCTCCTCGCCGGCCGTCGGATTGAAATAGAGCGCGATGCGGCCGTTCTGCACCGTGGCCAGCGGCGGATAATTGGGGCTGGAGAAGGCGGAGAAGCTCTTCGAGCGCGTCTTGCGGGCGCGGGAGCCGAGCAGCACCTGGCCGCCGAACACCACCAGCACGCCGGACAGATCGGACGCGGCGCACAGAAAGCTGTCGGTGAGGTTCTGCTTCGAGTCGGTCGATTCAAAGCCGATGGGCTTCTGCGCGCCGGTGATGACGATCGGCTTTCTGTTGTTCTGGATCAGATAGGAGAGCGCGGCGGCGGTGTAGGCCATGGTGTCGGTGCCGTGCGCGATGACGAAGCCGTCATAGCGATCGTAATGGGCGATGATTTCGTCCGCAATGCGCATCCAGTGCTCGGGCATGATGTTTGTGCTGTCCAGCGTAAACAGCTGCACCGCGTCCACATCGCAGATTTTAGAAACCGCCGGCACATGGCGCAGCAGCTGCTCCGCGTTCAGCATGGGCGAGAGCGCGCCGCCTTCCAGTTCCGAGGCGATCGTGCCGCCCGTGCCGATAAACAGCAGCTTTTTCATAATGGCCTGTTCTCCTTTCAAAATCAGTCGCCGATAGTATGCGCCGGCAGCCGCCGTTTTCTGCGGCCCGACGTGGGAAGAACGTCAAAAAACGCGGTATAGTCTCAGGGCGCGGCGGCAAGCCGCCTGTGTTTTCGGGGCGGAAGGCGCGCAAGCCGCGAGAGGGACGTTTCTTTGCCGCGCTTGAGCCAGCAAGCTTCGAGATGCGGGAATGCGCCGCTTTCGCTCAGGGGAGGGGAGAAGCGCCGCGTGTTCTCAGAGGAAGCATGAATGCAGCCTTTTATGGACGATACCGTCCGGACATAAGAAAAACTCCTTGAAAACGAAACCGTCTCAAGGAGTAATGGTGCGGCCGACGGGACTTGAACCCGAACCCATTGCTGGACACGCCCCTCAAACGTGCGCGTATGCCGATTCCGCCACAGCCGCATAAATGTTGCATCGGTTGACAACATGGCTTATTATACACGCTCATCGGCACTTTGTCAATACCTTTTTGCAATCCGCTGGCGAAAAAGTGAAATTTTGCCGCCGCGCCCCCTTGCAAAGCGCGCGCCGATGCGTTACCATAAAGGAAAAGCGGAAGGGAGGGCGACGTTATGACGCTCAAAATCGCCGTCTGCGAGGACGATCAGGCTCAGCGTTCTGCACTCTGTGCGCTCATTACGCGCTGGGCGGCGGCGCGGGAGCATCGCGCGGCGGCCGCACCGTATCCCTCCGCCGAAGCGTTTTTGTTCGACTATGCCGGCGCGCGCGATTTCGACATTCTCCTGCTCGATGTGGAAATGGGCGCGATGAACGGCGTCGAGCTGGCTCGGCGGCTGCGGCGGGACAAAAGCCGCGCCGAGATCATCTTCCTGACCTCGCACACGGAGTTCATCGGCGAGGGTTACGAGGTGGACGCGCTGCACTATCTCATAAAGCCGGTGAACGACGAAAAGCTCTTTACTGTCTTGGATCGGGCGGCCGAGCGCGCGGCGGTCTCTCCGCCGTCGATTGTCGTCAGTTCCGAGGGGCAGACGATCCGGCTGTACGAACGCGAGATCCGCTATATCGAGGCCTTCCTTCACGAGTGCGTGATCGTCGCGGATTCGGGCGAATACCGCGTGCGCGAGCGCATATCGGATCTGGAAGCGCGGCTGTCGAAGCAGTTTTTCCGCTGCCACCGCAGCTATATCGTCTTTCTGCCGGCCATACGGCGCATTGGCCGCAGCGAGCTTCTGCTGGAGGGCGGCGCGTCGATCCCGCTGGCGCGCGGCAAATACGACGCGATCAATCGCGCCTATATCGACTTCTATTGACGAGCTATGAGAAGAAAGACATTTTTGAAAATCGTCGAGCTGCAAACGGAGCAGGCCGAGCGGCATCTGAACGAAGTGCGCAGCATCCACAGGGAAATGCGCGCCTTCAAGCACGACTATCACAACCATTTGCAGACGCTGCGCGGCCATATCGCGTCCGGCAACATAGCGCGCGCCCTCAGCTATATCGACGAGCTGGACGCGCGCTTAAAGAGCGTCGATACGCTCATCAAGACCGGCAACGTCTCGGCCGACGCGATTCTTTCCAGCAAGATCGCTCAGGCGAAGGCGGCGGGGATCGACGTGACCGTCAAGGCGAATATTCCAGACCATATGGCGCTTTCGGACGTCGAGCTGAGCATCGTTCTGGGCAATCTGCTCGACAACGCCATCGAGGCCTGCGCTCTGGCGCGCGGCGAGCGCTTTATCAGGCTGTTCATCGCGGTGAAGGGGAGCATGCTGTACTTTTCCATGCTCAACAGCGCCGCGGAAAAGCAGATAAAGCGCGGCTCGCTCTTCAAGACGCGCAAGACGGGCCTTCACGGCTTCGGACTCAGGCGCGCGCAGAGCATCATCGAGGAGCACGGCGGCTGGATCAAATACAACAGCGAGGACGGCGCGTTTACGACCGAGTTCCTCGTGCCTACAGGCGAGTAATTCGCGTATTTTTGCAATTCGTGTACGAATCCGTGCAATTCGTGCGCGAATTTGCTATTTCAGGCGCAAAGGGTGCTACAATGGGCGCATGAAGGGAGCTGACAATCATGAGCGAGGAAAACAAGCCGCGCCGCTCGATGCTTTCAAATCTGTTCTGGTGTCTGCGCCGGCTGTGCGATTTTGCGCCGTACGGGCTGATCGGCTTTGCGCTGCTCATTCCGATGAACATCGCGCTGGAATATCTGAACGTGTATCTGCCCGCGCTGGCCGTGGCGGAGGTGACGAACGGCTCGGCGGCGGCCGCGGCGCTGGAGCGCGTCGGCTGGGTGATGGGCGGCCTGATGCTGCTTGCGCTCTGCAAGGCGGCGCTGGAGCTGATCAAAAGCCGCGCCATAGGAATCTATCGCGAGCAATGCGCCGCGCTGCACACGCGCAAGGCGCTGACCATGTTCTATCAGGACTATGAGAAGAAGGACACGCGCGATCTGGCCGACCGCGCGCTGCGGGCGACGCAGCAGTGGAACGGTGTTCGTCCGGTGAGCGACATACTCGACGCGGGCTTCGGCGTGCTGGAGAACGTCGCGGGCTATCTGACGTTCGGCGCTGTGGTGTCGCTGGTCAGCGTGTGGCTGATTCCGCTTTTGACCATTCCGCCGGTGCTGAGCTGGCTGGCCGCGCGCGCCTATAACCGCTGGTCGCACGGCGCGAATGAAAAGACGCGTCCCATTGAAGCGCGGCTCGATTACGTCATTGCGCGCGGACGCTCGTTCTCGGCGGCCAAGGACATCCGCATATACGGCATGGCCGGCTGGCTGAGGGCCTGTCGGGACGATCTGACGCGCGAGCTGCGCGCGTGGGACGGCCGCCGCGCGCTGCGTTTGTTCCTGAGCCGGCTGGCTGATCTCATGCTGATTCTCGTCCGCGACGCGGGAGCCTATGCGCTGCTCATCGCGCTCTTCGTCCGCGGCGAGATCACGGTCGATCAGTTCGTGCTGTATTTCGCGGCGGTCGCGTCGTTTGCGTCGTGGGTGGGCACGTTCATCGACAGTCTGACCAAGTGGCACCGCGTCAGCCTGTCCGTCGGTGATTTCCGCGCCTTTCTGGACTGGCCGGAGCACGACGGCGCCGGCGAAGCGCGCGCCGACGATCACATGAATCGTGCGCCGGAGATCGAATTCGATCACGTCTCCTTCCGCTATGACGGCGCGGAGACGGATACGCTGCACGATCTCTCCTTTACGCTCCATTCGGGCGAAAAGCTGGCGCTGGTCGGTTTGAACGGCGCGGGCAAGACCACGCTGGTCAAGCTGATGTGCGGGCTGTACGCGCCGACCTCGGGCACGATCAGGCTGGACGGCGTGCCGGTTTCAAAGTTTCGGCGGCGCGACTATTACCGGCTGTTTTCGCCGGTGTTCCAGACGGTGCGCACGGCGTTTTTCACCATCGCGGAGCACGTTTCGGCTCAGCCGCTCGCGCAGACCGACCTAAAGCGCGTAAACGACTGCCTGCGCATGGCCGGATTGGGGGAGAAGGTTGACTCGCTGCCCAAGGGCGTGCTCACGCCGCTCGACAAGCAGGTGGACGCGCAGGCGACCGAGCTGTCCGGCGGCGAAGCGCAGAAGCTGATGCTGGCCCGCGCGCTCTATAAGGACGCGCCGGCGCTCCTGCTCGACGAGCCGACCGCCGCGCTCGATCCGATCGCCGAGAAAAACGTCTATCAGGCCTACGAGGCCATGACGCGCGGCAAATCCTCGCTGTTCATATCGCACAGGCTGGCCTCGACGGCGTTCTGCGACCGCGTTCTGTATCTGGAGGACGGCCGCATCGCCGAGGAAGGCTCGCACGACGCGCTGATCCGCAGGGGCGGCAAGTATAAAAGGCTGTTCGACATTCAGAGCTGCTGGTACAAGGACGGCGAAGGGGAGGGCGCTTAATATGGAAGAGAAGATGACGCTGCGAGAGCACTTTCAGATCGCCCTGCGCGCGGTTCGCTGGACGTTCAGCATCGACAGGCGATATACGCTCTGCCTGTTCGCCTACGCGCTGCTTTCGGCTGTCGCGCCGTTTGCGGCGGTGTACTTTTCAGCGCGCGTGATCGACGCGCTGGCGGCGGGGCTGATCGCGCAGGCGGCGCTTTACGCGGCGCTGACCGTGGGCGCGACGTTCCTGCTGCGCGCGGCGGCTTCGGCGGCGGACAGCGTGAAGAATACGACGAGCGAGGTGTATTTCGGCGAGAGCTGGAAGCACGCCGAAAAGGCGATGAGCATGGCCTACGGCTCGATCGAGAGCCGCGACGTCGCGCTGCTGCGGGAGCGCATCAGCATCGAGACGCAGACCGGCTATAACCGCTATTTTCTGTTCCGCTCCATAGAGAACCTGACGGGCAATATCACAAAGATTGTCTCGGCGCTGGCGCTGAGCGCGTCGTTCTTCACGCTCCCGTCCGTGCCGGCGGGCTGGAAGATCGCACTGATTGCGGGCACGATTGTGACGACGATCGCCGCGGTGGCGCTGGGCGCGCTGGAGGGGCGCAGCCGCGAACGCTATATGAAGAATTGCGTCCATGCCAACCTGATGGGCGGAAAATACGACGATTACATCAGCGAGTACGCCTCGGGGCAGGATATACGGCTCTACGGCATGGAAGAGCTGGTGGCGGGCGGTCTTCTGGCGGAGGACATGGCGATGGACCGGCTGAACGCCGTCTTTGAGCGGCAGCGCGCGCTGTTCGGCGTTCCGGTGACGGTGCTGCGGCACGCCATGCAGTTTACGGCCTATGCCGCGCTGATTCTGGGCGCGCTGGCGGGCGGCGTGAGCGTGGGCGGCATCGCCAGATACGTCGCGTGCCTGATGATGATGCTCTCTGCGCTCGAATCGCTCTCGGTGAGCGCGCGCCGCGCCATGGAGAACGACCACTACATGAAGCGCTATTTTTCCTACTTCGACATCCCCAACGATATGTATCAGGGCACGCTGACCGTCGAAAAGCGCGACGACAACGACTATAACGTCGAGTTCCGCGACGTGTCGTTCAAGTATCCCGGCAGCGACGCGTATGCGCTCCGACATGTGAACCTCGCGTTCAAGGTCGGCGAAAAGTTGGCCGTGGTGGGCGAGAACGGCAGCGGCAAGACCACCTTCATCAAGCTGCTCTGCCGCCTGTACGATCCCACGGAGGGCGAAATTCGTCTAAACGGCGTGGACATCCGCAAATACGATTACGACGAGTATATGTCGCTGTTCTCGGTGGTCTTTCAGGATTTCAAGCTGTTTTCGTTCAAACTGGGGCAGGTCGTGGCCTCGAACAGGACGTTCGACGCGGCGCGTGCGTGGGATTGCCTTAACAAGGCAAACTTCGGCGACCGGCTGAACGCGCTGCCGGACGGACTGGATTCCTACCTTTATAAGGACTGGGATCGCGGCGGCTTCGAGCCTTCCGGCGGCGAGGGGCAGAAGATCGCTCTGGCCCGCGCGCTCTACAAGGACGCGCCGTTTATACTGCTCGACGAGCCGACTGCCGCGCTTGATCCCGTCTCGGAATACGAGGTCTACTCGAACTTCAACGCGATTTCCGGCGACCGCACCGCCGTCTACATCAGCCACCGGCTGGCCTCCTGCCGCTTCTGCGACAAGATCGCCGTATTCGATCATGGCGCGATCGCGCAGACCGGCTCGCACGAGACGCTCCTCGGCGACGAAAGCGGGAAATATCGCGCGCTCTGGACGGCTCAGGCGCAATATTACGAAACGCGCGCATAACAAAAATTCAATAGCGTAAAATGCAGACTCCGGTTGGAAACATACAAAACAGACCGGAGTCTGCCTTGAATATTGCAAAACGCCGCGACAGACGAAGAAAAATGAAATATTTTCGTCACACAACCGAAATTTTACCATATAGAAGCCGCTGAAAATTAAAATTCCCTATTGCATGCGGCTATCGGATGTGTTATATTATAGATACTAGAAATATGTTCCAGAACAATGTGACGATTTGGTTGTCATGAACGTGCGGAACAGTATTGGTGGTATAAGGAGGTTGTTTCCATGAAGCGAACCATGTCCAAAGCACTGGCCTGGCTGCTGACGCTTCTGATGCTGCTGACGGCGATGCCTGTGAGCGGCCTTTCAGAGGCTGTCGTGCAGCCGGAGACAACGGCTGAAGCGGCGCCCATCCCGGCAACGGATGCACCGCAGGAAACGGAGGCGGGAAAGCCGCTCGAAGAGGGCGCGCTGTCTGAAAACGCACCCGTCGGCGATGCACAGCCTGCGCTCGACGCTCCCGCGCAGGTTGCGAGTCTTCTTCCCGGCAATCCGTCCGTGGCGCGCGTGGTCGCTCCGGACGAGGGCAAGTATCTGACGTACAAGTTCTACAGCGGCAGCGATCTGATCAGCACCCAGATCGTCAAAGAAGGCGACACGCTCTATGCGCCGGAAGTGACGGCGGGCGCGCATCAGAAGTTCACCGGCTGGGACAAGAGCGTTTCCTTCGGCGCGGTCGGCGCGATTGAAGAGAGCGAAACGATCGAAGTTCACGCCCAGTTTGAAGAAGTCTATTACGTCTTTTTCAAGGACAATACCGGCCGTGTGATCAAGACTGTCGAAGGCAAGGCGGGCGCTACGGTTTCCGCCGCCAACGTTTCTTTCCATGTCGGTTCCGACGAGAGCATCACCGGCTGGACGGGCAGCGGCTACAACATTGCAGCCGACGGCAGCGTGACGATTGCCGATGACGATATTACGCTGAGGGCGGTTGTGACCAAGGGCCACTGGATCACGTTCGAATCGGACGGCGGCAGCTATGTCACGCCCCAGTTCGTGACCGGCGCGACGACGGAGCCGGCAAAACCGACCAAGGCCGGTTATACCTTCGCGGGCTGGACTCTGAACGGTTCGGCCTTTGCGTTCGGCAATACGCTGACTCAAAACATTACGCTGAAGGCCAGCTGGACGGCGAACAGCAATACGAGCTACACCGTTATCCACTGGTGGGAGAATGCCAACGATGATGGCTATTCCTACAAGGAAAGCGAAACGCTGCGCGGCACGACTGGCGCTCAAACCAGTGCGGGCACCAAGAGTTATCCCGGCTTTACTGCGCAAACCATCACGCAGGAGATCATCGCGGGCGATGGTTCCACGATCGTGAACGTGAAGTATAAGCGCAACGTTTACGAAGTGAAGTTCTATAACAAGAATGGCACTAAAGAATATGAGGACTTGAGGATCAGCGCGAAGTATGGCGCTTACATCGGCGATAAGTGGCCGACCTATAACGGAAGCAACACTTGGGCGGTAAGCCCAAATGGCAGCACCTCTCAGGTGAACATTGACACCATGCCTTTGGACGGCGCGAAATTCTATGGCCCCAAGACAGGCTATGGTTCCGAAACGGCCTACTATTATGTGGAAGTACTGCCGGGCGAAAGCGGTACTACTACTGTTGGTCGCATAACCTATAAACTACATCACAGCGATTCCAGCCCGGGCACAGGATATTACGTTACTAAGGAAGATAAGTATGATATTACTGGCTTTACTTATAAGGAAGGTACGCGTAATGGCGCCTCTTATGACAACGCCAGATTCTACTACACCCGCAACAGCTACAATATTGTGTTCGTGAATAACGGCACTGCGGAAAAGACTCTCAGCAAGAAGTATCAGCAGGATATTTCAGATACTTCCTACACGCCCACTGTGCCGGCCAATCTGAAGGATTATACTTTTGACGGCTGGTATGACAATGAACTGTGCGAAGGCACGCCGTTTGATTTTGACGGCAAGACCATGCCCGCGCAGAACATCACGCTGTACGCTAAGTGGAAGGCGCCGACCTACACGGTGACTTTCTACGATGCCGACGGCAAGCAGGTAGGAAATCCCCTAACTGTGTCCAAGGGCGAGGAGATTAGTACGACTGATGCGCCCGCAGAAACGGCTCTGAATCTGAAGAATGGCGAAAGCTTCCTCGGCTGGGTGATTGACAGCGTGGAGGGCGCGCCCTTCAACTTTGACACGAAGATCAACCAGAACTATGATCTGTACGCCAAGGTGGGCGACGGCAACAAGTATACCGTGACCTATGATGCCAACAGCGGCACGGGAACTGTGACCGATGCGACGAAGTACAGCAAGGACGCGCATGCCGACGTGAAGTCTGCAGCCGGCCTGACTGCGCCCACCGGCAAGGTGTTCCTCGGCTGGAGCGCGTCTGAGACGGCCGCGACCGCCGAGTATCATCCGGGCGACAAGATCAGCATGGCTGGCGGCGATGTGACGCTCTATGCCGTCTGGGGCGATCAGGCGCAGACGGTTGAGCTGACCTATTACGCCAACGGCGGCAATGGCGACGACATTACGGAATCCTATGACAACAATACGCTGGTTACGCTTAAGGGCGCGGATACCTTCACGCGCACAGGCTATACGCTGACTGGCTGGAACACGAAGGACAACGGCACGGGTACGGCGTTCGGCCTCGGCGCCAACGCCCGCGTGGACAACATCGACTCCAACGATCTGTACGCGGTCTGGACGCCAAACGCGAACACGGCGTATAAGGTTGAATTCTACTATCAGAAAGACGATCAGTCCGGCTATACGCTTGATCATACCGACAACCGCACCGGCACGACGGACACCACCGCTTCCGTGACCGCCGCTGACAAGGCAGCCAAGGAAAACGGCAAGTATGTGTTCGACGCATCTGCCGCTAACGTGGAATCGGGCAACATCGCTGCGGACGGCAGTCTGGTGCTGCGGCTCTACTTCAAGCTGAATCAGTTCAGCCTGACCATCCACTATGTGTAC
This sequence comes from uncultured Clostridia bacterium, assembly GCA_934631025.1. Taxonomy (GTDB): domain Bacteria; phylum Bacillota; class Clostridia; order Christensenellales; family Aristaeellaceae; genus Firm-10. Next base: position 18,546 of record CAKTXR010000052.1, read on the forward strand.
GAGGATGGCTCGGAGGCCAAGCCCGATCATACGGCTGTGCTGACCGTGGGGCATAGTTATAATGTAGCTTCCCCCGCGATCGACGGCTACACCGTCGACAAGGCGACTGTTTCCGGCACGATGCCCGCGAACGACGTTGTGGAAACCGTTACCTATACAAAGCGCAGCGACCTCACATACACCGTCAACTACTACTGGAACGGCACGACTGAGCCGGTTGCGCCCAGCAAGGTAGTCACCGACCAGACATTCGGCGAAGAAGTAACCGAAGAGCCCATCAATGTCAACGGCTACACAGTTGTTGAAGCTGATGAGCATGGACTGACCATCACCACCGGCGAAGACGTGATCAACTTCTACTATTACAAGAACGTATAGCTGACCGCGAACAGCAAGACCGAGACCTACAACGTCGCTGAGCAGAGCGTTTCCGGCTTCACCGGCGCGCCCGAGGGTGCGGATTTCTCCGCGATCACCGTCGGCGCGAAGGGCACGGATGCGGGCAAGTACGATGCGGCGTTCGCTGAAGGCACCGTCGGCACCATTGACGGGACGAAGAAGTACATCGTCACCGTGGCGACGGACGGCAAGCTGACCATCACAAAGCGCGCTGTGACGCTGACTTCCGGCAGCGCCGAGAAGGTCTACGACGGCACGGCTCTGACCAACGATACCGTGACCGCGACCGGCTTTGTCACAGGCGAGGGAGCGACATTCGACGTGACCGGCACGATCACCAATGTGGGCAAGGTCGACAACGCGTTCACCTACACGCTGAACGCGAATACGAAGGCTGGCAACTACGATATCACGAAGACCGAGGGCAAGCTGGAAGTTACTCCCGTGATCGACAAGGTGACCGTAACGATCACCGAGCACAGCGGCAGCGAGACGTACGACGGCACTGAGAAGACCGTCACCGGCTACGACGTGGCGATCAGCAATGATCTCTACACCGAGCGTGACTTCGAGTTCAGCGGCGATGCGACCGTCAAGGGCACCGACGCGGGCAGCTACGACATGATGCTCAAGCCCGAGGACTTCAAGAACACGAACGCGAACTTCGCGAACGTCGAGTTTGTGATCGTCGACGGCCAGATGAAGATCGAAAAGCGCGCCGCGACATTCACCGGCGAGACCGACACGAAAGTTTACACCGGCAGCGAGCAGGAACTGAAGGGTATTACCGCTGACAACCTTGTAACCGGCCATAAATATGACGGCCTGACCTATTCCGCCAAGGGCACGGACGCCGGCGAGTATAACGGCGCGTTCTCCGGCGATCTGGTCATCAAGGATGCGCAGGACAATGACGTTACTGCCAACTATGAAGTGACCAAGACGCCCGGCAAGCTGACGATCACCAAGGCGGCGCAGCTCGTCGTTAAGGTGACCGGCAACACCGACACGCGCAGCTACAACGGCAAGACGCAGTCCGTTGAGGGCTTCACGCACGATGCGCCGACCGACGTCACCGTGAGCCTGAAGGAAGGCAAGGCGGCCAAGGCTGAGGGCATGGATGTTGGCACGTATCCCATGGGGCTCACGCCTGAGGACTTCACCGCGACCTCCAACAACTATGACAGGATTGCGATCGAAGTTGCGGACGGCTGGCTGAAGATTGATCCGATCAGCATTGAAGGCAACGTGACGCTGACCACTCAGGACGTTGAAAAGATGTACAACGG
>CAKTXR010000053.1 GCA_934631025.1 uncultured Clostridia bacterium
GGCAAAAATGAAAGAAACGGCATAGCCGAAGCTATACCGTTTCTCTCTCGCCTTAGAATGTTTTCTTAACTGGACACCCCTAACACGGCGTTCCTTTTCGTATAAGTGACTCCGGTCGTTCTCCGTCGGGATCGCCATAAAGAAACACGATATCCCGAAGTGAACCCAATATCCACGATAACCTCGTATCATTCGAGAACGCTCTAATGGCGGTCCCGACCCGCGCGGAATAGAAACGCAGCCTGTCGCAAGCCGTCCTGTTTGGCGCGCATGCGGCAAACAGCAGGCGTGAGACGAACACAAAACGTCGCGACAGAACCGCCACATCCAAACAAACATACTGTAAAATCGTCCGATACGATTGATAGGAATATCCTGCTATGATAAAATAAAACTACGGAGCTGTAAAAGGCTCCGCGGCATGACAGGAATCAGATGGCGCTTGGCTCTTCGTCTTCCCCTCATTAGCTCTCAACAACAGCGAAAGGGGGAAAAAATCATGACTGATTTTCAGATTTTATCTGTGGTTGGTATGATTATTTCTCTTGTGATTGCCGCCATGGCCTATGGCAGCAGCAACAAGAAGTGACGACATAAGCTAAGCCGCCATCCGGTTGTACGCCGGTTGGCGGCTTAGCTCGTTAGGTCTTTGAACCGAGGGGAAGAAGCCGTCTCAAAAGCGTCATCCCTTCATGTCAACATTATAGCATGGCGCAGCCTGATCTGTCAAGCTGTGCCATGCTTTTTATTCCATGCTGCGCCGCCAGACCCCCGCGCGCACCCACGCCCGTGCCGGAGCTAAAACCGGCCAAACGCAACGCCGCGCCGGCGCACAATTCACTAACATATAAAGCGGAACAACGCATCACCGCGTCAGCGATTGCGGCGGCTGGCCGACGGCGCTGAAAAACCGCTTTACGCCGCCGCGCAAACGTGCTATAATGACTATTACAAGAACAAACGAACGTAAAAGCACATGGGGAGGACGCATGAACGCACTCATACAGACCTATCCGCTGCCCTTTGCCCTGATTCTCGCGCTGCTGGCCGCGCTGATCATTCTGCTGGCGATGAACGCGCGGCTTCGGAAGATGCAGCGCGCGCTGCGGGGCCGCATCATCGAATCGGAGCGGACGATCACCGCCCAGCAGGCGCAGCTTAACGAGACGATCAATTCCGTCCTGCAGATGAGCGTAAACAGCGCGCAGTCCAGCGAGGCGCGCACGCAGCAGCTCGCCGACCGGCTGGAAGCGCGCCTGAGCGGCATCGCCGAGAACAACGAGCGGCGGCTGGACGATATGCGCCGCCTGATCGACGAGCAGCTCTCCGGCACGCTCGAAAAGCGGCTGGGCCAGTCGTTCCAGCAGGTCAGCCGCCAGCTCGAGCAGGTCTATAAGGGGCTGGGCGAAATGCAGACGCTGGCCGGCGGCGTGGGCGATCTCAAGAAGGTGCTCACCGGCGTAAAGACGCGCGGCGTCTGGGGCGAGATTCAGCTCGGGCGGCTGCTGGGCGACACGCTGACCGAGGGGCAGTATCTCGAAAATACGCCGGTCGTGCCCGGCTCGAGCGAGCGCGTGGAGTTCGCCGTGCGCCTGCCCGGCCGCGACGGCGCGGGGCTGCTGCTGCCCATAGACAGCAAGTTCCCGCTGGACGCGTTCCGCCACCTCGTCGACGAGAGCGAGACCGGCGATAAGGCGCGCGCCGACAAGGCGGCCCTGCTGCTCCAGCGCGCCGTGCTCGATCAGGCGAAAAAGATCAGCGAAAAATACGTCAAGCCGCCGTATACGACCGATTTCGCGCTGATGTTCCTGCCCATCGAGAGCCTGTACGCCGAGGTCATGCGCCGCGAAAGCCTGGCCGAGGAGGCGCGCACGCGCTTTCATGTGGTGATCGCCGGCCCGTCGACGCTCACGGCGCTCCTGAACAGCCTGTCGCTGGGCTTCCGCACGCTGTCCATCGAGCAGCGCACCGGCGAGGTGTGGCAGCTGCTGGGCACGCTGCGCGGCGAGTTTCTGCGCTTCGGCGATACGCTTGAGCGGATGCGCCAGAGGCTCGATCAGGCTACCGGCGAGCTGGACACCGCCACCGCCCGCAGCCGCGCCATTACGCGCCGCTTAAACGAGCTGGAGGATCTTTCGCCGGAGAAGGACGGCGGGGGACGGTAAAGGATTGCGGGAGGGTGGTGTGAGGGCATGATTTTTCTGCGCGACATTTTGATCGACGCCCGGCGCGGAGCGTATCCGTTCAACAGCGCGTCTCTCGTGCCGCTCCATATGGCGCTCACATCGCCGATTACGATCATCGTGGGCGATAACGGCAGCGGTAAATCGACGCTGCTCGAAGCGCTGGCGCGGGCGCTGCGTCTGCCGGCGATCGGGCTGGACGATGCGTCGCGCGATCAGACGCTCAGCGGACTTGATCCGCTGGCGGACGCGATGAAGCTGCGCTTTTCTGTGCGCACGCGGCGCGGCTTTTTCCTGCGCGCGGAGGATTTTTTCGGCTTTACGCGGCGCGTTTCGGCGATGCAGGCCGAGCTGCGCGGCGATCTGGAGCGCGTCGGGCGGGACTATGCGGACAAGTCGGCGTTTACGCAGGGGCAGGCGCGCATGGCCTATGCGTCGTCGCTGTCCGGCCTGGAGGAGCGCTATGGCGAAAATCCCGACGCGTGTTCGCACGGCGAAGCGTTCCTCAATCTGTTTTCGTCGCGGCTGACGGGGAAGGGACTGTATCTGCTCGACGAGCCGGAAGCGCCGCTTTCGCCGCTGCGCCAGCTGGCGCTGTGCTCGATGATTCTCGAACGACGGGAGGACAGTCAGTTCATCATTGCCACGCACTCGCCGATTCTCATGGCGCTGCCGGACGCGGCGATCTGGAGCTTTGACAGCGTGCCGGCGCGTCCGTGCGCGTATGAGGAGCTGGAGTCGGTCGCTCTGCTGCGGGATTTTCTGAACGCGCCCTCGCGGTTCATGGATCGGCTGTCGGAGTGAGCGGGTCCCTGTGCGGGGAGCGCGCATTAGCCGGCGCTGCGTTGCGCTGACGCGGCGGTGTGTTGTTCCGCTTTATATGTTAGTGAATTGTGCGCCGGCGAAAGGTTGCGTTTGGCCGGTTTTAGCTCCGGCACGGGCGTGGGTGCGCGCGGGGAGAGAATCCGATTACATGGAATAGAGAAAGAAGCGTCGTTTGCTATGGACGCTTCTTTCTTTATAGGGCATGGGAGTGTTTCACTCGAAATGCGTACAGGCCTTGGTGCGTTGATTCAGGCGTTTTGCGTTCGGTTCATGTCTGTCATACGTTTCTATTGGAATGTCTTGCGTTCGGCTCACGCCTGCTGTTTGCCGCGTGCGCGCCAAACAGGACGGCTTGCGGGATGTTGCGTTTCTATTCCGCCGGGTCGGGATCGCCTTAGTACGTTCTCATGACTTTGTGCGGTTATCGGACTTGTTTGGTTCACTTTGGGCTTGTGCGTTTTTTTATGGCGATCCCGACGGGGAACGATCGGAGCCGCGTATACAAAAAGGAACGCCGTGTTGGGTGGGCGTTCCTTTTGATATGGTTTGCTGATTCGATATGATACCGCGGGGAGTACGTTGGGGGCTGCGCGCCCCCAAACCTGCGCCAAAGAGTCATTGACTCTCTGGACTCTCTTCATGTGGGGCGCGGTAGAGTACCTTTTTGCGCAAGCACATTGGCCTTGCGATGCTTTCCGCGGGGAGAACGCTGGGGCTGAAATGTGGAAGCCGCACTGCGGCCGCCCCAGACTGCGCCAAAGAGCCAAATGTGGAAGCCGCACTGCGGCCTCTCTGGACTCTCTTCATTGGATTCGCGGCAAAGTACCTCTTGCCAAACCTCGTAATAACCGTTATCCTCGAACCGCCGCACTCATGCTCCGCAACACTCGGGTACACGGAAAGACCTGCCCGACTCCAATTTATGGTCGGGCAGGTCGGGCTGTATACTACTAACATTTCTTGCTTTGCGCGACAGCAAGTGGAACCGGCACTGCCGGCGAGCCGCCCCCAAGCGGCGCGGAGTCGGGTTGCACGCGCGAAGCGGAGAGGAAACCGCACTGCGGTCGGGTTGCGTGCGCGAAGCGGTGTGGAAGCGGCACAGCCGCCGGTTATTCTTCTTTATCCAGGCGGATGACAATTGTGCCGTCTGGCCGGATCAGGCCGAGCCAGTCGTCCGTCTCGGCGGTGAGCAGCGCACGGCCGGTCGCCTTCAGACTGGTCAGGCCGTCGATCACTACGCGTCCCGTCATGTCGATCAGCCCGTAGCGGCGGCTGCCCGATACTTCGTCGCGGAACGTCAGACCGTCGATGTCCACCGACTGCGTTTCGTATGTCGAAAACGCCGCGTAAACCGCGCCGTTATAGCGCCCCGCAAACGTCAGCTCCTGCCAGCGCCCGATCTGGGCGCCGTCCGGATCCAGCAGCACGAACCGCTGATCCTCCGACGCGTCCAGCCGCTCGATATAGTACCCGCCCAGCTCGTTCAGCTTTTCAGCGCCCGTGCCGCCGCTCAGTACGATGTTGCCCGCATAATCGGTCAGAAAAACGCCGGTTTCATCCTCTATGCAGATCAGGCTTTCAGTAAACGCCGCGTTCAGCGCGCCCTCAAAGCGCCGTCTCAGCGCGCCGTCGGCGGATGAAAGCAGCTCTACGCCGCCGTCGTCTACGCGCACTACCGGCGCGTCCTCGGCCTTGCCCGAGATGATCAGCCGGCCGTCCTGCGGCTCGATCAGCCACTGCCCGTCCAGGCCGATCAGCCCCATGCCGCTTTCCGTGCTCGCCCGCGCGCGGCCAAAGCGCATTTTGTCCGCCCATGTGAAGGCCGGCTCGATCGCCCACTGCCCGTCGGCGCCCAGATAGCCGTACAGCCCGCTCTGCGCCACGGCGACGCTCAGTCCCTGTCCGGCGGAAAACGGCCCGTAGGAAAGCCGTATGCCGGCGCTGTGCTCGCTGCCATCTTCCGCGACGGCATACAGCGCGTCGGGAGAGTCGTCCAGCGGGTTGCTCTTGAGCGCCAGAAACATGCCCTCGCCCATCGGGATCAGGCTGGTGTAGCGCGGCTCGATCGTCACATGACCCTGCGCGTCCATCGCGCCGTACATGCCGTTCTGCGAGAAGATCACCGTCTCGCCGTCGAAACTCAGCTTGTCGTAGACGAACTCGGTAAGCGCCCGGCCGTCGCCGCTGATCAGGCCGTACTGCGCGCTGCCCACGGGACTGGCGGCGAAGAGATCGTCGTCGCTCAGGCGGATCATGTCGGAATATACGCCCGCGCTCACGAGGAGATTGCCGTCCGCGTCGGCCAGCACCGCCGAGCCGCCCGTGCGCAGCGCATAGCTCTCCGCCGCCAGCGCATGGCACGGCAGCAGAAAAAGCAGCGCGATGAGCGTTACGGCCAGACGGCGCACGGCGGATTCCTCCTCTTTTGTACGATTCAGGTTTCTTCATTATAGCATAGGCGGCTCGGCGCTTCAATAACAATTATCCCCTTATGCCTGGCCGCGCGGCCAATATTAACGCAAAATTCTAACGCCGCGTCCCGTTTGAGGCGGTCAATTTGAGAAAAGGTGGTTGTATTTGGCGCGCCGCTGTGGTATAATAGCTTTGCATGAGTGTGTTGTGCAATATGCTCGCGCATCTGCCATAGGAACAAGCGTGAAAGAGTGGGGATGCCCACTCTTTGCTGTTGTATGCGCATGCGCGCGCTCTTTCATATATTCTGAAATGACGATGGGATGTTGATTTTATGAAGCATACGCTCTCCGGATACGTCGAGCCGACCGCAGCCCGCCTGGCTCAGGACATGGGCTACGAGCTGGTGGACGTCGAGCTGGTCAAGGAAAACACCGGCCGCTTCCTGCGCTTTTTCATCGATACGCCTGCGGGCGTGGATCTGGACGCGCTGGAGAGCTTCCATCGCCGCGTGCTGCCGCTGATGGACGAGGTGGACTACGATTACATGGAGGTCTGCTCGCCCGGCGCGGATCGCCCGCTCAAGAAGGACAAGGACTTCGAGCGCGCTGTTGGCACGACCGTCGAGGTGCGCCTTTACAAGGCCGTGGACGGGCTGAAGAGCTTCACGGGGACGCTCGTGGGGCTGATCGACAAAAACGTCGTCATTAAGATCGGCGATGAGGAAAAGGTCTTCCCGCGCGCGAGCGTGGCGCAGGTCGCGCCGGTCATCGAGCTGGACGAAGAGGCCATCGACGCGGCGCTGGACGGCGTGTACGATCAGGACGACGATTACGACGAGGTTCTCGACGAATCCATTGAGGATGAAGAGGACGACGAGGCGGACGAGCAGCCCGCCGATCAGTGAAGGCCGGTTCGGCCATAACAGTATCATTGACGGAGGAAAATAATCCATGAAAGCCGCGAAAACCGCGAAAGCTGCCAATCAGGCCAATAATGAATTCATCGAGGCGCTGAACGATCTGGCCCGCGAGCGCCATATCGACCGCGAGATGCTCTTTACCGCCATCGAGACGGCGCTGGTGGCCGCCTACAAGCGCAATTATGAGAACAACGGCGGCAACGTCCGCGTCAGCATCGACCGCGAGCACGGCGAGGTTGAAGTGTTCGCGCGCAAGAAGGTGGTCGAGGAGGTCGAAGATCCCCAGACCGAGATCAGCCTGGCCGAGGCGCGCCAGCTCAATCCCGCCTACTGCGAGGACGACCTGATCGAAGAGAAGATCACGCCCCGCCAGTTCGGCCGCATCGCCGCGCAGACCGCCAAGCAGGTGGTCGTGCAGAAGATCCGCGAGGCCGAGCGCGGCGGCATCTACAACGAGTACGTCGAGAAGGAAAACGAGATCCTCACCGCCGTGGTTGACCGCATAGAGGGCAAGGACGTTTACGTCGAGCTGGGACGCACCGAAGGATGTCTCGAGGCCGCCCAGCAGATGCCCGGCGAAACCTTTGCGCCCGGCGACCGGCTGAAGGTCTATGTGCTGGAGGTTACCGGCGGCAGGAACGGCAAGGGGCCGCAGATTCTGGTGTCCCGCACGCATTCCGGCCTGATCAAGCGCCTGTTTGAAATCGAGGTGCCCGAGATCCAGAGCGGCGTGGTGCAGATCAAGTCGATCGCCCGCGAGGCCGGATCGCGCACCAAGATGGCCGTGTTCTCCAGCGACCCCATGATCGACCCTGTGGGCGCGTGCGTCGGCCCGCGCGGCATGCGCGTGGAGAACGTCGTGGCCGAGCTTAAGACCGAGAAGATCGACATCATCCGCTGGTCGAACGAGCCGGCTGAGTACATCGCCAACGCGCTCAATCCGGCGCGCGTGATTCACGTCGCGGTCAACGAGAAGGAAAAGAGCGCGCGCATCATCGTGCCGGACAATCAGCTCTCTCTGGCCATCGGCAAGGAGGGCCAGAACGCCCGCCTCGCCGCCAAGCTGACCGGCTGGAAGATCGACATCAAGAGCCAGAGCCAGGTGGCCGACATGATCAGCGAGACGGAAGTCGAGGGCGAAAAGACAGAAACGCCCGACGCGGAATAATTTTTTACAAAATCCAGGAGGATTTTCATGCTCAAACAACGCCGAGTGCCCATGCGCATGTGCGTGGGCTGCCGCGAGATGAAGCCCAAGAAGGAGCTTCTGCGCGTGGTCAAATCGCCCGAGGGCGCGATCGCCTTCGACCGCGTGGGCAAGGCTCCCGGCCGCGGCGCGTACGTCTGTAAAAGCGCCGAGTGCCTGAACAAGGCCGTCAGGACCCATGCGCTCGAACGCCAGCTGGAATGCAGCGTGTCCGAAGAGGTTTTCTCTCAGCTCAGCGCGCAGCTGGCCGGGGAGGACGCTTAAATGAACAGGGCGCTGGGTTCGCTGGGACTGGCCTGCAAGGCGGGCCGCGTGCAGAGCGGTCAGGCGATCTGCGACAAGCTGATCAAGGCCGGCTCGGCTCATCTCATACTCGTCGACGCAGGCGCGTCGGCCAACACGCGCAAGGCTGTCGCCGACGCCTGCGCCTACTATAACGTCGTCTGCCGCCTGATTCCCGAGGGGGAATTGGGACGGGCGATCGGTCAGTCCGGCCGCATGGTCGCGGCCATTACGGATAAAGCGCTGGCGGAGCGGCTCAACGTCCTCCTGGACGGCGCGTTCACAACGATTGAATGATAACTCGGGGGTGCATGTAGGGAATGTCCAAAGTCAGGGTGCAAGACGCCAGGGTCAGAGCGCAGGATACGGCCGCCGCGGCCAAGGTGCGCGTCCAGGACGCCACCAAAGAGCTGACCGCCGGAGTGGGACGGGTGTACGATACCGTTTCCCGCTCGCGCAAGCAGGCGCTGGAAACGCTCAATTCGCTCAAAAAGCTCGAGGAGGCCGCCCGCCAGAAGGTCAGGGAGGCTCAGGAACAGCAGCAGAAGGAAGAACTGAAGCGTCAGCAGGAGGCGGCCGCCGCCTTCATGAACGCCTATTCCTCCGACAGCGTCGCCGAAGCCGTCCGCTCCGCCGAGTCTGCCCCGCAGAAAACTGAACCCGCTCATGCCGAGGAAAAGCATGAGCCGAGCGCCCCCGCCGAAACGCCCCGCGCGGAAAAGGCCGAAGAGAAGAGCGAGCCGGTCAAGGCCGACGCGCCCAAGGCTGAAGCGCCCCGGAGCGCCGACAAGCCGGCTGACCGACGCGCCGACGCGCCCCGCGGCCCCTATGGCCGCCCCGTGCAGCCCGCTCAGGGTCAGCAGCAGTACGGCCGCCCCGCGCAGCCCGCTCAGGGACAGGGACAGTATGGCCGTCCCGCGCCGCAGGGGCAGGGACAGTACGGCCGTCCTGCGCCGCAGGGACAGGGCCAGTACGGTCGTCCCGCCCAGCAGGGTCAGGGTCAGTACGGTCGTCCCGCCCAGCAGGGTCAGGGTCAGTATGGCCGCCCCGCGCAGGGTGGTCAGGGTCAGTACGGCCGTCCGGCACAGGGCGGACAGGGACAGTACGGCCGTCCGGCGCCGCAGGGCGGGCAGGGTCAGTACGGCCGTCCGGCACAGGGCGGTCAGGGCGGCTCGTTCGGCAATCGTCCCCCGCGTCCCGCGCAGGGCGGCGGACTGGGCCGCAAGCTGAGCAGCGAGCTGGCTCCCGCGGTCGAGAAGGAGCGCGTCTCCAACTACGATCCGAATAAGAAGAACTACGTTCGCCAGAACGATCCTGAGCGCACGGTGAAGAACCGCAAGCAGCAGTCCAGCGCCAAGGGCAGCATGGCCTACGGCATGGACGATGAATTCGAGCGCGGCAAGCGCGGCAAGAAGAAGGCGCAGATCCAGCAGCCCAAGCCGGAACCGGTGAAGATCGAAAAGGCGATCATGAACAACGAGACGATCACCGTCAAGGATCTCTCCGAGCGCATCGGCAAGCCCAGCGCCGAGATCATCAAGAAGCTGATGCTGCTGGGCATCATGGCGACGATCAATGCCGAGCTGGACTTCGACACGGCGCAGCTGGTCTGCTCCGAGTTCGACATCGAGCTGGAGCTGAAGCTGGACAAGACCGCCGAGGACGAGCTGTCCGACGAGAACTTCGAGGACAAGGAAGAGGATCTGATCGTGCGCAATCCGGTCGTGACCATCATGGGCCACGTCGACCACGGCAAGACCTCCCTGCTCGACTACATCCGCAAGACGCGCGTCACCGCCAGCGAGGCCGGCGGCATCACGCAGCACATCGGCGCTTACACCGTGAACGTGGGCGATAAGGGCATCACTTTCCTCGACACCCCCGGCCACGAAGCGTTCACCGCGATGCGTGCGCGCGGCGCCATGGCGACCGACATCGCCGTGCTGGTGGTCGCGGCCGACGACGGCGTCATGCCGCAGACCATCGAATCGATCAACCACGCCAAGGCGGCCAACGTGCCGGTCATTGTGGCGATCAACAAGTGCGACAAGCCCACCGCCAACCCCGAAAAGATCCGCACCGAGCTGACCGAATACGGTCTCGTCGCGGAGGAGTGGGGCGGCGATACCATCATGGTCGAGGTGTCCGCCACCACCGGCCAGAACATCGACCAGCTGCTCGAGATGATCCTGCTGGTGGCCGAGGTGCAGAACCTGCGCGCCAACCCGAACCGCAAGGCGCGCGGCATCATCATCGAGGCGCGTCTGGACAAGGGCCGCGGCCCCGTGGCCACCGTGCTGGTGCAGAACGGCACCCTGATGATCGGCGATACCATCGTCGCGGGCACGGCGTACGGTCGCGTGCGCGCCATGGTGAACGACCGCGGCGAGCGCGTCAAGAGCGCTGGCCCGTCTATGCCGGTCGAGGTCATCGGCTTTAACGACGTGCCGTCCGCCGGCGACATCATCAGCGCCGTGGACGACGACAAGCTGAGCCGTCAGGTGGCCGAGGAGCGCAAGGACAAGCTGCGCGCCGCGCTCATCAAGTCCCAGACCAAGACCTCGCTGGACGATCTGTTCAACCAGATCAGCGCCGGCCAGGTGAAGGATCTCAACCTGATCGTCAAGGCCGACGTTCAGGGCTCCGTCGAGGCGGTCAAGCAGTCGCTTGAAAAGCTGTCCAACGACGAGGTGCGCGTGCGCTGCATCCATGGCGGCGTGGGCGCGATCACTGAGACCGACGTCATGCTGGCCTCGGCTTCGAACGCCATCATCATCGGTTTCAACGTGCGCCACGACAACGCGGTGCGCGATCTGGCCGAGCGCGAGAACGTCGACATTCGGCTGTACCGCGTCATCTACAACGCCATCGAGGAAATCCAGGCGGCCATGAAGGGCCTGCTTGCGCCCAAGTTCAAGGAGACCGTGCTGGGCCGCGCCGAGGTGCGCCAGACCTACAAGGTGTCCGGCGTGGGCACGATCGCCGGCTGCTATGTGCTCGACGGCAAGATCCAGAGAAACGCCAAGGCGCGCCTGCTGCGCGACAACGTGGTCATCACCGAGACGAAGATCGATTCGCTGCGCCGCTTCAAGGACGACGCGAAGGAAGTCGCCTCGGGCTACGAGTGCGGCGTGGGGCTGGAGAATTACAACGACGTCAAGGAAGGCGATGTGATCGAGTGCTTCCAGATGGAAGAAGTGGCTCAGTAACCAGCCGCGCGCGGCCGGTCACGCATTAAACGCATGACAGGGGATGTTTCCGGCCGGAAGCATCCCCTTTTTTCGAAATAGTCACGTTCGTCGGCGAAGCATTTACTGGAAGCCGTCGATCATCTGGGGGATTGATTCTGTTGAGCATTCGTCCGATACAGACGAAAAGCAGAAATGGATGGCCGTCTGGATATGACATGCTGTCGCCTGATTGAGGTGTGCGCTGTATATTCAATGCGGATGGCGCTGAAAAAGCTGATGGATGAAGGCTGTTCGCGAGCGCTGTTTTTCGCGGGTGCTGGAAGAAATTTGCTGTTCTGCTGGAGATTTTGCATGCCGCATGTGTGCGGGCGAACGCCTGATATGTGACTACAATTTGGATGGCATGCCTGTGCGTAGTGCGCTTGCTGAAGCGCTGCTGCTCCGTTCGGAGACGGCGCGCTTTCTGATTCCACGGACGAGCCGCCTGTTCAGCCATATCGTGCGTTTGCTGTTTCTGTGCAGAAGGCTTTTGAGAGACGTGTTTTTGATTTTGCGTGCTGTGCGTTTGGCGCGGCTATTTCTGCGAGCTTGACGGATGAAGCCTGTTCAAACACGCTGCTTTTCTCATCGGCGCTGAAAGAGTATTGATGATTTGCACAGAGACGTTTGCGCGCCGCATGCATGTGGGCGCAAACCAGAAGGACGCGCTGTATTCGCCGGAGTTTTGCTGGGCATGCTGATTTTTGTGAGCGCCGCTGTGGGGCTTTGCGCGTGCGGTGAGAGTTCCTGTATTTTCCGATGCCGCATGTTCTGCGCGCTGAATATGCTATTTATTCCTTTCCCAATCGTTTTCACAATCTGCGCGGCGTGCAGTCCGCGCTTCATTTCAAAAAGACCGACATTCGAGGTGATATTTATGCCCGCTTATGACCGCATTGATCGAATTTCCGAGGAGATTCGCCGCAACGTCGACAAGATCATCCGCGAGGATGTGCGCGATCCCCGCATCGACGGCACCTGGTCGCTGGTGCGCGCCGAGGCCACGCGCGATCTGCGCTATTGCAAGATCCGCGTGAGTATTCTCGAGAGCGACAGGCGCGCGCCGATGATGGACGCGCTCAAGAAGGCCGCCGGCTTCATCCGCCGCGAACTGAGCCACCGCATGATGCTGCGCTATACGCCCGAGCTGCTCTTCGAGCTGGACACGAACATCGAGTACGCCGCGCACATCAACGAGCTGCTCAAACAGGAGGAACGTCATGACGACCAGCCGTGACGTGGCCGAATGGCTCAAAAGCCATGACGACCTGCTCATACTCACGCATCTGCACCCCGACGGCGACGCGCTCGGCTCGTCGCTGGCGCTGTGCCTGATGCTGGAATCGCTCGGCAAGCGCGCCGCGGTCTGCTGTCAGGACGGCTGCCCGAGTTATCTCGGCGTGCTGCCCGCGCGCGACCGGCTGTATCTGCCCGAGAACCTGCCTTTCGAGCCGAAGGCGCTGGTGTGCGTCGATCTGAGCGTCGCCGACCGGCTGGGGCGCGCCGCGTTCCTGCTCGATCGGGGGCTGCCGGTGTGCTGCGTCGATCATCACGAGCAGCCGACGCTTTTGGCCGACGTTTCGCTGGTCAGGCCGGACGCCGCCGCGTCGGGCGAGCTGATTGATAAAATTCGCCGAGAGATGGACGCGCCGCTCACGCGCGATATGGCGCTGTGCCTGTACGCCGCCATTTCGACCGACACCGGCAACTTCGCGTTCAGTTGCACCACGCCGGACGCGCTGCGCACCGTGGCCGATTGCGTCGAGACAGGCATTGACATCGACGCAATGAACTACGAGCTGTTCCGCAAGCGCACGAGGGCGCGCACAAAGCTGCTCGGGCGCGCGATCGAGGGCATGACCTTCCTCTGCGCGGGCAAAATCGCGCTGATGACGCTGCGCAGCGACGATTTTGCGGCGTGCAGCGCAGCCATGGCCGACACCGAGGGCGCGGTCAATTTCGGCGTCAACGTTGAAGGCGTGCTGGCCGCGATCCTCGCCGTACAGCAGGGCGGGCAGGTCAAGTTCAGCCTGCGCTCGCGCGGCGCGGTTAATGTGGCGGCGCTTCTGCGTCCGCTGGGCGGCGGAGGCCACGAACGCGCCGCCGGACTGACGCTCGAGGGCGATTTCGACGCGTGCGTCGAGCGCGTGCTGACGGCTGTGCAGGCCGCCGTTGAAGCGCTGGGCTGATTGCGGGGGCAGAGCGGGGGGCAGACCTCAGCTTCGGCACGCTGCGCGGGGCGGTTCGTTGCCGCTTATTGGCCGGTTTGCTGATGCAATGAAGAGTAGAGCGCTCGTATGCTGAGATTTGGCGGTGCGTTCTGAACGACAGCAAAGGCCGGCGCTGATCTGGGATTTGCTGATTTGCGTGTGGCTGACTAAAAAATGAAATTCGCGCGGCGTTCAGCCTGTGGGTTTTGTGCGCGGCGCGATTTTTGCGGCGCTGAATGAACGCGCGGCCGGTCGAGCGCCTGTTTACAGTATAGGAAGGAGTCCTCTCATGGACGGATTTCTCAATATTCTCAAGCCGCCGGGCATGAGCTCGGGCGATATGGTCTTTCAGGTACGGCGGCTGCTGCCCCGCGGCACGCGCGTCGGCCACGGCGGCACGCTCGATCCCGACGCGGCGGGCGTGCTGCCCGTGTGCGTGGGGCGTGCGGCGCGGCTGTTCGACTATATCATTGACAAGCAGAAAACGTATATCGCTGAGCTGCGGCTGGGCGTTGTGACCGACACGCAGGACGCAAGCGGCGCTGTACTCGAGCGGCACGACGCGTCGGCTGTGACCGAGGACGACGTGCGCGCGGTGCTGCCCCGCTTCACCGGCACGATTTCTCAGATTCCGCCGATGTATTCGGCGCTCAAGCGCGGCGGGCAGAAGCTGTGCGATCTGGCGCGCAAGGGCGAGAGCCTTGAGCTGGAGCCGCGCCCCGTGACCATCCACGCGATCGAGTATATCGCGCGGCGCGACGAGACGGCGCATCTGCTGCGCGTCACCTGCGGCAAGGGGACGTACATCCGCACGCTCTGCCACGATATCGGCGCGGCGCTGGGCGTGGGCGGGCACATGGCGTTTCTGCTGCGCGGCGCGGCGGGCTGCTTCGACGTGCAGTCGGCTGCGACGCTTGAGGAGCTGAAGGCCGCCGCCGGAGAAAATCGCCTTGAGACGCTGCTCTATCCGCTCGACGCGCCGCTGGAGCATATCCGCGCCGTGCGGCTGGGCACAACGTGGATGAAGAGCGTGATAAACGGCGTGCCTGTGCGCGTGCCGGGCGAGGTTTTTGCGCCGGACGAGATCGTGCGCGTGTATCTGAAGGACGCGTTCGTCGGTATCGGTCAGGCGGACGAGAGCGGGCTGATTCGGTTCAGAGTGTGCTTTGGCAAGGAAGCGCTGCAGCCCTGAGCGGATTTTCGGCGGGTTGAGATGAGACTGACCGGTCAATGCGCGCCTTTGCGGGACTGCGAGGGCGATGATTTCAGTTCGAAGCGCATTTTGGGCTGGAAGATACTATCGATATGCGATTGTAAAACTCGAGCGCGGCTTAAAATGAAAAGAAATACGGGCGCGCGTGCGATTCGTCAGATCGGGGCTGGACGCCGCGAGTCTGACCGGACAGGCAGGTGTGTCGGCGGTATTGCGAGGGCGGGAAAGCCGGCTTGAAGGTTTTGAGACGCGATTGAGCGCGCTTTCAGGGTGCGTTTGAGTCTGTTGCAAAAGAAAGAGCTGTGGGAGCGTTTTCGGAATGCGAGCATAAAGGCGTGAGTGCGTTCTCCTAAATGAGAGAGGTTAAAGGCGCGCGTTTTTTCGCCGGATCGAGCCGGTTGTGCTGTTCCGGCGGGACGAAAACGCGGGTCTTGGTCTGCTGGGCAAATTGAAATTTTTCTGAGAAGCTATCGAGATGTGTTCAAAACATCAAATGGGAAAGAGGGCGAGCGCGGAAGGCGCGTCAATCAGCCTGACCGCTGTGCCTGAAGAAATAAATTATGCGCATGCGGCGCGGCGGGACAGACAGTTCGGCCTAGTAAGCCTTTGAGACGCGGCCAGTGTGTTTTGAAGGAAAAGTCGTGAGAATGCTTTCGGGATTTCAGCTGGATGAAATTGAAACGAGATAAACAGCGAGGACGCGGATGGTCTGGCCGTTGCGTCTGAACGGAATATGTGCATTTTGCAATGCTATAAGAATCGGAAATTCGGCTCGAAGAGTCTTCGGGATACATCTTGCGGCCATGCGGCCGGAAAGGAACGCATAGGAAAATTCATGCAGATTCTTCATTCACTTGAACAATTCAAGGGCGCGGGCTGCGTGGCGGCGCTGGGCACGTTCGACGGCGTGCATCTGGGGCACGCGCATCTCATCGGGCGCGCCGTGGAGCTGGCCGCCGTGCGGGGACTGCCGTCCGCCGCGGTGACGTTCGACCGGCACCCGCTCGCGCTCATCCGGCCGGAAAGCGCGCCCATGCCGCTGACGACGAACGCCGAAAAGGAAGCGCTCATGGCGGCGCTGGGGCTGGATATTCTGATCGAGCAGCCCTTTACGAAGGAATTTGCCGCGCAGACCGGCGAGGAATTCCTTACGCAGCTGTGCGGCGCGCTGCACCCTGCGGCCATCGTGATCGGCTACAATCACACATACGGCCGCTTTGGACGGGGCGATGCGGCGCTGCTCAGGGCGCTTGCGCCCCGCCTGAACTACGAGCCGGTCGTGCTGGAGCCGTTCGTCATGGACGGCGCGCCGGTCTCATCCACGCGGATCCGAACGCTGCTGACCGCGGGCAATACGAAGGAAGCCGAGCGTCTGGCCGGCCACGCGCTGCCGCTTCCGGAAAGGACGACGCTATGAACGAATACCTGAAGCAGAACAACATTACATTCCTCTCCGCGCTCTTCGGCCTGTTTTTCGGCGTGATGACGTTTCTCTCGCTGCTCATGGCGGGCGCGACGTTCAAGACCGCCGTTCTGTCGGGCATACTGGCCTTCGCCGTGGCCATGCTGGTGGCGCACATATTCATGAACATACAGGATCTGCTCGAGATACGCCGGTACAGGCAGTTTGAAAAGACGCTGGGCGACGGCGTTGCGGCGCGCTTCATGGGCAACATATTTACCGACGACGACACCATGTGCGGCATGATCTATCTGCTCAGGACCAGGCTGGTGCTGGCCTACATCGGCCGCCGCCAGAGCTGGGATCTGACGCTGATGGCCGACGAGATGGCCTATGCCGAGCAGATCGATTCAATGACGGTGCAGATCGGATGCAGCGACGGCGGGTCCTTCCGCCTCATGGTCTCGCCTGCCGAGAAACTGATCGAGGGGCTGCGCGCGATGGGCGTGACGATCATCGAGACGCCTGCGGAATAACGCTCAAAATTTACCATTCGGACGGCTTTACATCTCAGAGGATGTATGGTATAATGCTCTTTGTGGTATACTGTAGCCACATAAAGATCCGTCTGCTCAGTCTGTCCGAGTTCTCCGACGGCGCGCCGGGTTGACGGGAATTTCAGAAAAATGGAGGAAATCACCATGGACAAGTCCGAAATCATCGCTGAGTATGGCCGCCACGTCGGCGACACCGGTTCCCCCGAGGTTCAGATCGCTCTGCTGACCGAGCGCATCAACCACCTCAACGAGCACCTGAAGGTCAACAAGAACGATCACCACTCCAACCGCGGCCTGCTGCTGATGGTTGGTAAGCGCCGCGGCCTGCTGGCCTATCTGAAGAGCACCGACATCGAGGCCTATCGTAACCTGATCGCCAAGCTGGGCCTGCGCAAGTAAGATATTCGCTCTTCACGTCTCCCCCGGTGCCATATAGTCACGCCGTCGCTCGGGGATTTCTCATCCCGGGCGGCGGTGTTCGTATGTGCGCCGCATTTTCCCCGCGAGCGCGGGCGCGCGGCAGTGAAACTTGGCATGGAAACGGCTCCTTTTATCGTCTCTGTGCCAAGTTCCATTGCGCGCGGCGCGCATCTTTCATCGTTTTCAATAAGAAAGAACATAGATCAAGAAGCCCGTAAGGAGGGACACCATGTACAAGGAATATTCCATTGAGCTGGGCGGCCGCACGCTGACGCTGGAATTCGGCAAGTACGCCGAGCAGGCCAGCGGCTCCACCTTCGTCCGCTACGGCGACACCGCCGTACTGGTCAACGCCACCGTCGCCGAGACGCCCCGTCCCGGCATCGATTTCTTCCCGCTCAGCGTCGATTATGAGGAGAAGCTCTACTCCGTGGGTCACATCCCCGGCAGCTGGAACCGCCGCGAAGGCCGTCCCGGCGAGCACGCCATCCTCACCAGCCGCCTGATCGACCGCCCGCTGCGTCCGCTCTTCCCCAAGGGAATGCGTCACGACGTGGCCGTGGCCGCCGTGGTCATGTCCGTCGAGCAGGACAACTCGCCTGAAATTTGCGCGATGAACGGCGCGTCCGCCGCGCTGTGCATTTCTGAAATCCCCTTCGCCGGCCCCATCGGCGCTGTGAACGTCGGCTATGTGGACGGCGAATACATCATCAACCCCACCGTCGAGCAGCGTGAGGTCAGCCTCATGAACCTGACCGTGGCCGGCACCAAGGAAGCCGTGCTGATGGTCGAGGCCGGCGCGAAGGAAGTCTCCGAGGAGATCATGCTCAAGGGCATCCTCTTCGCCCACGAGCAGGTCAAGCGCCTGGTCGAGTTCCAGGAGAAGATCGTGGCCGAGATCGGCGTGCCCAAGCGCGAGTTCCCGCTCGTTCTGCCGGGCGACGACGTGAAGGCCGCCGTGCGCGAGTTCGCGCTGGACAAGGTGCGCTGGTGCTTCGAGACCTTCGATCGCCAGGAGCGCCAGGCGCGCGAGGCGCAGGTCAACGCCGAGACGATGGAGCACTTTGCCGAGCAGTTCGCCGGCCGCGAGACCGAGATCGGCGACGCGCTCTACGCCCTCAATAAGGAAGTCATGCGCCGCCACATTATCGACGACGGCGTGCGCCCCGACGGCCGCAAGCTGACCGAGGTTCGCCCGATCTGGTGCGAAGTCGGCGTGCTGCCCCGCGCGCATGGCTCCGGCGTGTTCACCCGCGGCCAGACTCAGGTCATGACCGTGGCCACGCTGGCTCCGATGAGCGAGGTTCAGATCCTCGACGGCATCGGCACCGAGACCAATAAGCGCTATATGCACCACTATAACTTCCCCGGCTACTCCACCGGCGAGGCCAAGCCCCTGCGCAGCCCCGGCCGCCGCGAGATCGGCCACGGCGCTCTGGCCGAGCGCGCGCTGCTGCCCATGATCCCGTCCGTGGACGAGTTCCCCTACTGCCTGCGCCTGGTCAGCGAGGTCATGTCCTCCAACGGCTCGACCTCTCAGGCCTCCGTGTGCGGCTCCACCCTCGCGCTGATGGACGCGGGCGTGCCGATCAAGCGCCCCGTGGCCGGCGTGGCCATGGGCCTGATCAAGGACGTTGAGAACACCGGCAAGGTGGCCGTGCTGACCGACATCCAGGGTCTCGAGGACTTCCTCGGCGACATGGACTTCAAGGTGGCCGGCACCGCGCTGGGCATCACCGCCATCCAGATGGACATCAAGATCAAGGGCATCGACGAGGCGATCCTGCGTCAGGCGCTGGCTCAGGCTTACGACGGCCGTAT
>CAKTXR010000054.1 GCA_934631025.1 uncultured Clostridia bacterium
TACAAGGTCGGCATGACGCGCCGGCTCGAGCCGCAGGAGCGCATCGACGAGCTGAGCAACGCCAGCGTGCCCTTCCCATTCGACGTACACAGCTTTATCTTCAGCGAGGACGCTGTTTCGCTCGAAAATCAGCTCCACAAGGCGCTCAACAACCGTCGTGTGAACAAAATCAATCTGCGCAAGGAGTTCTTCAACGTCTCCATCGACGAGATCAGAGCGATGGTCGAGCAGATCGACCCCACCGCGCCTTTTACAGAGACTGCGCTAGCCGATCAGTACAGGCAGAGTCTCTCGATGGCCGCGCCGGCCCCTGAGCTTGCCCCCGAATCGGGCGCGGATGAGGACGAGGCCGCATCGTGACGAGAACAGGAAAGGAAGTGCCGCCCTATGACCAACACCGGCCTGAGCGCCGCGCTCATCGATCGCATCCGCGCGCTGGGCGTGCAGTGCGGCGCGCAGAAGATCGTGCTCTATGGCTCGCGCGCCCGCGGCGATTATCGGGAGCGCAGCGACGTCGATCTGGCCGTCTACGGCCTCAGCCGCGATCAGTTCAGCCGCTTTGTCTCCGGCATCGACGAGCTGCCCACGTTGCTCGAGTTTGACATAGTGAGCGTCTCTCAGGACATGGAGCCGCTGTTTTTAAGCAACATCAGAAAGGACGGAATCACCATCATGGAAAGCACAACCAAGCTCATGCAGTTCGGCATGGCCATCGAGCGGACGCGCGAGGGCGTTGCGGAATACAGGCAAGCGCCCGGCAAGCTGCTCCGCGACGGCGTGATCCAGCGCTTTGAATTCACGGCAGAGCTGTCGTGGAAGAGCTGCCGCGAGTATCTCATCGATCAGGGCTATGCCGAGATTAACAGTCCCATGTCGGTCATGAAAACGGCCTACGCCGCCGGCGTGATCGACGATCAGCAGGGCTGGATCGATCTGCTCCACGCGCGCAATTCCACATCGCACATCTACAGCGACAAGCAGGCCGACGCAGTTTTTCAGGACATCGCCGCGCGCTTCCTGCCGCTGTTTGAGCAGCTCTACGCGCACCTGTGCAAAGACTGAAGTAAACAGACAAACCCCCGTGCCGCATCGGACACGGGGGTGAACTGAAACGAAAGGAGTTATGAACATGGCAAAGAATCGAAACGGCATGGGCTCCATCCGCGAGCGTGCCGACGGGCGCTTCGAGGGGCGCTACACCGGCCCGGACGGCCGGCAGCACAGCGTTTTCGGCAAGACCTCGAAGGAATGCACCACCAAGCTGAAGGCCGCGCTGGCCGCCGTTGACAGCGGCTCATGGACGCAGCCGAATAAAATGACCGTCGCGCAGTGGATCGACCTGTGGCTCGACAAATACTGCACAAACATCCGCGATACGACGCGCGTGTCATATGCCAACCAGGCGGGCAACATCAAGCGCGTGATCGGCCATGTAAAGCTGACCGGCTTGAAAACGCTCCACATCCGGCAGCTGCACGCCGAGCTTGCCAAGACGCTCGCGCCGACTTCGCGCAAGGTCGTGCAGGTCAGGCTCGTCCAGATATTGGACGACGCTGTGCGCGACAAGCTCATTCCGGAAAATCCGGCGCGCGGCATGAACCTTGAAAAAGCCAAGCCAGTCCGCGAGATGCACATCATAGACAAGTCGCAGTTCGCCGCCTTTATCAGCGCCGCGAAGGAGGAAATCTGCGCAAACGAGCTTGTCTTTCTGCTGTTTACCGGCTTGCGCATCGGCGAGCTGCTGGGGCTGCAATGGAATAACGTCGATCTGGATGCCGGCGAGATCGTGATCGACCGGCAGATCGTCAGCTCAGGCGCTATGACCGAGACGAAAAACGGCGAGTCGCGGACAATCAAGCTGACCGACGAAGCCATCGAGATCCTGCGCAGCCAGCGCGTCACGCAGGCACAGCAGCGCCTGAAGGCAGGCGCCGAATGGATCGACGACGGCTTTGTATTCACCGGCCGCTGCGGCAAGCACAGGCAGGGCATCGTCATCCGCAAAAGCCTGCACAGCGTCGGCGCGAAAATCGGCATCCCCGCCCTGCATCCGCACGATCTTCGCCACAGCTACGCGGTCGCCGCACTGCGCGCCGGAATCCCGATCAAGGCCGTGCAGCACAATCTCGGCCACGCTTCAGCCGCCATGACGCTGGACGTGTACGCCAAATACACCGACGACACGGGCATTCAGGCCGCCAACACGATGTCCGCATATATCAAATCGGTTTTAGGGTCAAATTAGGGTCAAGCGACATCATATACTCTTCAAAACATCAATGATCACAACGGTTTTTCGGAGCGTTTGCGTTTTTTACATAAATCATGATATAATTAACCAGCGCGAACAGGCTGAAGCCCACGGCCACGTCCAGCATCACCTTGCCGGCCATGCGCAGCCACCGCCACGAATGCCACGGATAAATCGCCAGCACGGAGAGGATGATCATCACCGTGGCCACCTTGCCCGCCCAGTTCGCGAACACCACCACATTGCGCCGCTTGAGCAGCATCGTGCCGCCGATCACCATGAAAATCTCCTTGGCGGCCATCACGGCCAGCACCCACCAGTGGATATAGCCCGTCAGCGTAAGGCAGCCCATCATCGTCAGCTGAAGCAGCTTGTCGGCCAGCGGATCCATGAGCTTGCCGAACGCCGTCACCTGATTCCACCGGCGCGCCAGATAGCCGTCCACCGCATCGGTGATGCAGGCGGCCACATAGACGCAGAGCGCCGCCACCGGATGTCCCGCGGCGTACAGTCCGGCAAAAACCGGAATCAGAATCATCCTGACGACCGTCAGCATATTGGGTATATTCATGGGCGCAACCTACATCCTTTTCCAGCGGCTATTTTTGACAAAGCACACGCTTCTTTTTTATTATACCATTTTCTGATCATTTCGGCAACACGCATTTTCATTAAAAACTTGCTCAATCGGCAGGGAAATGCTATAATAAGGCCGCAAATCCATTTTCATCAAAAAAGGAGCGCCGCTATGTATACCAAGAGCGATCTTATGGCCGACCTGGCCAATCTGAACATCGATCCCCGCGGCACGCTGCTCGTTCACTCCTCCATGAAGGCCATCGGCCCTGTCGAGGGCGGCGCGGATACCGTGCTGGACGCACTGAGCGAATATATGAAGGACGGCCTGCTCGTGCTGCCCACGCACACATGGAGAAGCGTCGCGGGCGAGCACAACGTATTCGACGTGCTGCGCGAGCCCTGCTGCGTGGGCATACTGCCCGAGCTGTTCCGTCAGCGCCCGGGCGTGATCCGCTCGCTGCACCCGACGCATTCGGTCGCGGCGCTGGGCAGGGATGCGCAGAGCTACGTTTCCGGCGAGGAATACGCGCGCACCCCCTGCGCCCGACGCGGCTGCTGGGGCAAACTCTACGACCGCGGCGCGCAGATCATGTTCCTGGGCTGCACGCTCAAGTCCAACACGTTCATCCACGGCGTTGAGGAGTGGAACCACATCCCAAACCGCCTGAACGAGCGGCCCGAAACCTATTTCACCATCGCGCCGGACGGCACGCGCTACACCATCCCGCAGTACCGCCACAACGCCAGCGGCCCCTCGCGCTTTTATGACAAGATGGAGCCGATCTTTCTCGATGAGGGCGCGATCCGCTACGGCCGTCTGGGCGACGCGAAGTGCATCCTTGGCGACGCCGTTTCCATGGCCGAGATCACGACCGGCTATCTGCGCGCCAGTGTCCATCTTTTCGACGACGACACGCCCATCACTGCCTTCAAGCGCGAGAGATGACGAAAAAAGCTCTTTACAGACGCGATTTTCTCCTATATAATTGACGCGTCGCCGGAAAAAATCAATCCGCGCGCAAATACAGCCTGAAAGCATATCAGGAGAAGGAGCTGCCGATATGGTATCCTTTGACAAAAACGGCTATATCATCGATGGAAAACCCGTGCTGCTGGCCTCGGGCGAGCTGCAATACTTTAAGCTGACCCGCGGCGAATGGAAGCGCCGCCTTTTGCAGATCCGCCTGAGCGGTCTGAACGCCGTCTCGGTCTATTTTGCCTGGAACTATCACGAGCAAAACGAGGGCGAATGGGACTTCTCCGGCGACCGCGACGTGGAATACTTCCTCCAGCTGGCCGCCGAGTGCGGACTGTACGTCGTCGCCCGCCCCGGCCCGTTCATCTGCAACGAGTGGACGTGCGGCGGCGTCCCCGCATGGCTGTCCGGCAAGAAGGGAATTCGCCTGCGCTCGTCCGATCCGCTCTATCTTTCCTATTGCGACAAATGGTGGGACAAAATCGCGCCCATCATCGCCAAATATCAGCTTGGCCGCGAGGGCACGATCATTCTGGCGCAGGTCGAGAACGAGTACGGCCATCAGGGCGCGCATCAGGAGGAAGCCTACATCCATCATCTGCGCGACGGACTGCGCGCGCGCGGCGTGACCGTGCCGCTCATCAACTGCGACAGCTTTATCAAGTTCGACCGCATACAGCCCCGCGTCTGGGAGGGTGTAAATCTGTGCGTCAATTCCGGCGGCGACGGGCTGCGCGTGCTCCAGCGCGCCCGCGGCCTTCAACCCGACAAGCCGCTCTTCGTCACCGAATACTGGATCGCCGCGTTCGACTGGTGGGGCAGCGGCAAAAGCGCGGCCTACGACGACAGACGCGCGCTCTACGGCGGGCTGGAGATGCTGGCCGGCGGCGCAGGCGGATTGACCGTGTTCGTCGTCAGCGGCGGATCGCACTTCGGCTACTGGCACGGCCAGTCGATCTGCTCGGATTTCAACTTCATGACCACGCTTTACGGCCCCGGCGCGCCCATACTGGACGACGGCTCATTCTCGCCCAAATATAATCTCTTCAAGCGCCACTTCACCGGCCTCGCCGCCTGCTCCGAGGCGCTGGCCAGCGCTGATATGCCCTCTCTTTCCGGCGACATGGACGGCCTTGTCACCGCCGTGCGCCGCTCGGGCGACACTGTGTTCACGTTCTTCGTCAATCACAGCAAGGAGCAGATGATGATTGCCGACCGGCAGAAGGATCAGGGCGCTGTGGATATGTCCATCCCCGCCGGCGAGGTTCGCTGGTCGGTCGAGCATCTCGACCTGCCCTGCGGACTGCGCATGGAGTA
This sequence comes from uncultured Clostridia bacterium, assembly GCA_934631025.1. Taxonomy (GTDB): domain Bacteria; phylum Bacillota; class Clostridia; order Christensenellales; family Aristaeellaceae; genus Firm-10. The sequence continues at coordinate 5,124 of CAKTXR010000054.1, forward strand.
CACGAGCGGTCATCTCTTCGCCGTCTCCCCCGCGCTCACGCTCTGGAGCGAGGACGCGCGTCCCATCGACGTAACGCTCTCCAGCCCCGAATCCGGCGAGACGGTCGCGCTCACGCTGACTCCTGCGGCGGACGGCGTGCCGGCCTGCGAAACGGTTACGCTGAACGGCAAAACGCTGACCGTCGCCGTGCTGAGCATGATCGGCGTCGACCGCTGCGTCCGTCTGGCGCTGCCCGGCATGGCTGAAAGGCTGATCGGCGGCATCGACCGCGTGGACGATCTGTCCGCCGAGGGCATAACCGCCTGGCAGAGTGAAAAGCGCACGGCCTGGGTGCTGGACGAGAGCGGCCTGCGCCTGATCGCGGACGACGGCGACGATTACGAGGGCGATTTCACCGTGTCGCTCGAAAACATCCGCGCGGCGCATGATTTTCCGGAAGCCCGCGCCGATTTCGACGACAGCAATTGGTTCGCCGCCGAGGATCCGCAGCCCATGGCCAAGTTCGGCAATGGCAACGGCTACGCGTGGTATCGCGCGGCGCTGAACGTCGAAACGACCGGCTGGCAGATGATCTATGTTTCCGGCGCGGCCGATCGCTGGATGTTCTTCGTGGACGGCGAATACCGCCAGACGCGCGGCGCGTTCTCGCACAAGGGGCGCGATCTGGCCGTATGGCTCGAAAAGGGCGTGCATCAGCTGACCATCCTCGCCGACAACCTGGGCATGTTCAACACCGGCTTTGAAATGGATATGCCGCTGGGCGAACCCAAGGGCATCTACGGCCCCGTCTGGCTGAACGGCGAAGCGATCAAAAACTGGCGTATGCGCGCGGGACTCAAAGCCGGTGAAACGGTCGAGCTGTGGCCCGCGGTTGAAGATCAGCCCTTCGAGAACGCCGCTTCCCCCGTGACCGGCCCGGCCTTTGTCAGCGCCGAGTTCGATCTGCCCGCCGGACTGTCCGCCGCGGTGCGCCTGAACGCCGGCAGCGGCAAGGGCAGCGTGTGGCTGAACGGCTTCAACATCGGCCGCTATATGGGCGTCGGCCCGCAGACCTCGCTCTGGCTGCCGCTGGACAAGCTGAAGGCGCGCAACCGCGTCGTGTTCTTTGAAGAGGAATCGTTTGACGCGGCCAAAACGTCTGTGACCGTACGGCGCTACGGCCATCGCCTGATCATCAAATAACCACTCTTCGCGGCTCGGTCTTTTTGTGATCGAGCCGCGATTTTGTGTCCGTCAAGGCGCATCATGCGCGAATTCCGCGCAATAGACTTTGGTCTATTGTTGCACGAACAGACTGAAGTCTCGTTTTGTTGGCGCGCATTTTGACCGAAAAAATGGCTAAATTGTCATATTGCCTTTACAGGGAAGCCCGTTGCAAAGTGGAAACAACTGTGTTATGCTTTAGGCAATGCACAAGGGATATATTTGTATCCGCAGACGTTTTGAGGGATCATCATTCCCGCGATAAGGAGTGAACGAACAATGGCGTCTTTCACGCGCAAGGCCATCATGGTGGCCTTCGTCACGCTGCTCAACGAAAAGCCGCTTGACAAAATCACCATCAAGGACATCGTCGAGGAATGCGGCATCAACCGCAATACGTTCTACTATCATTTTCAGGATATTCCCGATCTGATCGAGGCCATCGCCAAGGAGGAAAGCGACCTCATCATCGAAAAGTACGCGCGCGTTTCTTCCTATGAGGAATGCCTGAACATCGCCGTGGAATTCATCCTGAAGAACCGGCGCGCCACGCTGCATATCTACAATTCCTCCAACCGCGATATTTACGAGCGCTATCTGATGCAGCTCTGCCAGTACGTCGTGGAGACCTATCTGGATACGGCTTTTTCAGACAGGCGCATCAGCGACGCGGATCGCAGCGTCATCGTGCTGTCCTATAAGTGCCACTGCTTCGGCCTGTTCGTCGACTGGTTGAACACCGGGCTCAAGGACGACATACAGCCCATGCTCAACCGGCTGTGCGAGCTGCGCCGCGGCATGATCGACGAGATGATCGACCGCGCCGAGGTGGCCGCGCGTTAAAGTCCGATCAAGAACTTCATATTCTGTGCAAACGAAGCGATTTGCCCAATTCCCGGGCAGATCGCTTCGTTTGTCTGTTTTTCGGGCGCGCGCGGGACATCTGCCCATTCCCCGCCGCTCAGAAAGGCGCTATACTGAAGCCACATTGAAGGAAAGCAAAGGAGGAAATGGATATGCGTTCCACAAAGCCCATTCTGGCGGCTAAAACGTGCTCGATCATCGTTTCGGCGCTGTTTTGCCTGCTCGGTTTACTGCTGTTGATCTATCCCGGCGTGTCGGTATCTGTTGTCGGCATCGCCGCAGCGATCATGCTGATCGTCTTCGGCGTGACCAAGCTGACCGGCTTTTTCTCAAAGGATCTTTACCGGCTGGCCTTCCAGTACGATCTGGCCAGCGGCATACTGCTGGTGGCGCTGGGCGTGCTGCTGCTGATGAGTCCCGACCGTGCGATGAGCTTCCTGTGCCTGATTCTGGGCATCGCGGTGGCCGTCGACGGCTGGTTCAAGGTGCAGATGGCGCTGGATGCGCGCCGCTTCGGCCTGAGAAGCTGGTGGCTGATCCTGACGACCGGCGTGCTGACCGGCCTGATCGGACTGGTCGTGGCATTCCGCCCGACGGCGAGCGCCGAGGTGCTGATGATGCTTCTGGGCGTTTCGCTGCTGGCCGAGGGACTGATGACGCTGTGCGTCACGCTGTGCGCCGTCAAGATCGTCCGCAATCAGCAGCCCGACGTCATCGAGGCCGAATTTGAAGAGCACAAACTGTAAGGAGGAAGAGCGATCATGCGTTTCGCCAAAGCGGTGGTTAAGCACCGCGTTCTGATACTGATCCTCGCCATAGCCCTGATGGTGCCTTCCGTCATCGGCATGACCAACACCCGCATCAACTACGATATGCTCGACTATCTGCCGGACGACATGGACACCGTCATCGGCCAGAACGAGCTTATGGAGGATTTCGGCAAGGGCGCGTTCTCCATGCTGGTGATCGAGGATATGTCCGCGAAGGACGTCGCCGCGCTCAAGGAAAAGATCGAGGCGGTCGATCACGTCGACAGCGTGGTCTGGTACGATTCGATCCTCGATCTGTCCGTCCCCATGGAGATGCTGCCGAACAAGATCTACAACGAGTTCAACACCGGCGACGCGACGCTGATGGCCGTGTTCTTCGACAGCGCGACCTCCGCCGACGTGACCATGGACGCGATCCGCGAGATCCGCGCCATTGCCGGCAAGCAGGTGTTCGTGAGCGGCATGTCCGCGCTGGTCACGGATCTGAAGGATCTGTGCGAGCAGGAAGAGCCGATCTACGTCGCCATCGCCGTCATACTGGCCTGCGCGGCCATGATGCTCTTTCTGGACGGCTGGCTGGTGCCGTTCGTGTTTCTGGCCAACATCGGCATCGCGATACTGATCAACCTCGGCTCGAACTACTTCTTCGGCGAGATTTCCTACATCACAAAGGCACTGGCTGCCGTGCTTCAGCTGGCCGTCACCATGGACTACTCCATCTTCCTGTGGCACAGCTACAACGAGCAGCGCGAAAAGACCGAGAATCACCTGGACGCCATGGCCGTCGCCATCCGCGACACGATGGTCAGCGTCGTGGGCAGTTCCATCACGACGATCGCCGGCTTTGCGGCGCTGTGCTTCATGACCTTCACGCTGGGCATGGATCTGGGTCTGGTCATGGCCAAGGGCGTGGCGCTGGGCGTGATCAGCTGCATCACCGTGCTGCCCGCCATGATCCTCGTGCTCGACAAGCCGCTGCAAAAGACCAAGCACAAGTCCCTCATTCCTGACATGACGAAGCTCTCCCGCGGCGTTGTGAAGGCATTCCCCATCTTCCTCATTATATTCGTCCTGCTGATCCCGCCGTTCTATTACGGCTATTCCAAGACCAACGACGAGGTCTACTACGATATGGGCGGCTGCCTGCCGCAGGACATCGAATACGTCATCGCCAACACCAGGCTGCGCGACGAGTTCGACATCGCCTCCACGCACATGCTTCTTGTAGACGCTTCGACCAACTCGAAGGACGTTCACGCCATGATTCGGGAAATGGACGATGTGGACGGCGTAAAATATGTGCTGGGCCTTGAAACCTTCCTGGATTCCTCCATCCCCGAGGAAATGATCCCCGAATCGCTCACCAAGATCCTCAAATCCGACCGCTGGGAGCTGCTGCTGGTCAACTCCGAATACGCCGTGGCCAGCGACAACGTGAACGCACAGCTCGATCAGCTCAACGCCATCCTCAAAAAGTATGATCCCAACGGCATGCTGATCGGCGAGGCCCCCTGCATGAAGGACATGATCGAAACCACGAACCACGACTTCCAGGTAGTCAACGCCGTGTCGATCATCGCCATCTTCGTCATCATCCTGCTGGTTGAAAAGAGCCTGAGCCTGCCGTTCATACTGATCTCGGTCATCGAGCTGGCCATATTCATCAATCTGGGCCTGCCGCATTATCTCGGCCAGTCGCTGCCCTTTATCGCCCCGATCTGCATTTCGACCATTCAGCTGGGCGCGACAGTCGACTACGCCATCCTCATGACCACGCGCTATAAGACCGAGCGCGCCGCCGGCAAGTCCAGGCACGACGCGGTCTGCACCGCGCTGTCCACCTCGATTTCGTCCATCATCGTGTCCGGCATGGGCCTGTTCGCCGCGACGTTCGGCGTGGCCATCTATTCCGACATCGACATCATCAGCTCCATGTGCATGCTGATGGCGCGCGGCGCAATCGTCTCGATGCTGCTGGTTATCTTCATACTGCCGGCGCTGCTTATGCTCTGCGACGGACTGATCCGCCACACCACGCTCGGCATGAAGCCCCAAACCGTGAAGGAGGAAAACTGACTATGAAAAAGCGCATTATGGCTCTGATCGTGGCTGCGATCATGCTGCTCACCGCCGTGCCGTCTCTGGCCGACGTGGACAAGAAGGAAATGGTGTATGTGCTGGCCAACGCCAGCGGCGAGGCGACCGACATTGTGGTCAGCGAACGGCTGTATAACCGCGATTCTCTCGACACGCTCGACGACGTGAGCCGCCTTAGCGGCATTGAAAATCTCTCCGGCGATCAGACATTCACGCAGGACGGCGACAAAATCGTCTGGAATGCGAACGGCTCCGAGATCCGCTATGAGGGCCATTCCACCGAGGAGCTGCCCTTCTCCGTCGCCTTCCATTACACCCTCGACGGCGTTGAAATGACGCCCGCCGAGCTGGCCGGCAAGAGCGGTCATCTCGAAATGACCATCGACTATACCTCCAACCTGACCGGCGAGGCCGAAATCAACGGCCAGACCGAGACGCTGCCCATCCCCTTCCTGATGGCCACCGTGATGCTGGCCGAGGACGACGTTTTCTCCAATCTTCAGGTGACCAACGGCCGCGTGCTCGAGGTCGGCGACCGCACGCTGGTGCTCTGCTACGGTCTGCCCGGACTGGCCGACGCGCTCAAGAGCGGCGTGACCAGCGACGAAGTGGACATCAACTTTGACGACATTCCCTCCTCCGCCGTCGTCAGCGCCGACGTGACCGACTTCAGCTTCGGCGGCACCTACACGCTGGTGGCTTCCTCCTCTGTCGCCGATGAGGAAACCGAGGACGGCGAATTCTCCCTCAACTTCAATCTGGACGAAATCAGCGACGAGCTGCGCGACGCCATGACTCAGCTCATGGACGGCTCCAGCGACCTCTACGACGGCCTTAAGGAGCTGCTGGACGGCACGCAGGATCTCTGCGACGGTCTGAGCGAAATCGACGCGAACAGCGCCGCGCTGACCGACGGCGCGCGCCAGGTGCTCGACACCGTGCTCGAAACTGCCAACAACACGCTGGCCGAGAGCGAAGGCGACTTCGCCAAGCTGGGCATCACGCTCAATACGCTCACCATCGACAACTACGCTTCCGAAATCGACCGCTTGCAGACCGAAATGCTGAACAACCTCGAGGATTACGTCATCGAGCAGGCCGACAAGAAGCTGGCCTCCAAGGTCGACGAAGCCGTCAAGGCCGAGGTCGTCAAGCAGGTCAACGCCGCCGCCCGCGAGCAGGTAACCGAAAAGGTGACCGAGGCCGTCAAGGCGCAGGTACGCGATCAGGTCAACGCCGCCGTGCGCGCCAAGGTTGAAGCCGCCGTGCGCAACCCCGACGACGCGACGCTCAGCGCCACCGTGGACGCTCAGATGAACAGCGACGACGTGAAGGCGCAGATCGCTCAGAACATCGACGCTCAGATGGCTTCCGACGACGTGAAAGCGCTCATCGAGCAGAAGATCGACGAAAATCTGAAATCCGACGCGGTTCAGGCGCAGATCGACGCGAAAGTCGCCAGCGACTATGAGCCCGCCATCCGCGACGGCGTGCAGCAGGCCTGGAACGGCGCTTACGAACAGATCAAGGCCGGCTATTACGACACGATCAAGGCGCAGGTCACCGAGGCCGTGCGCGCCAAGGCCGCCGAGACGCTCAAAGCCAGCGTGCCCGATGACGGCAGCGTAACGCTCGATCAGCTGGTGGATGCTTACATGGCCAAGGAAGAAACGCAGCAGGCCATCGAGGCTGAAGTCAATAATCAGATCACCGCGCTCACCAACCAGAACGTCAACACCGAGCAGCTCATCGCCGACAAGCTGGCCGAAACCCGCGCTCAGGTGGAAGCCTATGTCCGCGAGAACACCATTCGCCCGCAGGTTGAGGCGGCCGTGAAGGACGAAGTGACAAAGCAGGTCACCGCCGCCGCCCGCCAGAAGGTCGTCGACGCCATCCGCGGCATGAGCGACGAGCAGGTCAGCGCCATCGTCGATCAGAAGATGGCCGATCCCGAGATCACCGCGCAGGCCGAAGCCGCCTTCAACGAGCAGATGGCCAGCGATAACGTGAAGAATATCATCAATCAGAACGTCGACGAGCAGATGAAGACCGACGACGTGAAGGCGCTCATCAACAAGAACATTGACGATCAGATGAAGTCCTCCAAGGTCAAGAACATCATCAGCGAGCAGATGACCGTCAACCGCAAGAGCAAGGAATATCTGGACGGCGTGGCCGAAGCGCTGGAAGAGAACGGCAAGAACGGCGCGGCCTATCAGGCGCTGGTCAAGCTGCGCCAGACCATGGACGACATCCACACCTTCTATCAGGGCGTTGTGGACTACACCGACGCGGTCGGCCAGGCCAAGGACGGCGCGCTCAAGCTGAACGACGGCGCGAGCCAGCTCTGCGACGGCATGGGCGAATTGAAGGACGGCCTGACCGAGTTCAACGAAAAGGCCATCGACAAGCTGCTGGCCTTCATCGACGAGGACCTGCCCAGCCTGAAGGATCATGTGCAGGCTGTCATCGACATGGCGCGCGGCTACACCTCCTATGCCGGCATCGCTGAGGGCCAGACCGGCAGCGTGCAGTTCATCGTCCGCACCGAGGGTGTGTAACCGAAAGCCTTCCAAACTGAATAAGCCCGTTTCCACCTCCACTATGCCGCCGCGTTTCCGATCCGTTCGGAGCGCGGCGGCGCTTTTTCATGCGCGCCCTTCCCCATGCTTGCAATTTTTGTCGAAGCGTTCTATAATGGACACGATCTCATTGCGAAAGCAGGTGAATAACCATTGTCTAAGAAACAACCTTCAAAGAAAAACGGCTCCGTGGCATTGCGCTCGCTGGTCATGGCGCTGCTGGTCGCGGCCGCATTCGTGCTGGGCTGGCATATGGGCGTGGATTCGACGCGCGTCAAGACGAACGTGCTGCTGGTCAACGATTCGCACCGGCTGGCCGCCGACTATGTACCCGAGGGGCTGGTGACGCTCTACGAGCAGCGCCACTCCTTCCGCCTGGCCAACGTCGATATACAGCTCACGCACGAAACCTACGAGGCGATGGAGCGCATGTTCGCCGCGGCGGAGGCCGACAACGTAAACGGCTTTATCATCACCAGCGGATACCGCGATTACAACCGCCAGCAGGAAATCTACAACACCAGCGAGCCCGGCAAGGCGCAGCTGCCCGGCGCAAGCGAGCATCAGACCGGCCTGGCCTTCGACGTGACCGCCGAAAACACCGGCGGCTTTGAGAGCACGGCGCAATACGCATGGCTGTGCCAGCACGCGTACGAATACGGCTTTATACAGCGCTATCCCGCCAACAAGGCCGACGAAACCGGCATCAGCTACGAGCCGTGGCACTACCGCTATGTCGGCGTGGAAATCGCGACGCGCATACACGAGACCGGCCAGACGCTTGAAGCGTTCGTGAAGAGTAACTCATAAGCGCACCGTTCAACCTCTCCGTTCTTTCTCCCTCCCCATTGGAATCGACGCTGTTTTGCGCACATCCGAACCCACTACCTAAAGGAGGAATTGGAGTCATGGAAATTTTAGGCTGGCTTGTCGGAATTGCGCTGGCGGCGTATATCGTTTTTCAACTGTGCGGACTGACCGCCGGACTTCTCGACCTGTTCATTAAACCGACGGATAAGGATCATAAGTCTTAGTCCGAAACAGAAAACGCCGCGCCCTAGAGGATATATCCTCCTCCGGCGCGGCGTTTTTTTCATGGTCATCCTGTCATGGCGCGCAGGCGCTTGAGCACGCGGCTCTCCATGCGCGACACCTGCACCTGCGTCATGCCCAGCTCGGCGGCGATGCGCGTCTGCGTCTGATCGAGAAAATAGCGCCGCCGGATCAGCTCGCGCTCCTTCGGTTCGAGCCGGCCCAGCATATTCTCCAGATCGAGACGCATGAGCACGTCGCCCGTCCTGTCCTCGCCGATGGTGTCCTCGAGAAGGAGACTTCCGTCGCCCGCAAGCGGCTCGCTGAGCGAACGCACGGCATAGCCCGATTCCATGGCCAGCAGCGTATCCTCCCTTGACAGCGACAGCCGCCGCGCCAGCTCGTCCACCGGCGTGTCGTCGCCCAGTTCCTCGCGCAATCGCATGAGCCGCGCGGCGTTTTCGCGGATGGAGCGCGCGACGTGAATCTGGTTGTCGTCGCGCAGAAAGCGGCGGATCTCGCCCATGATGAGCGGCACGGCATAGGTCGAAAAGCGCACCCGATAGCTCTCCGGATCAAAATTGCGCACCGCCTTGATCAGCCCGAGCCGCCCCAGCTGCACCAGATCCTCCCGTTCCCGTCCGCGTCCCTCGAATCGCTTGACGACATAGTGAACCAGCGCGTCGTGCTTTTCCATCATGGCCGACAGCGCCGCTTCGTCGCCCCGCCGTATGGCTTCGATCAGCTCGTGATCGCTGCGCATCTCCCCCGTCATGCTTCCCGCGCAAGGGTACAGGGCGCGGTCAGCTGCTTCTTCATGCGCACGATGGTGCCGTGCTCCGGCTGCGAGAATACTTCAACGCCGTCCATGAACGTCTCCATCACGGTAAAGCCCATGCCGGAGCGCTCCGATTCCTCCATCGTGGTGTAAAACGGCCTGCGCGCCTGCTCGACGTCCTTTATGCCGCAGCCCTTGTCGGCGATTTCGACCGTCAATCCCCCTGCGCGGTCCAGCCACGCCCGCACGCGCACCAGTCCGCTCGTGCCGCGATAGCCGTGGACGATGGCGTTCGTTACGGCCTCGGATACCGCCGTTTTAACGTCGCCCAGCTGCTCCAGCGTGGGATTGACCGGCATGATGAACGCGCTGATCACCATGCGCGCCAGCGCTTCGTTTTCCGGGCAGGACCGGAAGTCCAGCCGCATTTCATTCACTATCTCCATATTGCCCTCCTACGCCAGCTTGTCGACGATCTGATACAGCCCCGACAATTCCATCATCCGCTCGATCCGCGCGTCGCCCGCCATGACGCCCATCGTGCCGCCGCGGCTGCGCATCCGCTTATAGCGGCCGATCATCATGCCGATGCCCGAGCTGTCCATGAACGTCAGTCCGCTCAGGTCGAACACCAGCCGCTGCGCGTCGCTGCGGTCGATCAGCGCGTCCAGCTCCTCGCGGATGGCCGCCGCACAGTGATGATCCAGTTCGCCCGACAGGCGAACCAGCAATATCCCGTTCTTTTTTTCGTATTGCAGCAAATCAGACACCTCCCGTCTCTTCACTCCTCTTCTGTTTCGATGATTGCAAATATATTTCCTTGAACGAATAAAGGCTTCTTTCGTCGAATGACAGCCAAACGTTCGACAGATTCCGCGCCGCATTTCCGCTTCAAAAGTTTAACCCATAAAGCGGCGCGGCTGTGCTATAATAAGCTGTGAAACAGTTTTTCTCGAAAAGGATATTCACTATGAAAAAACGCCTGATTGCGCCGCTGTGTCTGGCGCTTTCGCTGGCCGTGGCGCTCGCCGGCTGCTCCATTATGGACGAGAGCGCCGACGATCCCATCTATGTGATGGCCAGCTTTTATCCGCTCTATGCCCTCGCCGTCAATGTGACCGAGGACGTGCCCGCCCTCACGCTGGGCTGCCTTGTCCAGCCGCAGGACGGCTGCCCGCGCACCTATGCGCTCTCCAACTGGGACGCGGCCGTCATTGCCCAGCAGGACGCCTTCATCATCGCCGGACGCGGCTTTGAGAGCTTCGAGACGGCGCTGAACAGCGCGACGGACGGCCCTGCGCTTCTGACGCTGCTCGAGGGGCGCACGCTGCGCGACAACGGCGTCACTGTCAATGAGGAAAGCGCGCACACCGACGGCCCCAATCCATGGCTGTTTATGAGCGTGCCGGGCGCGATCGAGATGACGCTCTCCCTCGGCCACGGGCTGGCGCAGTTGGACGAGCGCTATGCCGAGGACTATATCGAGAACATGAACGGCTTCATCATGCGCCTTGAGCTGCTGGCCGGCGAGATCAGCTCGCTCATGGCCGGCGCGCCCAAACTGCCCGTCGCCTGTCTGCACGAGGGGCTGAGCTATTTCGCCGAGGAATGCGGCCTGACCGTCTCGGCCGACCTCAGCCGCGAACCGGGCAGCGAACCGGTCGACAACGATCTCGAAGCGCTGATGAGCGATCTGACGGTTTCAGACGCGCGCGTCGTGCTGATCGAAAAGCAGGCCCCCGCAAGCCTTGAGAGCGCGCTCGTTCAGGCCGGCTACACCGTGGCGCGGCTGGACACGCTCATGACCCATCAGGCCGACGGCGACACCGAGGCCTACGAACGCATCATGCTGGAAAACGCCCGCGCGCTGAAAGACGCGCTGACCGCCGCCAACGCGGCCGATCGATAAGGAGGAATTGAACATGGCCCGTCCCAACAATCGCGCAGAAAACGCGCTGCGCCCCGTCGACATCATTCCGCATTACACTGAAATGGCGCCCGGCTCCGTGCTGATCGAGTGCGGCCGCACCCGCGTCATCTGCACCGCGTCGGTCGAGGAGAGCGTCCCGCCGTTCCTCAAGGGCGCCGGCAAGGGCTGGCTGACCGCCGAATACGCCATGCTGCCCGGCTCCACCGACCGCCGCAAGCAGCGCGAATACGGCAAGCGCGACGGCCGCTCTGTCGAAATTCAGCGCCTGATCGGCCGCTCCCTGCGCGCCTGCTGCGACCTGACCCGCATGGGCGAGCGCACGATCTATCTGGACTGCGACGTGATTCAGGCCGACGGCGGCACGCGCACCGCCTCGATCACCGGCTCCTTCGTGGCGCTGTGCCTGGCGGTGGACAAGCTCATCCGCGAGGGCAAGATGATGGATTCCCCCGTCGTGCGGCAGCTGGCCGCCGTGAGCTGCGGCGTTGTAGACGAAAATACGCTGCTCGATCTGGAGTACGTCGAGGACAGCCGCGCTCAGGTGGACATGAATCTGGTCATGACGCGCGACAACGCCACCGGCGAGATGGAATACGTCGAGATTCAGGGTACCGGCGAGGGCCGCACGCTGCACAAGAGCGAGCTGAGCACGCTGCTGGCGCTGGGCGAAAAGGGCATCGGCGAGCTGATGGACAAGCAGCTCGAGGCGCTCGATGAAGCGGCGAACGTCATCGCCCGCAAGCCCAAGCTGGTCATGGCCAGCGGCAACTTCGGCAAGCTGCGCGAGATGCGGCTGCTGCTGGGCGACCGCTTCGACGTGGTTTCAATGAAGGAGCTGGGGCTTGACCCCGACATCGACGAAAACGGCGCGACGTTTGAAGAAAACGCGCTCATCAAGGCCAATGCGCTTCTCAAGCTGACCGGCTGCGCCTGCATCGCCGACGATTCCGGCTTGGAGGTGGACGCGCTGAACGGCCGCCCCGGCGTTCATTCGGCGCGCTACTGCGGCGTTCACGGCGACGACGAGGCCAACAACCAGCTGCTGCTCAAGGAGCTTGAGAACGTGCCCGACGACCAGCGCACCGCCCGCTACGCCTGCGCCATGGCGCTCGTGCGGCCCGGCCACGAGCCGATCGTCGCGCGCGGCGAATGCGAGGGACGGATACTGCGCGAATACCGCGGCGAGGGCGGCTTCGGCTACGATCCGCTGTTTTTGAGCGCCGACTTCAATAAGACCTTCGCCGAGGCGACGATGGACGAGAAAAACGCCGTGTCGCACCGCGCCCGCGCCATCGAAAATCTGCTCAGGCAGCTGTAACGGGAGGAGCGCATGAAGATCATCGTCGTCTCAGACAGTCATTGCGAGCGCGGCATGCTCCTGTCGCTGGCCGAGGAAATCGCCATGCGCGGCGATATTGACGCGATCATTCACCTGGGCGATGTGGAGAGCGACGCAAAGTGGCTGCACGAGCGCCTGAACAAACCGGTCTACAGCGTGCCCGGCAACTGCGATTTCAATCTGCACGATCCAGCCGAGCGCGTCATAACGCTGGAGGGCGTTCCCATGCTGCTGTGCCACGGCCACACGCTGCGCGTCAAGTACACGCTCGATTCCCTCGCCTACCGCGCCGAGGAGCTGGGCGTAAAGCTGGCGCTGTTCGGCCACACGCATCTGCGCTGCCTGCGCTATGAAGGGCGCATACTGCTGCTCAATCCCGGCGCGCTTGCGGACGGCCGATACGCGCTGCTCGAAATAAAGAACGACGACATACTCACGCCCCGCCAGCTTCAGCTTTGACATTTCAGCCGGCTCGCGTACCGTTCGGTGCGAGCCGGTTTTTCTCATGTTAAATATTATGCGCATTATTGCGCCTGTAAAGAAAACGTGCTATAATAGGTAACTGTTGACGGAAGTTGACTTGTGCTTTGCGACCGAAATCAATAGACGAGCGCCTGTAGCTCAGCCGGATAGAGCAACGGCCTTCTAAGCCGTGGGTCGGGGGTTCGAATCCCTTCGGGCGCGTTCATATGGTGGGTATGGCTCAGTTGGTTAGAGCGCTAGGTTGTGGCCCTGGAGACCGTGGGTTCGAGTCCCACTACTCA
>CAKTXR010000055.1 GCA_934631025.1 uncultured Clostridia bacterium
ACCCCTGCGCACACCCACGCCCCTGCCGGTCTATATCCGGCCAAACGCAGCATTTCGCCGGCCTGCAATTCACTATCCCATAAAGCGGAACATCGTTTTAAGTGGAAGCCGCACTGCGGCCGCCAGCGCGGACTATCGCCTGCGAACGCGTTCTCCGCGTCTGCATTCCGCATTGTCCTCGCACCCGCCCCGCTTCACTTCTCCAGAAACGCGGCGGTCAGTTCCATCGCTTCGGCTTTGTAATCGCCGGAGAGATCCAGCCAGCGAATATCCGGATCGCGCCGGAACCAGATCATCTGCCGCTTGGCGAACTGCTTGATCGCCGTGGCGAGCAGATCGAGCATCTCCCGCTCGCTGGAAAACTCGCCGCCCAGATAGCGCGTTATGAAACGATATTCCAATCCGAGCTTCATCAGGAACTCGCGGCTCACGCCCGCGTCGATCAGATTACGCACCTCGTCGATCATGCCCTCGCGCACGCGCTTCTCCAGACGCTCGTCGATGCGCCGCCGGATCGTCTCGCGATCCCAGCCGATCCCCAGCTTCAGCGTCTCGTAGCGCGGCTCGCTCTGGCCGTGGCCGTCGTCGCCGTCGTGCAGCTTCTCCAGCACGCGCATCACGCGGTTGCGGTTATAGCGGTCGATCTCGACGTCCGGCAGCTTTTCGATCAGCATATTGTAGAGCGCGTCGGTCGTGTACGTCTCCAGCTCCGCGCGGTAATTGAGATCGGGCGCGCGGTCGCTCATGACGTAGCCCTCCGTGACCGAGGCGACGTACAGCCCCGTGCCGCCCACCAGAAACGGCTGCCGGCCGCGCGCGAGGATACCGTCGATGGCGGCGTAGGCCAGCTTCTGGAAATCGTACATCGAGAAGAACGTGTCCGGCTCCACCGCGTCGATCAGGTGATGCGGCACGCCCTGCGCTTCCTCCGGCGTAATCTTGCCGCTGCCCAGATCCAGCCCCCGAAACACCTGCCGCGAATCCGCCGAGACGATCTCGCCGTCGAACGCGCGCGCCAGCGCCACGCCCAGCGAGCTTTTGCCCGAGGCGTTCGCGCCCACCACCGCAACCAGTTTGGGAAGTGCCATATGTAAACCAACCTTTCAAGAATCAATAGCGGCGGCCGCAGTGCGGCTTCCACTTGCTGCCGCGCAACACTACACGACTTGCCCGGCCAGCCGCCGTGCGGCCTCCACTTATTAGAGCCGGTCAAGTCTCCGTTGTACCCGAATACCTCTCGCCGTGTAAAACGCATCCACGCCGCGAATCCAAAGAAGAGAGTCCAGAGAGTCGAATACTCTTTTTATCCTGCGCGGCAGCAAGTGCATGCAGGCTCAGCCTGCCCGCCTGCCCACTCGCCGCGCAATATGCCCATCTGCACCGCGTCGATATAGCGCCCGTCGCGGTAAAAGTGCGCGCGCAGGCAGCCCTCGCGCTTGAAGCCGCACTTTTCGTAGACGTGAATCGCGCGCGCGTTGTCGGCGTGAACCTGCAAAAACACGCGGTTCAGGTTCAGCTGCATGAACGCGTACTCCAGCATCAGCGCGACGGCTTCGCGCCCATAGCCGCGATTCGCGCTGTCCGGCGCAAGCACAATGGCCAGCTCGGCGCGCCGCGCGGTGTGGTCGATCATCATCAGGCTGCACTGGCCGAGATAGCGCTTCGTCTCCTTATCGGCAATGGCCAGATGCACGCCGCCCGCCTCGCCGTTTAAGAGCGACATGAGATAGCTCTCCGTCTGCTCCCACGACTGCGGCCTGACATAGCCCGCACCCAGATAGCGCGCCGTGTCGTAATCGTTCACCCAGCTGCGGATGCCCGACAGATCCTCCTGCCGGAATTCGCGCAGCATGACGCGCGCGCCGGTCAGTCTCTGCATAAAAATACGCTCCTTTTTCAGCGTGTATTTCAGAAAACAGCTTCGCGAACTTCCCGCCTTTCGGAGGAGCACGGCGATCCCCCCCACACGCGTCCCCTGCTTCGGCGGCTTTGCGTCTGTGAAAGCGCCGTGTCCCGCGCCGTTCTTCGATCAGCGCCAAAACGCCCGCAGCAAAAATATCCGCGCCATTCGCTCCTGTGAATGCTGCGCCGCTCAGCCATGCGCGCTTCTTTCCCGCGCGGCAAATCGAGGGCTGAGCAACCGGCGGTTCAAGCGCGGCGTCCCTTCTCCGGCGGATGAATCGCACGGTCTCCCCTCATCGGCCGGCGTCAAAGAAAAAGCCCCTACATTTTCCCTGTGCTGTTTTCCGCCGCGAGGGTTTCAATACGCGCCAAAACGCCGCACGATTTGGAAATCGGCTCTCTCCGCGCCCTGCGCAGTTCTAACGGCAGGCTTTTGAATCTCAGAAGCCCGCTCTCCCCCGCCTCACCGAATCATCCGGCTCAGCGAGCGCCTGACGCCGATGGCCTTCGCCGGACACATCTCCTGACAGCAGAAGCACGAAATGCAGCCCCTGCGCGTAAAGTGCGCCTTGCGGCCCTCAATGACGATGATCTTCGGCGGACAGCTCTCCGCGCATTTGCCGCAGCCGACGCACTTGCTCGCGTCCAGCTTCGGATAGGGCTTGAGCAAGCGCCCCAGCACGGCGCGCAGCGGCTTCTTGAGCGGCTCGGGCAGACGGCCCGTAAAATCCACGCCCGCCGCGCGCGGCTGCCTGAACGGCGGCTCGGCGTAAATCGGCTGATCGCCCGCGATTTCGACGCGCTCGTCGATCAGCCCCAGTTCCTTCGCGCGCCTGAGCATCGCCACGCGCTCGGGATCGATCCCGATCAGCGAGCAGGCGAACCAGTCCTGCGTGAACAGATCGCGCGCGGCCAGCGTCAGCCCCAGATGGCGCACCGTGCCGCCGGTCGGGCCGTCGCCCTCCATGCCGTCGATCGCGTCGATCAGCGTCAGCGCAGGCGAGACCGTGCGCGCCAGCGTCACCAGCATATTTGAAAAATCCTCGATGTCGGGGTGACGATAGTGCAGCTCGGGTTTTTGCAGGCCGGGCACGCAGCCGAAGAGGTTCTTCACGCCCGCCGAAAGCAGCGTCATGGAGTGCGTTTTCAGCTTGGCGATGTTGATCACCAGATCGGCCGCCGCGATGGGCGTGACGATGTTGAACGACGGAATCGCGCCGCCGCCCGCCGCCCTGAGCGTCTGAAAGCTCACGTCGGCGTTCAGTTCGGCCACGTCCGAAAGCGCCTTTATGCCGGTGACCGCGTAAATATTCTGGAGCGGCGAGACGGCGTACAGCCCGCCGGGGCTGTCGCAGATCACGATGTTCGTCACACCGCGCGCACGGAGCCACACGGCCACGGCGCGCACGAGGTTCGGATGCGTCGTGGCGGCGGTCTCGGGGCGGCGCGCGCCCACCAGATTCGGCTTGATGACCACGCGCATATCGGGACGGATCAGCTCCTCCGCCCTGAGCGCGGCGAAATGGCGCTCCACCGCCGCGTTCAGCGCGTCCTGATCGTAATTATCGCAGCGGACAATCGACTCAATCACGCTTCGACCTCCGCGCCCTCGCGAATGAAGTAGGGCAGGCGTTCGAGGGGCGTCAAGATGGTCACGCTGCGGCCGCCCTCATAGAGCGCGCCGTCGTCCGCGCGCCACGTTCCCTCGGGCAGGACGACGTTCATCGTGCTGTAGCCCTTGTCCACCACCGGCGCGACCAGCATATCGCGCCCGATCATGAACTGATTCGTAATCTCCTCATAGCCCTTGTCGGGGAAGAGCGCCGCCATCGGGCAGACGGCGGGAAGACCCGTCTCGTGCGCGGCCCTGACAACCTTCAGGATATACGGCGCGAAGCGATCGTGCAGCGCGGCAGCCTGAACGCACAGTTTCGCGTTCTTTTCGGAGAGCACGCGCCACGGGGCGGCGGAGAACTGCATCATCGGCAGAAGCGCGCTGCACTGCGCCCAGCGCACGAACAGCTCCTCGTCGAGCTTCAAATCGCCGTACATGAAGTAGGAATACTCGCCGCCGCCGATCATATCGGGGCACACGTCGTAATAGCCGGTCACGCCCTGAGCGAGCGTATCGGGGATGAGCGCGTCCAGTCCCTCGCCGCCGTTCCACGCGGGCGCCTTGTCGCGCAGGCGCTGGGCGCAGGTCAGCTGCGGCTCGCTGGCGCACTCGCGCAGCTCGGAATAGGGATATTCGGCGGCCAGCTCGCAGAACAGGCGCGTCTGGCGGTCGCCCGAGCAGCCCGGCTCAAAGTAGACGTACTCCGGCGAGTAGAACGAGGGCGCGCCCGCGTCGAACTTGAAGCCGTCCACGCCGTATTCATCCTGGAGGTATTTCAGCTCCCCGCGCATCCAGTCCATGGCGGCGGGGTTCGAGAAATCGAGCAGCGCGCTGTAGCCTTCCCACCACCTGACAATGGCCGGCTCGCCCGACTGCGTGCGCGCAAACAGCGCATTGTCCTTCCTGCGCATGAGCTGGAAGGTCACGGTATCGGCGGTCACGAACGGCACCACCCAGAGGATGACCTTGAAGCCCAGCTCGTGCAGGCGGTTCATCATGGCGTGCGGATCGGGGAAGCGGCCGCCGTGGAAGCGCCACACGCCGTAATTCTCCTGCCAGCCGTTGTCGATCATCAAAACGCCCGGCTTATAGCCGCACTTGACGATGTTCTCGGCATAGTCGAGAATGCCGGCCTGATTCTGATTGTAGATCAGCTCGATCCAGGTGTTGAACTGCGGCGCGGTAAACATATCCTCGGGCGCGATCAGGCCCTCGGGGCGCGGGAACACAGTCCTGCGCGCAAATTCCAGCGCGGAGGCCAGCGTTTCGCCGGCAAAGCGGCGATTAAGCGTGTCGCGCGCAGAGACGGTCAGCTCGCTCTTGCCCACCTTGAAGTAAAACGGCGCGTCCGACCAGACGACGCGGCCCTTGCTGCTCACCAGCAGATAGCTGACCTGATTGCCGTGCGGATCGATGAGATCGGCCTCGAAGCCGGGCTTATAGGGCATACGAACGCCGTCGGTGACGCGGCCGCCCCAGAGGCGTTCGCCGGGCAGCAGCGGGATACGGACGGTTTCTATAAATTTTTCGCTGTACATGGCTGTTTTTCAGTCCCTTCAGAAAGCGTTTTCGGTGCCGCTTCTATTATACCGCATTTTCGGGATGGGGGCAACAGTTATGTGCGGAGGGACAGGCTGTGCCTGCATCCACTTGCTGCCGCCGGGTATCACACGACTTGCCAAACCATAAATTGGAGTTTGGCAAGTCTCCGACAGTACGAGATCGGCAGGCTGTGCCGGTTCCGCTTGGGGATTATGTTACTCCGCGCTGACGCGGCGATGCGCTGGTTATTTTCACAGGTTAGTGAATTGCGCGCCGGCGAGATGTTGCGTCTGGCCGGTTATAGCTCCGGCACAGGCGTTTGTGCGCGCGGGGGAACGGCGGGGGAATTCGGGATGCGGAATTGGGGTGCGGGGAATGGGCGCGCGCGGCATTGCGGTTCTGGCGGGGCGTTGCCTTGATTCGCGTTCGGTCTTTGCGTTCCTGTCGCAGCGTTGCCCTCGCGCGCGTTCGGCGATGCGTTCCTGTCGTGGTTTCGCCCTCGGTTCACGCCCGGCATCGCGTTCCTGTCGCGGCTTCGTCCTCGGTTCGCGCCCGGTCTTTGCATTCCTGTCGCGGCGCTGCCCTCTCGCGCGCCCGGCATCGCGTTTCTATTGGAGCGTTTTGCCTTCGGTTCATGCCTGCCTTTGCGGTTCTGTCGCGGTGTTTTGCCCTCGGTTCACGCCCGGCATCGCGGTCCTGTCGCGGTGTTTGTCCCCGATTTATCCCTGTCTTTGCGGCGCTATTGAGGCGATTTCCTCGGCGCGCGTCTGGCTTTACGGTTCTATTGGAGCATTTTGCTTCGGTTCACGCCTGCTGTTTGTCTTGCGACAAACAGGACGGCTTGCAGTTCTGTCGCACGTTTTGCCTTCGTTCATGCCGGGGTCTGCGGTTCTGTCGCGGTGTTTTGCCGTCGGTTCACGCCGGGGCTTGCGGTTCTGTCGCGGTGTTTTGCCTTCGGTTCATGCCGGGGCTTGCGGTTCTATTGCGGTGTTTTGCCGTCGTTCACGCCTGCTGTTTGCCGCATGGCGACAAACAGGACGGCTTGCGATGCCTTGCGTTCCTATTCCGCCGGGTCGAGATCGCCTTCGTGCGTTCTCGCGGCGCTTTTCGGTTATCTGCCTTAGCGGGTTCACTTCGGGCTTGTGCGTTTATTTGTGGCGATCTCGACGGGTTACCGGGGAGACGAGGTACGGGGTACGGGGTTACGGGGCTGGCGGTGCGGCCTTTGTGCGTTTTTACGCGGCCACATCGGCTCTGTGAGTCTTTCCGCGGGGAGTACGTTGGGGGCTGCGCGCCCCCAAACCTGCGCCAAAGAGTCTTCGACTCTCTGGACTCTCCTCACGCTGCGGCGGGGTTGGGTTGGTGCAAATACACATCCTTACAGAAAGCGCCAGTGCCCCAATCAGCGCACCCACACCTGCAAAGCCCGGGTACACGGAAAGACCTGACCGGCTCCAATTTATGGCCGGTCAGGTCGGGCTGTATAGTACTAAGTTCTCTTGCATTGCGCGGCAGCAAGTGGAACCGGCACTGCCGGCGAGCCGCCCCCAAGCGGCGCGGAGTCGGGTTGCGTGCGCGAAGCGGTCTGGGGTGCAGGGAATCATTCCCTGCCCGCCAGGAGGCGTTTGGCGTTTTCGGCGAGGATGAGCTTCTTTTCCGCGTCGGTGATCGTGAAGTCGAGCAGCACGCCGCCCAGATACATCGCGGGATTGCACGTCGGGAAATCCGAGCCGTAGATGAAGCGCTCCGGCCCGAACAGATCAATGCCGTGCCGCAGCATGCCATGCCGGAATATGCCGTAGCCCGACAGATCGAGATAGTAGTTCTCGCTCTTCTTCATGCGCTCCATGTGCCGCATGAATTCGCCGTATTCGCCCGGATGCGCGGCCACAAGCACCACGTCCTTGTGCTTTTCAACCATGCGATCCATCTCGTCCTCGCCCATCGAATGGAAGCTCACAATCATGTTGTGCGCCCGCGCGCAGTCGAGGATCTTGTCCATGCCCGCGCAGGAATAGTCCGCCCAGCCCTGACCGTAGGGCACCAGCTCGCCGATCAGCTTCACGCCCCGCGCCGCCATGTCCTCAATCTCGCAGCAGGACTCGGCCACATAGTCCGGATGCACATGAATGCCCGGCTCGTAAAAATCGCCGTAGAAATCGCGCAGCTTCAGCGCGTCCACATTCGCCTGATGCACGTCGTCCCAGCAGGCCGGCTTGATCTTGCCGAAATGGCGCAGCACCGTGCCGCAGATCCTGCTCACGCCCAGCGCGCGCATGTCGCGCTCAGTCTGCGCCGCGCCCATGTCGCAGTAGTCCTTGTGCGCGCAGATGTTCTGGAACGGCTCCGCAAACGGATGCGTGTGGAAATCGATGATCTCAAACGTCATAACGCTTCCTCCTCCATCACTGTGCCGGCCGCCGCCCGCTTCATCGGCAAGCGCCGCCGGAATGACTCCAAAGTTTATGTTTTCCTCGACGAACAGCCCGCCCGCGTTCCGTCGGTCAGCGGCCAGCCCTTCGCCGAAACTGTATAATCGCTCATAACCGCATCCGCAGCTTCCCGTCCAGCCGCGCTTCTGCCCGGCGCAGTCGATGAAGCCTGCCGCGCGGCTCTGCCATGCAATCGCCAACTGTTTGGGCGCGCTCACATCGCTTTTCTGGCAATCGATGGCAGAGCGGAGAAGCGCGCTCATGCCCCCGCTTTTCCGGCAATCGGCGGCAACGCGCCTCGCCCGTCAATCGCTTCATATCTATATACGCAAGTTCCGTCCAGCCGCGCCCCAACGCAAGTCAGCCGCCCGCCCTCATCGCCAAGCCGCTGTTGGCCAGCGCTTTGACGTAAGCGCGCACCCCGCTTTTCCGGCAAGCAACGGCAGAGCGGAGAAATCACTTCCCCGCCCCGCCGCCAATTATGCGCTTAGTCGGGCAGCTTGACGCGCAGCACGCGCCGGCCGGTTTTGCACAGGTGCATCGGCACGGTGATCGTGCGGCCGTTCGCGGCGATCTCCACGTCGTATTCGCCGTAGAAGCCCTTCACCTCGGCGCGGCCGTTGTCGCGCGTCACGGCTTCCGCGTTCGTGCGCCACACCTTGCCGAAGAGATCCTTGATCATACGGTAGGCCGGCTTGGGCGTAAAGTCGTAGCGCACAAGGCCGCCGTAATAGTAGTTCTCGCCCGCGGTCATGTCGCCCAGCGGCGCAAAGGCCGCGTAGCCGTCCACGACGTTCCAGTAGATAATACCCTCCATCGCCTCGTGGCTGAACCACATCGAGTAGACGTTTTTGATCAGCTCGGCCTGAATTTCCTCGTCCTCGGGGTCATTCGAGTAGGCCGGAATGGTCAGCTCGGTGATCTGCAAGGGACGGCCCAGGCGGGCATAGTAGTCCATCACGTCGTACATACGGCGCGGGTTGTAGTAGATCGCCGTCTCCTTCGCCTCGTTTTCGCGGCGGTAGAACATATGATACTGCATGCCGATCGCGTCGATGCGCGCGCCCTTCATCAGCAGGTTCTCGATCTGCATATAGTAGGCGCTGTGGCTGTGGTTGAACACATTCCAGATGTTGCAGCTCGCGTCGTTGATCATCAGCCGGCTCTTCGGGAAAAAGCGGTTCGCCGTCTCATAGCACCAGGCGGTGTAATCCGGCTCGGCCAGCATCGCGCTGCTCCAGTCGTTGCACTGGAAGAGCAGCTCGTTGGTCACTTCCCACATCGGAATCACGCCGTCATAGCGCGCGGCCAGCTGCTCCATGCGCCGGATATACGCCTGCCGCATCGTGTCCGAATCGGCGTTTTCCAGCCAGGTCGGCTTCCACTGATCATAGGCGATGCAGTGCGCCTTCGGCTCGATGCCGCTCTCCCTGCAGAACTCAAGGCACAGATCGGGCGCGGGGCGGCGGTACACCTTGGGCGAATCCTTGAAAAAGCGCGGCTTGCCCTGCTCCGGCTCCAGATCGCGCCAGTAGAACGGCAGCGTCGCCAGATTGAACGCGCCCTTGAAGTACTCGCGGTACATCTGGCAGCGCTCCGGCTCCTTAAACTCGTCCAGCATGAACAGATTCGCGCCGTATTTGAAATCGTGCGTTTTCTGCGTCAGGCGGATGTGCGCGTCCTTAACGGGGGTTCCATCCTTGTCCGAAACCTCGATCTCAAACCAGCCCTTGCGGTTGTTCTCGATGCCCGAGCTGATCCGATCGTTCATGTAATCGCGATGCTCGTCGAATATGCGGGACATTTCCTCGCGGCGTGTGCTCATAGCTCTTTTCCTCCTTCGGGCGGGCGCTGTAAAACGATGCGCGCACCGTCCCCCTGCGCCTATTTTAACACGGGAGCCGCGGCGCGCGCATCAAGCATATTACGATATTGTGAAACGATGTTACGCCGTCAGTCGGCGTTTGTAAGCGCCGGTTCGGGCGCGCCGCAGTCCGGGCAGGCGGTCTTGTCCTTGAGCAGCGCGTCCTGAAGGTGCGTGGGCTTCAGCTCCACGCCGGGCGCGCTGACGCAGACCGACGACGCGTGATAATACGCGCTGCGCTCGCTGGTATAGACGATGGTCATGCCGTTTGAAATGGCGCTGATCGAATCGACGGTCGGCGCGGCGGTCACGCTGGCGGCGTTTGCGCTGGGCAGGCCGTCGGCATAGTAGATCGCGCCGCACGCGTCGCACGGCTTGAGCGCGGGATTGCTGCGCGCGTCCTCGAGCGAGACGACGCTCCACTGTCCGCGCGCCGATTCGCAGCCGAAGTTGGTATGCCAGTAGTTATCGTCGGTAACATACACGGCGTTCTCGATGGCGAGCACGTCGGTGCTGACCGGCAGATTCGGCTTGCAGTAGGGGCAGGCGGGCTTCTTCATCGAGGCCGCCTCGGCCAGCGTGCGCGCGGGCAGGCCGCTCACAGAGCCGCAGTCGGGCGTGGCGTGATACCACTTGCCGTTGTTGGAGAAGTACACGGTGATCTCGCCCGCGCTCCTCAGCGGCGGAATGAGCGCCGGATCGATGGTCGGCTCGGGCGTGGCCGTGGGTTCGATCGTGGGGGTCGGCGTGGCGGTCGGCTCAGGCGTGGGCGTGTCCGTCGGCGCGTTCGGGTCGGGCGTGGGCGTGGCGGTGCTGTCCGAATACGGGGTCGTCTCGGCGGTGGGCGTCGGACGGCCGGACGCGGCGCTCGAGGCCTCGCTCGGATCGGGCGTGGCGGTCGGCTCAGGCGTATCGGTCGGCGCGGGCGTATCGGTCGGCGCGGGCGTGGGCGTGGCGCGGTCGATCAGCGTGCGGTCATAATCCGCGTCCAGCAGCCGGTCGACGGCCGAGGGCGGCGCGACGGCCTCCTGCAATTTCGCGATGGCCTGATCGCCCGCCACGGCGGCAATCTTCGGCGCGTTGCTCACGAAATCGCGCCAGCTGGGCACGATGTTCACGACAGCGTCGCGCGCGGCGGTGATGGCGAGATTGACCTTCTGCTGCGCGCTTTGCAGGCGCGGGTTCGAGAAGTCGTACACCAGCCCGACGCTGAGCAGGGCGAACACCAGCGCCAGCGACAGCGCGGAGACGAGCAGCTTGACGGCGGCGCTCCAGCGGATGGGACGCTTGAGCCAGAGCAGCACCAGCCCGACCGGCCAGCAGAGCACGAGCAGCAGTATCGTCAATATCTTATAGACGATATGCCGCTTCGGGGGCTTATTGCCGCGCGGCGAGGGCGACGAAAGGCCGGGGCGCCTGGTCGAGCGGATCATATAGTTGCCGCCGCGCTTGAAGAACATTGTCGAATCCATGATGCTTTACCTCATAAACAGACGAATTGTGCGCGCATTTTGGCGCATGATATACCGTATATATTTTATCACATTCCCATGTAAAAATCAAGCCCAGCGGATTAAGCGCAGGGCGGTTGAGGAAATCGTACGAATTTATGGAAATCAGAAATACCTGAGCATTTGAACGAGATGATCGGATTTGAAGGTCTGCCGGTCTGAAGGACTGAGCGCGCGCCTGTCGAAGGCGACAAAGCCGTTGCGCTCATAGAACGCCAGCAGCTTCGGCGTATCTTCGCATTCCAGATAGGCGATTTTGCCGCCCATGAGCGCCTGAATCTTGCGGACGCTGTCGCAGGCCAGCGCCAGCAATTCATCCCCCGTGATGAGCCTGTCATAGCCGTTTGTAAAGTTCTTTCCCAGCTGAGCAATCAGCGGCGCGGATATTTCATAGCCGTTGACATCGTTCAGCGGGCGGGCGAAGCGATTGATGCGGCTACGCAGCTTCGCACTCAGGGCGGGTGTTCTGCGGATAAACAGCACCTTGCTGGCGATCGTAAAATAGCCGACCATGACAGGACGCTCCTTATAATCCGCAAAGACGACGTGCGTTTTCGCAATGGACTGCCGGTCAAACGCGACGGCCTTATGCAGCAGAAAATCCTCTATATCGGCATTGATGGGACATGAATAATCGGCGAGGATAGACTGCGTCTTTTCTTCGCCGATCGTTTCCAAAAGCAAACCCAGGCTTGCAATATTAAAGCCCTCCATCGCTGCCTCCGAATATCTTCTGAATCTGCTCCTTTGTCAGCGCATGAACCGGACGCGACATGGAAACATCTTCCGCTTTTGAAGTTTTTGACTGCTCGAGCGCATGAATCAGCCGGCGAATGCTCTTTTTATCCTTGGCTTTGACCTCATTGAATATACTGCTTGTCGCCATAGCCATCACATCCTCTCTCATCCATATTATATGCCCGCATATTCGCCCTGTCAACGGGCAATTTTCTCCGCTCCTCTTTCCAAAATTTACCATCCGTGCTACAATAAAGGCGACTCGAAAGCAATCGCACACGCAGGGAGGGTTTGCCCCATGACAAAGCTGGTTCTGCCCACGCCGCCTCAGGCCGAATGGGCCGAGCGCGAAATCGGCGTGATCATCCACATCGATCTGCCCGTGTTTTCGGACGACGTACACTACAACTTCCGCGATCATTACGGCGACCCGCTGCCCGCCGCGCTGTTCAACCCCGACGACATGGACGTGGAGAGCTGGGTCAGGGCCGCGCGCGATCTGGGCGCGAAATACGCCGTGCTGGTGGCCAAGCACTGCACGGGCTTCTGCCTGTGGCCGACAAAGGCGCACGATTACAGCGTCGCGTCCTCGCCGTGGAAGGGCGGGCAGGGCGACGTGGTGCGCGAATTTGTAAACGCCTGCCGCAAATACGACGTGCTGCCCGGCCTGTATTACAGCGTCTCCTGCAACCAGTATATGAACGTCGACAACCCCGGCCTTGTGCGCGATCATGATCCCGAAAAGCAGCGCGCCTACAACGAAATGGCGCTTTCTCAGCTCACCGAGCTGTGGACGAACTACGGCGAGCTGTTCGAGATCTGGTTCGACGGCGGCTGTCTGCCTCCCGAGGAGGGCGGGCCGGACGTGGCCGGACTGCTTTCGCGGCTTCAGCCGAACGCCGTGGTGTTTCAGGGGCCGAAGGGAATGCCCTCGCGCCTGCGCTGGGTGGGCAACGAGCGCGGCGTGGCCGACGAGAACTGTTCCTCGATCATGGACGAGGGCGCGGAGCTGCTGGACGGCACGCGCGAGGTGCTGGCAAAGGGCGACACGCTGGGCGATACATGGCGGCCGGCCGAGAGCGATCTACCGGGCCGCGACGCGCATCGCGCCCGGGCGGGCGGCTGGTTCTGGGCGCCGGATCAGGAGGACACCGTCAAGAGCGGCGAGGAGCTGCTCGAAACCTACATAAAATCGGTCGGCCGCGGCACGAACATGCTCGTGGGCATGGCCATCGACGCGCACGGCCGCTTCCCCGAGGCCGACGCGCAGGCGTTCCGGCGCTTCGCCGCGCTGAAGAAGGCCGCGTTCGGCGAAAGGAAGGCCGCGTTCCAGAGCGCGGGCGCGCATCGCTATATCGCAAAGGCCGAGGGCGCGCGTTATATCGCGCTGGGCGAGAACATACGGCAGGGCGAGCGCGTGCTGTCCTGGCGCGTAACCGGCTGCGATGCGGAAAACCGCGCGGTCATGCGGCGCAGCGGCACGGTGATCGGGCATAAACGCATCGTGCCGGTGAGCGGCGAGAGCGTGCGCTTCGAGCTGGAAATCACCGCGTTCAAGGCCGCGCCGGTGCTGACCGAGCTGAGCGTGTACTGACGGCTCTGCAATCGCCGTTTTCAAACGCGGCGGGAAGGACGCGCGCCGTCCCGCCCCGCGTTCCCCCATGCGTCCCGTCGCATAAAAGCGGCGGGGCGCGTTTTCGTAAGGCGCGCACGGTCGGAGCGTTTTTCCGAACCTTCGGCGCAGCGTCGGCCGTGCCGGTTCGGGATTATGTTGTTCCGCGCTGACGCGAAGAAGCGTTGGTCTGTCATTATATGATCGTGAATTGTGCGCCGGCGAAATGTTTGTGCCTGCCGGATATAGACCGGCAGAAGCGTCTGTGCGCGCGGAGGGGCTGGCGGCGCGGCCGTCTACGTTTTACATGGGGATTTTGCCCGCCGCGCTCTTGCAAATTCCCGCCGATATGCTAAAATAGGAGCGGAGAATATGACGCTGCCCGAGAGGAGAGATAAGCCATGTTTCAGTTTGACCGCGCGGCCTACGACCGCCGCATGGAATGGTTCAATCACGATCGATTCGGCATGTTCATTCACTGGGGACTCTACGCCATACCGGCGCGCGGCGAGTGGGTGCGCTCGCGCGAGCATATGACCGAAAAACAGTACCGCGAATATTTCAACGCGTTCAACCCCGTCGACTATGATCCGCGCGCCTGGGCAAAGGCGGCCAGGGCGGCGGGCATGAAATATGCCGTGCTCACGGCCAAGCATCACGACGGCTTCTGCCTGTTCGACAGCAAGCTGACCGATTTCAAATCCACCAACACGCCCTGCCGCCGCGATCTGGTGCGCGAATATGTGGAAGCGTTCCGCGCGGAGGGGCTGAAGGTCGGCCTGTACTATTCGCTGCTGGACTGGAATCATCCGGACTATCCGCACTACGACGACCCCATCCACCCCATGCACGACAATCCCGACTGGAAGGACTACAAGTACGATTTCAACAAATATCTGGACTACATGCACGGCCAGGTGCGCGAGCTGTGCGAGAATTACGGCAAGATCGACGTGTTCTGGTTCGACTTTTCCTATAACGACATGAAGGCGGAGAAGTGGCGCGCGACCGAGCTGGTGCGCATGATCCGCTCCTACTGGCCGGACGTGATCATCGACAGCCGGCTCGAGGCGACGCACAGCCCGGACAACGGCCTTGAAAACGGCGAGCCCAACGAGTACAGCGGCGATTTCGCCGGCCCCGAGCAGATCATCCCGCCCGAGGGCGTGACCAACCGCAAGGGCGAGCCGATCGCATGGGAAGCCTGCATCACCATGAACCATCACTGGGGCTATTCCAGCACGGACAAGGAGTTCAAGCCCGCGGGAATGCTGGTGCGCAAGCTGGTCGAGTGCGTGAGCAAGGGCGGCAATCTGCTGCTCAACGTCGGCCCGGACGCGCGGGGCCGGATTCCGCGCGAGTCGCTGGAGATCCTCGCAGAGATCGGGCGCTGGATGGACGACAACGGCGAGAGCATATACGGCTGCGGCCGAAGCAGCCTGCCCAAGCCCGAGTACGGCCGCATCACGCAGAAGGGCAACACGCTGTACTATCACATCTTCGAGCCGCAGATCGGCGCGATTCCGCTGATGGGGCTTAAGAAGGAGCAGGTCAAGTCCATGTATCTGGTGCGCGACGGCAGCGAGCGCCCCATATCGGACGAGTGGGCGACCGGCCAGTATCCCGACATTCCCTTCGTTTCAGTAAGCGGCGAATCGGTGCGCCTGCCCGACGAGACGGACACGGTGATCGCGGTGGAGCTGGCGGGCAGTGCCCGCTGACACTTGCCGCCTGACTCAAGCGATTGTGCGAACAGCAATGTTTGAGCGGCCACACGACCTGCCCGGCCATAAATTAGAGCCGGTCAGGTCTCCGATAGTGCCCGGATGACGGCGCGGCGGAATCCGCACCAACGCAACCCCGCCGCAGCGTGAAGAGAGTCCAGAGAGTCGAAGACTCTTTGGCGCAGTCTGGGGCGCGCAGCCCCAGCGTTCTCCCAGCGGAAAGCATATCAATGCCGATGCGGCCGCGCAAAGACGCACAAAGGCCGCGCCGCCGACCCCGTCCCCCCTCGTAACTCCGTCCCCGCGTCCCGGTAACCCGTCGAGATCGCCATAAAGAAACGCACAAGCCCGAAATGAACCCGCCAAGGCAGATAACCGCACCGACACCACGAAAACGCGCGAATGGCGATCTCGACCCGGCGGAACAGGAACGCAAGATACCGCAAGCCGTCTCTTTTTTCCTGACAAAGGAAAAAAGACAGGCGTGAACCGAGGCAAAAAGCCGCGACAAAGCCGTAAGGCCGGACGCGCGCCGAGCAAACCGCCGCGACAGAACCGCAGATACGGCCGGACGCCAAGCGCAAACGCCCCGAACAAAACCGCAAGGACTGGCGCACATCGAGCGCAACCACCCCAGCAGAGCCGTAGAAGCAGACGCGCCGAGCGCAGAACATCCTGACAGCCCGAATCAACCTGCCGCGGCGTGTCCGAATTCCGCATTCCCCCGCCGTTCCCCCGCGCGCACAAACGCCTGTGCCGGCGCTAAAACCGGCCGGACGCAGCATTGCACCGGCGCACAATCCGCTATCCCACAGGGCGGAATACCGCTTCTTCGCGTCAGCGCGATCGGGCGTTTGCGGACGCAAAGCGCGCCGCTCATACTCATACGCAGAACAGGAGACGCCATCATGGATTTGAACGAAGCCAGAAGCATCATCAACCGCGCCGACGAGCAGATCGTCTCGGCGCTGAAGGAGCGTATGCGCGCCGTGACCGAGGTGGCGCGCTATAAGCAGGCGCACAATCTTCCCGTGCTGGACGAAAAGCGCGAGGAGAAAGTGCTCGAGCGCGTCGCCGCCATGGCCGGAGACGACATGAGCGACATGGCGCGCGAATTGTATAAGCACATCATGGCGCTCAGCCGCGACTACCAGACGAAAATGCTCGGGCGGGACGGCAAAATCCGCCTGCTCGTGCTCAACGGCCCGAACCTCAATATGCTCGGGATCCGCGAGCCGGATATCTACGGCAGACAGACCTACGCCGACCTGACCGCCTATATCCGCGCCGAAGCGGAAAAGCTGGGCGCGGACGTGGAAATATTCCAGTCCAACCACGAGGGCGCGCTGGTCGAAAAAATCCAGTCGGCGCTGCATCGCTTCGACGGCGTCGTCATCAATCCCGCCGCCTATACGCACACCAGCGTCGCCCTGCTCGACGCGCTCAAGGCGGTGGCGCTGCCCGCCGTGGAGGTGCATCTGTCCGACGTGAACGCGCGCGAGACATTCCGGCATGTGTCCTATGCCGGCATGGCGTGCGAAAAGACCTATGCCGGACACGGCTTCGAGGGCTACAAACTGGCGATGGAATACCTCTGCCGGCGGGAGGAAAAGCATGACTAATCTCATCGTGACCACGAACATCGTGCTGCCGATCTTCCTCGTGATGGCGGTCGGCTTCATCGCGCGGCGCATCGGCCTGATCGACGATCACACGGTCAGCGGCTGCAACAGGCTGGTGTTCCGCGTGTTCCTGCCCACGTCGCTGGCGCGCAGCATCATGCGCGCGGAAGGCTCGCTGGGCGGCGCGCTGCCGCTGTTCGCCGCGCTGGGCACGATCGCCACGTTCGCCGCGGGGATGCTCATCGTGCCGCGCGTCGTGAAGGAAAACAGCCGGCGCGGCGTAATTATACAGGGATTGTTCCGCAGCAACTACGCCATATTCGGCATCCCGCTGAGCGAGGCGCTCTTTCCCATGGGCGACGGCGGCGTGGCGGCGATGATGGT
Organism: uncultured Clostridia bacterium; assembly: GCA_934631025.1. GTDB lineage: Bacteria > Bacillota > Clostridia > Christensenellales > Aristaeellaceae > Firm-10. Next base: position 16,947 of record CAKTXR010000055.1, read on the forward strand.
GGCGGCAGTTATACCGACGTTCAACATTCTGGCGGTCATTACGCTGGAAATCTTCCGCGGCGGCAAGTTCGACATAAAGCGCATTGTGCTGGGCGTGCTGAAGAACCCGCTGATCTGGGGCTGCGCGATCGGCTATGCGCTCATGAAGGCGAATCTCACGCTGCCCTCTTTCGTCAATTCGACGATCGACAAGCTGGCCGCGGTGGCCTCGCCGCTGGCGCTGTTCGTGCTGGGCGCGGCGATCCGGCCCGGCAAGCTGAAGGGCAACATGAAGGCGCTCTTCGCCTCGGTGGCAGGGCGGCTGGTGCTCTCGCCGCTGGTGATGCTGCCCATCGCCTATGCGCTGGGGATGCGCGGGCCGGCGTTCGCCACGCTGATGATCGTATTCGGCTCGCCGACGGCGGTCAGCTCGTTCACCATGGCCGAGCAGATGGGCGGCGATCCCGATCTGGCGGCGCAGCAGGTGGCGCTGACGACGATCTTCTCGTCGGTGACGATGTTCGCGATGATCTTCATGTTCAAGACCATGGGAATATTCTGAGCGGGCGCTGCACGGTGCTATTTTTGAAAAGTATGTCCTATGAAAAGGAGCGTCCCTTTGTTGCGGGCGCTTCTTTTCTTTATAATGTACGGGCGACTTGCGTTTGAGATCACGCCTGCCGTTTGCCGGTGTGCGCCAATAACGTTTGTCCGCGCTGACGGCCGCAGTGCAGCTTCCGCTTATAGCGTTTGTCCGCGCCGACGGCCGCAGTGCGGCTTCCGCTTATAACGTTTGTCTGCGCTGACGCGAAGAAATGATATTCCTCTTCGTGGGCTGGTGAATTGTGCGCCGGCGAAAGGCTGCGTTTGGCCGGATATAGGCCGGCAGGGGCGTTTGTGCGCGCGGGGGTCGTTCTGCGGAACGATGAGTTTCTATTGCGGCGTTGGGCGTTCGGTTCGCGCCTGCCAATACGGTTCTATTGAAATGTCTTGCGTTCGGTTCACGCCTGCCAATACGGCTCTATTGAAATGTCTTGCGTTTGGTTCACGCCTGCCAATACGGTTCTATTGAAATGTCTTGCGTTTGGTTCACGCCT
>CAKTXR010000056.1 GCA_934631025.1 uncultured Clostridia bacterium
CTGTGACGCTGACGAGCGAGAGCGGCAAGAAGGTCTACGACGGCACGCCTCTGACCAACGATACCGTGACCGTGACCGGCGACGGCTTCGCCGCGGGCGAAGGTGCGGCTTATGACGTGACCGGCAAGCAGACCGACGTTGGCAAGAGCGCCAATACATTCGGCTATACGCTGAACGCAGGCACCAAGGCCGGCAACTACAGCTTCAAGAAGGAAACGGGCACGCTGGAAGTTACGCCTGTGACCGATGAGGTTGTCGTGACGATCAAGGGCAACGAGGCGACTTACGAGTACGACGCCACCGAGAAGATCGTGACCGGCTACAAGACCGTGAGCATCAGCAACAGTCTGTATAAGGAAGCGGACTTCTCTCTGATCGAGACCGCGAAGGCGGAAGCGCGCGGCGTCGATGCGGGCAGCTACCTGATGGGTCTGACGGCGCTCAGCTTCGTCAACAACAGCAAGAACTTCGTGAATGTGAAGTTCGTTGTCGAGGATGGTGAGCTTACGATCACCCGCCGCGGCTCCGGCGACATGAAGGTCACCGTAACGGCCAATGACAACAAGGTCGTCTATGACGGCAAGGCGCACGGCGAGAACGGCCACACCGCGGCCAATCTGGTCGAGGGACACAGCGTGAAGAGCGTTGTGATCGACGGCAGCCGCATTGACGCGGGCCTTTACAAGGATGAGCTTGTCCCGCACGACGCGATCATCGTGGACGCGAAGGGCAACGACGTAACAAAGAACTATGCTCTGACCTATGTGGCGGGCGATCTGGAAATCATCAAGCGCGGCATCCCGGACGATCCCGAGAATCCGGACGATCCCAAGCTCGTGAAGATCATCGCCAACGGCAACAAGGCCGAGTATGACGGCAAGGCGCACGGCGAGAACGGCTATACTGCCACCAATCTGGCGGAAGGCCAGAGCGTGAAGAGCGCGCTGGTCAGCGGTTCCAAGACCGACGCGGGGCTGTACAAGGGCGCGCTTGTCCCGAGCGACGCGATTATCGTGGACGCGATGGGCAACGACGTGACGAAGAACTATGCTCTGACCTATGTGGCGGGCGATCTGGAAATCACCGGGCGCGCCGCGACCGTGACGGCCAATGACAACAAGGGCATACTGTACGACGGCAAGGCGCACGGCGGCAACGGTTATACCAGCGCCGGCCTGCTGGACGGCCACACTGTCACGGGCGTCGTCATCGACGGCGAGAAGATCGATGCGGGTCTGTATGAGGACGCGCTCGTTCCGCGCGACGCGATGATCGTCGACGAAAACGGCAACGATGTGAGCGGCAACTACGAAGTGACGTATGTCGCGGGTGATCTGGAGATCACGCCCATCATGGACGAGATCGTCGTGAAGATCACCGGACATCTGGGCTACTTCATCTACGACGGCACGCGCAAGACGCTCATGGGCTATGACGTGAAGGTCAGCGATCCCAGCTATGCTCTGGACAACATCGTCTTTACGGGCTGGGCGCGCGTGCATGGCGTCGAACCCGGCGTCTACATGATGGGTCTGAAGGAAGACCAGTTCCACGACAAGGGCAACTACGGCAACGTGAAGTTTATCGTGGTCGACGGGGTTATGACGATCGTCCGCGGCAAGCACTATGTGGCCTGGCTGCACGACACCTCGACGATGATCAACAGCGCCGAGAAAAGCGATACGCTGACGGCGATCTCCAACTACATTGAGCGCACCAAGCTCCAGACGGTGTTCCATTCCGGCAACGTCGTCGCGGATCCGGCCTCTCAGGCGCAGTGGGACGCTTTCAACGACACAATGAAGCATCTCTACAACAACGAGCGCAGAACGTTCATCGTCAACGGCACGGCTCAGGATACGGTTGAAAACAGCCTCTTCCTGAATCAGCCCTTCCGCGATGACTATCTCGAGAGCGATATGTTCGAAGAGGGTCTGGGCGTTGTGAATCGCTTCGAAATGGGCGGCATTCCGATGATCATGATCACGCTGGGCGACGACGCGCTGACCGAGGAAGGCCTCAAGTGGGCGCGCGACAAGTTCAACGCCGAGAGCGACCGCGTGGGCATCCTGATGGTGAACACTTATCTGACCGAGGATAAGAAGATCGCGGAAAGCGCCGAGGAGATCGAAAAGCAGATCGTAAGCGTCTGCGGCAATGTGCGGCTGGTGCTCAGCAGCAATGCCGAGTACAACAGCCACGAGTCCTTCAAGTATGGCGAGCGCACCGTCTGGGCGCTGAACGCCGACATTGAAGAGGCTACTGCTCAGGGCTATATCACGCTGCTTGAGTTCGACGCGGACACCAGATCGCTGTATGTCACCACCTACAGCCCGGTGAAGAACGACTTCGTGTACGACGACAAGAAGCTCGAATATGAGCAGTTCACGCTGTACAACGCGTTCTAATCCTTCATAAGCAAAGAGTGAGTCCGATTCATTCGGGCTCACTCTTTTTGTGTGTTTGATCTGTGTTAAATGCGCCGATGCGGCTTGACAGGCGCAGATAAATGAGCTAATATTAGATAGTACAATATTGAAATAAAGGAGGGCGCCTATGATGACGCCGGCGCAGCTCTACGCGCATCTGACGAAGATACGGGACGCCTATACCGCGGCGATGCAGCCCATGAGCGCGTCGCTCGATATGCCGCCGGTCGCGACGGTCATACTGATGTTTCTGGCCAATAATCCCGAGTGCGATACGGCGAAGGATGTGTGCGCCTGCCTTTCGATGAAGCCGGCGCTTGTCTCGTTTCATGTGGAAAATCTGGTTCAGGCGGGCTATCTGGAACGCGGCAAGGCGGCGGGGGATCGCCGCAAGCACTGCCTGCGCTGCACGGACAAGGCCGCGCCGGCCATCGAGCAGGGAAGGGCGCTTCAAAAGGCGTTCCTCACGCGGCTGACGCAGGGGCTGAGCGAGGAAGAACTGAAAACCTGCCTGCACTGCCTGAGCGTGTTCGGAGATAACATTTCATAACGGGTATCAGAAAGCATTTAAGCGAGGAAGGGTACAGCCATGGTGAAGGACAAGACGTTTCTGGGAACCGAGCCGATCGGCAGGCTGATGGTTCGTCTGGCCATTCCGACGGTCATTGCGCAGCTGGTCAACATGCTCTATAACATCGTCGACCGCATTTACATCGGCCATATGCCGGGCGACGGCAGTCTGGCGCTGACCGGCGTGGGCGTGTGCATGCCGCTGATCATCATCGTGTCGGCGTTTGCGGCGTTCGTCAGCTCGGGCGGCGCGCCGCGCGCGTCGATCAGCATGGGGCGCGGCGATATGGAGGGCGCGGAGAAGATACTGGGCGGCTGCGTGACGCTGCAAATCGGCATTTCCGCCGTGCTGACCGTCGTCATGCTCATCTGGAATCGCGATCTGCTGATGATCTTCGGCGCGAGTGAGAACACGATCACCTATGCGTCGGATTATATGAATATCTACGCGCTCGGCACGGTATTCGTCGAGCTGACGCTGGGGCTGAACGCCTTCATCACGGCGCAGGGCTTTGCGACGGCCGGTATGCTGACGGTTCTGATCGGTGCGGTGGTGAATATCGCGCTCGATCCGCTGTTCATATTCGGGCTGAACATGGGCGTGCGCGGCGCGGCGCTGGCTACGGTGATTTCGCAGGGCATATCCTGCGTGTGGGTCGTCGCGTTCCTGCGCGGCAAAAAGACAATCCTGCGGATTAAGCCGCAGAATCTGACGCGCGGACTCAAGCTGCTGCCGCCCTGCATCGCGCTGGGCGCGGCCGCGTTCATCATGCAGGCGAGCGAGAGCGTGCTGTCGATGTGCTTCAATGCGTCGCTGCTGAAGTATGGCGGCGATATCGCCGTGGGCGCGATGACCATACTCACCAGCGTGCAGCAGTTCGCCATGATGCCGCTTCAGGGCATCGCTCAGGGCGCGCAGCCCATCACGAGTTACAACTACGGCGCGCGCAACAGTGATCGCGTAAAGAAGAGCTTCAAGCTGCTGCTGACCGTCAGCCTGACCTACACGGTGCTTCTGTGGGCCTGCGTCATGCTTGCGCCCGGCGCGTTTGCACGGCTCTTTACCACGAACGCCGAGCTGATCGAGTTTACGACGCATGCGATGCGCATCTACTGCGGCGCGATGTTCTTCCTGGGCATTCAGATTTCCTGCCAGATGACGTTCGTCTCCATCGGCAACGCGCCCTGCTCGATCATCGTCGCGGTGCTGCGCAAGTTCGTGCTGCTGATCCCGATGATCTACATCCTGCCGCATTTCATCGCCGATCAGACCAGCGCCGTCTACATGGCCGAGCCGATCGCCGACCTGATCGCCGTCACGTTTACCGTCGTGATGTTCACGACGCAGTTCAGAAAGGCGCTCAAAAAGCTGGACGCGCCTGCCTGAAAATCATTATAAAAAAACGAGTCTGACGCGGATTGTCCCGTCGGGCTCGCTCTTTGTCTATGTCATTTCTGTCCGTTCAGCGCTTCCTTGAGCGTGCGCCAGCCCAGCACGGCGCATTTGACGCGCGCGGGCATGTGCGCGATGTCGCGCAGCGCGGAGGCCTCCTCAAGGCTGTCGATTTCCTCCTCGGTGGCCGTGCCCTTGATCATTTTGAGGAAGATTTCGCCCATTTTGAGCGCTTCGTCCTTTTTCTTGCCGATGATCATGCCCAGCATGATGTCCGCCGAGGCCTGCGATATGGCGCAGCCGTCGCCCACAAACGCGCCGTCCGCGATCACGTCGCCGTCCAGCTTCAGCTTGAGGATGATGTCGTCGCCGCAGCTGGGATTCACGCCCTCCAGCTCGATGTCCGCGTCCGGCAGATCATGCTTGAAGTCCGGATGAATGTTGTGCTCGGTCAGAATTTCGTTGTAAAAGCGCCTATTTTCCATAACCCATACGCTCCCTGATTGAACTCAGGCTGTCCAGCAGCCGGTCGACGTCGTTTTCGGTGTTGTAAAAGGCGAAGCTGGCGCGCACCGTCGAGCGATGCCCCAGAAATTCGAGCAGCGGCTGCGCGCAGTGATGACCCGCGCGCACGGCCACGCCGTCCGATGCGAGGATTTCGCTCACGTCGTGTGGGTGAACGCCGTCCACGACGAACGTCACGATGCCCGTATGCTCCTCGGGCCTGTCCGACCCCAGCACATGGACATAGGGCAGCGCCGCCATGCCGTCCATCGCGCGGCGAACCAGCGCCGTCTCACGCGCGCGCATCGCGTCGAAGCCCAGAGTGTTCACATAATCAAGGGCGGCGTGCAGCCCCGCCGCGCCGGCTGCGTTGCAGGTGCCCGCTTCGAACTTATAGGGCAGCTCGGCGAACACGGCGCTTTCCCGTTTGACCGATTCGATCATCTCGCCGCCGGTCAGGAAGGGCGGCATGGCCTCAAGCAGCGCGCGGCGGCCGTACAGCACGCCGATCCCCATTGGGCCGTACACCTTGTGGCCGGAGAACGCAAAGAAGTCCGCGCCCAGCACCTGCACGTCCACGGGCATATGGGGCGTGCTCTGCGCGCCGTCGACGACGATGACAGCGCCCGCGCGGTGCGCCAGATCGGCGATCTCGCGGACGGGATTGACGCGGCCCAGCACGTTGGAAACCTGCGTCACGGCGACCAGCTTCGTCCGTGCGCTGATGACCGACGCGGCCTTGTTAAGGTCGATGCTTCCGTCCGGCTCGCATTCGAGGAAGCGCAGATGTGTGCCCGTCTGGCGGCAGACCATCTGCCACGGCAAAAGGTTGCTGTGGTGCTCCATGATCGAGACGACGATTTCGTCGCCGGCCTTGAGCGTATTCAGGCCGTAGCTGTAGGCGACCAGATTCAGGCTCTCGGTGGTGTTGCGGGTGAATATGATCTCGTCGCTGCTGCCCGCATGGATGAAGGCACGCACGGCCTCGCGGGCTTCGTCGCACACGCGCGTGGCGGCGACGCTGAGCGGATACAGCCCGCGCAGCGGATTGGCGTTATACTGGCGATAGAACGTGTCCTCGGCCTGAATGACGCACTCGGGGCGCTGCGCCGTGGCGGCGTTGTCCAGATAGGCGATGGGGGAGGCGGCCAGCAGCGGAAAATCGCGCTTATCGTAATGATTCATGCCTTACGCCTCCTCGTCCAGCGCGCTCAGCGCAGCCTGCTCGATCTGTTCGTCGCCCACCAGACGGGCCAGGCGCTCGATGGCGGCGCGGGAGAGCAGATTTTCGGCGGTTTCGCGGTTTATGCCGCGGCTTTCAAAGTAGAACGCCGTCTCGTCGTCCATTTCACCGATGGTCGCGCCGTGATTGCCCTCAACGTTTTCCTCGGCGCAGAGGATCAGCGGCACGGTCTTATTGACGACGTTTTCGCCCAGCATGAGCACGGTTTCCTTCTCGTTGCCCACGGAGCCGGCCGAGCCGGTCTTGAAGTCGATTGTGCCGCGGAACACCTTGCGGGCGCTGTCCTTCAGCGCGCCGGACGCGTCGATTTCGCTTTCCGTATCGCGGCCAAAGTGATTGACGGCCATGTTCATGTCGACGGTCTGATCGCCGCAGCCCAGATAGCCCACGCGGGCGGAGAACGACGCGCCGTCGCCGTTTAAGTCGATGCGTGCGTCCGAGTAAACGTTGCCGCGGCCGGGCAGGATCTGGATAAGCTCTATGCGCGCGTTTTCAGCGCAGGTTCCTTCGATTTCGCTGCGCAGGAGCGCGCCGGCCTTGCCGGTATGCAGCTGCACAAGGCGTACATGGGCGCTCCGGTTCGCGCGGATCGACGTGCGCAGGTGCAGGCAGCCTTCAGGACGCAGCGTCTCAAAGACGGTGATGCGGGCGTTCTCCGGCGCGTCTATGCGCACGCTCTGCCGGCTGTAATCGCCCTGTCCTGTAATGTCCAGCCGAACCGGCTCGCCGCCGGCGGCGACAGTCGTTTCGCCCAGATCGTATGTGTTGTCCTCATCCCAGAGAAGCGGCGTTTCGTTGACGCCCAGCCGGTTCCATGTGCGGGTGGGGAGCTTGTTGACCAGAATCGTTTCGCTCATGATGATAACTCCTTTCCCGATCAGCCGATGCTGCCCTTCATTTCAAGGCGGATGAGGTTGTTCATTTCGACGGCGTATTCGAGCGGCAGCTCCTTGGAAACGTTGTCCGCAAAGCCGCTGACGATCAGCGCGCGCGCGTCCTCCTCGCTCATGCCGCGGCTCATCAGATAGAACACTGCGTCGTTGCTGATGCTGCCGATGCGCGCTTCATGGCCGACGGCTGCGTCGCGCGTGCGGATGTCCATGGCCGGCACGGTGTCGGAGCGGGAGATGGAGTCCAGCATCAGCGACTGGCAGGAGACGGCGCTCTTGGCGCCCTTCGCGCTCTTTTCCACGATGACGCTGCTGCGGAACGTGCTGACGCCGCCGCTCTTGCTGATCGAGCGGGTGTTCATATAGGAGCTGGTGTTTTTGCCGATGTGGACGACCTTCGCGCCGGTGTCCAGATTCTGCCCCGCGCCGGCGAACGTCACGCCGGTGAACTCCATGCGCGCGTTGTCGCCCTTGAGGATGCTCATGGGGTAGAGACAGCCGACGTGCGAGCCGAACGAGCCGGACACCCACTCGATCGTGCCGCCCTCCTCGACCAGAGCGCGCTTGGTGTTGAGGTTGTACATATTCTTCGACCAGTTTTCGATCGTCGAATAGCGCAGCTTGGCGTTTTTCTTCACATACAGCTCGACGCAGCCCGCGTGCAGATTGGCCACATTGTATTTCGGGGCGGAGCAGCCCTCGATGAAGTGCAGGCTCGCGCCTTCGTCCACGATGATCAGCGTGTGCTCGAACTGTCCCGCGCCCTTGGCGTTCAGCCGGAAATAGGACTGGAGCGGTATGGACACCTGTACGCCCTTGGGAACGTACACAAACGAACCGCCCGACCAGACTGCGCCGTGCAGCGCCGCGAATTTGTGATCGTGGGGCGTGACCAGCTTCATGAAGTACTTGCGCACCATGTCGGCGTATTCGCCGCGCAGCGCGCTCTCCATGTCGGTGTAGACCACGCCCTCGGCGGCTACCTCGTCGCGCACATTGTGATAGACCAGCTCGGAATCATACTGCGCGCCCACGCCGGCCAGCGATTTGCGCTCGGCCTGCGGGATGCCCAGCCGCTCGAACGTGTCCTTGATGTCCTGCGGCACGTTCTTCCAGTCGTTCTGCATCTTCGTGTTGGGGCGCACATAGGTCGCGATGTGATCGATGTCCAGCCCCTCGAGCGACGGCCCCCAGTCGGGCACGCGCATGTTGTTGTAGATTTGCAGCGATTCAAGGCGGAACTGCTGCATCCAGGCCGGATCGTTCTTCTCTTCGGAGAGCTTCTGTACGATTTCGGGCGTCAGGCCGGCCTGCATGCGATAGGCGTCGCGTTCCTCGTCCCGAATGTCATAGACGCTGCGGTCGATGTCCTCGACATAGCTTTTTTCTTTCATGGCCTTATCCTCGCATCAATCGTCCTGCAGGCTGGCAAAGCCCTTTTCGTTGATCTCGTCCACCAGCGCCGCGCCGCCGTTCTTGACGATCACGCCCTTTTCCATGACGTGCGCCGCGTCGACGGTCAGCGCTTCCAGTATGTGCGTGCTGTGCGTGATGATGAGCAGCGAGCCGTGCGTGCGCTCACGGAACAGCCGCACGCCCTCGGAGACGGTGCGCACGGCGTCCACGTCCAGTCCGGAGTCGGTTTCGTCCAGTATGGCCAGCTTCGGCTCGAGCATGAGCATTTGCAGGATCTCGGCCTTTTTCTTTTCGCCGCCGGAGAAGCCGACGTTCAGGTCGCGCTCGGCGTAGGATTCATCCATGCCCAGCTGCTTCATCGTCTCGCTCAGCTTCTTTTTGAAGTCCCACAGGCGCAGGCGGCTGCCGCTCTTCTGCTCCAGCGCGCTGCGGATGAACGCGGACAGCGTTACGCCCGGCACCTCGATGGGGTTCTGGAAGGAGAGGAAGATTCCCTTCTTCGCGCGCTCGTTGACGGGCAGCTCGGTGATGTCCTCGCCGTCAAAGACGATGCGTCCCTCGGTAACTGTGTAGGCCGGATTGCCGGTCACGGCGTAGCCCAGCGTGGATTTTCCGGTGCCGTTGGGGCCCATGAGTACATGGGTTTCGTCACGGCCGACGGTGAGATTTACGCCGCGCAGGATTTCCTTATCGCCGGCGCTGACGTGCAGATTGCTGATTTCAAGAAGCGGCTTATTGCTCATTGTGATTGACCTCGCCTTTCGTATTTGTCGTATGGAGCAGATCGGCCAGCGTGCAGCCGTCTATGTATGCGTTGATGTGATCCTCCAGGCCGTGCCAGAAGGGGAGCGTGCCGCAGTCGCACGCGCCGTCGCACTTCTTGCCGTTGGCGGCCAGACAGGCCACCGGCGCGACGTCGTCTCCCTCGGCCGTGCGCAGAATTTCGCCGGCCGTGTACTCGGCGGGGGGACGCAGCAGGCGGTATCCGCCGGATTTTCCCACCGTGCTTTCGATCAGGCGGCCCTTGCACAGCGCGGTCATGATGGCCTCGAGGTATTTGCGCGAGATGTTCTGCCGCACGGCAATGTCGTTGAGCGGCACATAGCCGTCCGCGCTCTGCCGCGCCAGATCGAGCATGACCCGCAGCGCATAGCGGCTCTTCGACGAAAACATCATGCGTCTCATCTCCCTTCAAATGATCATACCCATCATGTCGGTAGGATTGTAACGCTAAACACCTACCATGTCAATAGGGATTATGTAAATCTTTGATGAGGAGGTGATGACGGCGCTTTTTCAGCCGGCAGGATGACAACTGTTTCACGATTTTTTCAATTTTCCGTCACAATCGTTGACGAAATCAAGAAAATGTGGTTTAATAAGAAAGCATGAATTGTCATGATACCCTGCAATAAAGGATGGATGAACTATGTTCGGCAGACGATCCGACGGAACGCGCATGAAGGGCATCGACCCGATTGTCGCGCTGACGCCTTATATTATGCCCCAGCGCAGCGATTCGCAGGTCTTTACGCGCCAGGATCTCGATTTTGACGAGATGACGCGTTATATCCGCGAGCAGAAGAAAAAGGGCGTCAACGTCACGCATATGGGGATGTTCATCGCGGCCTATGTGCGTATGCTGTGCGATTATCCGGAGATGAACCGCTTCATCGTCAACAAAAAGCTGTATTCGCGCAATCATGTGTGCGTCTCGTTCGTGACGCTGCGCAAGACGGCCGATGATTCTGTCGAGGAAGCGCTGTGCAAGGTTCAGTTCGATCTGAAGGACACGATCTACGACGTGAGCCGCCGCCTGAGCGAAGCCATCGAGAACGGGCGCAAGGAGGTCGGCGTGAACAAGACCGACGCGGTGGCGCGCACGCTGATGAGTATGCCGCTGCTGCCCAATATCGTGGTCGGGCTGGCCTATTTCATGGACGCGCACGGCATACTGCCCAAGTTCATCCACGATGCAAGCCCCTTCCACACCAGTATGTTCATCAGCAACATGGCGTCGCTGGGCATGAACTATATCTATCATCACATTTACAATTTCGGCACGACCAGCGTGTTCGTGACCATGGGCAAGACCGAGCAGCGCGTGGCGCACAACGGCGACGGCACCTGCCGCAGCCGCCGCGTCATGCCGCTGGGCATCGTGGTGGACGAGCGCATCGCGTCCGGTGGCATCTATGCGCGCGCCTTCGCCAAGGCCGTGGGCTATCTGCGCAATCCCGAGCTGCTCGAGCAGCCGCCTGAGACGATCCGCACGGAAACGGCCATGCTGCCGGTGTCCGAAACGCGGCAGATCAACGCCTGATAAAAAACGCATCCCGATTTCTCCATTCAGCTGGGGAATCGGGATGCGTTATTCTTTTCGCACCCTCCGCTCGACGCTTTCATAGCATGGAGCGGAGGTGTTTTTTATGTATGGATATGAAGCCTACGTTCAGGCTTTTCTGCGCGGAGAGGCGCGCTTTTGCAGCGTTCAGGGCTGCGTGCGCGTTCAGCCGTGCCGTGGCGGCGTGCTCCTGCAAATGAACGCGCGCAATCTGCCGTGCGGCGGCGGCATGGACTTTTACGGCCTGCGCATCGAGGGCGGCTGCGGCTGCCCGCCGCTGATGCTGGCCAGCGTGCCGGTGTGGCAGGGCGAAGCGTCCATGACCTACTACATGGGCGGCGTTGCGGCCGAGAATCTGGCGCGGCGGGAGGTCGTGCTCTATCTGAACGACCCCTGCTGCGGCCGCGTGGCCTCGGGCGTGTTCCAGCCCTGCTGGCCCGAGCGGCCGTATGAGTGCGGCATGGAGCGGCCCATGCCGTGTCCGCCGTCCTGTCCGCCGTCCTGTCCGCCGCCGTATCCGCTCAGATGCCCGCCGCTGTATCCTCAAGGGCCGATTCGCCCTGATCGGTCACGGGGCGGATCCACTTGCGGCTGAAGAGACGCATCAGGCACAGCGCCGATTTGGGCACGTCCTCGATGAGCAGCATGATGAGGAAAACGGTGGTCAGGTTGAGATGCAGCACGCGCGCGCCCAGCCAGACGGCCGGAATGGCCAGCAGCCACAGCCCGATGACGTCGTAGAGCAGGCCGATCTTCGTATCGCCGCCGGCGCGGAATATGCCCACGATGGTGATGTAGGGGATGTTGCGCAGCGGCAGCTCGCACAAATAGTAGATCAGCAGCGTTGAGGCCGTTGCCAGCGTCACCGCGTCAGAATTAGGGAAGGGCAGCAGCAGCACAGGGCGCAGCAGCATGAACAACAGACTGACCGCGACGGTGAACAGCGGAAAGACGAACGTGAAGCGTCGGGCGTCCTGATAGGCCTCGCGCAGGTCGCCCGCGCCCACTTTCTTGCCCACGATGACGCTGCTGGCGTGGCACAGGCCGATGAAGAAGGCGAATATGATGTCCTGTATGGAGGTAAAGATGGTATAGGCCGCGTAAAAATCGGTGCTGGTGTTGGCATAGATGGCCTTGTAGGTCACCGTGCCCAGCGCCCAGAGCGATTCATTGGCCAGCGCGGGCAGAGAGAGCAGGTAGTATTTCTTCGCGAATTCCTTTGTCCAGCCGACGAACGCGCGGATGGGCGCGCGCAGTATGTTCCTGCGCTTGATCGAGATGAAGAGCAGCAGCAGCGGCGAGACCCACGAGGAGATCGACGTGGCGATGGCCGCGCCCTTCACGCCCATTTGGAGGCCGTGTATGAACAGCGCGTTGAGCACGGCGTTCATGACGACCGACACCATGCTGACGTACAGCGGCAGCTTGACCTGCTCGGTGGAGCGCAGCAGCGTGCCGAAGAGGTTGTTGAGACAGATGGCGACATAGCTGAAGCAGGCGCAGCGCAGATAGACCTCGCCCAGCGCGGCAACGGTCGGATCGCTCGTGAATATGGACAGCACGACGTGCGGCGCAAAGAGCGCCACCAGAGTGAACAGGAGCGACACGCTCAGCGCGCTCACCGCCGCCAGGCCGAAGCTCTTGCGGATGCGGTCAATATCGCGCACGCCCCAGTACTGGGCGATAAACACGCCCGCGCCCGAGTTGAAGCCGAACATGACCAGATTGAGCAGCCACGCCCACTGGCCGGCCATGCCGACAGCCGCCAGCGCCGTGTCGCCCAGCACGCCGATCATGATGGTGTCCACCAGCGTGAACGAGCAGACGAGAATGTTCTGAATCGAGATGGGCACGGCCAGTTTCAGCGAATAGCTCCAGAAGTGCCTGTCGCCCAGATGTTTTGAAAGCTGCATGGGTTAATTGTCTCCTTGCGTATTTTCGGGCGCGTCGGTGGCGTCGGGCGCGGCGCTGTCCTCGATTGGCGCGTCCCCGGCGAAGCTGACGACAGCGGTGATCTCTGCGCCGCTGTAATCGGTGGCGTAGATCGTGGCGGTCAGGCTGTCCTCACTCCATTCGACCAGATCAATGCCGCGGTTGGTCTCCAGCCGCGCGCCCTTATCGGCGCGGTAGAAGAACTTGTTCGCCATCGGATAGGCCGTGTAGATATAGTCGTAGCTGATGGAGTCCTCGGTTTGCGTCACGGTGTCCATGTTGGCCTGACGGGTGACGATCAGGCGGCTGCCGTTCGGAGCGGTGTAATAGGCGGCGGGGGTCTCGCCGTAGGTCTCGTAGGTCATGCACAGCGAGAAGGCGACGACCACCACGGCCAGCGTCACCGTAATCATCGACCACAGCGCGATCAGGCGCGGCGTGCGGCGGCGGATGCGCCGGTAGAGCGCCACGGTGAGCGCGGCCAGCAGCAGCACCGGTATGGCGGCCGCGGCGGCGATGTACACCCAGAAGTGGATGAAGAGCAGGCTGCCGCCCGGAATGGCGATGAAGGCGGCCAGGAACGCGGCCACGCAGAGCGCGCCGATGAGCAGCAGACGCTGGGGCAGCGGGCCGAACGCGGGCGCGTTGTCATCGAGAGGATTGACGTAAGATAAACGCCGCATAGAGTGTGATTCCTCCTGACGGAAAAGTATTTCCTATATTATATCACAGTTTGAACGGAAAGCGAGCCGGCGGCGGCGGTAAACGCACATTTTACGCGCCGGTCATAGGAAGAACACGAGAGTTAGAAAAATCTATTTTTACACAATGCTGGCAGACATGGGAACAAAGATATGATATAATCAGTCATAACACTGATCATAAGGCATGACGAATCAGCATGAGGAGGATATACGAATGAGCAAAAAGGGCGAGAAGAAGAAAAAGCGCGGCGGCTGTCTGGCGGCGCTGCTGGGCGTGATCGTGGTGATCGCGCTGGTTGCGGCGGGCGTGTACATCGCGGCGCGCAAGGTGCCCGTATCGATTGCGCCAGCCGACAACGCGGATGATGTGGACGTCAACGAGGATCTCTCCGGCGAGTGGGTCAACATCCTGCTGCTGGGCGCGGATTCCGATCAGTACGGCCGCACCGACACGATGATCATCGCCTCGATTCACAGCGGCACGGGCGAGGTCAAGCTGTCGTCGCTCATGCGCGATATGTATGTGCCCATCGAGGGCCACGGCAAGAACAAGCTCAACGCGGCCTCGCACTTCGGCACGATGGACGCAAACGGCGACGTTCAGGGCGGTATTACGCTCACGCTCAAGACCATCAACCAGAATTTCGATATGAACCTGAGCAAGTACGCCATGGTCGATTTCAGCGCGTTCGCCTATATCGTCGATAAGATCGGCGGCATCGACGTGCCTGTGACCGAGGCGGAGATGCGCAGCATGAATCAGCTCATGCAGGATATGCGCGTGCTCTATCCCGACATCGATCTGCCCAAGAACGACCTGACCGAGTGCGGCGACAGCGTCCATCTGGACGGCATGCAGGCGCTCGCATTCGTGCGCATCCGCAAGCTGGATTCCGACTACAACCGCACCAGTCGCCAGCGCACGGCGCTCAAGGCCGTGCTGGACAAGGCGATCGCCGTACACGATCCCAGTAAGCTGTTCGACATCTACAAGCTGGTCATGGATCGCATTACGACCAACCTGACCACCGACGAAATCTGGAAGCTGGGCGTGAAGGTGGTCACGAACGGCGCGGGCTTCAGCGAGATGCGCATTCCGGCCGACGGCACCTGCACCAGCGAGACGATCAACGGCATGTCCTGCCTTGTGCCCGATCTGGAGAAGAACAGGGAGCTGCTGCACACGTTCATCTATGGCGAGGACGCAGAGCAGGCCGACTGACAGTGAGTTATGAAAAGCGGCGAACCAGACTCGTAACGGGCCTGATTCGCCGTTTCTTTGCATTATTGCATGGTGGTGACGTTGCGCACGATGGTGTCGATCTCCGATTCCAGCTCGCTCTCGGGCGTGCCCTTGGCCATGCGGTCGGCGATGTCGTTGATCTTGTCGACGTCCTCCTTCTCGCTGGTCACGGCCACGGTCTTGATCGCGGGATCGGCCTGCTGAACCTCGCTGGCGACCAGATCGCGGATGCGGCTGGTCATCTCGCCCTGATACTGGCTGGTGAAGGTCACGCCCACCAGCGCGGTATTGCCGGTCACGACGACGCGGCTGGACTCAATCTCGCTGAGCAGATTGATCTTCTGCTCGACGCTGCCGGCGTTCTTGAGCCAGTCGAACGCGGCGGTCACGGCCGAGGTGTTGTTCGGCATGACGGACGCGCCGTCGGTGGCGGTGGGCGTGGGGGACGTGGCGGCGTTGTCGCCGTCGCGCAGACCCGTGTTCATGCAGCCGCACAGGGCGGCGCTCAGCGCGAGGATGCAGACGAAAACCGAAAGACACTTGCGGAAATTCATGATAAAATCCCTCCCTTGCAGTCCTATTCTGCACAGGAAGGGATTTTTTTAATCGCCGCGCGCGATCATTTAATTTTCTTCGTCGCGATAGAAGCAGCAGCCGCCGATAAATTCGCGCAGGATTGAATTGAGCGGAATTTCATCTTCCACGTCGGCCGGCTGGAAGTAGTTGAGGAACTTGAGCAGTCGGTGCGCCATGGTGTAATGAGGGCTGTCGGGCGTGAGCCTGACGAGCATCGGATAGACGTATTTTTTGAGGATCGCGATTTCATAGACCAGCGAGGAATTGAACATCACGTCCGCGTCCTCCTGATAGGGGAAGATGTATTTCTCCTCGCCGCGCCGCACGGAGGGCCACATCTCCATCGTCTGCTCGGGCGACGTGCCGCGGAAGTGATAATCGCGCACCATGCGCCGCAGCAGGCGCGCCTCGGTGGTGCGGATGCGGTTGTGGTCGTCCAGATTGAGCGTGGTCAGCGCGCTGATGTAGATCTTGAACTTCAGATTGCGGGCGATGTCGCGCGTCAATTCGTCGTTCAGGCCGTGAATGCCCTCGATGATGATCGGCTGATCCGCGTCCACATGGATGGCGTGGGTCTTGTCGCTGCGCCGGCCGTTGGGGAAGTCGAACAGCGGCGCGTCCACCGTCTCGCCCTGCAAAAGGCGCACCAGATGGTCGTTGAACAGCGGCACGTCCAGCGTGTCCAGCCGCTCGAAATCGCGCTGGCCGTTTTCGTCCACGGGAATCGCGTCGCGGTCGAGATAGTAGTCGTCCAGCGATATGGCCGTCGGGCGCAGCCCCAGCACGCGCAGGGCGATGTAGAGCCGGTTGGCGAACGTCGTCTTGCCCGAGGAGGACGGGCCGGCGATCAGGATCACGCGCGCGCCGCTCTCGGCGAACGCGTCGGCAATGCGGCTGATCGACTTTTCGTGCAGCGCTTCGTTGACGCGGATGAACTCGCGCAGACGGCCGGACTGCGTGAGCGCGTTCAGATCGGCGGCGTTCGAGCAGCCCAGTATGCCGTTCCAGCGCGCCGATTCGGCGAAGGCGTTTACCAGCTTGGGCAGCTGCCGCACGGGCGAGGGAATGGACGGATTTTCAGGATCGGGCAGCTGGAGCACCAGGCCGGGCAGATACAGGCTCAGGTCGAATACGTCGATTGCGCCGGTCGAGGGCGCCATGACGCCGTAGAAGTACTCCATCATTTCGCCCAGCTGATAGAGCGTGAACGTGTTGTAGGGGCGGTATTTGAGCAGCTCCACCTTGTCGGTTTCGCCGTTTTTCTCAAAATAGGCGATGGCCTCGTGTTTTGTGAGCGTGTGGCAGGCGAAGGGCAGGTCGGCCGAGACGATGGCGCGCATTTCTCGCCTGATGGCGGCCACCTCGGCGGAGGTGAGCGGCTTGCCCTCGCCGCGAATCTCGCAGTAAACGCCATTGCCCAGCGAATGCTCGATGCGCACCTTGCGCGCGGGATAGAGCCGGTGAACGGCCAGCAGGAAGATGAAACGCAGCGAGCGCTCATAGATCATCCTGCCCTCGAGATCCGCCAGCGTCAAAGCGGCGGCATTTTCGCTGCTGACGGGCAGCGCGGTGAGCGGCAGCGTATTTCCGCCCACGCGTACGCCCAGAGCGCGGCAGAGCGGGTCGTGGTGCTTTAATATGTCGAGATAATTCTCCCCCGGATTGAAGGAGACGACGTGATTGTTCAGAGTCATCTGCATTGAAAAACCTCCCTTTCGGGGCAGATTCAAATAATACCCCATTTCATTATAAACAGCTTTCGGGCAGCTTGTCAACCGCAGAAAAAATATTGCTTGCGGCTGCACGGAATGTATGTTAAAATCTGATCGACAGGACAACGAACGGGGAGGATTGAGCCATGGCGAATATTCCCATGAGACTCTGGTATACAAAGAGCGCGCCCGCTGTCAACGATTTTACGCCGTCGCACAGGAACAACGATCCCATGGACGGCTGGGAAAAGTGGTCGCTGCCCATCGGCAACGGCTATATGGGCGTGAACGTGTTCGGCCGCACGGGCACGGAGCGTCTGCAAATCACCGAGAACAGCCTGTGCAATCCCGGCGAGGGCGGCGGGCTGAACAATTTCTGCGAGCTGATGATCGACTGCGGCCACGAAAACGTCTCCAATTACCGGCGCGAGCTGGATTTGGACGAGGGCGTGGCGCGCGTGTTTTACGACGAGGGCGGCGTGACATATCGGCGCGACATATTCGCCAGCTATCCCGACCGCGTGCTGGTCATGCGGCACGAAGCGTCCGAGAAGGGGAAGATTTCGTTCACGCTGCGGCCGGTGATCCCGTTCCTCAAGGAAAGCGCGGAGGGCTATTCCAAGCGCGGCGAGGTTCACGTCGAGGGCGATACCGCCGTCATGACCGGCGAGATGACCTATTACGGCATAAAATTCGAAGGGCGCTTCCGGATCCTGCACGAGGGCGGCGCGCTGACGGCGATTGGCGGCGGGCTGCGCCTTGAAAACGCCGACAGCGCCGTGATCGTCGCGGCCATCGGCACAAACTACCGGCTGGAGAGCCGCGTGTTCACCGAGCACGATCCGAAAAAGAAGCTCGCGCCCTATCCG
>CAKTXR010000057.1 GCA_934631025.1 uncultured Clostridia bacterium
CTACAAAATCCTGAACGCTCAGCCGGAGGAAGGCGCGGACGCGGGCTTCACCGTCACCGAGAACGCCGTGACGCTGCCTTCCGGCCGCGTGCTGCCGCTGAATATCTGGACGGACGCGCAGGATAAGGCGTGGAACGACCGCCTGAACGCTATGCTCGAGCGCTATGCCGACAAGAAGCTGGGCAAGCGCATCATTATCGGCGATCCCGGCGAGCACCGCCAGAGCGCGCCCGAAGCGCCCGAGCGCACCGAGCACACGCCGTTCGGCCTCTCGCTGGGCGTGAACGAGACGGAGCGCTTTTACGGACTGGGCGAAGGCAACCGCACGGGGCTGAATCTGCGCGGCGCGACCTATCAGAACTGGGTGTACTATCAGTTCGACGAAGCGCCCATCCCGTTTTTCATGAGCAGCGAGGGCTGGGGCGTGCTGATCAACAACGACTGGAAGCATTTCGTCGACGTGGCCGCGGAGAAGAGCGATCTGGTGAGCGTCTGCGGTCAGGACGGCGAAACCGACGTGTTCATACTCGCCGGCGAGAGTATGCAGGATGTGCTCAAGCTGTACAGCCGCCTGACCGGCCACAATATGCTCCTGCCAAAGTGGGCGTACGGCCTGACCTACATCGCGCCGATTTTCGCCGATCAGTACGAGGTGACCAACGACGCGCGCCTGTTCCGCGCCAAGCACATCCCGTGCGACATGATTTCGCTCGAACCGGGCTGGATGACCAAGTTTTACGATCACGGCACCGACAAGCAGTGGGAGATCACGCGCTTTCATATGCCGCATTATCGCAGCCGGCCGCATCCCGAATCGTTCATCACCGCGCTCAAGCGCTACGGCTTCAAGCTCAAGCTGTGGCTGTGCGTGGACTACGACCTGACCGCCGAGGAAGAGCGCATCGTCAAGGGCGAGGCCACCTGCACGCCCGAGGCATGGTTCAACCATCTGCGCGCGTTCGTGCAGGACGGCGTGGACGCGTTCAAGCTCGATCCGTGCGAGATGGTTTACGAGGTGCATCCCGGCCTGAACTATGCCAACGGCTCCTGCGACGAGCAGATGCACAACCTCAATCAGGTGCTGCTGGGCAAGCAGATGTATCAGGGCTTCGTCGACGAGGCCGGCCGCCGCCCCATGCACCACTACTGCGGCGCGTACACCGGTATGCAGAAGTGGAGCGCCTTCACCACCGGCGACAACGGCGGCAAGCAGGGCGCGCTGATCTGGATTATGAATATGGCGCTCTCCGGAATGCAGAACACCTCCTGCGATATGAACGTCCACGACGCGCAGGCCATACACTTCGGTCTGCTGCTGCCGTGGGGCCATCTCAACAGCTGGTACGGCTTCAGCCAGCCGTGGTGGGCGGGCGACGAGCTGGAGGCGGTGTTCACCTACTATGCGCGGCTGCGCTATCGCCTGATGCCCTATATCTATTCCAGCGCCATCGAGGGGCATGAGGAAGATCTGCCGATGCTCCGGCCGATGCCCATCGCCTTCCCGAATTGCAAAGAGACGTGGGACTGCGTGACGCAGTATATGTTCGGCGACTGGCTGATGGTGACTGTGTTCAGCGACAAGGTGTATCTGCCTGAGGGCCGCTGGGAGGACTTCTGGACGGGCAAGGTCTACGAGGGTGGTCAGGAGATCAGCTATACTGCCCCCGAGGGACGCGGCGGCGGCCTGTTCGTCAGGCGCGGCGCGATCATCCCGATGTGGAAGGATCGCGACTATGTGTTCCAGTATGACGATTCCGAAATCGAGCTGGCCGTCTATCCCGAGGGAAAGACGGAATACACCCTGCGCGAGGACGACGGCCTGAGCCTGGACTATGAGACGAAGCGCTCCTGCCATACGCATATCGTCTGCGACGAGCAGGACGGCGAGACTGTGCTGACCATCGGCCGGCGCGACGGCGACTATCAGGGCAAGGCGGCAAAGCGCCTCTGGAAAATCAGCGTTCACGGCGCGAAATCGCCGGTAAAGGTCATTGTGGAAGACGATTGCGATGCATTCGAGATTGTCGGTGAGGAGAAAATATGAATTATCAGTACAGGGACTGCTATGTCCGCCATGAGGGCACAGGGCTGACCGTCGGCAACGGCCGCATCGAGCGCGCGTTCCTCATCGATCGCTATGGCCTGACGCCGCTCTCCGTGTCCGACCATGCGGGGATGATCTGGGTACGCGAGGAAGGCGTTCGCCGTCTGACGCTGCCCTTTGAAAGCGCTGAGCCGGAAATTTCCGCGCGCGAGGACGATCATTTCGGCCTGTCCGAGCGCTTCATGGCGGTCGATCTGACGTGGCGCGGGAAAAACGGCGAGACGCTCGTGCGCACGATTACGATCTTTCCCGATACGCCGTTCATCTCCATGGAAATGCGCGTGGAGAACATTGGCGTATACCGCACGGACGCGCCGGAGACGATTCAGGGCGGCGATGAGAACGGCGCGGCGGCCGCGAAAAAGGCGGCATGGCCGGACAGCATCGATGCGTTTCCGCTGCCGCGCGGGCATTACAAGCTGCACGTCACGCAGCTGCTCGACAAGAGCGACCTGAACGACGCGCTCGTGCGTACCTATACCCGTCAGGTTTACGCCGGCGGCTGGGGCGGTGAGTGGGACGAGGGCAGTGTGTTCGTGCTGGACGATTATGTCCATGACCGCGCGCTGATGCTGGTCAAGGACGCGCCCTATCCGCTGAGCGCGCTCCATCGCACGGCGCGGGATCTGTTCATTCCGCGCGGCGAGTGCGCGCTGCTGGTGGGCAGCGGGCTGGACGGCGCGAGCGAAGCGGGCGCGCTGCACGGCTACGGCTCGACCGTGGGCGTGGGGACGCGGCGGGAGCTTGACCGGCTCTATCGTGCCTATTACAAAAAGGCGTGGAAGCGGGACGGCGGCGCGCGCATCATGTCCAACACATGGGGCGACCGCAGCCGGGACGCGGCGGTCTGCCACGACTTCATGATGCAGGAAATCGACAAGGCGGATTATCTCGGCGTGGATATTGTGCAGATCGACGACGGCTGGCAGCAGGGACACACGACCAACTCGGCGCTCAGGAAAGGCGGCGTATGGGAGGGCTATTATCAGGCCGATCCGAATTTCTGGGCGGTCAACAAGGAAAAGTTCCCGCACGGCCTGAATCCGCTCGTCGACAAGGCGCACGGCTACGGGATCGAGCTGGGGCTGTGGTTCTCGCCCGATTCCACCGACGATTTTGCGCGCTGGCGGCGCGACGCGGACACGCTGCTCGGCCTGTGGAAGTGTGAAGGCGTGCGCCATTTCAAACTGGACGGCGTGAACATCCGCTCCAAGAGGGGCGAGGCCAACTATCTGCGCCTGCTGGAAGCGGTCACGGCGGAGAGCGGCGGCGCAATTTCGGTCAATCAGGATGTGACTGCGCAGGTTCGGCTGGGCGCTCTGTACTTCAAGCAGTACGGCAATCTGTTCGTCGAGAATCGCTATACCGACACCTGCGCCTATTATCCGCACGCCACGCTGAAAAACGTCTGGATGCTCAGCCGCCTGCTGCCGCCGGGCAAGCTGCAATTTGAGGCGCTCAATCCGCGCAGGAACAGGCAGCTCTATGCGCCCGGCGACGAGTTCGCGCCCGACTATTACAATATGGACTATCTCTTCGCTGCGGTGATGCCGGCCAGCCCGCTGATCTGGATGGAGATGAGCCATCTGAATGAGGAGGACAGCCGCCGCCTGAAGGCGATCATCGCGGTATACCGCGCGCATCGGGACGACTTTGCGTCCGGCGATATTGCACCCATCGGCGAGGAGCCGGATGGACAGAGCATGACCGGCTTTCAGATCGACTGTGGCGGGCGCGGCTATCTGCTCTTATTCCGCGAATCGACCGACAGAGATACGTTCGCGCTGCCCGCGGCGCTTGCGGGCGCGCAGATGAGCCTGCTCTGCTCGAACGCAGAGATTGAGCTGAGCGCGGACAGTGTAAAACTGGGCAAGCGGCGCGCCTATGCGCTGATTGAATGGACAAGGGGAGGACAAACACAATGCTCGGAGTGATCGACCGCAGAGCGGAGGAACTGAAAAACAAAATCATGACGGCCAAGAGCGCCTGGAACGGCGCGGGCACGGCCTATTATATCTCGAACGACGGAAACGACGCGTCGGACGGCACGACGCCGGGCACGGCCTGGAAAACGCTCGAGCGCGTGAACACCTTCGGCGGCTATAAGCGCGGCGACTGGGTGCTGTTCGAGCGCGGCGGCGAATGGCGCGGCCAGCTCAACGCGCAGGGCGGCGTGCGCTATTCGGCCTACGGCGCGGGCGACAAGCCGATCATCACCGGCTCGGACAAGAACTACGCCGTCGCGTCTGAGTGGACGGAGACGGACGTGAAAAATGTCTGGAAAAACGCGCTCGTCAAGACCAACGACGTGGGTCTGGTCGTGTTCAATCACGGCGAAAACTGGAGCTATAAGATGGTCGTGGGCATCGACGGCTTTGAGGGCCGGCTCGATCAGATGACGCGCGATCTTCAGATGTATCACTCGCTGGACGATCAGCACGTCTATCTCTATTCCGACAAGGGCAATCCCGGCGAGCGCTTTGACTCCATCGAGATGGCCGAAAAGCGCCATGTGATTACCGTCGAGGGGGATGACGTGCTGATCGACAATCTGTTTGTGCGTTACGGCGGCTCGCACGGCATCGGTACGATGAACCGGAACGGCCTGACGGTAAAAAACTGCGTGCTTGCATGGATCGGCGGCTCGCTTCAGGGCGTGGATTCTCAGGCACGCACTCGCTCGACCACGCGCTATGGCAATGCGATTGAGATCTACATCGCCTGCCGCGATTACACGGTGGAAAACTGCTATATCTATCAGATTTACGACGCGGCCATCACGCACCAGTTCAAGAACCTCAATCCCGAAACGGTGCGCCATGAAAACGTGCTCTATAAGGACAATCTGATCGAAAAATGCACCTATTCCATCGAGTATTTCCTCGATCAGGAGAACGCGCCCGATCAGATCATGAAGAACATCGAGATGACCGGAAACATCTGCCGTCTGGCCGGCTATGGCTTCGGCGATCAGCGCCCGGACAAGACGCAGGCCTCGCATATCAAGAGCTGGGACAGCCATGCCAACCGCGCCGAAAACTTCCGCATCCACGGCAATATTTTCGATCGCGGCCGCTATATGGTCATGCACTGCGCCGCCGGATGCGAAGAATGGATGCCCGAGGTGTACGACAACCTGTTCGTACAGTGGGAGGGCGGCGATTTCGGCCGCTTCGGCGTAACGCCCAATAAGGAGAGCCGTCCGTTCGACAGCGCGCTGATGAACGACGAGCGCCTCGCGAACAACGCGCTGTGCATCGCTAAAAAGGATTAAGGGCGGACATTGACAGTCTGAACGATCTCTGGTAAAATGACGGCGTGCGGGGGCGGAAAATCGCCGGCCGCGCGCCGCTTTGCATTGTACTATGAGGAGGATAACGCCATGAAGGAAACACTGCGCGCCGCGGTTGTCGGCCTTGGCTCCCGCGGACTGAGTTTGCTCAAGACCATCCAGTCGGTCAAGGATCTGAACATCGTGGCCGTCTGCGACATTATGGAGGAGCGCCTGAAGGCCGGCGTGGACGAAATGCGCGCGCTGGGCGTGGAAACGCAGGGCTATACGGACTACCGGCGCATCATAGAGCGCGGCGATATCGATCTGGTCTATGTCGTCACCAACTGGATCACGCACTGGGAAATCTGCATCGACTTTATGAACGCGGGCATTTATACCGCCGCCGAGGTGTGCGGTGCGGCCAGTCTGGACGAGTGCTGGGAGCTGGTTCACACCTATGAGCGCACGAAAACGCCCATGATGCTGCTGGAAAACTGCTGCTATGGCCGCAATGAGCTGGCCGTGCTCAACATGGTGCGGCAGGGTGTATTCGGCAGGGTGGTGTACACCGAGGCGGGCTATTGCCACGATCTGCGCTCTCACGTCGCGGACATGACGCATCAGCGCTGCAACAACAACTTCCTGCGCAACGGCGATCTGTATCCCACCCACGGCGCGCTGCCGATGGGCAAGATCCTGAACATCAACAACGGCAATCGCTTCGTGAGCCTTGTGTCGATGTCTACGCCGGCCTATGGCGTGCAGGATTATCTCCAGCGCCACAATCCCGAGCATCCGCTGGCCGACGCGCGCGAAAAGCGCTATGCCTGCGGCGACGTGACCACCAGCCTCATTAAGTGCGCGGGCGGCGAGGTCATGATGCTGCGCCACAACATCACGCTGCCGCGCCCCTACAGCCGCGCCAATCTCGTGCAGGGCACGCGCGCCATTTACAGCGAGGACAAGGGCGGCGTGAACATCGACGATGTTTTCGAGCACGGCCACTGGGAGCCCATGGAGGAAATCTACAAGAAATACGATCATCCGCTCTGGCAGAACTATGATCCCTCCGCCAGCGACGGCCACGGCGGCATGGACTATCTGGTCATGGCGGCATTCGCCGACGCGGCGCGCAACCATGCCCAGCCGCCCATCGACGTTTACGACGCGGCGACGTACATGGCGATCACCGCGCTGAGCGAGCAGTCGGTCGCCATGGGCGGCCTGCCGCAGGCGTTTCCGGATTTCACGCACGGCAAGTGGACGAGCGGCCGCAAGATATGCGGCGGCGCGTACTGCCTGGATCGGGACGGCGTTTTCTAAACGAGCATAAAAAGGCGCATCGGAAATCAATCCGGTGCGCCTTTGGCGTTGATTCAGGACGAGGTCGTTTCCTCATCGGTTGTTTTGAGCGCGCGCCTGAACGCGTCGTTTGCGGCGATCAGCCGGCGCTGGTATGCGTCGTAGGCCGGACTGAGCCGGCGCAGCGCGGGAATAAACACGTCGTTGTAGCCGCTTTCCTGGCAGAACGCCCTGAGATAGTCCTCGATTTTTCCGGCGGGCGAGGCGCGATAGGCGGCCGACTGCTTAAAGGCGGCGTACTGGCGGACAAGCTCCTCGTTCTTTTCAAGCCAGTTCTGTGGGTCGGTGGCGGCGCTTTCCCTGGCGCGGCGCAGGTTTTCGGCGGTTTTCGCGTCGATGGGCGCGAAGGCACGCTGCATTTCCTGGGCGAGCGCGGGATCAATCGCGGGAACATTGTCCAGAAAGGAGATGATTTCGTCAAAGGCCGCCTGCTGATTGGGCGTTTCAATCGGCTCGCTCAGATAGGATGCGAACATCAGCGCGACGACGCGCCCAAAGCCGCCGGGGAAGGCGCTCTCCAGCCGCTCGGCGATCGTGCGCTTCCGCTCCTCGGCGGTCAGCGCTCTTTTCAGCGACGCGTAATCGCGCGTTTCCGAAAAGCCGCTCAGCAGGCGCAGTGCGGTCTGTTCGCGCTCGATCTGCTTTGTCAGGCGATGGAGCGCGGCCTCGGCGCTTCCGCCCGCGAGAATGCCGCGGATTTCGCCGATCGACAAGTCGAGCCGCCTGAGAAGCGCGATGCGCTCGAGCGTCTCGCAGTCCGCTTCCGAAAAGTCGGCATAGCCGTTCTCCAGCCGGCGCGGCGCGATCAGTCCCTCGCCGACATAATAGCGCACGGCCTTTTTCGTGAGTCCAAGGCGCGCGCACACCTCGTGCATGGTCATGTTTCATCCCTCCCATGCGCAGTATAAGCGCGGCCCCTGGGGCGCAGTCAAGAGGATTTTTCAGAAAATATCGCTTTCCAGCGCGCTTCGGGCGGCGAGAATGTATTTGGCCGTATCGAGCGGATTGACGCCTGCGCGGGGGCAGACGTGCTCCTCGGCGCAGGGTTGATAGCGGTGAACGCGCATCGTGAGCGAGCCGCGTCCGCCGGAGAGCGCGGCCAGACGGGTGGGGAAGTTCAGCACGGCGCGCAGCGGCGCTTCGGCGGTGAGGATCATCGCGCCGCGGCTGTCGTCCGATTCCGTGGCGGTGACCTCGCCGTGCATTGCGACGACCTCGCTCATGATTTTGCCGCCAAGATCGGCAGGCACGCGGATGTTCAGCTCGGCCACCGGTTCCAGAAGCACCGTACCGCCGCGCCTGAGACCATCCATGATGGCCATGGGCGTGGCGACAATGAAATCGAGCGGATGCGTGTGGAATTGATGGTCGCTGCCGTCGATCAGCGTGACGTCCACGTCGTCGACCTGCCAGCCCATCATGCCCTGCCGGAGCGCAATTTGCAGCCCCTGCTCCACCTGATGCTGATAGCGCTCCTTGATCTGACGCACGGGCACATCGCTGTGATAGGTCACGCCGCTGCCGCGCGGCGCGGGCCTGATGATGAACTTGAGCACCGCCCAGCACGGCTTGGGCATGGTGTAGGCGCAAAAGCCGACGGCTTCCTCGCGGATGGTTTCGCGATAGACCACCTGCGCTTCGGCGAAGGTCACGTTCAGGCCGAAGCGGCTCTTCAATTCCTCGGCGAGGATTTCGGCCTGAATCACGCCCATCATGCGGATGTGCAGATCGCCCATGAACGAGCGCACGTCCAGCAGCGGATCCTCGGCGCTCAACAGCAGCAGCGCCTTGTGCAGCGCGGATCGCTTCTCCTCGCTTTCGGGCACGACGCGCGCCATGAGCAGCGGCTCCTTCAGCCGTCCCGCGTCCATATCGCGCGGAAGCAGCGCGGCGCTGCCGATCACATAGCCCACGCGCACGTCGCCCAGTCCGTAGACCACGCCGATTTCGCCGCTCTCCAGCAGACCCAGATCATGGCCGCGTCCCTCGGCGGCGATGTCGCGGATCTGCGTGATTTTGCGCTCCTCAACGCGCTCGCTCAGCCCGTACGCGCCCTCGCGGGTGACGGTGAACGCCACCGAATCGCGGTTCTTCAGTCTGCCGGAAAACAGGCGCACATACGCGCCGCGTCCCATGGCCGCGTCCTCGTCCAGCGCGAACACAACGCCGCACAGCGCGTCGGAAGCCGCCGCATTTTGGGGGGCAAGCGCCACGGCGGCGTTCAGCAGCGCTTCAACGCCCTGATTTTTCAGCGCAGAGCCAGAGAGCACGGGGATGAGCCGCCCCGCATGGAACAGCGCCGCGGCTGATTGAACCAGCCTTTGACGCGGATAGATCGTGCCCGAGAGGTAGTCGTCCATAGCCGCTTCGTCCTCGTCGGCCAGCGCGGCCATGAGCGCTTCGTCGTCGGCCCATTCGGCGGCGTTCTTTGCGAGCAGCGCGCGCGTCTGCTTCAGCACGGCGGAAAAATCCGCGCCTTCGCGATCCATTTTGTTTACGAAAATCAGCGTCGGGATGCGCTGGCGGCGCAGGCTTTCAAACAGCAGCTCGGACTGCGGCTCCACGCCGTCCACGCCGCTCAGCACGAGCACGGCCATATCGAGCGCCCACATCGAGCGCTCCACCTCGGCGGCAAAATCGCCGTGGCCGGGAGTGTCGATCAGATTGACGCGCGCGCCGTTCCATTCGAGCGGTACGCACACAGCGCGCACGGAAATGCCGCGGCGGCGCTCTATGTCCGTGCGGTCGGTGTGCGCCGTGCCGCGGTCGACCGAGCCGGGCGTGCGGATCGCGCCGGCGGCCAGCAGCAGCGCTTCGCTCAGCGTGGTCTTGCCCGCATCGACATGGGCGAATATGCCGAGGTTGACGGTTTTCACGGCCTGTCCTCCTTTGCAAGGCGCACCACGTCGTGGACGTGCAGTACGCCGCCGCGCACAGTGAAGCGAATGTCGTATCCGGCGAACTCTACGCCGAAGGGGCGCTCGTCCTGCCGCTTGTAGCCGGGGCGCGGATCCTGTGCGAGCATCAGCTGCGCGGCCTCGCGCTTGGCTTCGGGCAGGCGGCTCATCAGTTCGGGCGGGAAATCGACCTCGAGCGCATAGACGGCGGTTGCGTCGGCAAAGCCGCCCGTCGCGTCCGGATGGCAGTCGGCCTGCGGGAGATAGGGCTTAATGTCGTAAATGGGCGTGCCGTCCATCAGATCCGCGCCGCGCACATACAGTACGGGGCCGTATTCGCCGTGCAGCTCGATGCGGGACAGGCGCACGCAGGACAGGCCGATCGGGTTGGGGCGGAAGGGCGAGCGCGTGGCGAACACGCCCATGCGCGTGTTGCCGCCCAGCCGCGGCGGCCGGACGGTGGGCGACCAGTCCTCGCGTACGGCCTGCGAAAACTGCCAGATCAGCCAGACGTGTGAAAAGTCCTCCAGCCCCCGCAGCGCGTCGGGATTTCTGTAGGCCGGCTCAAAGACGATCATGCCTTCCAGCGCGTCGATCAGCCCGCTCTGGCGCGGTATGCCGAATTTTGTCGGAAAGTCGGTGTGTATGCGCGCGATGATGTTCATAGCATAGCCCTTTCAAAGCAGGAATTGTCGTTTGAGTTCATTATACAACGGCGCGGCGTTCGTTGTAAAGAAAAAAGCGCCGCTCACTGCGAGACGGCGCGTTGAAGTCGGTCGATCAGAACTGATACGTCCTGTAAACCTCGCCCTCGAGCGTTTTCCAGACGAAGCCCTCGTCGGTGAGCAGCATATAGCCGCGCGGCGTGTTCTCCTTGGGCAGCGACACGGAGCCGGGATTGACGTAGGTGTAGTGTTCATGCTCGCGGCAGACGGAGACGTGCGTGTGGCCGTGCAGCAGGATATCGCCCTCCTTGAGCATGGGCAGATTGTCCTCGTTGAAGAGGTGGCCGTGCGTGGCGAAGATCATGCGGCCGCCCGCGTAGAGGAGCGCATAGTCGGCCAGCATGGGGAATTCGAGCACCATCTGATCCACGTCGCAGTCGCAGTTGCCGCGCACGCACATCAGCTCGTCTCGGACGGCGTTGAGCATTTTCGCAACCGCCTTGGTGTCGTATTCCTCGGGCAGATTGTTGCGCGGGCCGTGATAGAGTAGATCGCCCAGCAACAGCAGCTTGTCGGGCTGTTCGTAGGCGCGTGCGTCCAGCAGCGCGCGGCAGTATTTCGCCGAGCCGTGCAGATCGGAAGCAATCATGATTTTCATGGGCGTGTTGTCCTTTCGTTTTGCAGATTACTGTTCTATTTCAACGCTTCACGGGTCGTTTCCTGCCGAAAAGGCGCGAAAATCGAAGCGCGCCGCAAAAATTCACGCGGATTTACATCGGCGCGCGTCAGGGGAGCAGCGACAGCGCGTCGAAGGCGACGCCCTCCTTCTCAGCGCGCAGCGTGAGTATATCGCCGGATAGAAAGCCGATCACGTCGCCCATTTCGCAGCGCGCGTTCGTCCACAGCGATGGAGACACGCCTTCATACACGAGCCGCGTTCCGTCTGCCGCTTCGAGCGTCAGCGTATGCGCTTCATAGGCAATCGCCTCGACCGTTGCGTCCATAAATGCGTAAACCGGCGCGCCCGACTGGCCCAGAAGCGTCATTTTCTCACAGAACGACCACTGATTGAGATCGCCGTCATAGACAGCGCCCGCCGTTTCGAGCAGCTGATAGCCATTAAGCGGCGAGGGCGCGTCCTCCTGCATGGCCGCGTCGGAAGGAACGGCGGCGGGGGCGCTCCAGTGATTCCTGAGCAGAAAGGCCGCGCCGCCCAGCGCCAGTGCGCCCAGCAGGGTCAAAAGCGCGAATGTGGGATTTTTCATCGGATTCACTTCCTTTATATAAGCCGAGTATAACCGGCAGGCGGCGCGTCTATGCGCTTGTGGAATGCGAAAAAACATGCTATAATGCGCTTATCGAGGTGAGAGGCGGCGTGAATCCGATGAGAGAGCGTCTTGAGGGCCTGCTGAACGGCACGGGCGCGTTTTTGCGCTGCGATCGGGGCGGCGCGCTGTATGTAACCAATCTGCCGGCGCGCTGCGATCGTTGGCGCGAGATTGCGCAGGCGATGCGCGCGGCAGGTTTTCTGATTGAAGAACGCGGCGCGCTGCTGGCCGTCGCGCCGGACGGGGCGTGGCGCACGCGATTTGAGCAGTGGGCGGCAGAGCAGAGCTGCGAGAGCGAACTGACGCGGCTCTTTCGGCAAAGCGCTGCGCGGAGCGTCTGCGACGAGGAAACGCGCGCCTGGCTCGATGGCGTCAAGCGGCTCGAGCTGCATCAGGGCTTGGGAGATTATGAAAAGACGGTGCGTCAGGCGGCGGCTGTCGCGCTGAGGAAGCGGTGCGGCGGGGCGCTGTACGCCTGCGGGCTGTGTCTGGATATGCTGAAGGAGGGGATTGTATGCTGATTCGCTGGATAGGGCATTCGTGTTTCCGGCTGACCATGAACGACGGCACGACTATTGTGACTGATCCGTTCGACGGGAGCGTCGGCTATGAGCTGCCGCGCGGCAAGGTTGATTTCCTGACGATCAGCCACGAACATTTCGACCACAACCACATTGGCGCGCTGGAGCCGGAAATGGTGATCAAAACGGCCGGTCATTTCCCGGGAAAAGTCGATGTGATGGGCTTTGCGTCCTTCCACGACGACGTGCATGGCGCAAAGCGCGGCTCGAACGTCATGTTCCTCATCGAGGGCGACGGCGCGCGCGTGCTGCATCTGGGCGATCTCGGTCATGATCTGAGCGACGCGCAGATCGCCGCGTTCGACCGCGTGGACGCGCTGCTCATTCCGGTGGGCGGCGTGTATACGATCGACGCGCGTCAGGCCGCAGCGCTGGCCAGGCGCATCGGTGCGCGCGTGACCGTGCCCATGCACTACAAAACGCCGCCGCTCACATTCGAGCTGGGCGGCGTGGAGCCGTTCATCAAAGCGATGGGCGGGAAGGCCGCCGCCTGCGAAGCGCTCGATCCGCTGAACCCGCCTGCGGAGATTGCGCTCATGGCATACGGACAGGGAATCGAATAAGCACATAATAGCCGCGTTCATCAGGAGAAGCGCTCGATGGGTGCGGCAGCTTTCGTATGGAAGCCTGAAGGATGCGACGGTAAGAGCCTGAATTTTCCCCACAAGTCGGGGATATGGCGAGGACAGACGCGGCTGTCGATTCATTGTACGCAAAGACGGTATATGACGTGTCGGTTTATTGGATGCGTCAGAGGACGCGGCAGGAAGAGCCTGCGCTTCGGAAAAGCGAATCGTGCCATTTGCAAACGCGGCTGGCGGTTCAGTGTACACAAAAAAAGAGCCGACGCGTATGATGCGTCGGCTCTTTGATATGTCGGGAAACGATTACATCCGCTCGGGCGCGGCCACGCCGATCAGATTCAGCGCGGTGGCGATGACCTGGCGGGTGGCGCGGGTCAGCTCGAGACGCGCGGCGCGAACGCCCATGTCGTCGTCGAGTATGCGGTTCTCATAGTAGATCTTGTTGAACGCCTGCGCCCGAGAGATGGACTAGCGCGTGATCATGGACGGCTCGTTGCGGTCGGTCGCCTCGGCCACGAGCGCGGGGAACTGCTCGAGCAGGCGGATCACGTCCTGCGCTTCGGGGGTGGCCAGGCCGCTGTAGTCGCATTCAGCGTCGCATTCGCCGGCCTTGCGCAGCACGGAGCAGCTGCGGGCATGGGTGTACTGGACATAGGGGCCGGTCTCGCCGTCAAAGTTGAGCGCGCGATCCCACCAGAAGTCGATGTCCTTGATGCGGCTGTTGTACAGATCGAAGAACACGACCGCGCCGATGCCGACCTGCCGCGCCACTTCGTCCTTGTTTTCGAGGTTCGGGCTCTTCTCGTCGATGATGGCGCGCGCCTTCTCGACGGCCTTATTGAGCACGTCGTCCAGATAGACCACATGGCCCTTGCGTGTGGAGAGCGACTGTCCCTCGAACGACACCATGCCGAAGGCGACGTGAACGCAGTTCTTCGCCCAGTCGTAGCCCATCAGCTCGAGCACCTTGAACAGCTGCTTGAAGTGCAGATCCTGCTGATAGGCGACGACGTACAGGCACTTTTCGAAATCATAGGTGTCCTTGCGATAGAGTACGGCGGCCAGATCGCGCGTGGCGTAGAGCGACGCGCCGTCCGAGCGCAGTATGATGAAGGGCGGCATATCGTAGGCCGACAGATCGACCACCTGCGCGCCGTCGGATTCGACCAGCAGGTTCTTTTCCTTCAGCTCGTTGATCACGCGGTCCATCTTGTCGACATAGAAGCTCTCGCCCGCGTAGGAATCGAATTTTACGCCCAGCATATCGTAGACGCGCTCCGCGTCCTTGAGCGTGACCGACTTGAACCAGTTGAAGATCGACAGCGCTTCCTCGTCGCCGTCCTCGATCTTCTTGAACCACGCGCGGCCGACGTCGTTGAGCGATTCGTCCTTCTCGGCCTCGGCGTTGAAGCGGACGTACAGCTTGACCATCGCGTCCACGCCGCCGGCCTCGACCTCTTCCTTGTTGCCCCACATCTTGTAGGCGGCGATCATCTTGCCGAACTGCGTGCCCCAGTCGCCCAGATGGTTGATGCCCACGCACTTGTAGCCCATGAACTTATACATATGCTTGAGGGCGTTGCCGATCATCGTGGTGGACAGGTGGCCGATGTGGAAGCGCTTGGCGATGTTGATGGAGGAGTAGTCCAGGCAGACGGTCTTGCCCGCGCCGACGTCGCTGCCGCCGTATTTAAGCCCCTGGCGCTCGACGCTGTGCAGCACCTCCGCGGCATAGGTGGCGCGGTCGATGTAGAAGTTCAGATAGCCCTTGACCGACTGCACTTCCTTCAGGAACGGCGCGTCTATGACGGCCTTGAGCGCGTCGGAAATCATCGGCGGAGCCTTGCGCAGCGTCTTGGCCAGCCGGAAGCACGGGAAGGCATAATCGCCCATGGCGGTGTCTGGCGGAATCTCGATGACCTGCGCGATGGCGTCCGCCGTCAGGCTGGTTTCGCCGAACGCGATTTCCAGCGCCTTGACGATCTCATTGGCGATGCTCTGTTTGAAATCCATTTTAACCCCTCTATTCTCTTGGTATAATGCCATTATCTCCATTATATCAGAAAAACGCGGTCGCTTCGACCGGTTTTTCGTTATATTGTCGGGCATTTGAATCTGACAATGAGTATACCATAGTTGAAACGCAAAATCAAGGCGTATCGAGGAGCCGAATCAGGCTTTCGATCAGCGAACTCAGCGGATAATTGCCCTGCGCCAGCGGCCGGCACGAGCCTTCGCCGCGCCCGATCGCCGGAGACGCGCCGTCATGCCGGCAGGCGGCGATCTGCGCGTGATCAGCGCACCAGCCGGTGATTTCGCCCGCGTATTTCGCGCTCGATTTCACGGCGCCGGAGAACGCGCAGTCCTCGATTGCGCCGCCGAACAGTGCGCCTGTGGTCCCGCCGACATACTCGGCGCGGGGCGCACTCACCGTGCCGCCGCCCAGGCAGCTTTTCATCTCGCCGTCATACAGAATCGCGCCGATCAGGCCACCGCAGGGCGCGTCGCCAAGACTAACGCAGCTCACATCGCCCGTGAAGAGGCAGTTCTCCATCGTGCCCGAGGCAATTTGCCCGGCCAGTCCGCCCGCGCGCGCGGGGGAGGAGGCGGCGCAATCTATGGCCGTGCAGCGCCGCGCCGTGCCGGAAAGCGAGCCGCACAGCGATCCGGCCGCCGTGCCCCAGAGCGACGTCGAGAACACCGACACGCGGCTGTTTGTTACAGTACAGTCCTCAATCAGCCCCGCGCAGCGTCCGGCCAGAACGCCCGCATACGCCGCGCCCGATACGGTAAAGCCGTCGAGCGTCAGCGCGCGCACTTCGCCATCCGGCGCAATATCCCCGAACAGGCCGGCTGTCTCCGCGCCCGTGATTACGCCGCCCGAAACGGTGTGCCCCTGCCCGTCGAACGTGCCGGCGAAGGGATGCGCCGCGTCGCCGATGGGGACGAGGGGCCGCGTTATTTCAATGTCCGCCGTGAGCAGAACGCGCGCGTCCGTCATGCCGCCCGACTGAACAGCCCGTGCGAACGCGATCAGCCCCTCGCAGGAGCCGATGAGCACGGTGTTTTCGGCCCGAACAGGGGAGAAAACCGACAGCAGAAGCACGACGAGAAGCGCAATTTTCAGGAGCATGGCGGCATACCTCGCAGAAGTGAGATTGCTAAAAAGTGTATTGAATGAAGGGACGGGCTATGCCGCTCATCGTGCGACACGCCTTGCGGTGACAGACAGGGAACTCGTATAAATAAAGGAAAACAGCCGCTTGACAGAAGGATAAAACTTGGCTATACTGTAAGCGGATGGCGATAAACCGGCGCGCAGCCCGCATTGCCGCAATAAAGCCCCAAATGGCCACTGGACAGGCTGCGCGAAACGGTTTATAATTATGGATGCGTCTCAAAAATTCCCCGGACTGCAATTTCGGCGTCTTTTCCGCCATCTCTGCGTTAAAAGCCCTCGATTTAGCGCCGCTAAACCTTCGGTCTTTTGCCTTGAGCTGACGAAAAATCCACTCGAACTTACAGCCCCTCCTTTTTGAAACGCATCCTTGTAAGACTGCTTTGAATGGCCGGAAGCCGACGATGCTTCCGCCGGAAATTATGGAGGTTTATGACGATGAGCAAGTTCCCGATTGGCGTTATGCTGGAGTCCTTCCACAAGCCCGCCGCCGAGGCGATGGACATCGCGCAGTCTCTGGGCGCGCAGGGATTGCAGGTTTACGCGACCCCCAAGGCGCTGGAGAGTAAGGGCATTTCCACGCCCGCCGCGCAGAAGGAATTTTTCAAGATGGTCAAGGATCACGGTCTGGTCATCTCCGCGCTGTGCGGCGATCTGGGCCACGGCTTCGGCAACGCCGAGCTGAATCCCGACCTGATCGAGAAGTCGAAGCGCATACTCGATCTGGCCATGACGTTCGAGACCAACATCGTGACCACGCACATCGGCGTCGTGCCGACCGATCCCAGCCATCCGCGCTACAAGATCATGCAGGACGCCTGCGGCGAGCTGGCCGCCTATGCCGACACGCTGGGCGCGCACTTTGCCATCGAGACCGGCCCCGAGACCTCTCTGGTGCTCAAGGGCTTCCTGGATTCGCTCCATTCCACCGGCGTGGCCGTCAACCTCGACCCGGCCAATCTGGTCATGGTCACCGGCGACGATCCGGTCAAGGCCGTGCATAACCTCAAGGACTATATCGTCCACACCCACGCCAAGGACGGCCGCAAGCTGGACAACCGCGATTCCGAGGTCATCTAC
>CAKTXR010000058.1 GCA_934631025.1 uncultured Clostridia bacterium
TAACGAAAGCGGCAGAGTGACGAGCGGCGTGTCCTATCCGATCATCCGTCAGCTCTATTTTGCGGCGGGGGACGAGACAGTTGGGCGGTTGCTGCTTAATAAGGCCCGCGCGGCGCTTGATTGCGAAAACGGGCGCATCTACGCGTTTTTCCACTATTTCGGCCTGTCCTGCTATGTCCGGCATGGTAAGCTGTTCGAGGGCTTTGATCACGATCACCGGCTGCTAATGGAAGCGGGCTTTCAGATCGAGCATGAAAACGTGTATTATTCCTCCGTGCTGACAGGGAGCGAGCCGACGGACGTGGCGCTTTGCTGGCATGAGACGACCGCCGGCCGGCAGGCCAGCTGCGATTTTCTGCTGGAGGATAAGCCGGTGGGCGGCTGCGAGGTTCACTTTCTGGAGCAGGAAGAAATCGCCTATCTGAGTTGGATTTATGTGGATGAAGCGCTGAGGGGACAGGGGATCGGCTCAAGGTGCATGGCCGCGCTGAAGAGCGATCTGTTTGGGCGCGGGATCAAGCGTTTTGATACGGACACGGCGCTTGCGAACATCACGGCGCAGCGCTATTATGAGAGGAACCGCTTTAAACGGGAAGGCATTACGAGGAGCTACTATGCGGGGGAGGGATGCTGAATGTTCGATGTTCAGAGCTATCTGGCGCGTCTTACGGCGCTTTTGCACGAGGCGTATGGCGAGCGGTTGGTCTATGTGGGCTTGCAGGGGAGCTATATGCGCGGCGAGGCGACGGAGAAGAGCGACATTGACGTGATGGCGGTCGTCGACGATCTGAGTCCGAGCGATCTGGACGCGTACCGCCGCGCGATCAATGAACTGGAAGAGCCGGAGAAGTCGTGCGGCTTCATCGGCAGTAGGGCCGATCTCATGCACTGGAATCCGCTCGAGATTGCGCATCTTCTGCACACCACGCGGGACTATTACGGCACGCTGAACGCGCTCCTGCCCGCGTATACGGAGAGCGACGTGCGCAATTTCGTCAAGGTCAGCGTGGGCAATCTCTATCATGAGCTGTGCCATAGATACATCCATTCTGGCCGCGAACGGAGCGCCGAGCGCCTGCCGTCCGTCTATAAGGGCGTGTTCTACATCCTGCAAAACCTGCATTTCCTGCAAAGCGGCGAATTTGTGTCGACCCGAGCGGAGCTGCTGACGCGCCTGTCGGGTCAGGATCATGGCGTGCTGGAGCGCGCCATGGCGCTTCACCGCGGCGAGGCGTTCGACTTTGACGAGAGCTTCGATCTGCTCTTTACATGGTGTCAGGAGACGCTGGCTTTCCTCTAATATGAAACGACTCCGGTCTGTTTGTGCGAAAACAAACCAGAGTCGTTTTTATATCCGCTTACTTTTCCTTATAGTAGAGCATGCAGTGGCAGTAGCCCTCGAAATTGGGATCGGCGATCTGATCGCGGAACTCCTTGCACATGCATTTGTTGTCCTCGGTCTTTTCAAAGCGGCAGGGACAGTAGCCGCCGCGCGCCTTCAGGCCTTCCTTGACCGTTTTGACGATTTCAGCGTCCTCGTTCAGACGGATTTTCATGGGCGTCAGCTTCCTTTCTGATTTTTACGCATTCATATTAGCTTATGTGGGGCGTTCTGTCAAGTGCGGGCGCGCTTGAAATAATTGGTGCGCATTCCTTTTTTTCAAAAAGTGGCCGCGAATTATTGACAAACGATAATTTACGTGGTATACTGCTCTTGAAATTATTGAGAAACGATAATTCAAGGAGGGACGGTAATGAAAAAGAAGGATGGAGCGATGCTCGGTGCGGCGGCGGCGCTGGGACTGCTGGCGGGCGTGCTGAGCGGCGGAGAGACGCTCGGCGGGCTGGGCGAGGCCCTCATGGCGCTGGGCACGGGCTTGCGCGGCCTGTCGCTTTCAGGCGGCTGGCGGAGCGCGCTGAGCTGGGCGGTTTATGCGGTGCTGGGGCTTGCGCCGCTGTTGGGGCTTATGCCGGTTCGCCGGCGGCACACGGCGGCGGACGCGCTGTGGATCGTCTCGAGCGCGTATGCGTTTTTCATGCTCTATGCGCTGGTCAACCCGTTCATACTGAAGGACGTGATCGCGCCCGCATGGGCGTGGGAGGGCGGGAGCGCGCTGCTGGCGCTGTCGCTCGCCTCGCCGCTGGTCATGCTGCTGCTGGCGGGCTTCTGCCTGCGCGTCACCGGCGAAACGGAAGAGGAAACTGTGCTGCTGCGGCGCGTTAAGCGGCTGCTTATGCTGATTGAGGTCGTCGATGGATTCCTTGTGGCTGCGGCGCTGCCGGACGAGCTGATTGCGGTCGTCCAGTCGACGAACGCGGTTTGGGAGGAGACGAAATACGTCCTGAGCGGCTACGGCCTGATCGCAGTGCTGTGCGCACTGGTGCGGCTGGTCTTTGCGCTGGGGCTGTGCGAGAGCGGAAAGCGGCTGACGGAAGCGCTGGGGCGCGGCTGGCTCCATGACGACAACGAAGCGGCGGCGCGGCGCGTGGCCGTCTGGGCGCGCGGCTTGCTGGCGGCGGGGCTGCTCACTGGCGCGGTTGAGAACGCGGCGCAGATTTTCATGGGCGCGCGGCTGAACGAGCTGCGCTTTTCGATCACCGTGCCGGCGGCCGAGCTGATCGCCGCGTTGGCGGCTGTGCTGCTGGCGCGCTTCGTGCAGGCGGGCGTTCACGTGCGGCGGGAAAACGACAGCTTTATCTGAGGTGAGCGCATGGCGATTATCATTACGCTGGACGAGCGGCTCAAGGCGCGCGGCATGACTTCGAAGCAGTTGTGCGAGAAGGTGGGCATCACCGAGGCCAATATGTCCGTGCTGCGCAGCGGCAAGGCGAAGGGCCTGCGGCT
Source organism: uncultured Clostridia bacterium (assembly GCA_934631025.1). GTDB lineage: Bacteria > Bacillota > Clostridia > Christensenellales > Aristaeellaceae > Firm-10. The sequence continues at coordinate 2,846 of CAKTXR010000058.1, forward strand.
GGCCACGCTCAACCGCATCTGCTATTATCTGGCGTGCGAGCCGGGCGATCTGCTTAAATTCGACGGCCATTTGGAGGAGGATGACGATGAAACGCAGGATTAAAGCGGTTGTATGGATTCTCATGGCAGCGCTGGCGCTGGGCGGCTGCTCGCTGGCGCGGGAGGATGCGGCGGGCAGCGCCGATCAGTTCGTGGGTGTGAACGTCGTCCTGACGCGGCTGGAGGGCGCGTATGAAGCGGGGCGCGAATATGAACTGGACGGCAGCGAAAGCTATCTCGCGCTGATCGAGGAGACGGACGAGGGCACCGGCGACAAAAGCGTCGGCTTTGACATGGGCGCGTGGATTATGGAACCGAAGCAGTCGATCCGCATAAACGATGTTTCCGAGAACGCCGGACGGCGCGCGCAGACCCGCCGCGAGGAGACATATTCCGTCGAGGCGAGCGTCTATGTAGCGCCCGACGGGCTTGAGGATGGGAACGTCAGCTGGCGGCTCGATCCGGTCTATCGGCGCGCAGACGGTACGCTCTATGCCGTTTCCAAAGAGGGCGGCGTGGCAGGCTCGGTCAGCAGCAGCACGCAGAAGCAGTCGGCCACCTACGACGTGAAGGACAAGGACGGCAAAACGGTTACGCGCACAGTTGAAATCAGCGTGACGCTGAAGGTGAAAGCGCCCATTGAGCGCGCCGTAATCAGCGAGATGAGCGCGGATAACACGGTGCTCGCGCGGCATGAACTGGATTTGAATGCGCTCGAGCAGGCCGGCTGGACGATGAACGCTTCAAGTGATGCGGCATGGCTGCTGATCGAAAAATACGAGGACGGCAAAGTAAGGCGCGCCGTGTGCGAATTTGAAAACGACTCTCGGGCGCGGTGCGGCTTTCTGCGGCCTCAGGGCGGCGTTTCACTGCCCGAAGGCTGCGTGGCGCTCGGCTTTCAGACGCTGACGATCACGCGCGAGAAATAGAATCGCTGAAAAAGTCGATTTCAGGTCTGTTCAAAAATAGCGCCGCCGTGGAGCGTAAAAGCGTCCTCGGCGGCGCGGTTTGTCTGTGTAGATATGGAAAAGGGAACGGCTGCTTTACAACCGTTCCCTCTCGTCTTATATGCTTTTGTTTTGTCTGATGATTAGCCGTTGTTGGCAGGCGCGTCGGTGGCGGTGTCAGCCGGAGCATCAGTGGCGGCGTCAGCCGGAGCGTCGGTCGCAGTGTCGGCAGGCGCGTCGGTCGCGGCGTCGGTGGGAGCGTCAGTGGGCGCATCGGTGGGCGTGATGTTCGCCGCGTTGTTGGAGCAGGCGGTCATGCAGGCCGCGATCATCAGAACAGCCAGGATAGAAGCAAAAATCTTTTTCATGATATGTAAACCTCCTTCACTACCATGTACGCTATATTATAAGCATGGCGTGTCCCTAATATCACCAAGATACGGTTAAATTATTCGGACATTTGAGTGACGTATGGAAATACCGCAAATTAACAGACGCGCGAATCAGCGCTCTTTCACACAGTGCTCATCGAGCAGCGCCTCAGCGCAGCGCAGGCCGTCGACCGCCGCGGAGAGTATGCCGCCCGCGTAGCCCGCGCCCTCGCCGCAGGGATAAAGCCCCCTGACGGTCGACTGACAATGCTCGTCGCGCGAAATGCGCAGCGGGGAGGAGGAGCGCGTCTCAACGCCGGTCAGCAGCGCGCCGCTCGACGCAAAGCCGTTCAGCCGGCGATCCATCTGCACAAGCCCCAAACGCATCGTCTCGGTCACAAAGCCGGGCAGGCAGCGCGACAGATCGGTATACGTCACGCCCGGCCGATAGGTCGGCTCGACGTCGCCCGCGCCTTTTGAGGGAACGCCGCGCAGAAAATCGCCCACGCGCTGAGCCGGCGCACGGTAGTTCCCGCTGCCCAGCTCGAAGGCCAGATGCTCCCAATGCCGCTGGAAGCGCACGCCGGCGAGCGGATCCTCGCCGCCGAAATCGTCCGGCTCCACGCCCACGAGGAGCGCGCTGTTGGCGTTTTCGCCGTCGCGGGCAAAGGCGCTCATGCCGTTGGTCACCACGCCGCCCGTCTCGCTGGCCGCCGCGACGACGTAGCCGCCGGGGCACATACAGAAGGTATAGGCGCTGCGGCCGTTGGGCAGGCGCACGCTGAGCTTGTAGTCGGCCGCGCCCAGCGCCGGATGAGAAGCCGCCGCGCCGTACTGGCTGCGGTCGATGAGCTTCTGCTTATGCTCAATGCGCGCGCCGATGGAGAAGGGCTTGCGCACCATGGGCACGCCCAGCGCGTGAAGCGCTTCGAATGTATCGCGCGCGCTGTGGCCCACGGCCAGAATGATTCCGTCCGCGTCCACGGTTTCACGCCGTCCGTCCGCGTCCTCGAGCACCGCGCCGGTCACATGGCCGTCCTCGAGGATCAGATCGGTCAAACGCGTCTCGAAGCGCACCTCGCCGTCTAACCGCACGATTTTCTCGCGCAGCGTCCTGACCACCTGCGGGAGCCTGTCCGTGCCGATGTGCGGCTTGCCCAGATAGAGGATTTCCTCCGGCGCGCCGCATTCGTAAAGCGTGTGCAGCACGCGGTCGCAGCGGGGATCGCTGATGCCGGTGGTCAGCTTGCCGTCGGAAAATGCGCCCGCGCCGCCCTCGCCGAACTGTACGTTGGAGCGCGGATTGAACGCGCCGCCCGTCCAGAAGGCGTCGACGCTCTGCTTGCGCCGGTCGACGTCCTGCCCGCGCTCGACGATCAGCGGCCTTGCGCCGGATTGCGCCAGCTCCCATGCGGCGAACAGACCGGCCGGCCCCAGACCGACCACCAGCGGCCTGTGCGCAAATACCGCGTCGCGGCGGGGGATATGCACGGCGCTCGGCCTGATAATCGCGGCCTGAATGCCGTGGGGGAGACGCTCGAGCGCCTTTTCCTCGGCCATGTCCGTGAGCGTTACGTCGAGTGCCATGACAAAATGCACGTCGCCCTTGTCGCGCGCGTCCACGCTCTTTTTGGCGATGCGCACGCTCTCAATGCCGCCGCGCAGGTTGAGCTTTGCGCCCGCCAGATGAAGCAGCGTCTTTTCATCGTAATTGAGGGGAACCTTGACATTATTGATGCGTATCATGCGTGTTTTTCTCCTGTCAGCGAACGGGCGGCGCTCTGTCCGGCCAGCATACCGGAAGCCCACGCCCATTGAAGGTTGAAGCCGCCACAGTCGCCGTCGATATTGAGCACCTCGCCCGTGATGTACAGCCCCGGCGCGAGACGCGAGGCCATCGTGTCCGGATCGACGTCCGATGTGCGAACGCCGCCCGCCGTGACCTGCGCCTGATCGAAGCCCTGCGTGCCGGTGACGGCGATTTCCCAGCCGGTGAGCAGCTCGGCCAGCTCGGCGAGGGCTTCGTCGGTCATCTCGCCGGACGGCGCGGAGAGCGGCAGGTCGGTCGCGCGCTTGACGAGCGTCTGTCCGAGCCGCTTGTTGACCAGCCCGGTGAGGAAGTTCTCAAGCGGCCGTTCACTCAGCGCTTTTATGCGCTTTCTGAGCAGTTCCAGCGCTTCGCCGCGGCTCATGGGCAGTATGTGCAGCCGTGCGGCGACAGGCTGCGGATTGCGGCGGGAGAGCGCCTGCGCGGCGATGCGCGAGAGCTGCAATACCGGCGGGCCGGACAGGCCGTATTCGGTGAAGAGCACCTCGCCGGACTCGCTGCGCTGGACGCGGCCGCCCACGAGCAGGCTGATTTCTCCGGTGTACTTGATGCCCTTGAGCGCGCGGATGGGGGAAACGTCGGTCTTGATCTGCACCAGCGCGGGCAGGCGCGGCGTAACCGTATGCCCCAGCGCTTCGAGCAGCTTATAGCCCGACGCGCTGCCGCCCAGATTGGGCGCGGTCAGGCCGCCGCAGGCCATGACGACGCGTTTGGCGCGCGTTTCCTCGCTGATTGTGGACTTGATCCGCCACACGCCGCGCTCGTTTTTCAGCGACGCGACCTCGAAATCGCATAGCTCGGCGATGTCGGCCTCTTCCATGGACAGCCGCAGCGCGTCCAGCACGGAGGAAGCCTGCTCGCTCATGGGATAGACCTTGCCGCCCTCCTCGACGAGCGGATACACGCCGTATTCCTCAAAGCGATCGAGCACCGCGCGCGGCGGGAAAGCGGTCATGGCGCTCTCCATGAACGGCACGTCGCCATGATAGCGCTCGGGCGCGGCGTTCAGGTTGGTGAGGTTGCAGCGGCCGTTGCCGGTGGCCATGAGCTTTTTGCCCACGCGGTTCATGCGCTCCAGCACGCCGATGCGCAGCGACGGGCCGTTTCTTCGGGCTTCCAGCGCGGCCATCATGCCGGACGCGCCGCCGCCGACGATCAGTATGTCAAAAATCGGTTCGTTCATGCTGAGTCCTTTCTATAATATGCACAGGGCGGGACAGGCCGAAAAGCCCTGATCAGCGTCGATCTGCTGAAATCGAGCGCAGCCGGCGCGGGTTCATTCCTTTGCGGACGTGTCGAACACGGTCAGCTTGTGCAGCGCGCGGGAGCAGGCCGTGTACAGCCGCCGTCCCTCGGCTTCGTCGCGCTCGGCCTGCATCGGCCAGACGACCGCCACCGCGTCGAACTCCAGCCCCTTCATGAGCGCCAGACTGGCCACCGTTACGCCGGTGTCCTCCAGCTCGTTCACATCGCCGGTGAGCAGGAAGGAGCCTTTTATCTGCCGCGAGAGCGTTTCCGCGTCGCGCTGCGTGGGCGCGACCACGGCGGCGCGCTTTATGCCGCCGCTCAGCCATTCGTTCAGGCGGGCATTCAGCGCTTCGGCGGAGAAGGGCTGAATTTCAGGCGCTTCGCCGCTGCGGCCGAACGGCTGAGGCACCGCCGCGCCCTCGGGCAGGAAGGCGGCGCAGAAATCGGCGATTTCCCTCGTGGAGCGATAGCCGCGCGTGAGCGTGATGTGCGGCGCGTCGCTTTCGCCGAACAGCGCGCCCCAATTTTCGGGATGGCATTCGGGCAGGCCGGGCAGCGTGCGCTGATTGGGATCGCCCAGCAGCGTGACCGCGGCTCTGGGGTAATAGAGCTTCATCAGCTTGAACGAAACGTCGGCGTATTCCTGCGCTTCGTCCACCAGCAGATGCAGGATGTTGGTATCGGGCTTTGCACAGCCCAGTCGCAGCGCAAGATAGGCCAGTCCCGGTGCGTCCTCATACCAGATCAGGTTCGCATCGGCGTTTTCGCGGGCGGCTTCGGCCAGTATTTCGGGCGCGTCGCTTTCAATGGCAGCGGCGTAGAGCCGGCTGAGGTTGATGGTCAGCATGCCGTTTAACTGCGCGCGCACGGGACGCATTTTCTGCGCGACGGCCATGCGCGTGGCGAAGTCCAGCTCCTTGTTCTTGTAGGAATCAATGAGCTGCTTTTCATAGCGGCTGTAGAGCGTCTTTTCGATCTCGCCCAGACGGCGCTCGGCCTGCGCAAGCGTGCGGGAGAGCCGCTGCGCAGGGGTGAGCGTTTTCAGCTCGTCGCGATACATCCGTTCCAGCTCCTCGCGGGTGAAGAGACGGCGGCCGCCCAGAGACACGTCCGCAAAGTCGGGGCCGTCGCTGATAAAGCGGTCGGCGGCGCGGTCAAGGCAGGCGATCAGCTCGGCGCCGGATTTCCAGCGGACGCTCTCGCGGCGCATTTTCTGATTGGGGCCGAAGAGCGCTTCATACTGCTGCACGGGCGTTTCGACGCGCTTGCCGATCAGCTTTTCAACAATGCCCTTGAGCGTCGAGGAGCGCGTGTTGTCCTCGCCCAGATCGGGCAGCACGGTGGAGATGTATTCGCAGAACGCGTCGCTGGGCGCGAGCATACAGATGCGCTGCGCGTCCAGACTGTCGCGGTGGCGGTAGAGCAGATAGGCCGCGCGGTGCATGGCCACCGAGGTCTTGCCCGAACCTGCGCCGCCAGTGACGGTCAGAACGCGCGCCTTTTCACAGCGGATGGCCAGATTCTGCTCGGACTGGATCGTGGAGACGATCTGCCGCATATGTGTTTCGGACGCGCCGGAGAGGATGTCCAGCAGCATTGCGTCGTCGATGCTGTAATCGGTATCGACGAAATACTTGAGCCGGCCCTTCTCCATGCGGTACTGCCGCTTGAGCGTTAAAAGGCCGGAAATCGTGCCCGAGGGGCTTTCGAAGGAGGCGCGGCCGGGGATCGCGTCGTAATACAGGCTGCATACCGGCGCGCGCCAGTCGTGAACGAGCAGCGAGCCGTCGGGATCCTTCAGGCTGTACAGGCCGATGACGATCTTATCGGCGCTCTCCTCGCCGTCCTCGGCAAAATCGATGCGCGCGAAGAATGGGCTGCTGAGCATCTTTTCATACTGCGCGGCGCGGCTGACGGAGAAGCTGCGGCGGGCGACGAAGCGGCTCAGCTCGGCGTTGAGCTGATCGAGATCCCACGGCGAGAGCGCGGTCGGCTTCATGCGCAGTTCGTCCCATGTGTCGGCGAGGATCATGCGGATGGTGTCGTCCTGAAAGACGGCGTTTTCGCGGTTCATGGCGATGACGGACGCCAGCAGCTGCTGGACGCGGGCGGTATAGGCTCGCTCGCGGTCAAGCTCGGCTTCATAGGTCACGGCAATCCCTCCCTTGGATGCGCAAACACGGCGCACAAATGAGATTATACGAAAATTCGGCGTTCTGATTCATCAGATGATGACGATCGGCTCAATCATGTCCCGTCCGGCGGCGCGTGCGTCTGGCGCGGCCATGGACAGCGATTGCAAATCGGTCGCAGTTCTTTCAAATTGGAAAAGCGCGTTGTTTTTCAGGTGCGCCGCGTCGGTGATGAGCGGCAGCTCCGCGTTTTTTTTGAGGTGCTTCATCAGCGGCTGCGCGTCCCGCCGGAAGCCCAGCACGCGGATGTATTCCGGCGCGGGATGAGCCTGCGCGTCGGCCTGAGTGAGGTTCATCAGGACGTGCGCGCAGAATCGGTTGAGCCGCGCGTAGGTATAGCGCTTGCATTTGACCTTTTCGAGCAGCTCCTCCCGCGCCGCACAGGTCTGCGCATGGCGTAGAAAGAGATTGTCGAAGCCCTCGGTCACGTCGCACAGCCCGCTCAGCGATTCGGCGCGGCGCAAAAGATAGACGAGCGTCGTGTCCAGCGCGTCGGGGAGGGCATAGCGTCCCTCAGACAGACAGCGGCGCAGCAGTTCGGCGCAGTCGTCCGGCATGGCGCTCTGCCAGCCGTCCCGTCCCGCCAGCACGGCGGCGCGTATGGCCGACGCGGAAGAAAACTCGCCCAGACTGAGATCGTGATAATCGCCGCGTCGGGCGACGGGATAAAAGTCGAGCGGCCTTTTAAGCGCGTCGGCGGCACGCATGTATTCCAGCGCCAGCGTGACGTTGGGCGCGGAAAGCTGAGATGCGGGCACGTTCAGCGCCTCGGCGACGGCCTCTCCGCGGGCGCGGGCGTGCGATTTGCCTTCGCTCAAGTGGGCGCGCACGGCCTGTTCGATCTGGGGATCGTTTCCGTGGAAGGCGGTTTTCAGCCGCGTCAGTAGGGCGAGATCATCGGTTTCGCAGCCGAATGAGAGCGCGTCTACGCCCAGCGCGCCCAGCGTGAGCACGCCGCCCCGCGCGAACTGATCGGCCGGCCGCACGGCAAAGAGCGCGGGCAGCTCGACCACCAGATCAGCGCCGTGCAGGAGCGCCATGCGGGCGCGCGTTCCTTTGTCGAGGAGAGCGGCGTCTCCGCGCTGCGTCAGGCCGCCGTCCATGCAGACGATCAGATAATCGCATCCGGAGCGCCTTCGGGCCTCGGCCAGCTGATGGGCATGGCCGTTGTGGAAGGGGTTATATTCGGCAATTACGCCGCAGAGCCGCATCGCGCTTCACCTCCCCATATTTAAGCTATTATAAACGATAAGCGGCCTGTCCGTCAAGAAAAAAGCGCGCGCAGGCAGGAATTTGACACAATGCGGAGAATCATAACAGAAAACGACAGTTTAAGGGGACGACGACGTGGCAAAATTATACTTCAGATACGGCGCGATGGGTTCCAGCAAGACGGCCAACGCCATCATGGTGCGCTATAACTATGAGGAGCGCGGGCAGAACGCGCTCATCCTCAAGCCGATCATGGAAAAGCGCGACGGCGAGAACACCGTGCGCTCCCGTTCGGGACTGGAAGCGCCCTGCCGCTATGTCGAGGAACTGGACAAAATTGACGTGGAGGCCTACGACTGCCTGATCGTGGACGAGGCGCAGTTCCTCACCAAGGCGCAGGTGCAGGCGCTGGTCGACATCGTCGATCAGAAGAACGTGCCGGTCGTGGCCTACGGGCTGCGCGCCGATTTTCAGGGCAATCTGTTCGAGGGCAGCAAGTGGCTGCTGGCCTGGGCGGACACCATCGAGGAGGTCAAGACGGTGTGCTGGTGCGGCCGCAAGGCCACCTGCAATGCGCGCATCCACAACGGCCGCGTGATCAAGACCGGCGAGCAGATTCTGCTGGGGGGCAACGAGAGCTACGTCAGCCTGTGCCGCCGCCACTGGGCGGAGGGCCGCGTGGGCTATGAGGGCGAGACGGACGACTAAAAAGCGATAAAAAATCAGCCGCTCGGGAGTGAAACCCGTGCGGCTGATTTTATGCTGTTTTGATGGAGCGGTCAGCTCTCCTCTTCGGCAGCTTCGCGCGACCGTTTGCGCGCAATCAGATTGGCGCCGATCGCCGCGACGACCAGCATGGCGCTGGAGAGCAGCAGCAGATACTGGTTGTTGACCATGGTCATGCCCAGCACGGTGATCTTGTGCCCCTCGGTGCCCAGCATGAAATACTTGCCCAGCGTAACGCCCAGAAGCGACGCGCAGCTGGCCATGGTGGAGTAAAAGGCGATGTAGATCGTGGAGTGCTGCGGCGGGATCTTGTAGTAGGGGATGCCGGAGAAGCCCAGCGAAACGCCCACGCCGCAGACCGAGCCGATCAGGCTGGCGATGGCGTAAATGTAGATGGTCGATTTCGCGGTGAAGGCGAAGCCGATATAGCTGATTGTGTACAGGGGAATGCACAGGCCGATCAGCTTGAACCAGCTCATGCGGGAAAGCAGCCTGTTCCACAGCGGCGCGACCAGGAAGGACACGACCGTGCAGCACAGGCTGACCGTCATGACGTAGGAATAGCTCGCGCCCACGTCGCGCAGCATGTAGATCGAGTGATACGATCCGGGGATGGCGACGGCAAAGTTCCACAGCATGATGCTGGCCACATTCAGCAGATAGCTTTTGCTGCGCAGCGGCAGCACAAATATATCCTTGAGCGTGAAGGGGGAATCGGCCTTCTCGTAGGGGTGCTCGTCGATGTGGAAGTAGAGTATGATCTCGACCGTGGCCAGCGCCAGCGCGAATATTCGCAGCGCGAGCAGGCCCTCGTATTCCATGCCGTAATTCTTCAGCCAGTCGACGACGCGGCTGCCGATCAGGTTGAACAGCGCCACGACGAAGCTGGTGGTCATCGTGATCAGCGAGAAATAGTTCTTGCGCACGCGGTCGGGGATCGACTGAATGTGCCAGATGTTGAGGCCGGGGCCGATGAAGGCGGAGATCAGGTTGACGATGAGTATGCTGATGGCCAGCATCGCGAGCTTGCCCTGCTGGGTGAGCGGGAATATCGGGATCAGGCCGATCAGGAGGATGTTGATCAGATACATGACGGCGCGCAGCACGGTGAGCATCGTACGCCGACGGGGGAAGCGCTCCAGAATCAGCGGCGCGAAGAGCTGGAGCATATTGGCGGCGGTGCCGATCATGCTGGCCGTGCCGATGAAGCTGTCGTTGGCGTTGAGCAGCAGGAGCAGGCCGCTCCAGAACGTGCCGCCCACCATGTTGGCGATGATGTTCGAGGTGTAGTTGCAGCCCAGATGGCAGCAGCGGCTTCGAGCCGTGGGATCGTTCGTGGAATACCAGCCCGCGACAAAGGTGAGATACAGCTTGTCGCGCAGGGGGTGCCGAACGTCGGCGGGGTCGGCTTTCTTTCTTCCCATAGGGAAAACACTCCTTCTTTTATCCTCCACCGTCATAGTAATGCGGAATCGCCCGCTTGTCAATATCCCTTTGACCGAATAAAAAAATATTTTTTTATTCGTACACGGCGCATTCGGCGATTGACCGTTGACGCGCCGTCGGTTATAATAAAAAGGATGTCTAAAATATGTAAGGATGTGGTCTTGTGAACGTCAAATTTACGGCTGCGCAGCGGCGCATATTTATCGCCTGCTTTTTGAGCTACGCCTGCGCCTATATCGGCAGGCTGAATCTCTCGGCGGCCCTCAACAGCGTGATCGGCGATATGCACCTCACCGACGCGCAGGGCGGCCTGTTCCAGACGGTGTTTGCGCTGACCTATGCGGCCGGCCAGCTGGTGAACGGCTCGATCGTGGACAAAATCAGCGCGCGCGTCTATATTTTCCTCGGGCTGGCGCTCTCCGGCGTGTGCAATCTGCTCTTCGGCCTGGCCTCGTCCTATTGGATGATGACGGTGATCTGGGCGCTCAATGGCGCGGCGCAGTCCATGCTCTGGACGCCCATCGTCAAGCTGATGGCCGTCTGGTTCAAGGGCAGGCGGCGCGGGCGCGCGTCGTTCGGCCTGTCGATGACGCTGGTGCTGGGCAATCTGTCGGCATGGGCGCTGTCGGGCTGCATGGCCGCGCTGGTGGGCTGGCGCTTCAGCTTTATCATTCCCGCGGCGATTACGGCGGCGATGGGCGTGGGCGCGCTGTTTATGCTCAGCGACGCGCCGAAGAGCGGCGAGCTGCCCCTCGACGACGAGGCGGAGGAGAATGTCCGCGCGTCCGAGGACGGCGAAAAGAAGGCCGTCATGCCGCTCAAGGAGATGTTTTTCAGCACCGGCTTCATCGCCGTGCTGGCCTGCTGTATCTGCAACGGCTTTGTGCGCGACGGCATCATCACATGGGCGCCGACGATCATCGTTCATTCCGGCGGCGGGCAGGCGGTCAATTCCACGCTGCTCTCGCTGATCATTCCCATGCTCAATCTGGTGGGCGTGCTGATGGCGCAGAGGTGCTATCACATCTTCGGCGACAACGCGCGCCGCTGCGCCGGCTGCCTGATGGCGATCTGCGCGGCGCTGGCGCTGCTGCTGCGTCCGGCCAGCCTGACCATGGCCACCTGCGCGCTGACGCTGGGGCTGTGCTGCGCGGCCACCTATGGCATCAATCCCATGCTGACCACGCTCATCCCTATGGAGTATGAGCCGGTCGGGCGCGTCGGACTGACGGCCGGTCTGGTGGACTGCTTCATCTATCTCGGCTCCTCGCTGGCCGGCGTGCTGACCGGCGCGATCAGCGACGCGACGGGCTGGACGGTCGTGTTCCTGCTGTGGATGGTCGTGGCGGCGTGCAGCGCGGCGCTGGCGTTCTATTCCATGCGCGGCGGCAAGCGCCTGCGCGGGGAAGGGAGCAGGGCGTGATTCCCGTCGTCGCGGCGCTGATTGTGCGGGCGGAGAAGCTGCTGATCGCGCGCCGTCCCGAGGGCAAGCACATGGCGGGGTGCTGGGAGTTCCCCGGCGGCAAGCTCGAGCGCGGCGAAAGTCCGGAGGAAGCGATCGAGCGTGAGATTCGCGAGGAACTGGCCGTCGAGATCAGGGCCGGACGCATTTATCAGGCGATCGCCTACAGTTATCCCGAAAAGGACGTGCTGCTGCTCTTTTACGCCGCGGCGCTCGTTTCGGGCGAGCCGCGGCCGGTTGAGGAAGCGGAGATTCGCTGGGTCACGTTGGGAGAACTGGATAAATACGCCTTTGCGCCGGCGGACGAAATGCTCGTTCAGCGGCTGAAGCGGGAAGGTTTGGGCGCGCTTTTGACAATTCAGGCCTGAAATTGTATTTTTGAGACGGCGGCTCTTTTCAAACGCCTTTTCACACGGTATAATGGAGGCAGCAGATGAAAAGGAGGTGAGGTCAGATGCTGCAGCTGCTCAATGCGTTTTCTTCGAGCGCAAATCTGGTCTGGATCGCGCTGCTGATCGTCGGCTTTTTCCTGGTCGTCGTGGAGATGTATATCCCGGGCTTCGGCGTGCCCGGCATCAGCGGACTGATCTGTCTGGGCGTGTCCATCTATTTTCTGGCCGACGGCAGCGTGGTGGCGGGGCTGATCATGATGCTGGTCGTGGCAGCGCTTCTTTCCGTGGCGCTGTTCATATCGATCCGCACCGCGTCACGGGCGCGCGGCCGCATGGCGAAGGCCGGGCTGATTCTCAAGGAGGTCAGCGTGCCTGAGGCGGCCGGAGACGATCTGGCGTATTATGTCGGCAGGCAGGGCGTGGCGCGTACGATACTGCGTCCGGCAGGGCTGGGCGAGTTTGACGGTGTTCGGCTGAACGTGTACACGGACGGCGAGTTCATCGGCGAGGGCGCGCCCATCGAGGTGACCCGCGTCGAAGGCAATCGGATCTTCGTGGCGCGCACGGAGGCCGCCGGCGAGGAAGGAAAGTAATCCGCAGTGCAACTGAGCGGTGAACGCCGCTTGTGAATAAGAAAGGGGAGTCTTACATGGGTCTTGGAACGGTCGGTCTGGTTGTCATTCTCGCGCTGATTGTCATAGTGCTCATACTGTTCTTCAATCTGGTGCCGCTGAGCCTGTGGATCTCGGCCGTCGCGTCGGGCGTTCATGTCAGCATCGGCACGCTGGTGGGTATGCGCTTTCGCCGCATCAATCCCTCCCGCATTGTGCTGCCGCTGATTAAGGCCACAAAGGCGGGTCTCAAGGTCAATATGAACGAAATGGAAGCGCATCTGCTGGCAGGCGGCAATGTCGACCGCGTGATCAACGCGCTCATCGCCGCGGAATCCGCGCAGATCCCGCTGGAGTTTGAAAGCTGCCGCGCCATCGATCTGGCCGGCCGCGACGTATTGCAGGCCGTGCAGATGAGCGTCAACCCCCGCGTTATCGAGACGCCGGTCGTCGCCGCTATCGCCAAGGACGGCATCGAGCTGCGCGCAAAAGCCCGCGTGACTGTGCGCGCCAACATCGCCCGTCTGGTCGGCGGTGCGGGCGAGGAGACCATCACCGCGCGTGTCGGCGAGGGCATCGTCACCACCATCGGCTCCGCCGAGACGCATAAGGAAGTGCTCGAGAACCCCGACCGCATCAGTCAGACCGTGCTGAGCAAGGGCCTGGACGCGGGCACGGCGTTTGAAATTCTCTCCATCGACATTGCGGACGTGGACGTGGGCCGCAACATCGGCGCGCAGCTGCAGATGGATCAGGCTGAAGCCGATCGCCGCATCGCGCAGGCCAAGGCCGAGGAACGCCGCGCCATGGCTGTTGCGCACGAGCAGGAAA
>CAKTXR010000059.1 GCA_934631025.1 uncultured Clostridia bacterium
GAGATCGTAAAGCGTGCGATAAAGCGATTAGGGAAGCATGGAAAAGAGAAAGGGAACTTGTTCTGGCAGGAAAAGGCACGCGAGATTGGGACGAAGAGCAGCAGCTGGAAATCATTGAACTGGGAAAAGTGTACGACGATGATGGGGTTGCCTTTGAAGGCCAGCATATGAAAAGCGTGGCTACACACCCGGAGCACCAAGGAAATCCCGATAATATTCAGCTCTTATCGGTGAGCGAACATTTAGATGCCCACAAAGGTAAGTGGCAAAACCCAACAAACTGGTATTATAACCCGGACGTATCGCCGGACGCGCCCGAAAATATTAGGTATAAAGATTTTGGTGACGCCGATCCGGAAGCGCCTGCACCTATTGAACTGAGCAGACCAATAGCGGTGGAAAGAAAGAATATCACAGATGGTGTTTCTAATGGAGTAAACGAAGGAAACAAGGGAAAGAAGGCACCTGATGAAAAGGTTACAGAAAACCCGTCTGCGCCGGAAATGAAACCCGTTGCTGCACAAGCAGCTACTAATAAGCCCGTAAAGGAAAAAGGGCTCGTTGGAAAGATAATCGACGGTGTAAAGTATTATGGCGGAAAGGGCGTTAGATGGGTAAAAGAGCACCCATGGGAAACAGTAGGGGCGGTTGCTGGTACGTTCGGTACAATATCTGCTGTTCGCGGGACAATTAAGCGGTACAAGCATACGAGCACAACCAAACAAATACCGCGCCCGGTGAGAAAACCGACTGTACAGAAACCGACTATTCAAAAACCGACGATACAGAAACCGACTATGCAAAAGCGGCGAATCGACGATGAATTAGTGAAGAAAACGGTTGCAGATATTGGAGGGCGTCTTGGAGAAGGGCTACAGCATTCGAGCGGGCTTTCGGAAACTGTTGGACAGCAACTAATAGAGCATGGCTCTTCCATTGCAAATAGTCTCAGTGATTGCTCAAAGCTTTTCACCATGGGTTATACTACGAAAAAGTCGCCTGAAGAAAGGCGTAAAATATTAGAGGCGTTTGTTAGCGCAGAAGGGGTAGAAAAAGCAAGAAAATACTTGCAATTCCTTATCAATACACGGAAAGGAAGGAAGAACGGGATATACGAGAATGCTGTTGCGAAGTGGCTGGAAGACCTGGAATACATTACTGGGAAATAGTACTCCAACTATAACCTCATGACGGCCAGTATCTCCTATTGCGTCGGGCCAAGGAATGTGGTATAATGACGACAGTAAGGATTGGAAAAGGACAGCTAAATACTTAGAGTGGTCGCTGATGGGTACGAAAACCGCCATAGTAGTCCATGTTCAGGAGCCACTATGGTAGAGCACATCGTTCACATCGATGGGGTCACAGGTTCGAGTCCTGTTGCGACCACCACGCGCCTGGCAAGCTTGCTTGCCAGGTTTTTTGTGAAGGAGATTACACATGAAAATAGATGAATTGGATCAGCTTGCCGTTCATACAGAAACAAAAGACATTACATTATCTCAGCTTCGCGAAATGGTTGATGCAAACGACATCCTTACCAACCCAGATTATCAACGCAATTATGTATATGACGACAAACGCGCTTCTTTGCTGGTTGAATCAATTCTGATAGGTATTCCTATTCCTGTCATTTATTTATGTGAAGAAAATGAGGGAATCTATTCCGTTATTGATGGTCAGCAGCGCATTATGTCTTTTACTCGATACTTAAAAAATGATTTCCCGCTTTCCGGTCTGTCTACACTAGCTGCATTGAATGGAAAATTCTTTCGTGATCTTGATAAGCCTATGCAGCGTCGGCTACGGGCAAAGTCTCTGAAGGCTATTTGCCTTGACCGAGATTCCCAAGAACTTAAATATGAGATTTTTTCTCGCTTGAACCTGGGCGCAATAAAGCTTAAAGATCAAGAAGTTCGTAATTGTATCTTTCGCGGCAGCCTTAATGCAATGCTACGCCGCATTGCGGATACAGATGAAAACGTGAAAGTGCTATTCCATCATGCGGATAATAAGCGAATGGAATTTGAAGAGAGAATTCTACGTTATTTTGCCATGCGTAACTTTTATCAAATTTCGGGTACTTTTAAAGATACTATGAATCGGTTTATGCGCAGGCATCAAAATGACTCCATAAGCGAGATTACTGAAATGGAGAATCAGTACCGTTCTGTTATGGATACCATCAAGCAGGTGCTTGGAGAGGAAGCTTTTTTCTTCCATGGGGAACGTGCGAGCAAGTTTAACGGTGCTGTTTATGATTCCATTGTGATTCCTTTTTCTCTCTTTCCAAAGCGTGTGCTTTTACAGCATGCTGATGAAATACGGGAAGGTATTTCTGATATGAAAGAAAACGATGCCGAATACCGCGAAAACGTTTACGTTGGAACAAATGCGGGACGACGTGTTCGCAGTAGAATCACAAAGGTTATCGGCATCATTAACAACTGCATAGACCCCCGAGAGATGAATATGCCTCGCTGTTTTGATGAGAGCATTCGACAGAAGCTGTTCCAGTGCAATCCTGTTTGTGCAATTTGCGGGAATAAAATTCTTACTATAGATGATTGCGAAGTTGATCACATTATTCCATTTGCAAAAGGGGGACTTACTTCAATTGAAAATGCACAGTTGACGCATCGTACATGCAACCGCATGAAAAGCAGCAACGTAGAAACTTGCATCGATGATGTTCCTTTCGAATCAGAGGATGATGAATGATAAGGTACTAGAATATTTCTACACGGTTTTTTGTTATGTCCTTATGGTATCAGGAACGTACTATTTGGGTCTTCTCCCCCACGACCAAGAAAGTCGAAAGCAAAAAACTTTACAACCGCAAGAAAAACGCTCACGCCTGGAAGGATGACTTCGGCATGAGCGCTTTCTTTTTTACCTTGAGCTTATACTACGATAAATTCCTTCGCATTCAGCACGTCCATAAGAGCTTCATTCGTCGAGCTGGATACCCGTACCGGTCTTGCCGACCGTACAAATATGAGCGCTTATTCAGCATGATATGGAATGAGCTATTTTGTTTCAGAAACGGCATTCATCAGGGACAATCCTGAAGATCGTATATCGCCTATAAAAGCAAGCGTCCGACCGGCACCCTTCTTCACGTTATAACGACGCGGCGAAATCTGAAACACGGCCTTTTTGTGGATCATTATATACTACCCTTGCAATAATCTCAAAATGAAATGAGACTGCGTCGAAATTTTGCCTTTCATGAAAGCAACTCGCGTGATTGCGCTTGCGAATTAACGCTTTCGCAGATATAATGAAGAAAACACACGCGCAAACGGGAGGTTTTTCACATGCAGAGAACCTATTACGTCGGCAATCGCGAACGGCTGTATCAGCGCATGGACGCGGGCAGTCTGCTCGCCGTTTTCTCGGGAGACGAGCTTTGGAAGACCGGCGACGAATACTATCCCTTCTTCGCCGATCGCAATTTCGTGTATCTGACGGGATTGAAATGCAAATCCGCCGTGCTGCTCGCCGCGAAAAATCAGGACGGCAGCGTTCAGGAGCGGCTGTACCTTCTGCCGCCGGATGCGCTTGCCGAGCGCTGGACGGGGGCTCGCGTAAAACCTGAGGAAGCGGAAGCCGTTTCCGGCGTGAGCGACGTACGCACCGTTCAGGCGTTTGAGCGCGATTTTTCCGCGCTCGCGACCAGCGGGAATTACGGCAAGATCTATCTCGATCTCTATCGATTCACGCCCGAACAGCCCGATCGCCCGTCGCATCGCCTGCTCAGGCGCGTTCAGAAAGACTTCGCCTATCTCGCAATCGGCAATGCGGAGGACATTCTCCGTTCGCTGCGCCTGATCAAGCAGCCGTGCGAGATCGAGGCGCTGCGCAGGGCGGAGACGATCACGCGCGAGGGCATTCTCGCCATGATGCGCGCGTCGCGTCCCGGAAAATACGAATATCAGTACAAGGCGGATTTCGATTACGCGCTTTCGCAGCACGGCCCGGACGGCCCCGGCTTCCCGTCCATCATCTCCTGCGGAAAGAACAATTTCTGTATCCACTATTACAGCTATACCGGTCGGGCGCAGGACGGCGACATGATCTTAAACGACGTGGGCGCGCAGTACGATTGCATGATCACCGACGTATCGCGCGCATGGCCGTGCAACGGAAAATTCTCCGAGCGCCAGCGGATTTTGTATGAATGCGTGCTCGCGACCTCGAATTATATGTTCTCGATCATCCGTCCCGGCATGAAAATGGCGGACGTAGACGCGACGATTCGCCGCTACAATGCGGAAAGGCTGGTCGAAGCGGACGTTCTGAAAAGCGCGGACGAAGTCGGAAGAGTGATGTGGCACGGCGGCGCGCATCATATCGGCTACGACGTACACGACATGATCAAGCGTCCGGAGTTTCTCGCGCCGAATATGGTTTTCTGCGTCGATATCGGCGTTTACAATGAGGACTGGGGGATCGGCTTCCGGCTCGAGGACAACTGCCTGATCACGGAGGACGGCTGCGAAAATCTGTCCGCCGCGATTCCGCGCACGATCGAGGATATCGAAGCCGTCATGCGGGGAGAAGCGTGATGGAGCGCGTCATCCTTTGGATTCTGGCGGCCGGCGCAGTGCTGGGCGGGCTGGATCTGCTGATCGGCAATCGCTTCGGGCTGGGCGAACGCTTTGAAGAGGGCTTCAAGCTCCTGGGGCCGACGGCGCTTTCGATGGCGGGCATTCTCTGCCTTGCGCCGCTGCTTTCGGGCGCGCTGGCGTCCACGCTTGCTCCCCTCTGGCGCGCGCTGAGGCTGGACCCTGCGATGCTCGGCGGCATTCTCGCAATCGACATGGGCGGCTATCAGACCGCGAAGTCGCTCGCACAGGACGCGGCGATCGGGCGCTATGCCGGCATTCTCGTGGCGGCGACGCTCGGCTGCACGGTGACATATACGATTCCGCTGGGCGCGGGCATGCTGCGCGGCTCTGACGCGACCAGCTTCTATCGGGGAATGCTGATCGGGCTTGGCACATTACCGATTGCGCTGCTGATCGGCGGCGCGGCGAGCGGAATCGGCGCGCTGGCGCTGATCGTTCAGACATTGCCGGCCGCGCTGTTTTCCCTCCTGCTGATGCTGGGGCTGAAGTTTTTTGCAAAGAAGGCCATACGCGCATTTTCCGCGTTCGCGACGCTGCTGCGCTGGCTGTCCATATTGGGATTAACCGCGGGCGCGGCGCAGTATATTGCGAATGTTCAGCTGATTCCATACCTCGCGCCGATTGAGGACGCGATGAAAACGGTCTCCTCGATCGGCATTGTGATGCTCGGCAGCCTGCCGGCGGCGGAGCTGCTGCGCCGCGCGCTGTCGAAGCCGCTGATGCGTCTGGGGCGAAAGCTCGGCATGAAGGATTCGAGTCTCACCGCGCTGCTGGTCGGCTTTGTGAGCGTTACGCCGGCGCTCGCGATGATGAAGGAGATGGATCAGCGGGGGCAGACGATGAACGCCGCGTTTTCGGTCTGCGCCGCCTCCGCGCTCGCCGCGCATCTGGGCTTTACGCTGAGCGCAGAGCCGCAAATGCTCGTGCCGCTGTTGCTGACAAAGTTTTTCGGCGGGGCGCTCGCCGCGATTCTGGCGGTCGCGTTTACAAAACGAGACGATGCGGCCCAATGTGAATAGCAGGCGGCAAATCACCACGAGAAGAGCTTGAGAGGTGCGATCTCCGCAGATTGAGATTGACCCCCGCGGCCTGTATGGTGAATCGTCTTTTAATACAAATGCCGTTACGGCCGCAGTTGGAAGCATATTCTGCATTTCCATTTTGTCCGACCTTCGAGCTGGCCGCTGCATCTTTCAGCGCTTTCCTGAATCGAGAAGCGATCTTGAGCCATGCTGAGACTGGCAAAGGTTCAGACTGCGATGCTCCCCGACCTCTGTCATTGGCGGTCCGCTGCTGAACAGAAATAAAAAATGAATCCGTCCTTCAATTCGCACGGAAAGAAGGACGGATTTTTGTATGCCGATGCTTCGGCTGTTTGAGTCCAATTCTCTGGCTTTTCCCTATTGGCTTCGCCGTTTTGCGCGTTCAGCCGTTTTTCCCAATGCCGTCTGCCCGTCAATGGGCGTTGACCTTGTAATCGTTCTCGGTACGGCGATTGCGATTCATTTTTCCGACATATGCGCTTCGATCTGGCGCACGGTTTCCTCCGCCGCGCCATTGTTGTCCGCGGTGCAGTCGGCAAAAGCCGCGTAGAGCGGCGCGCGCCTGTCGTACATCGCGTGCAGATCGCCCTGTGAGAGCGGCCGTCCCTCGCGCGGCAGGCGGTCGATATCCCGCTTCAGCCACACGATCAGGCCGTTCTGATGCAACGGCACATAATTTTCAGGCCGCATGACGCAGCCGCCGCCGGTCGCGATGATCGCGCCGGAGCGCCTGCCCACGTCCTGAAGCACGGCGGTTTCAAGCTTGCGGAAGCCCTCTTCCCCATCCCGCGCGAAAATTTCGGGAATCGAGCAGCCCGCGCGCTCGGCGATGAGCGCATCCGCGTCGACGACCGGCCGACCCGTTTTTTCGGACAACAGGCGCGCAACGGTGGTCTTGCCACTGCCGGGCATACCGACCAATACAATATTGCGCATTTCATTCGTCAGCACGCGCACGATGCGTTCGATGACGTTCTCCTCCAGCGCGCTCCCCGTAAACACCTCGCAGCTGCGCCGCGCCTGCGCCACCAGCATATCAAGGCCGTTCGCGGCGGGAATGCCCAGCGCCTCCGCCTGCAAAAGGAACGCCGTGCGCGCGGGGTTATAGATCAGATCGACCGCCGCGCGGCAGGCGGGGAACAGCGTCAGATCGACGGGCCGCGCGCCGTTGTTCGGATACATCCCCACCGGCGTGGCGTTGACGATGAGATACGCGTCGGCATGGCGGCCTAAATTCGTATAATTGTCCGCGCCGCTGCGGCTGATGACGACATAGTTTGCGCCCAGCCGCTTCAGCACCTCGCAGACCGACAGGCTCGCGCCGCCGCTGCCCAGCACGAGCGCCTTTTTGCCCGCCGGATCGACGTGATTGGCGCGCAGCAGATGCTCGAAGCCGTAGGGATCGGTGTTGTCGCCGTAGATCGTGCCGTCGGCGCGGCGGACGATGGTGTTGACGCTGCCCATGCGCCCCGCCACCTCCGACACCTCGTCGCAGAGCGGAAACACCGTCTTTTTGTAGGGAATGGTGACGTTCAGCGCGTCCCATGGGCCGTTTTTGATGAAATCCTCAACGTCCTCCGGCTCGCGCTCATAGAGCTTGTACTCATAATCGGCCATCAGGCGATGAATGGCCGGCGAATAGCTGTGGCCCAGCTTTCGCCCGAGCAGACCCGCGCGCATCAAATCACCTCTGCATAGCTGCCCAGATAGACGAACTTTTCGCACACGCCCTCCAGCTCGCCCATGAGCTGCATGAAGCGCGGATCGTACACCGGCGCGTCCAGATCGAAATAGAACATGAACTCAAAATCGCGGCCGGCCAGCGGACGGCTTTCCAGCTTGTTGAGGTTCACATCCAGCGCATAGAAGCGCGAGAGCAGCTTGTACAGCGAGCCGGGCTCGTGCGGCAGCACCGCCATGAGACTGGTGCGGTTCGCGCCGGGATAGATCTCGAGGTTCTTCGAGATGCAGATGAAGCGCGTGTAGTTGTTGTCCTGATCCTGCACGCTTTCCTGAAGACAGGCAAGGCCGTAAAGCTCCATGCAGGATCGGGAAGCCAGCGCAGCCACGTCGCTGCGTCCGCTCTCGGCCACGCGCTTGGCGGCCTCCGCCGTGTTGGCGCAGGGAATCACGCGCACACCCTTCAGCGTCTGCAAAAAACGCTGGCACTGGCTGATGGCCTGCTGATGCGAGTAGATTTCGCGAATGCCCTCGAGCGTCGCGCCCGGCCGCGCCAGCAGATTGTGATCGACCTTCAGGCGCAGGCTTTTGACAATACTGAAGCGGTGCGCCATCATCAGATCGTACACCGAGTTGACCGAGCCGGCGGTGCTGTTTTCAAGCGGCAGCACGCCGTAGCGGCACAGCCCCTTCTCGATGGCCGAGAACACCGCGTCGAACGTGGAGAAATACATGATGTTGGCGCGGCGCATGAGCTTGTCGCACGCGATCTGCGAATAAGCGCCCTCGACGCCCTGACAGGCGACCATTTCGCCCTCGGGGAACAGATGGGGCGTGTTTTCAATCGCCTGCTCTATTTTTTCAGTCAGCGCCGTACCGTTGCCGTTCAGGCGGGTCTGATAGGCGCGGCTCAGATCAAACAGAAGCGAATACAGGAGCGAGGTGTACTCCTTCATGCCCTCGGGTGCGCGCTCGGTCACTGAGCGCATCTTCTCGCGCTCGCGGCCGCCGTCGCGTACGGGCAGGTTGTGCGCCTTTTTATAGGCGGCAATGTCCTTCGCCACGGCCATGCGCTGCGCGAACAAATCCACAATCTGATCGTCAATTTTGTCAATTTCCTGCCGATAGCCGCTCTGTTCCATTTTCCTGCACACCTTTCCGTATTACATATATTTCCTTTGCGCCAGCAGCGCGTCGTAAACCGCCACCGCCGCCGCCGCTTCCACGCAGGGCGCCGCGCGCGGCACGATGCACGGATCATGCCGCCCCGTGACGACCATGCGCTTTTCCTCGAGCGTGTTCATGTCAACGCTCCGCTGCTCCATGGCGATCGAGGGCGTGGGCTTGAACGCCGCGCGGAAGACCAGCGGCATACCGTTCGTGATGCCGCCCAATATGCCGCCCGCATTGTTGGTGAGCGTCTCGACGCGGCCGTTCCGGACGCAGAACGCATCGTTATTCTCGCTGCCGGTCATATCGGCCGCGGCAAAGCCCGCGCCGAACTCCACGCCCTTCACCGCCGGTATGCCAAATACGATCGACGCGACGCGGTTCTCCATGCCGCCGAACATCGGGTCCCCCAGCCCCGCTGGAAGCCCCAGCACGGCGCACTCGATCACGCCTCCCACCGAATCTCCGGCCGCCTTCGCCGCAGCGATGCGCGCCTTCATGCGCTCGCCAGCCGCATCGCTCACCGTGGGAAAGTCCTTTTCCGCCGTGGATGCGGTCAGCGCGCCCTCGTCGCAAACGCCGCCGATCGACAGGATGCGCGATATGACCGCTATGCCCTCCCGCGCCAGCAGCTGAAGGCACAGCCCGCCCGCGATGCACAGGGGCGCGGTCAAGCGCCCTGAAAACTGCCCGCCGCCGGCATAATCGCGGCTTTCGCCGTATTTCACGCGCGCGGTATAGTCGGCGTGACCGGGGCGCGGCGTGTTCTTGAGCGGCTCGTAATCCTGCGAGCGGGTGTTGGAATTGCGGATAATCGCCGTCACCGGCGCGCCGCACGTTTTTCCGTTCACAAGGCCGGCGATGAATTCCGGCGCGTCGGCCTCTTTGCGTGCCGTGGAATAGGCGTTATGGCCGGGCGCGCGCCGCTGAAGGAAGCGATTGAGCGCGTCCATGTCCACTAAAAAGCCGGACGGCAGGCCGTCGATGGTCACGCCGATCGCCGGCGCGTGCGACTGGCCGAAGATCGTCATTTTGATGTTTTCACCATAGCCGTTGCCCATTTATTCCACCTCCAGCCGCTTCATGTCGTTCCAGAACGCGGGATATGACTTGCCCACGCACTGCGCGTCCGGCACGACGACCTCGCCCGCGCAGCCGCACGCCGCCACCGCCGCCGCCATGGCCAGCCGGTGATCGCCGCAGGGATCAACCGTGCCGCCCGAAAGCTGCGCTTTGCCGGTAACGATCAGGCCGTCGGCATTCTCGCGCGCGTCGCCGCCCAGCGCGGCAATGAGATTCTTCGTCGCCGTCAGCCGGTCGGATTCCTTCAGGCGCAGCCGCTCGGCGTGCGTAAAGCGCGTCTCCCCCTCGCACAGCGCCGCGACCGCCGAGAGCGCCGGCACAAGATCAGGGATCATCGACGCGTCGATCACCGCGCCGCGCAGGGAACCGCGCCGCACGGTCACCGAGTCCGCACTGTACTCGACCCGCGCGCCCAGCCGCGCCAGAATCTCCGACACGCGCTTATCGCCCTGCTTCGAGGCGGGATCGAGATTCGTCACCGTCACGCCGGCCTTTGAGAGCGCGCCCATGCACAGGAAGAACGCCGCGCCGGAATAATCGCCCTCGACCGCGCTGCCGGCGGGAACGTCATAGCGCTGTCCGCCGGGGATGCGAAAGCCGCCGTCGATCGCTTCGACGCGAATCCCCGCCTTTTCCAGCGTGTCCAGCGTCATCGCCACATAATCGGCCGATTCGAGCTTGCCCTCGATGCGCAGAACGCTCTCGCCCTTGATCAGCGGCAGCGCCATGAGCAGACCCGTGACGTACTGCGAGGACACGTTGCCGGGCAGCGTGTATTCGCCCGCACACAGCGTGCCCGAAACGTGCAGCAGCGCGCCATCCGGCTGAATCGCCATGCCGTGCGCCGTCAGCTGCTCGTCCAGCGGTTTGAGCGGCCTCTCAGGCAGGCGGCCCTCGCGCTCAAACGCGGCGCTCACGCCCAGCGCGCCGCACAGCGGGAGCAGGAAACGCAGCGTCGAGCCGCTCTCGCCGCAGCGGAGGATCCTTTCGCCGCCGGCATCCTGCATTGCCCTGTTCGCAGTGCTCGCCGCATCGCACGCGGCTTCGGCCTGCGCGCCGCAAGCGCCCTGCATTTCGTTCGCGGAAACGGCTTTGTCTGCGGGAACGCTCGCCGCATCGTCCGCGGTTTCAGTCTGCGTGCCGCAAGCGCAAGCACCCTGCATTTCGTTCGCAGAAACGGCTTTGTCCGCGGGGATGCTCGCCGCATCGTCCGCGGTTTCAGTCTGCGTGCCGCAAGCGCCCTGCATTTCGTCGATAGGAGCAGACTTCGCTTGCCGCGCCGCCTGCCCGCCGTTCTCCGCATGGAGAGCCGCGAAAACGGGCGATACGCGCAGCATTTCGCCGTCTCGGACGATTTCAGCGCCCAGCGCGTTCAGGCAGGCGACGGTCGCCGTGATGTCGGCGGAGAGATCGTCGCAGCGGATCGCCGTTTCATGCTCGGAGAGCGCCGCAGCGATGAGCAGTCTGTGCGCCTGTGATTTGGACGAGGGCGCGCGCACGCTCCCCCGCCGCGTTCCCGGCCTGACGCGCTCAGTCATGTCCGATTCCCCCCCGCCTGCATCCAGTCCTTCACGCCGTCCGCCGTGACCTCGACGATCACGCATTTTCCGATCTTTTCCGGCACGATCAGCCGAACGCCTTTGCCGGTGGCCTTCTTGTCTGAGAGCGCCGCCGCCGCCATGTCGTCAAGCGGATAGGTGATCTCGGTCGGCAGGCCGCAGATTTTCAGCGTTTCGAGCGTATCCTCCAGCGTCTTTTCGTCGCAATAGCCCTTCTTGACCGCCGCGCGCGTGATCGCCGCCAGCCCCATGGCCACCGCCTGACCGTGCAGGATCGAATAGCCGCTGCATTTCTCGGCGGCATGGCCGAAGGTGTGCCCCAGATTGAGCTGCATCCGCTCGCCGCGGTCGAATTCGTCGCGCGCCACGACGTCGCGCTTCATGGCGGCGCAGGTCTTGATGACATAGCCCATGGGCGCGGACAGGCCGTCTCTCTTCACGCAGTCGAACAGCGCGCGGTCGCCGATCACGCCGTACTTGATCACCTCGGCCATGCCGCAGCGCATTTCCTCGACGGGCAGCGTCTTGAGCGTGTCCTCATCGCAGATCACGCGCACCGGCTGATAGAAGCAGCCCGCCTGATTCTTGCCGCCGGTAAGATCGACCGCCGTCTTGCCGCCGATGGAGGAATCCACCGCCGCCAGCAGCGTCGTGGGGATCTGCGCATAGCGCATCCCGCGCTGATAGGTCGCCGCTGCGAAGCCGGTCAGATCGCCCACCACGCCGCCGCCCAGCGCCACGAGCAGATCGCTGCGCCCCACGCGCTGCGCGCAGAGGAACTCCATCAGCTCGGCGTAGGTTTTGAGGTTCTTTGAATGCTCGCCGTGCGGAAAGACGAATGACAAAACGCGCGCGCCCGCCCGTTCAAGGCTCTTCACGACCGTCTCGCCGTAGAGTGGGAACACGTTGTCGTCCGAGACGACCACGGCGATATTGAGCGCGCCGGTCTCGGCCAGCAGCGCGCCCGCATCTTTGATGAGATCGCGACCGATCAGTATGTCGTAATCGCGGGAGGCCGTCACATGAAGCGTTTCCATCAGCCGTCCACCTCCTGCTTGAGCCGCCGGCCGTCGTCGAGCAACCGGATCAGCGTCTCCTCATCGCCCGCCTCGAGCGCTTCCTTATATTGCTTCAGATTGTCGATGAGTATGTCCAGCTCATGCCCCAGATCGTCGCGGTTGAGCATGAACAGCTCCGCCCACATCCCCGGATTCAGCCAGGCGACGCGCGTCATGTCCTTATAGCTGCCTGCCGAGAAGCCGCGATGCAATAGCGCCGTGGGGCTTTTGATATAGGCGTTCGAGACGACGTGCGCCAGCTGAGAGGTGAAGGCGATCTTCTCATCGTGATCGGCGGCGGTGGTGACCGAAATGTGCTTGAAGCCCGCCGGCGCGAGCAGCGCCTTGACGCGGCCTAAAAGCTCTATGTCGTTGTGATCGGGCGGCACGATGACCATGGGCGCGTTGTGGAACAGATCGTCGGCGGCGTATTTAAAGCCAGAGTACTGCCGCCCCGCCATGGGATGGCCGCCCAGATAGGTAAAGCCGTGCGCCTTCGCGAGCGCCATGCCCGCGTCCACCACGCCGCGCTTTATGCCGCAGCAGTCGATGACGACGGTATGCGCGCCGAAATACGGGGCGGTTTCTTCCATATATTCTATCGCCGCGCGGGGATACAGGCAGACGAGCGTCAGATCGCACTCGGAAACGTTCTCCCGCGTCAGTTCGCCGTCCACAGCGCCGCTCAGCCGCGCAAAATCGAGGATCGAGCGATCGATATCGGCGGCCAGCACGGTATGCCCCGCCTTGTGATAGGCCTTGGCGAACGAGCCGCCGATCAGACCCAGCCCCACAACGCCCAGCGTCATTGCACAGCCCCCCTCACCGCGTCGACCTTTTTCGCCAGCTTATCGTATTCCTCGGGCGTGAGCGACTGCGCGCCGTCGCATAGCGCGTGGATGGGATCGTTGTGCACCTCGATGATGAGGCCATCCGCGCCGCATGCTGTGGCCGCCAGCGCCATGGGCGGAACCAGCCGCGCAAGGCCGGTAGCATGGCTCGGATCGACGATGACCGGCAGATGCGACAGTTCATGCAGCATGGGCACGGCGGAAAGATCGAGCGTATTGCGGGTGTAATCGTCGAACGTACGGATGCCGCGCTCGCAGAGGATAACCTGCTCGTTGCCGCTGGCCATGATGTACTCGGCGCTCATGAGCAGCTCCTTCAATGTGTTGGCCAGACCGCGCTTCAAAAGAATCGGCTTGCCGGTCTGTCCCAGCTCGCGCAGCAGATCGAAATTCTGCATATTGCGCGCGCCCACCTGCAACACGTCCACGTCCTCGAACAGCGGCAGATCCGACACGCTCATGATCTCCGTCACGATGGGCAGACCGGTTTCCTGACGGGCGATCTTGAGCAGCTCTATGCCCTCGCCCTTGAGGCCCTGAAAATCATAGGGCGACGTGCGCGGCTTGAACGCGCCGCCGCGCAGCATATTCGCGCCCGAGGCCTTAACCGCGCGCGCCACGGCGACGATCTGATCCTCGTTTTCCACCGAGCAGGGGCCGGCGATCATGCAGAAGTTGCCGCCGCCGATTTTGACGTCGCCCACGCTGACCACGGTGTCGTCGGGATGGAATTTCCGGTTGCAGCACTTGAAGCGCTCTGTGACGCGCTTGACCGAATCCACGATGTCCAGACTCTCCACCAGCTCCATATCGACCTTGGCGGTATCGCCGACGAGGCCCAGCACCGTCTGATACTGTCCCTTGGAAATGTGGATGTCCAGCCCCATGCCCTTCAGCCAGGCAATCAGCTGCTTTGTTCTTTCCTCATTGGCGTTTTGTTTCAGTACGACGATCATTTTTAAGGCCCTCCTCGGTTGATTGTTATATCGCAAAACGGGCGCTCCCGTCTGAGATCGGATTGTTTCGGAGAAAAGAAAAATGCGATCCAGGCGTAACCTGTACCGCATCAATGAGAACCGTTCGGGTTCATTTTTTGCATGGCAGATTACCCTTACCGAAGCTTGCCGGTAAAGTAAAAGTAATAAGCCGCAAACATGAACCGCTTCAAGGATGGCAACCTCCCAGTCGCTTTTTAGTCTTTCTTCAAATCCCTCAGGTCGTCCGTCGGCACGCTGGTGTAGCCCTGCGCGCCGGTCATGACGGCGTTCTTGCCGTCCTCGATCGACCGCCTGAGCATTTCCATATCCGGCCGCACGTTGCTCGGGCAGACCAGATTGTCCGTTTCCTCGTCCATATCGTAGTTATCGGCGATCATGCGCGCCGCGTTGACGCGCGAGCGCATCGACGTATGGCAGTGCGCGCAGAACATCTGAAGCAGCGAATACCACGAGCTGCCGTGCCGACCAGCCATGAGATAGAGCAGCTGACGCTTTTCCTGCGCCGTGGAATTCTTGACCAGAAGCTCTATGGCCTCCTCGATCACCGCGTCGTCGCACTCGGCCGATATGCCGTCGAACAAATCGGGATACAGGAAGGCCAGATAGTAGGGCAGCGGATTGACGCCCAGCACGCGGAACCATTCGCTGCCGCTGAACAGATCCGGCGAGCTGACGCCCTTTTCCCAGTTCTGGATCGTCTTTTTGGAAACGCCCAGCCCGTTGGCCATGAACTCCTGAGATTTTCCGGCATTGCCGCGCGACAGCGCCCAGATCCGTGCAAAGCGCTTTATGCGCTCGGCCTTGCTCTCCTTCTCGCTCATTGCAAACTCCTCATGCCGTTTTCTGTCGATTTTTTATGCCAACAGAAGCGCCAGCGAGCCGCTCCGCGCGTGAAAATTGCTTCCGCAGCGCCAATGGAAACGGAGCATCTCTTTTCTCAGCCTTCTTATCGGGAATTATAGCACCGCCGCAGAGCCTTGTCAACGGCATTTTTCGTAAAAACAGCGGATCAAAACCATCTGTTAGTAATCTTTAACCGGCGCGCAATTTTCGCGGCGTTTCCGGCTTTCGGGCCGTTTTGCGCGGAAAAGGGGCGTACATGGAAAGTTCACGGTAATTTTTCGCAAACCTCATTGATTTTACGGCCGATGCGTCGTATCATAAGGACGTTAACGTAAGGTAGCCAGGTCAGCAGCGCGCCTTTTCGGCGCTGAGCCGGCCTTCGGCGATATATCCACTATGAGAAGAGAGGTAGCATTGACATGTCTGAACTCAATCTGACTCAGTATGGCATTACCGGAACGACCGAGGTCGTTCACAATCCTTCCTATGAAGAGCTGTTCAAGGAGGAGACCAAGCCCGAGCTGACCGGCTATGAAAAGGGCCAGGTGACCGAGCTGGGCGCCGTGAACGTCATGACCGGCATCTATACCGGCCGTTCCCCCAAAGATAAGTACATCGTCGTGGATGAGAACTCCAAGGACACCGTGTGGTGGACCTCCGATTCCTACAAGAACGACAACCACCCCATGACCGAGGAGACCTGGAAGGCCGTTAAGGAACTGGCCACCAAGGAGCTGTGCAACAAGCGCCTGTTCGTCGTGGACGCGTTCTGCGGCGCCAACAAGGACACCCGCATGGCCATCCGCTTCATCGTCGAGGTCGCCTGGCAGGCTCACTTCGTCGAGAATATGTTCATCAAGCCCACTGCCGAGGAGCTGAAGGACTTCAAGCCGGACTTCGTCGTCTACAACGCCTCCAAGGCCAAGGTTGAGAACTTCAAGGAGCTGGGCCTCAACTCCGAGACCTGCGTCGCCTTCAACATCACCAGCCGTGAGCAGGTCATCATCAACACCT
>CAKTXR010000060.1 GCA_934631025.1 uncultured Clostridia bacterium
CTATTGAAATGTCTTGCGTTTGGTTCACGCCTGCCAATACGGTTCTATTGAAATGTCTTGCGTTTGGTTCACGCCTGCCAATACGGTTCTATTGAAATGTCTTGCGTTTGGTTCACGCCTGTCTCTTTTCCTTCGTCAGGAAAAGAGAAACGGCTTGCGGAAGGTTGCATTCCTGTTCCGCCGTGGGTCGGGATCGCCTTAGTGCGTTCTCAAATGTTGTGCGGTTATCAAACTTTGTGAGTTCACTTCGGGTTTGTACGTTTTCTTATGGCGATCCCGACAGAGTTGCGGAGTCGGCGGTGCGGGATAAGTGCGTTTTCGCGTAAGCTTATTAGCTTTGAAATGCTTTCCGCGGGGAGGGCGCTGGGGCTGCGCGCCCCAGACTGCGCCAAAGAGTCTTCGACTCTCTGGACTCTCCTCTTTTGATTCGCGGCAGAGTACTCTTTTACGTGAGCCTGTTGACTTTGTAATGATACCGCGGGGAGTCCGTTGGGGGCTGCGCGCCCCCAAGCCTGCGCCAAAGAGTCTTCGCCTCTCTGGACTCTCTTCACGCTGCGGCGGGGTTGTGTTGGTGCGTATTCGCCGCGCCGTCACCCGGGTACACGGGTAGACCCGCCCGGCTCTAATCTATGGCCGGGCGGGTCGGGCTGTATAGCGATGCTATCTATACGCACGATCGTCCAGACTCGAGCCGCCCCCAAGCGGCGAAGAGTCGGGTTGCGTGCGCGAAGCGGTGTGGAAGCCGCACTGCGGCTGGCCGGGCGGGTCGGGCTGTATAGCGATCATATCAACATGTACAATCGGAGACCTGCCTGACTCTGACCTATGGTCAGGCAGGTCGTGTTGCATTGCGCGGCAGCAAGTGGAAGCCGGCACTGCCGGCAGCAAGTGGAAGCCGCACTGCGTCCCCTAGATAAGTTTGCGGTCGTGCGCGGTGTAGGAGGCCTCTATGGCGTTGAGGACGCGTACCGGCAGCGCCAGATTGCGCGCGGGGATGTCGCTCTCGCCCGTGCGCAGCATCTTCACGAACGACTCCGCCTCGCGGGCATACGCGTCGCCCATGTTGATCTCGCGGCCGCTCACGCCGCCCCTGGCCAGCACCACGCCGCCGTATTTGTAGGCGCTCTCGGTGTAGTTCAGCGTGACCGCATAGCCGGCATACTCCAGCACGGCCGCAATGCCCGCCTTCGTCCTGACCGCGTTCACAGCCACCGGATCATAGCCGAATATCGTCAGCGCAATCTCGATCAGATGGGAGGAGTAGAAGTAAAAGCCGCCGTACGGATTGTCCAGACTCACCGGCGCATAGACGTTGCCGCCCAGCAGCTCGCCCTTTGCTTTGGCTTCGTCCGCCGCTTCCTTCAGCGCCAGCGTGTCCGCAATCAGCTTAAGCGAGGAGCCGCCCACCAGCGGAACGTGCTTCTCCGCCGCCAGATCGATGATCGATTTCGCCTCGGCATAGTCGTTGGCCAGCGGCTTGTCGACGAACGCCGGCTTGCCCGCCTCGATGAACGGACGCACATAGCCCCAGTGCAGCGCGCCGTTGCGGCTGGTGACCATCACCGCGTCCACCTGACGCAGCATGTCCATGGGCTTCACGATCTCAACATGGCATTTTTCGGCGATCTTCCGGCTGGCTTCCATGTCCTCGCCCCAGATCGCCGTCACGCGCACGTCGTCGTACGTTCCGGACAGATTGAATATCTCCGAAAACGCCGCCGCGTGCGAATTTTCAGAACCGATGATGCCGATCTTAAACATAGGCTTCGTCCTCCTCAGCGCTTCATGCCCGCGTCCGGCCACCTGGGCATCGGGTTCTGGCGATGCGCTTCCTCAATGACCGCCAGCTGACGGCGCACCTGCTTAACCGTGACCTTGAGCGGCCTGTTCTCGGTCAGGTGCTCGTAAATCATGGTGTAGTAGGTCATAACCGCGTCCACAAACGCGTCCTCGCCCGCGCCGGCCACCCAGCTGTCCTCATGCCAGTTCAGCTTCTCGGTGCAGTAGGCCGGTTCGCCCGCCTCGGTGGTCAGCGGCGCGTTGATCTGATGGCGCTCGGGCGCTTCGCTCTCGACATACCACTTCCAGTGCAGCTCCTTCTGCGTGCCGCACAGCGAGCCGCGCGTGCCCTCGATCTTGTAGGTGCCCCACGAATACGCGTCGCACGAGGAAATCTCCAGATCGATCAGCGGCCTGTCCGGCATGGTCAGGATCAGCTTGACGTAATCCTCCGCGTCGCCGAACACGTTCGCGTTGTCCATCTTGCAGAAGATATTCGGCATGTCCTCGCCGCCCAGCAGGTCGAGCGCCTGATCGAGCGGATGGGGGCCTGTGTTGTACAGCGCGCCGGCGATGTTGTCCTGAATGCACTGCCAGTCCCAGCGGCGGGCATAGCCGTTAAAGGCGATCGAAATCTGCACGGGCCGACCCAGCACGCCGCTGGCCAGCACCTCCTTGACCTTCTGGAAATACGGCGCGAAGCGGCTCTGCTGGAAGATGGCCAGCATGCAGCCGTTCTTCTCGGCCGCCGCCTGCATCTCGTCCAGCTTTTCGGGCGAGCTGGTCGCCGGCTTCTCGCACAGCACGTTGAAGCCGTGGTTCAGCAGATCCACCGTCACCGGATGATGCCAGGGCGTCGGCAGCGCGTTGACCACCAGGTCGATCTCTTTGCCGAACAGCGCGGTGTAGTCGTCGAACGTCTCGCAGCCGAAAACGCGCGCGGCCTTTTCGCGGCGTTCGGGCAGCTTGTCCACCACATAGGCCACCTCAAAGCGCTCCGTGTCGTGCAGGAGGTGCTTTCCATGGATGGCATAGCCGCTGCGGCCCTGTCCCAGCAGAGCCACCTTCAGCTTTTTCATGGGTATCACTGTCCTTTCCTATTTATATAAGTGACTTGAATAACATGATTTGTTTCGCTTTACCGCGCGGCTTCCTCAATGCGCAGCACGGCGCGCTGAGACGCGAACGTGTCCCGCTGCTCGTCCGCGTCGAAGGGACGCAGGAAATCGTCCAGCCAGCCGCCGTGAACCGGCGCAGCCTCGAGCGTTTCGAGCGCGTTCTCCCGCTCGGCCAGCGTCACGCGCGGCTCGCCCACTCGAAACTCGAGCGCGCCCGCGTCGCCCCAGAAATTGAAGCGCCAGTAGGAGGGCATCGAAAAGGCCGTCGCGGTCTGCGCGGCGTAGGACACGTCGGCCGCCACGCCCATACCGCTCTCAAACTCGGCCATGAACTGCGCACAGTCCTTGAAATCGGGAGCCTTGACCGCGAAGGCGTTCCATTCGCGCGCGGCCACGGGACGCACAAATTCCGCGCCGGTGATGTAGCGGATCGCGTCGATCCCGTGAATAGCGATGTCGTTGATCGTGCCGCCGTGTTTGCCCGCCTCGAAATACCACATCGGGCGCACGCCGTAGGAGAGCGGATGCTGGCCGGTAAAATCGACCGCGTGGATCACGCCCAGCCGCCCCTCGCGCACCAGCCGCCGCGCCAGATTGACCGCGGGGTCGTAGCGCAGATCGAGCATGCACTGAACGCGCAGGCGCTTTTCGAGCGAGAGAGACTCGATCTCGTCCAGCTCGAGCTGAGAGACGCACAGCGGCTTGTCGCAGATCACGCTCCTGCCGGTTTTCAGCGCGCGGACAATGCGGTCGCGGCGAATGCCGTAATAATCTCCCACGGCCACCGCGTCGACCGTTTCGTCGGCGAGCAGCGCGTCAAAGCTGTCGTAAAACGGCACGTCCATACGCGCTTTCGCCGCGGCGCGCGCGGCTTCATCCTCTTCCCACGCGCCGGCGATCGTCACGTCCGGATGCTTCACCGCCGCGTCGTACAGCCCGAAAATGTGGCCGTGGCGCAGCCCTGCAAAGGCCAGTCTCATCGCGCGCTTCCTCCCCGCCTGAAGCCGGTCAGGCGCGCGCCGCTGTCGCCGTCGACATAGAGCGATGCGTGCGGGCACAGGCGCAGCGCCGTGGCGGGGCAATGCGCGCCGATCTCGCCGTACACCGTGCGACAGACCGCCTCGGCCTTGGTCGCGGCGGGCACGATGCAGAAGTGATAGTCCGCGTTCATCAGCGCGGGGATGGTCAGCGTGAGCGCGTGGGTGGGCACGTCCTCGATTTTGGCGAAGCAGCCGTCGTGAACCTGCTGCATCCGGCATTTTTCGTCCAGACTGACGCGCTTGACCAGCATGGGGTCGTCAAAATCGGCCTCGTGCGGGTCGTTGAAGGCGATGTGGCCGTTCTCGCCGATGCCCAGGCACACAATATCCACGCCCTCTTTGATCAGCGCCGAATAGCGCGCGCACTCCGCGTCGATGTCGGCAGCGCCGCCATTGATGAAATGTACGGTCTTAAACGGCGCGCGGTCGAAAAGGCCGCGGCGCAGGAAGTTACCGAAGCCCTGCGGCGCGTCGGAAGGCAGGCCGACGTA
Organism: uncultured Clostridia bacterium; assembly: GCA_934631025.1. Classification (GTDB taxonomy): domain Bacteria; phylum Bacillota; class Clostridia; order Christensenellales; family Aristaeellaceae; genus Firm-10. The sequence goes on from CAKTXR010000060.1 coordinate 4,429, forward strand.
CTCGTCCATATGGAAGGCCTCGATGCGGGAAAAGTCGATCTCCTCGGCGACGAGTGCGTCGAGGAATTCGTTCTGACTGGGCGCGGCGGCAAAGATCATGCGCACCGTGTCCTTTTCTTTAAGCAGCGCGTTGACGGCCTGAGCGGTCTCGCGCGCGGCGGCGCGGCCCATTTCGAGCCGCGTCTCATAGCGATTGACGGTAAAATTGGAAAACAGCGCCATGGCGTATCGTCCTCCTGATTGATTGGAGCCGGAATCCGGCGTTATGTCTATCATACCGCCAAACGCGCCAAATTTCAAGTTCATTTTACATATTCCTGAAAATTCGGCGGCTGTGCCGCTTCCTCTTGCTGCCGCGCAATACTACACGACCTGCCCGACCATAGGTCGGAGCCGGGCAGGTCTCCGATAGTACGGAGTCAGTGTTGCTAAAAGCGTTTCTCCGCGCTGACGCGGCGATGCGTTGGCGCGCTGTTATTTGTCAGTGAATTGCAGGCCGGCGAAAGGCTGCGTTTGGCCGGTTTTAGCTCCGGCACAGGCGTGGGTACGCGCGGAGTCGGTCTGCGGCGGGATACAGCTCTGTTGCAGCGTCTGGCGTTCGGTTTGCGCCTGCCTTGCGGTTCTGTTGGAACGTCTGGCGTTCGGTTCACGCCAATCTTGCAATTTCTATTGCCGCGCTTTATGTTTGGTTCACGCCTGCTGTTTGCCGCATAGCGCCAAACAGGACGGCTTGCGAGATGTTCCGTTTCTATTCCGCGCGGGTCGGGATCGCCATTAGAGCGTTCTCGAACGGTACGAGGTTATCGTAGATATTAGGTTCACTTCGGGATGTCGCGTTTCTTTATGGCGATCCCGACGGGGAACGACCGGAGTCGCTTATACGAAAAGGAACGCCGCGTTGGGTAGGCGTTCCTTTTGATATGATTTGCTGATTCGATATGATACCGCGGGGAGGATGTTGGGGGCTGCGCGCCCCCAAACCTGCGCCAAAGAGTCTTCGACTCTCTGGACTCTCTTCTTTTGATTCGCGGCAGAGTACCTCTTGCCAAACCTCGCAATAACTGTTGTCCCCGAATTGCCGCACGCACGCCCCGCAGCACTCGGGTATACGGAAAGACCCGCCCGAGTCCAATTTATGCTCGGGCGGGTCGGGCTGTATAAAGATGTTATCTACACGCACCAACGTCCAGACTCGAGCCGCCCCCAAGCGGCGCGGAGTCGGGTTGCAGCGCGCGAAGCGGCGTGTCAGCGGGCACTGCCCGCCGCCTTGATGTATTGCGATGAGACGTAGCCTTCGCCCACGGTGGCGCGCACATGCGCCCAGCCGTTCGCTTCGTCCATCACAATAACCTTCGCGCCGCCGCTCAGCACGCCGATGACCGTCGCGTCGGTCGAGGGCTGCGCGCGCAGATTCAGCGTCGAGGCCGCCGTGCTCAGCGTCACCACGGCCATGTACTCGCCGTCCTTCGGCGCGCCGAGAATCGCCGCGTCGTCCTGCACGGCCGCAGCCGCCTTTGCGCCGGTGAGCGCATCCGCCGTCGCGTCGGCGAGCGTGACCGCTTCGATCGTCAGGCCCGGATAGTAGAAGCCCAGAATCGCGCGGAAATCCATGCCGTAGCTGCCCGCCATGGTCTGCGCGCCGCGCTGGCTCAGCCCCACGCCGTGACCATAGCGCCGCAGCTGGATGATGAACAGATCGTCCTCCTCGATCGCCGTGGCCAGCTCGCAGTCGATCGCGCTGATTTTCAGCCCCAGCTTGTCCTTGAGCTGATCGTAGACCGATATATCGCAGGTGAACGTTTCGCCCACGCTCTCCCAGTCGCCCGGCTCATAGCCGACGATCTTCTGCTCCATCGGCGTGCCGGTGAAGGCGTGGAACACCGCGTCGCTCACCGCCGGTTTCTCGTAGACCGGCACCAGCGGCCTGGCCGAGACGGTATAGCTGAAGCGCATCGCCTGATAGTCGCGGGCGGGCGCGGCGCTCCTGGGGTTCACACCCTCTATGGCCGTCACGCGCTCAATGCGCACGTCGCCTGTCTCGTCGCTGTAGCCCAGCGCGCTCAGCCGCTCGGCCGCCGCGCTGATCAGCCAGCTCTTGAGCTGCTCCGGCGCGTCGCTCATGTCCTTTGAAAACGCCAGCGTGGTCACGGGACTGGAGGGGTTTTCGAGATCATAGGGGTCGTCGCGCACGTCGAGATATGCGTCGGCGGCGGGAGCGTTCAGAATATCGCCGGCTCTCGCGGTCTGCCCGCCGTTGGTCGCGGTGTAGTAGCACACGGCATAATCGCCGTTACAGCGCGCGCACAGGCCCTTCGTCGCCTCGACGGCGGCGACGGCGTTGGCATAGTCCGCGCTGTAGCCGAAGTAGACCTGATCGGCGGTGGTATCCACAACGTCGTATTTCTTGTCGCCCCGATCGGCGCGGCGGCGCAGCGCATAGGTGCGCGCGGCCACAGCCTGCGCCTTCAGCGCCTCAATGGGGAAGGAGTCGCTCATCTCGTAGGGCACCACGCCCTTCAGGTATTCCTCTATGTCGATGACCAGGATCGGCATGAGCGCGCCGCCGTTCAGGCTGATCTCCAGCGAACCGCCGTACAGGCCGCCCCGCTGCGAGCCGGAGATGTACAGCCCGTTTTCGCCGTCCTGCCTGTGGCGGGTGAGCGTCAGCGTGTCGCCCGCGCAGATGCTGATGCCGCCGCAGTCCAGCCAGATCGCGCCGTCCTCAATGCTCACGCCCAACGTCGTGCCGCTCTTGAAGCGGAAGCCCGTCTTGCCGTTGAGGGAATAGCTGCCCGCGAGCGTCACGCTCAGCTGCGTGGGCGCGCCCAACGATTTGAGATACACCCGCAGCGCGCCGGTCTCGTCCGCAATGCCCGCGGTCGGCGCGGGGGTGGTCGTCGTCTCGGCCAGCGCGTTCATCGGCAGCGCCATCGCCAGCGCCAGCAGCATACAAATGAAAAATCGTCTCATAGCCGTCCTCCCTGAACGAAGAAATTCATTCGTTCATTCAATTCATCATAGCACAATCATGCCCCGTTCGCATCGTTTTTTTCAGGAAAAGCCAGATTTTGCCGCGAATAATTTGCACCGCCGCCGATATGCGCGCTTTAACCGCGTTTGCCGCACAGTCCCACGCGCGCACCGGTTCGCCGCGAATATCCACGGCATACTTTCACGTCCACGCCATGCGCCGCACGCAAGGGCACAGAAAATGCGTACTTACCATAACCGCAGTCTCAAGACCGCGCCGGTTCGCCGAGGTTCATCCGCCGACACGCCTCAAACTCGCGGCGTGCGCAAGGCCGCGCACAGGCGCATATGGCCCCCCGGCCTGTCTGCACCCATATCAATCCGCCGCGAAGGATGCGCGCATGTCCGCACAGTCCTCTCAAGTCTCTTATCCGCTATAGATGCAGTTCCGCCTACAGTCTTGAATCCGCACGGCACATCCTAAATCGCCATGCATGATGTGCGCTCCGTCTCAATCGCGCGTCATGCCCTCGCAGACTCGCATCGGCGCTCATGCTTTATACCGCGTCCAAGCCGCGTTTCTGGCCGCGCGCAGACTCGGTTAATCCTTTAGACGACTTTTTTCGCCATTTGGTGCCATGAGGATTGCGCCGCGCGCCGCCGCGCTCTATAATAAAAATAAAGGCAGGAATTGCGGAAAACGGAGGGGAACGCGTCATGCTCGAGTCGCTCTGGCGGGAGGATTTCACGCTGCACGGCGTCAACGCGTTGCGGCAGTACTGGCAGGAGGGCGAGACGTACTCGTTCCGGCGCAGTCCGCGCCCGCAGCACGGCCTGATGCTGCTCACCGGCGGCGAGACGCTCTATGAAACGCGCGCGGGCGAGCGGCTGCACGCGCGGCGGGGCGATCTCGTCTGGCTGGGCAAGGGCGCGGGCTACACGGCGCGCTTTGTGAACGTGACCGCGCGTCCCTATTCGCTGCTGGTCAATTTTCAGCTGACGGACGCGCGCGGCGGCGACATGAGCGGCGAGCGCGAGGTGACGCTGCTGCCCCTGCGCGGCGCACAGGCCGAAGCGCCCATGCGGCGGCTGGTCGATTTGTACTATGATCCGGACTATGCGCCCGCCGAGATGAAGGGCCGTCTGTACGAGCTGATCTGTCTGGTCAGCCGCTGCCTGTCGGGCAGAAGCGGCGTGCCGCCCGAGCTGGCCGCGGCGTTTGAGTGGATGAGCGCCCATCCGCGCGCACCGGTAAGCGAGCTGGCGGCCCGCTGCGCCCTGAGCGAGAGCGCCTTCCGCAAGCGTTTCGGGCAGTACGCGGGCGTTTCGCCGTCGGAATACCGCATTGCGCGGCAGATCGAGCAGGCGGCGCGTCTGCTGCGGGCCAGTTCGGCGGGCGTGGAGGAGATCGCGCTGTCGGTGGGCTTTGCGGACGTGAATTACTTCTGCCGCGCGTTCAGAAAGCGCATGGGCATGACCGCGCTGGAATACCGAAAGCGAAGCGATTTGTGCTAATATTTGTCGAAAAGTGCATTGAATGAGCGCGCCCGCGCGGCTATAATAAGGGCGTGATCTGCGGGAAGCGGCGGGGCGATGCGGAGTTCGGACTGCGGACTGCGGAATTAGAGGGACGGGCGTTGTTCCGCGCGGACGCGGCAGGCTGCGCCGGTTCCACTTGGGGACTATGTTATTCCGCGCTGGCGCGGCGACGCGCTGTTCCGCTTCATAGGATAGTGAATTGTGCGCCGGCGAGATGCTGCGTTCGGCCGGATATAGGCCGGCACCGGCGTTTGGTGCGCGCGGGGGTCTGGCGGCGGGGCGCTGCGGTTCTGTCGCGGCGTGAGTGTGTTTGGCGCTGGCGGCAAAGTGCGCAAAACGCCGCGTCGGTTATTCATTCAGCAAGTGTCAGCGGGCATGACCCGCCAAGGAGGAAATTATATGAATCGACCCTTTCGTCCCGTAAAGACGGCCGTAATCGGCTGCGGCATGATCAGCGGCCAGTATCTCGACAACTGCGTCAGGCGCTTCAACGTGCTGGACGTCGTCGCCTGTGCCGATCTCGTGCCCGAGCGCGCGCAGAAGGCCGCCGAGACCTACGGCCTGCGCGTCATGACTGACGAGGAAATCTACAATGACCCGAGCATCGAGCTGGTGATCAACATCACCTGCCCCACCGCGCACTATGAGGTCACCCGCGCCGCGCTGCTCGCCGGAAAGCACGTCCACAGCGAGAAGATGTTCGCCATCACGCTCGATCAGGCGAACGAGCTGACCCGCATCGCGCGCGAAAGGCGCCTCTCCCTGACCGCCGCGCCGGATACATGGCTGGGCGCGCGGATGCAGACGGCGCGCGCCGTGGTGGACGGCGGCCTGATCGGCGAGCCGATTTCCGCCGAGATCATCCTCTCGCGCTGCTATCGCCACAGCGACTGGAAGCAGGAGAGCGAGAAGCGCTTCGCCTTCTGCCCCGGCGGCGGCCTGCTCTACGATATGGGCGGCTACTATCTGGCCTCGCTCGTGTCCATTCTGGGCGGCGTGGACAGCGTGACCGGCTTCTACCGCACCTATAAGCCCGCGCGTCCCTTCCGCCATCCGAACAACCCCGCCTACGGCGAGGATATGACCTACGACGGCGCGCCCAACTGCTATTCCGGCGCGTTCCTCTTCAAAAGCGGCGCGACGGCTTCCCTGTCCATGACCAGCGAGGTGCGCGGCGGCGGCTCGCATTTCTATCTGCACGGAACGCTGGGCACGCTCGATCTGGGCGACCCGAACAATTTCGGCGGCAATCTGCTCATCGAGACGGCGGCGGGCGGCGGCTTTAAGGAGCTGGGTCTAAACTATCCCTACACGGACGCATCGCGCGGCCTGGGCGCGGCGGACGCGGCCTATGCCCTGCGCAACAACCGCCCCGCGCGCTGCAATGCCGGTTTCATCTATCACGTCTTTGAAGCGCTGCAAGGCATGGAGAAGAGCTGCGACAGCGGCATGATCTACCGCATGACCTCCGACTGCCCCCGTCCCGCGCCGCTGCCCGCCGGCTTCATGGAGTATCCCGAAGCCGAGCTGGACGATCTGTAATCCGCAGTGCGGCCTCCACTTGCTGCCGGCAGGCTGAGCCTGCATTCACTTGCTGCCGCGCAATGCAGCACGACTTGCCAAACCATAAATTGGAGTTTGGCAAGTCTCCGATCGTGCTGAGTCGGTCGGCTGTGCCGGTTCCACTTGCTGCCGACAGGCTGAGCCTGCTTCCGCTTGCTGCCGCGCAATGCAGCACGACTTGCCAAACCATAAATTGGAGTTTGGCAAGTCTCCGACAGTGCAGAGTGTGGTGGAAAATGCGTAATTCAGCATTGGGAAAGGCTGACGCGCACATATCTGCCGGTTCGCCGAGCAGCAGAACGATGTTGTAGACTGAGGATATTTCGCCGCGGAAACCGGCTTTCTCGCTTTCGCAAACGGAGCTGCTGCAAACGGTTCGCCGGAAAATCAGACGGCCGCTCTGTTTCCCCGCGATATTTATAAAAAAGGAGAGAATAACCATGGCTGATATTGCCCTGCAAATGTACACGATGAGAGACCATATGGCCGATGAGAAGCAGCTTTTTGAGACGCTGCGCCGCGTGCGCGAAATCGGCTATCGCTCGGTGCAGATCACGCGGCCGGGCTTTGTGACGATCGAGACGCTCAAAAGTATGCTGGATGAATGCGGCCTGAGCGCCGATTCGGCGCTGGGCCACTGCATGAAGCTGGACGAGGAGTACGACGCGATCCTCCACGAAGCCGAGGTGCTGGGCACGCGCGTGGTGCGGCTGGACAGCATTCCCAGGGAGCTGGCGCAGACGGCGGAAGGGTATAAGACGTTCGCGAAGATCCTCGAGAAGGGCGGCAAAGCGTTCCGCGCGGCGGGCTATGATATGTACTATCACTTCCACGCGTTCGAGTGGACGAATTTCGGCGCGGCGCGCGGGATCGACATACTGCTTGATGAGACCACGCCCGAGTATGTGGGCTTCCAGCCCGATGTGTTCTGGCTGACCAGCGCGGGCACGGAGCCATCGAGCAGCCTGCGCCTGTTCGCGGGGCGCGCGCGCTATATGCACGTCAAGGACTATGCGATCAAGCCGCGCACGGGCGCTCTGGAGGACGTGCCCAACTGCTTTGCGCCGGTGGGGCGCGGCAATCTGAACTGGCCGGGCATTATGCGGACGGCGCGCGAGATCGGCATCGATCATTTCGTCGTGGAGCAGGATCAGTGCGACGGCGACGTGTTCGAGTGCATTGAGACGAGCTATGACAGCCTGAAGGCGATGCTCGGCTGACAGTTTCCGCGGGCAGTGGAAAAATGAGTACGAAAAAGCGTCTGCGCCCAGTTGAACGGCGCGGGCGCTTTTTGCGTCTATACTAAGGAAGCGCTGGGGCGTTTGTGATTATCGTCGCTTCTGCGGTCGCCGTTTCTTTGCAGTCGCCGTCGGTTTTTACGGGCGGCGCTGCTTCTGTGGTTGCGTGTGCTTTTATGAGCACGGGCGCTTTGAGGACATCGCTGCTATTACGGTCGCAGACACTTTGCGTTCGCCGTTGTTTCTGGGGCTGTGGGCGTTTTGCGGCTGTCGTTGCTTTGCATTCGCCGCCGCCTTTGCGGCCATCGGCGCTTTCTGCGTCTATAATAAGGAAACGCGAGGTAAAACACGCGTCCGCACAGCGGGACTTCGCAGCGGTGAACTGCTCTTTTTTTGAGAAAAAGCGGCCGACGCGCGGATTTCAAAATTTTTCTATGGAGTGTTCAATTTTCGTTCATAAAAAGGCCAAAATGCCCGGCTATACTAGGAGCATAGAAACCAAGGGAGGTAAGGATTTATGAAGAAGAGCATTTCGAAGCTGTTTTCACTGATATTGGCCGCCATGCTGGTCGTGGGGCTGCTGGCCTTCAACGCCGGCGCTGAAACGACGACGGCTGCGGGCGATCCTTCGCCGGCCATCGCCGTCTACCAGAAAACGAGCAACAGCGTGGTCGGTATCATCACCAACACGCAGACCTGGGATGCGAACACCCGCAAGGTGGTCGACGAGCCGCTGGCTCAGGGCAGCGGCGTTGTGATCGCCGAGGACGGCTACATCGTCACCAACAACCACGTCATCGAGGACGGCAACGCCTATCAGGTGCTGCTTCCCTCCGGCGAGAAGGTGGACGCGGAGCTGGTCGGCGCGGACAGCTCCACCGATCTGGCCGTGCTGAAGGTCAGCGGCGACGCGGCTTCTCAGCTCACGCCCGTTGAGTTCGGCTCCTCGTCCGATCTGCTGATCGGTTCGACCGTCGTGGCCATCGGCAATCCCGGCGGCGAGACGCTGGCCAACACTGTGACGCAGGGCATTGTCTCCGCGCTTCAGCGCAGCAACGTCAAGGCGAGCAACACCAGCCGCGCCATCGACTACATCCAGCATGACGCGTCCATCAACAACGGCAACTCCGGCGGCGGCCTGTTCAACTACAAGGGCGAGCTGGTGGGCATCAACACGCTGAAGTATTCCGGCAGCGCCTACACCGGCGCGACCTTCGAGGGCCTGGGCTTCGCGATCCCCGTTGAGACCGTGAAGGACATCACCTCCGATCTGATGCAGTACGGCAAGGTGCAGCGCGCTCAGCTGGGCGTGAAGGCGTTCGAGTATGACAACGGCCCTGACGAGCCGATGAACAACTACGCGCCGATGGGCGTTTATGTGAGCGAAACCGTTGAAGGCGGCCCCGCCGCTGAAGCCGGCCTGCAGGCGTACGACTACATCTACTCTGTGGACGGCGTGCGCGTGACCAGCATGACCGAGCTGACCACTCAGCTGGACAAGTACAACGACGGCGACACCGTGACCATCCGCGTGGCCCGCTATGCCAACATCGGCGTTGCGCAGTCCAGAGGCAACGACTATTACTCCTACTTCTTCGGCAACGGCGCGACGAGCGGCGCCGGCTCCCTCGAGGTGAGCGGCGGCTTCGATTACGTCGACGTGGAAGTCACCCTGCGCATCATGGACTAAGCAGGCTGAGCCTGCACGCACTCCGCTCCGCGCGTTGCAACCCGACTCCGCGCCGCTTGGGGGCGGCTCGAGTCTGGACGATAGAGCGAGCAGATAACATCTCAATACAGCACGATCCGCCCGGCCATAAATTAGAGCCGGGCGGGTCTTTCCGTGTACCCGGGCTGCGGCCGGCAGTGCCGGCTTCCTCTCCGCTCCGCGCACGCAACCCGACTCTTCAGCGCTTGGGGGCGCTTCGAGTCTGGACGATAGAGTGAACAGATAGCATCTCAATACAGCACGACCCGCCGAACCATAAATTGGAGTTCGGCGGGTCTTTCCATGTACCCGGGCTGCGGTCGGCCCGCCTGCCTTAACGCTGGCGGTGTTGACAATTTGGCGTGCGGTGATATAATTAGAGAGACTTACCTGAGCCTTGCGCGGCGCAGGCTCATTTTCATACGGGCGGGGGAACATGAATATGCTTGAACTGAAAAATATCCACTGGGCGCTGCCGGACGGCGGCGAAATCCTCAAGGGCATCAATCTCACTGTGCCGGACGGACGGCTGACCGTGGTCACCGGCCCCAACGGCGGCGGCAAAACGTCGCTGGCCAAGATCATCGCGGGGCTTTACACGCCCTCCGAGGGCCAGATCCTGCTGGACGGCGCGGACGTAACGGGCTGGGACGTCACAGAGCGCGCGCGCGGCGGCATCGCCTACGCCTTCCAGCAGCCCGTGCGCTTCAAGGGACTCACTGTGCGCGATCTGCTCGAGCTTTCCGCCGAGCGCACGCTCAAGTACGGCGAAATCTGCGAGTATCTGGGTCAGGTCGGCCTGTGCGCGCAGGAGTACGTCGACCGCGAGGTCAACGCGTCGCTGTCGGGCGGCGAGAGCAAGCGCATCGAGCTGGCCACCGTGCTGGCGCGCAAAAACGCGCGCATGCTGGTGTTCGACGAGCCGGAAGCGGGCATCGATCTGTGGAGCTTCTCCAACCTGATCGCCGCGTTTGAAAAGCTCAAGGCCGAGGGCGGCCGCACGCTGCTGGTCATATCGCATCAGGAGCGCATTATGGACATCGCCGATCATATCGTGGTCATCGCGGGCGGTCAGGTGCGCGATCAGGGCGCGAAGGCCGACGTGCTGCCGCGGCTTTTGTCAGCGGAAAAACGGACGCGCTGCCCGCGCGGCATGGCGTGAGGAGGGAGAAAGACATGAACAACATCACGGACGAGCTGCTCAAAATCGTCTCCAATATGCCCTCTGACTTCAAGGGCGCGTTCAATATCCGCGAGGACAGCGGCTGCGCCGGCCGCCGCTCCTCGGAGAACATCCGCATTGAGAGCAAGACCGACAACCCCGGCATCAACATCTACATCAGCGCCAAGGCGCAGGGCGAGACGGTGTATATTCCCGCCTGCGTGACGAAAAGCGGCGTAAACGATCTGGTCTACAACGACTTTTTCATCGAGCCGGGCGCGGACGTGATCATCGTCGCGGGCTGCGGCGTACACACCGAGGGCGAGGAGGAAAGCCGCCACAACGGAATCCATCGCTTCTTCCTCGGCAAGGGCGCGCGGGCGCTCTATAAGGAAAAGCACATCGGCACGGGCGGCGGAACCGGCGCGCGGCGCATCGATCCCGTGACCGACATGACGCTGGAGGAGGACGCGTATTTCGAGATGGACACGCTGCAAATCGGCGGCGTGACCAGCACGAACCGCACGACGAACGGCCGTCTGGGCGCGCGCGCCAAGCTGGTGATCCGCGAGCGCTTGATGACCGACGGCGACGAGATCGCCGCGTCCTCGTTCAACGTGTCGCTGGACGGCGACGATTCCGGCGTGGATCTGGTGTCGCGTTCGGTGGCGCGCGGCACGTCGTATCAGGAGTATCGCTCGGTGATCCGCGGCAACTGCCGCTGCACGGGACACTCCGAGTGCGATGCGATCCTGGTCGATCAGGGCCGCGTGAAGGCGGAGCCCGCGCTCTACGCCGGCCATCTGGACGCGTCGCTGATCCACGAAGCCGCCATCGGCAAGATCGCGGGCGAGCAGATCATCAAGCTGCGCACGCTGGGCCTGACCGAGGAGGAGGCCGAGCGCAAGATCATATCGGGCTTCCTGTCCGCCGAGGGCGTGTAAGACGGGCAGTGCCCGCTGGCACCTGCTGCCGCCG
>CAKTXR010000061.1 GCA_934631025.1 uncultured Clostridia bacterium
CACCGAGACCTGGGGCGCGGAAAAGTGCCATCTCTTCTCCTTCGACGTGCGATAGAATAAACGCAGAGCAGCGCCTTCGACCGATTCATGGACGAGGGCGCTGCTTTTTGTGTGTACGGATGCGCAAAAAGGACTGACCGGCGAGTATGCCGCCGTTCGCCTGTTCCCACCGAGACCTGGGGCGCGGAAAAGTGCCATCTCTTCTCCTTCGACGTGCGATAGAATAAACGCAGAGCAGCGCCTTTGTCCGATTCGTGGACGAGGGCGCTGCCTTTATATATGCGCTACAGAAGCACCGACACGGCGATGCCCGCGAGCACAACCGCCGCGCAGCAGAGCTTGTACAGCGTGCCCTTTTCGTGGAAGATCAGCCGCCCGCCGATGATCGAAACGATGCAGCCCGACTGCTTGATCAGCTGCATGACGGTCACGCGGCTCTCCGGGGTGCCGTTGGCCATGAACAGCGCGCGGTCGCCGATGACGAAGATCGCGCTGAGCAGATAGATCCAGCCGTTTGTCAGCACGCCGCGCACGTTGATCTTCTCGCGGCGCACGAGCAGGAACAGCGCGTAATAGAGCGTCAGGAAGAACATATACCAGAACTGGAGCTGCGCCGAGGTCATCGTGCGCATGAGCACCTTGTCCATCGTGCCCGAGGCCGAATTGAGGAAGCAGCAGATCAGCGACAGCCCCAGCGCCTTCGCGCTCACCCTTTCCCCGTCCGGCGCGTTCCGCGTGCGGCCCAGCATGAGCAGCCCCAGCATGACCAGCGCCATGCCGGCGATCTGCGCCGCGCCCAGCGTCTCGCCCAGCAGGCATACGCCCATGAGCGTCGAGAACAGGATGCGCGTCAGATCGAGCACGCCGTACAGGCTCACCGGCATCCGGCTGAGCGCGTTAAAGCCGCACAGCCAGGCGATGAATATGATCAGCGACTTGAGCGCCGTAAAGAGCAGCCCCATGGTGCTCAGGCCCATGGCGTTCTTCGCGTCGGGCAGCACCATGATAAACGAGATGAGCGTATAGGTAAAGAGCACCTCCATGACGCTGCTTCTGCCCATCGCCTTTTTCTTGACAATATCGCGCGCGCCCTTGAGCAGGCCGTATGTCAGCGTCAGAAACACCCACGCCACTTGCCCCGCCTCCCTTTCGTTGAAACAGCGCCTATTATACGCCCGCAGGCGAATCGCCTGAAAGCGCGGCATTGTTATTTCAAAATGCGCCGGACGCGCTTTTTCCCGCTTGCAACGGCGCAGTAAAGAGGTTATAATAAACGCGAGGATTTTCATCAGGGAGGATAAACAGCCATGAACAACACCATCAAAATCGACAGCGGAAAAACGCTGATGGTCGCCCACCGCGGCGTGAGCGGCCTTGAAATGGAAAACACCCACGCGGCGTTCGTCGCCGCCGGCAACCGCACGCATTTCGGCATCGAGACCGACGTACACCGCACGCTGGACGGCCGTTTCGTCTGCATCCACGACGACACCACAGGCCGCGTCGCCATCGACAACCTGAAGGTCGAAGAGTCCACGTTCGACACGCTCCGCGCGCTGCTTCTGTGCGACAAGGACGGCGTGAAGGGCCGCACCGATCTGCGCATCCCCACGCTGGCCGAATATGTGCGCATCTGCAAGAAATACGGCAAGGTGGGCGTGCTGGAGCTGAAGAATCGCTTCGATCCCGGCGACATCGAAAAGATCATCGCCGTCATCAACGGGGAGGACTATCTGGACGGCATCATCTTCATCTCCTTCTCGCTGGAAAACATGATCGATCTGCGCGCGATGCTGCCCAGACAGGCCTGCCAGTATCTGACGACCGAGTACAGCGCCGAACTGCTCGAGACGCTGTGCAAATATCATCTGGACGTGGATATGCACTACCGCGCGCTGACCGAGGACAACGTGCGCGAAATGCACACACGCGGCATCCGCGTCAACGCCTGGACGTGCGACAAGCCCGAGGAAGCGCTTGAGCTGGTCAGGTGGGGCGTGGACTACATCACCTCCAACATTCTGGAATAACGCATTTTCTTTCGAGAAAGGACTTTTTCCCCCTCCATGCGCATCGACAGAATCTGCCTGATCCGTCCCGAAAAGAGCGAGCCGCTCTCCCAGACCGCGTGCGGCGAGGAAAGCTGCCTGCTGCGCGACGACACGCTCTCCATAGAATATCACGACGTTTCCACGCCCACGCCGCTGCACTGCCACGACTGCTATGAGCTGGAAATCGTCTTTGGCGGCGCGGGCGAAAACCGCATCGCCGACTGGCGGCTGCCCTTTCAGCGCGGCACGGTCACGCTGCTCTCTCCCGCGGAAATGCACGCCTTTTATCCCGCCGAAAGGACGCGGCTGCTCTCCGTCAAGCTCACCGACATGCTCAGCGCGCCCGAGACCGGCGATCTGCGCTCGATCGCCTTCCCCTTCGCGGCGCAGCTGGACGAGGACGAGACGCGGCGCGTCGAAAGGCATCTCGAGCTATTGTGCGAGGAGCTGAACGCGGCGGGCAGCGAGGGCGCGCGGCGGCGGCTGGGGAGCAACTTTACCGGCTGGCTGCTGGGCTGCGTGCTCTCGCGCGCGGACACGGCGGCGGACGAGGCCGCGCCCTCGGCGGAGGTGATACTGCGCGTCGTGGAATATGTGCGCGGGGAGTATTTAAGGCCGCTCACGCTGAGCGAAACGGCCGCGCTGTTCGGCTATACGCCGGGGCATCTGAGCGTGCTCTTCCGCCGCACGACGGGGCTGAGCTTCTGCGATTATGTATGCATGCTGCGTCTCGAGCGCGCCCGCGGCCTGCTCGAGCAGACCGACGCGCCCATACAGCGCGTGGCCGAGCTGAGCGGGTTTCAGTCGCTTTCGTATTTCACGCGCCGCTTCAAGCGCGCTCTGGGCTGCGCGCCGGCGCAATACCGCGAAAATCATCGATTTGTGCAAACGCATCCTTCTTTTCGGCATTGACCGCGCCGTCCGACCGGCCTATACTGGTTCTGTAGGAAGTAAAATCGAAAGGGCTGATCAGACGTGATGAACGCCTATCTTGTCGGATGCAATTACTGGGCCTCCCATGCCGGAACGGAAATGTGGGCGCGCTGGAGCGAGGAAACCGTCGACCGCGACTTTGCCGAGCTGAAAAAGTACGGCGTGCGCACGCTGCGCGTCTTTCCCAACTGGCGCGATTTCCAGCCCATTCAGCTGCTGAGGGCCGGCGGCGGCGAGCCGCGCGAATACCGCATGCACGGCGAAACGCCGCTCAAAACGCCCTATGATCTCGACGAAGCGTGCGTAAATCACTTCCACACGCTCTGCCGTCTGGCCGGGAAGCACGGTCTCACGCTGCTGGTGAGCATCGTCACCGGCTGGATGAGCGGCCGGCTGTTCGTCCCGCCCATGCTGGAGGGCAGAAACATACTGACCGACCCCGAATGCCTGATGTGGGAGAGCCGCTTCACGCGCGCGTTTGTGCGCGAGATGAAGGGCGAAAAGAGCATCGTCGCCTGGGATCTGGGCAACGAGTGCAACTGTATGCAGCCCGTGACCGATCCCGCGTCGGGCTATCTGTGGGTGTATACCATATCGAGCGCCATTCGCCTTGAGGACGATACGCGTCCGGTCATCTCCGGCATGCACGCGATCAGGCCGGACGGCGGCTGGACGTTCGCGCATCAGGGCGAGCTGACCGACATACTTACGCCGCATCCGTATCCCTCGATCTTTTCGAATCAGGACACCGAGCCGCTGACCGAGCTGAAAACCACGCTCTACCCCACCGCGCAGGTGCTCTACTACGCCGGCCTGTCCGGAAAGCCGGCCATGATCGAGGAAACCGGCACGTTCAACGATATGCTGGGCAACCCCGACATGGCCGCGCGCTACGCCAACACGAGCCTGTTCTCCGGCTGGGCGAACGGCTCGCGCGGCATGCTCTGGTGGTGTGCGCACGATCAGACGCAGCTCGACTTCCCGCCCTACGACTGGAATATGTGCGAAAACGAGCTGGGCCTGCTGCGCGGCGACTACTCGCCCAAGCCCATCGCGCACGCCATGGCGCGCTTTACGCAGATGCTCGAATCCATGCCCTTCGACGCGCTGCCCGAGCGGCAGACCGACGCGGTGTGTGTCCTCACGCGCGGCCAGAACCCGCTTCTGGTCAATCTCGCGGTGACCGTGCTGAGCAAGCAAAGCGGCCTTGAAGCGCGCTTTGTGAGCGGCGACGATCCCGTCATTCCCGAAGCGCCGGTCTATCTGCTGCCCTGCCTGTGCGGCGCGTCTCCCCTGCCGGTGACGACGCTGAATGAGTTATTCCGGCGCGTGGAGGAGGACGGCGCTGTGATCTACATCTCGCTCGACGCCGGCCTTATGACCGCCTTTGAAGCGCGCACGGGGCTTACGCCCATCTCCCGCCAGAACCGCGCGGGAACCGTGACGATGCGCTATAGGGGCCATACTCTTCCCCTGAAGGGCGGCAAGGAGCTGACTGCTTCTCCCGCGGGCTGCGAGGTGCTTGCCCGCGACGAGCACGGCACGATTCTCTTTTCCCGCCACGCGCTGGGCAGGGGGCAGGTGTATCTGCTCTCCGCGCCGCTTGAGAGCATGATTGCCGAAACGCCCGGCATTGTATCGTCCGAGGACAGCGCGCCCTATTACGAGATCTACCGCACGGTCGGCGCGCGCGTGCTGGCCGAAAAGGCGGCGCGCTGCGGCAATCCCTTCATCGGGCTGACGCTGCACCCGCTGGGCGAAAACGACCTTATCGGCGTTCTGATGAACTATTCCGGCCGCGAGCAGGACGCGCGGCTGACCCTTCAGAAGGACTGGCGGCTCACGCCGCTGTTCGGCGATTCGTCTCGACCCATTCCTCCCAACGACGCTCTGGTAATTCGACTTGAGAAAGGATGAACCATCATGAGTAAGGTCTTTCAGGAAAAGCAGACGTTCCGCATGGCATGGCTGGACAGGAACAATCCGCTGCCCGATTTGCAGCTGCCCCCGACCGCGCCCGAAAAGCTCACATGGGACGAAAGCCTGACCGAGGAGGACGCGCGCTACTTCACCTACGGCCATGTGAACTCCATACTGCCCTATCAGTTCCAGGACAACTACACGCAGGACAAGACCTGTCAGAAGCAGACCGTCGTCGTGCTGGAAAACGATCACATCCGCGCCGAGTTCCTGCCCTGGATGGGCGGCCGCCTGTGGTCGCTCAAGAAGGACGGCCGCGAGCTGCTCTGCCGCAATCCCGTGGTTCAGCCGCGCAATCTGGCGCTGCGCAACGCCTGGTGCTCGGGCGGCGTGGAGTGGAACATCGGCCTGCGCGGCCACCACATGATGACCTGCTCGCCCATGTTCACGGAGCTGCTGCATCTCGACGACGGCACTGCGGGCGTGCGCTTCTTTGAATTTGAGCGCCTGCGCGGCGTGGCCTATCGCGTGGAAGCGTATCTGCCGCCGGAATCGGAAGTGCTGTTCGTGCAGATGACCATCGAAAATCCCGCCGACAACGGCGTGACCCCCATGTACTGGTGGAGCAACATCGCCGTCAATGAAGGCGAGGGCACCCGCATCGTCGTGCCGGCCGACGGCGCGATCATGACGCACTATCTCGAGGGCAGCCTGCACGTCTCCCGCGTGCCGGTGCCCATGTACGAGGGCATCGACGGCAGCTTCCCGGTCAATCTGCGCCACGCCATCGATTTCTTCTATGATATTCCGAAGGACCACCGCAAGTATATCGCCGCCCTCAAGCACGGCACGCGCGGTCTGGTTCAGTTCTCCACCGACCGCCTGCTCGGCCGCAAGCTGTTCGTCTGGGGCATGAACAAGGGCGGCCGCCACTGGCAGGAGTTCCTCGCCGACGAGCACACCACCTACGCCGAGATTCAGGCGGGTCTTGCGCACACGCAGAACGAGCACATCCCCATGCCGGCCGGCGCCGTGTGGAGCTGGCTGGAGGGCTACGGCGAGCTGAACGTGGATGACGTGACCGATCTGCCCTATCCCGAGGCGGGCGCGCGCGTGACCGAAGCGCTCGACAAGCTCTGCCCGCAGAGCGCGCTGCTCGAAGAGCAGGCCGGCCGCGCCGCGAAGATCGCCCGCGCCCACGGCGAGATGATCGTCTACGGCTCGGGCTGGGGCGCGCTGGAAAACAAACGCCGCGCCGCCGACAGTCTGCCGCCGCTGAGCGAGGTCTGCCTTTTCCCGGACGATTCCATCGGCGAGGCCGAGAAGCCGTGGCTGGCGCTCCTGAGCGGCAACCTGCCCGCCGCCGACAAAACCGCCGCGCCGGAATCCTTCATGACCTCCGCCGCCTGGCTCAAACGGCTTGAAGCGCTCGAAAACCGCGACTGGAACGGCTGGTATCAGCTGGGCGTGGCGCGCTGGAAGGCCGACGACCACGACGGCGCGAAGGACGCGTTCGCCCGCTCGCTCGCCCTCGAGGACAACGCCTGGGCGCACGACGCGCTGGCCGACGTGGCCGAGCTGGAAAACCGCAAGGAGGACGCGCTCGCCGAACGCCGCAAGGCGCTCGATAAGCGCCCCGAGGAGCGCGCGCTGTTCCTCAAGTACGGCAGCGCCGCGCTGGAAGCCGGACTGTATCAGGAGCTGTATGACGCAATCTGCCGCCTGACGGTCATCCGCGACGTGCCGCGCGTCAGGGCGCTGGAGGTGTCCGCGCTGACCGGCCTTGAGCGCTACGACGAGGCCCGCGCGATCCTGCTCGCGCCGCTGATTGTGCCCGATGTGCGCGAGGGCGAGCTGTCCATGGGGCAGCTCTGGGAGCAGCTCCACATGAAGGAGCATAACATCACGCTCGAAGAAGCGCGCGAGAAGTATCCTCTGCCCTACGCGCTCGATTTCAGAATGCACTGATTGATCGTCCGCGCGCGCGGCTTGAAGCGGCGTTGACATGAAGCGCGCTGTGCGGACTTGCGCGGCTTTCAGCCGACTGCCTCGCCGCAAGCCGTTTTCACGCCGCGTCCCGCCCGATTCTGCTGAAAAGCCGCTTTTCGGCGGGAAATGGAAGCGCTTTCATCTCTGTTTCGAGCATGAAATCCGCATCGGCGCGGCTGAAACAGGGCTTTGCAGACCCCGACGAAGCGTATTCATCTCAGGCCGTGACGGCGCAGCGCCGCCGAAAGCGCTGTGGATAACCCGCCGCTTTTGCGCTTTATAAAAATCACCCTCCGCATGAAATGCGTCCGGCTGGTTACACTTTGTGCGGAGGTGTTTTTTGTGACGCATAATCCCTTTGAAAAGCCCGCTATGGACGTATATCCCGCCCACCCGACGCTCACGCCGCGCCGCGCAGACCGCAGAACGGCGGCCATGGAGGACGGCGCGGAGCCGCTGCCTGCGTCGCGCCATATGCAGACGCATTTCGACGCGCGGCCCTCGATCGCGCAGACGCTCGCCGTGCGCGCGGGCGACGCACAACAACTCGGCTGTTAACCGAGGTGTGCAGGTCCGCGCATTCCCCGAAAACCGGCTTAAACCGACGCTGATCGCAGAGGAAACAGTCGATAATCCTCCGGCGATCGGCCGTCTAACGAGCGGCTGAAGCGCCGCCATCTGGACAACGCCCGCCAAACGGCGTTACGATAAACCCCGCAAACCCACGAATTTGGAGGAAACACCGATGAAAACAACCCTGTCCGGAGACTGGAAGCTCTATTATCACCCCGAGGACGGCGCCATGCCCCAGACGCCCGCCGCCATGAAGCTGGCCGCCTGGCCGTCGATCGACGCGAAGGTGCCCGGCAACGTCGAGCTGGATCTGGTGCGCGCCGGCATTGAGGACGACCCCTTCTATGCCGAAAACATCTATAACTTCCGCAAATACGAGTTTTATCAGTGGTGGTTCGAGCGCACGTTCATCGCGCCCGAGGAAATGTACGGCCGCAAATGCGTGCTGCGCTTCGGCGGGATCGACACCTACGCCGACGTGTTCCTCAACGAAAAGCTGATCGGCTCCTGCGACGATATGTTCATCGAGCAGGAATTCGACGTGACGGACGCGCTCAACTACGGCGGCGAGAACACGCTGACCGTGCGCATCCGCTCCGCGCTGAACGCCGTGCGCGATAAGGACTACCCCGTCATGCTCAGCGGCAACGACGGCTTCACCGAGTATGCGCTCATCCGCAAGGCCCCCTCGATGTTCGGCTGGGACATCATGCCCCGCCTGCTCTCCGCCGGATTGTGGCGCGACGTGACGCTCGAGGCGCTGCCCGACGAGCGCTTCACGCAGGTGTACATCGCCACGCATCACATCGACGCGGACGGCAAGGCGCATCTGTCGCTCGCCCTCCGCTTCCACACCGACGACGTGTACATGGAGGGCTTCCGCATCCGCGTACACGGCGAGTGCGGCGACAGCGTTTTCGACAAGGAAATGCCCGCGCTGTTCACCGCCTGCGGCATGAACATCGACGTTCCGAACGCGAAGCTGTGGTGGCCGCGCCATTACGGCGAGCAGGCGCTCTACAATGTCACCGTGCAGCTCGTCCACAACGGCCATGTCGCCGACGAATACAAGACGCGCGTCGGCATCCGCACGCTGACCGTCGTCACCAAATGGGCGGCGAACGACGAGGGCGAGTTCCGCATCGAGTGCAACGGCGTAAAGATCCTCGCCAAGGGCAGCAACTGGGTGCCTATGGACGCGATGCACAGCCGCGACGCTTCCCGCGTGAAGGCCGCGCTCGATCTGTTCTATGACGCGGGCTGCAACATCGTGCGCTGCTGGGGCGGCAATGTGTACGAGGATCACCCCTTCTTCGATCTGTGCGACGAATACGGCATTATGGTCTGGCAGGATTTCGCCATGGCCTGCTCCACCTATCCGCCCACGCCCGAGTTCGAGGCGGCCATCGAGAAGGAAGCGACCGCCGTCGTGCGCAAGCTGCGCAACCACGCCTGCATACTGCTCTGGGCGGGCGACAACGAGGTGGACGAGGCCCTGAACGGCAGATTCCCCATCGAAGCCAATCGCTACAACGCCATCACCCGCGATGTGCTGCCCCGCGTGGTGCGCGTGAATGATCCCTTCCGGCTCTATCTGCCTTCCTCGCCCTACATTCCCGAGGGCATCGCCCGCTACGCCGTGCCCGAACAGCACAACTGGGGCGCGCGCGCCTACTTCAAGGACGATTTCTACAAGCACTCCACCGCGCACTTCATCAGCGAATGCGGCTATCACGGCTGCCCCGCGCCGTCCTCGCTCAAGAAGTTCATTCCCGAGGACAAGCTCTATCCGCGCACGACAAACAGCGTCTGGATCACGCACGACACCGACTATCTGCCCGCCGGCGAGCGCGGCTACAACCGCATCATGCTCATGACCGATCAGGTGGAGATCTTCTTCGGCGAGGTGCCCGAGGATCTGACGCTGTACAGCCATCTGTCGCAGATCGTGCAGGCCGAGGCCAAGAAATTCTTCATCGAGCGCGCCCGCCTGAAGAAATGGCGGCGCACCGGCATCATCTGGTGGAATATGATCGACGGCTGGCCGCAGATCTCCGACGCTGTGGTCGACTACTACTACACTAAGAAGCTGGCCTACAACTACATCAGGCGCGTTCAAAAGCCCATCTGCCTGATGATGGACGAGCTTGAGGGCTGGAACCACAGCGTCGTGCTGGGCAATGACAGCTGCCTGACGAAGAACGTCAGCTGGCGCGTCGAGGACGGCGACACCGGCGAGGTGCTGCTCTCCGGCGAGACGCTCTCCCCCGCCAACGAAAACGTCGCTGTGGGCAGCCTGCGCGTGCTCTCCGGCGAACAGAAGCTGTTCATTCTGCGCTGGACGATCGACGGCGTGGAACACGCCAACCACTTCCTGAGCGGCTTCCCGCACTTTGACAAGGACAAGGTGCTGCACTATGTGGACGTCATTCAGGCGCTGCCCGAGCCGTTCGGCTGGGAGGACTGACGAAGGAAGGATATACGCATGACTGATCTCAAGGATACGACGTTCGAGCAGGTGGCGAACATACTGATCGACTGCTTCAAAGCGGGCGGCAAGCTGCTGTTGTGCGGCAACGGCGGCTCGAGCGCCGACTGCGCGCACATCACCGGCGAGCTGGTGAAGGGCTTCTGCAAAAAGCGGCCGCTGCCCGAGACGCTGCAAAAGGCCATCGGCACGGACAATCTGCAAATGGGTCTGCCCGCCATCGACCTGACCGCCAACTGCGCGCTGATTTCGGCGGTCAACAACGATCTGGGCGGCGAGCTGGTCTACGCGCAGCAGGTCATGGCCTACGGCCGCCCCGGCGACGTGCTGATCGGCATTTCGACCTCCGGCAACGCCAAGAACGTCGCCATGGCTGTGAAGGCGGCCAGGGCGCTCGGTCTGACCACAATCGGCATGACCGGCTGCGGCGGCGGTGCGCTGGAAAGCCTGTGCGACGTAACGCTCAAATCGCGCGAGAAGGAAACCTATCTCGTGCAGGAGGATCACCTGATGTTCTATCATCGGCTGTGCCTGCGCGTTGAGGACGCGCTGTTCGCCGAATAATACGGCAAAACCCGCGCTCCCGTTCAGAAATCGCGGACGGAAGCGCGGGCTTTTTATGCGATTTTGCGCATTGCGAACGGCGCGAAACATTCGGCTGTGCGCGCTCTCCGCAGCACTCATTCACACGGCGAAACCTGACCGGCGCTGATAAGCAGGCACTTTCCACGGCGTGTGCGAGCAGGCGCAGCCTTGCTCATTCATCCGGCATTGCAATGCGCGCTCATACTGAGCCAGCGCACATACGCCCCGCCGTCGCGCGGGCAGACGGAGAGACCCGTCCGGCGCTGATAAGCAGGCACTTTCCACGGCGTTCGCGAGCAGGCGCAGCCTTGCTCATTCATCCGGCATTGCAATGCGCGCTCACACTCAGCCAGCGCACATACGCCCCGCAACACTCGGGCAGACGGAGAGACCCGTCCGGCGCTGATAAGCAGGCACTTTCCACGGCGTTCGCGAACAGGCGCAGCCTTGCTCATTCATCCGGCATTGCAATGCGCGCTCATACTGAGCCAGCGCACATACGCCCCGCCGTCACTCGGGCAGACGGAAAGACCTGACCGGCTCCAATTTATGGCCGGTCAGGTCGGGCTGTATAGCGATCATACCAACTTGCTCTATCGTCCAGACTCGAGCCGCCCCCAAGCGGCGCGGAGTCGGGTTGCGTGCGCGAAGCGGAGAGGAAGCGGCACAGCCGCCGGGTTGCGTGCGCGAAGCGGTGTGGCCGCGGGCACTGCCCGCTTAGAAGGGGCAGGTTTGGCCGTCCTGGGCGCTGATGTTGATGTTTACGCCGTTGACCTCGACGCCCTCTTCCGCGCGGACGAGGATGTAGCGCACGCCGTCGATGATGCGCGTCTCGACCAGATCGGCGCGCTCAGGATCGACGCTGATGACCACGTCCGGCGTTTTGACGCTGAACTTTTTCGGCTCGACGATGTTCACGGGACTCAAGTCGACGCCCGCGCCGATCTTTTCGTCGTACTGCGCCGTGAACGCGTCCACCTTGTCGCTCGATACGCCGCAGTCGACCAGCATATTGCGCATTTCGTTGCGCGTCACCTTCAGCGGCTCGGCTTCCTTGTCGGCCTGCTGCTCGCGAATCTTCTCGCTGAGCTGCTCGTGAACCGCCTGCACCAAGTCGAGAGAGCACTCCTCGCCCAGCGAATCCTCGAGGATCTCGCGGAAGGTCTCCTTCTGCTCGGCGGCGGGAATCGGCTTTTCGGCATTGAACAGCGCGCCGGTCATGTCGTCGTAGGTCTTGGCCGGATCGCGCAGATAAAGCAGCGCGTTGTAGATGTTGGTCTTGCGCTCGTCGAACGTCGGGAACATGAAGCCCGTCTCCGGCATATTGACGATGTAGTCCAGCGCGCGGGTGTGGAACTCGTTCTCGCTGGCGCAATAGCGCAGCGCCGGCTTGCTCAGACGCACCGGACAGATCGAGCAGATCAGATAATGGAACACGTCCGCGCCCGAATCGGACGGCTGATCGTCCAGCGTGAAGGCCGGCACGTCGTACGCGTCGTGCATGAGCAGGATCAGATAGTTGTCCTCGAATTTGAACGTCTCGATGATATGGCTGAAGAATTCCTCCACCGCCTCGTCGTCGGTCAGCGCCGAATCGCGCAGCTTCATCAGCAGCGCGTGCTCCGCGCCCTCCCGCACCTGCTCGGTCGTAAAGGACATATCCACGAGGTTCTTGTCCGGTATGCCGGAGAGCGTCTTTTTGAAGATCGACAGATACTTGTCGGCCTCCTCCTCCGGCATGGCCAGCGGCGAGGCGGCGAACTCGGAGATGATCTCGCCGTCCTGATTGACATAGCAGCCGCGGATCACCGTCACATTGCTGCGCTCGGGATTAAAGCGCTTGCGAATTTCGGCAATTTCCTTTCTGGTCATGATAAACTCCTTTTAATGAATGATCATCCCCTCGCCCGCCAGAGGCAAGGGGACGTTCGGTCAGCGCGCCGATTCCATTTCGAGAATAACGCGCGATTTGTCCAGCCACGCGACGCGATAGTGCGCGCCGCTGTGCCACATGGCGTGCGCGTCCTCCTTCGTCGCGGCGGCCGTGAGCGAATGCAGACTGCCGTCCGCTTCGTCCTCAAAGATCAGCGTCCAGTGCATCATGCCGCGATGGCTGTGAATCGCCACGGCGAACTCGCGGCTCACATCCACAAGGCGCATCGTCCTCTCGCAGCGGCGGCCCTGAGAGCGGTCGCCGATGATCTCAATCACGCGCACAATATAGGGCACCGACATCACCAGCACGATCGCCGGCAGCGCCCAGATCAGCCGGCTCTCTATAAAGCGATCCATCAGCAGCGTCGCCGCCAGGCTGAAGAGCAGCACCTGCCAGGTCAGCGTCACATACGTCCTGATCGGAAAAACACGTCTGTCCATAGCGCTCCTCACTCAAACAGCCTGTCGAGAATCGCCTCGACAAACAGCTCGTGCATCTCGGGAATCGGATGGTTGATGTCGTTGGCCAGCATCGCCGTGGTGTCCACGCCGCATCTGTCCATCGCCTGCCACTTCGCATACGCGTCGGCCACGGGCATATGGCGCGCCTGCGCTTCCGCCTTCGCCGCCTCCACATAGCGCGTGAGGATCCCGTCGTTCTGCGTGTGCGTACACTTCTTGGCGATGGCGCGCAGCTCCTCGTTGTGAATGCTCGCCGGCACATAGGCGCACATCCGGTTGGGCGTTAAGAGCATGCACTCCGCGCCCGCGGCCAGCACCCTGTCGAATATCGCCGCCATGTTGGCCGCGTACGCCTTCAGGCCGCCCTCCACGTCGTCGCTGCCGGAATCGTTCAGGCCGAAATTCACGATCACCAGATCGGGGTTCAGGCTCAGCACGTCCCGATCGAGCCGCGCAAGTCCCCCCTTGGCGCTGTCGCCCGATATGCCCGCATCCATCACGCAGGGCGCGGCCGCCGGATAGAGCGCGTTGAGCTTTTTCTGGAGCCGCGCGGCATAGCCCTCGTGCGGGCGGAACGTCGTCTCCCAGCGCCCGTCGGGCAGCGTGGTCATCTCAAAGCAGCCGTGCGTCACGCTGTCGCCCAGACAGACGATCACAGCGGGACGCCAGGCCCTGAAATCACGGCAGCGGCCGGCCAGCTTCTCGGTTACCTTCATCATCATATTTCCTTCCCTTCAAGGCAGAATGAACGCTGTATCACATATCAGGAGCGGCGCGCTTCCTGCCACTCGTGAATCTTGTCGAGCGCTTCCTTGTACTTTTTAGACAGCGCCGTGGGGTTGCGCCTGAGCAGGCTGCGCTTGGCCGTATCAAAGCGCTCGGCCAGCATATCGCCCATCATGCGCTGCTTGTCGCGCAGGCTGTTCATTTCGTCGGTCAGCTGAGCCAGACGCTGATCCTTGGCCTCCTTCGCCGCCGCTTCAAGCCCCTCAATGCGCTTTTGCAGCCTGCGCACCTCCTCGCGCATACCGTCCACGCGCGCGAGCAGCTTTTTAAGGTCGATGGCCGTCGTCACGGCGTGCGTCAGATCGACGGTAAAGATCACCGTAATGACGAACACGATGATCTGGCGAATCTGCGGATCGATCATGCCGATCAGCTTCTCGACCGGCTGATTCAGATAGTAGACCAGCAGCACGCTCATAACGCCCCACGCCAGCGAGGAGGTCAGGCAGATGTGCCCCTGAAAGTTGAAGCGCTTGTGGCTGTAGTCCCAGTAGCGCACCTTAAAGAGCGCCTCCATGACCACGCCGGTGACATATTCGAGCAGCGTCGCCGCCGCCATGCCGGCCAGACCGACCAGCCACCAGTGCGCGCGGAAGGGCAGCGTCGATACGAGGATCGTCAGCGCGCCGAAGCCGTAGATCGGCAGCACCGGCCCGAACAGAAAGCCGCGGTTGACAAAATGATGCTTACAGAACACGGAGACGAACGTCGTCTCAAAGCACCATCCGATAAAGCAGTAGATGTAGAACAAAAGCACCCAATCGCCAAGGCTGTAGGCCAGCGCCATGGTTTTTCAGCTCCCCTTCCCAATGAACTGTTTTTCACTGTCTTATTGTACCATCGCGCCCGCGCTTTGTCAAACACTGCTTTTTTTCAGCGATGAAAAATGCGCCGGAGAGACGGTTCATCCCCGGCGCACGATCGCCTTTCGTTATTCCGCTTTATCCTTCAGTGCAAAGCCGTCCGCGCTCAGCACGACCGTCATCGCGCCGCCGTCATAGGTAAATTCGCCGCGCGCCGTTTCGCTGCCGGCCGCGTCCTTCGCCGTGAGCGTGAACGTCTCGCCGCGCTTTATGTCAAAGTCCAGCTTGAGCGTCTCCTCCGTCAGCGCGCTGCCGTCCGCATGGCCCGCCCCGCCGCTGTGAGACGCGCTCTGAAAGCCGATTGTGCTCACGTTTTCAACGGCGATCTCCACATACACGCCGTCCTTGTCCTCCGGCACCGCGCAGCCGGCCAGACTGAGCGCCAGCATCGCCATGAGCGCCAGCGCCGCCGCCCTCCTGATCCACCTCATAAAAAGCAGTCAACTCCTTCTTATTCGTTACGCGCCGCCCCGCAGCGCCGATTCCAGCTGATTGACGCGCGAAAGCAGCTCCTCCACGGCGCGCCGCCTGTCCGCGATGCAGGACTGAACATACAGATCGCTCGCCAGCCCGTCGAACAGCCAGTCGGCCACGCGCGCGAAATCGTGATTGTCCTCGCGGAAGAGATATGCCGCATCGAGCGCAAGCTCGCCGGCCATTTCGAGCAGGCGCTTCGCCTCGCGGATGTGGCTCTCCGCGTCGTCCATATGGCCGTGCTTGACGAGCGTGCTGATAAGGCCGCCGCCCAGTATGTCCCACAGGCCCCAGCCGCGCGCGCTGCCCAGTTCGTCCAGCGCGCGCTCCAGCTGATAGCGCGCCTCGCCCACCAGATGCAGGGCGCGGGAATTGTTCTCATTGTTTGTCATAATCTG
>CAKTXR010000062.1 GCA_934631025.1 uncultured Clostridia bacterium
CCTGCGAGGGCGCTGCTAGTAGTCTAGGGCTTTGCCCGCATATGAAAAACCACCGGCTCCGCCGGTGGATGATTATTAATGCCATCAGGCAGTTGAGCGAAGCGAAACAGAAAACCACCCGCTATGTGGGTGGAACACAAGAAGTTAGACACAAAAGTCACCTTTCGATGTACAATAAAGTTGTTCAGGCCTATTGCACAAAGAAAGGTGAAATGTATGGCAAACCAAACGAATAGTCTGGCGCATACCAAGTGGGTGTGTAAGTATCACATCGTGTTTAGTCCAAAGTATCGGAGGAAAATAATCTATAACCAGTATCGCGCAGATCTGAGGGAGATAATCAGAACGCTGTGTAAGTACAAGGGAGTGGAAATAATCGAAGGAAACATGATGCCGGATCATGTGCATCTGTTACTAAGTATACCACCAAAGATGAGCGTGTCAAGCTTTATGGGATACATGAAGGGAAAAAGCGCACTGATGATGTTTGATAAGCATGCAAATTTGAAGTATAAGTTCGGGAACAGGTACTTCTGTGCGGAAGGGTAGTATGTATCGACAGTGGGACTCAATGAGACGACGATTAAGAAATATATCGAAGAACAGGAGAAACACGATATAGCGTTGGATAAGCTGAGTGTCCGCGAATATGAAGACCCTTTTAAGGGTAGTAAGTAGTACGCACGCCCTTTAAGGGGCGGCAAAAGCGACAAAGGCAATAGGCTTGAACATAGTGAAAGCCAGCGCCTTGAGACGCTGGCCGGTATCATTGGGCTTTTAGCCCTAGTGCAAACCACCCGTTTGGCGGGTGGTTATGATTTATGCGCATGGGCGCTGAACATGGCTGAAAAACGACAAAATTTTGCCTTACTTGTATAAATATGCTTTACGAAAGCGCCGCGCTGTGATATGATAAAGAACAGTACTTTTCTGGGAGGATGGAAACATGGAAAAAAAGGCGAGCAACTTTTCCGGCCAGCTGGGCTTTGTGCTGGCGGCGGCCGGAAGCGCCGTGGGCGTCGGCAATCTGTGGCGCTTTCCCTATCTGGCGGCCAAGGACGGCGGCGGGCTGTTCCTGATCGTCTATCTGGCGCTGGTGCTGACCTTCGGCTTTACGCTGCTCACATCGGACATCGCCATCGGGCGGCGCACGCAGGAGAGCGCCATCCGCGCCTATGCCAAAATCAATTCGAAGTGGAAGTTTCTGGGCATACTGACCTTCCTCGTGCCGGTGCTCATCATGACCTATTACGCGGTCATCGGCGGCTGGGTGACGAAATATGCGCTGGTTTACGTTACGGGTCAGGCGGAGGCCGCGGCGCAGGACGGCTATTTCATGGCGTTTATCACGTCGCCGGTCGCGCCGGTGGTGTTCGCGCTGCTGTTCATGGCGGTCACGTCGCTGATCGTCTATAACGGCGTGGAGGGCGGCATCGAGCGCGTGTCCAAATACATGATGCCCGTGCTGCTGGTGCTGGTGGTCTTTATCGCGGGCTATTCGCTCACGCTCAAGCGCGTGGACGAATGGGGCAATCTGCGCACCGGCCTTCAGGGACTTCTGTATTACATTACGCCGCATTTTGAAGGGCTGACGGTCGGCCGGTTTTTGCAGATCCTGCTGGACGCGATGAGTCAGCTCTTCTTCTCGCTCAGCGTGTCGATGGGCATCATGATCACCTACGGCTCCTATGTCAAGCCCGAGGTTGATCTCAACCGCGCCGTCAATCAGATCGAGGTGTTCGATACCGGTGTGGCGCTGATTGCGGGCGCGATGATCATTCCCGCCGTGTATGTGTTCACCGGCACGGAGGGCATGAGCGCCGGCCCGAGTCTGATGTTCGTCTCGCTGCCCAAGGTGTTCCACGCCATGGGCAGGGCGGGCGTGGCCGTCGGGCTGTGCTTCTTCGTCACGACGATCTTCGCCACGCTGACCTCCTGCGTGTCCGTGCTGGAATCCATCGTGGCCAACTGCATGGAAATTTTCCACACCGGCCGCAAAAAGACCGTGCTCAATCTGACGATCCTCTATCTGGCGCTGTCCGCCGTGGTCGCGCTGGGCTACAGCCTGTTCTATTTCGAGCTGCCGCTGCCCAACGGCTCGGTCGGCCAGCTGCTCGATCTGATGGACTACATCAGCAACAGCGTCATGATGCCCTTCATCGCGCTTTTGTCCACGATATTGATCGGCTGGATCATGACGCCCGACGCAATCATCGACGAGATGGAGCGGGGCGGCAAAACGTTCCGCCGCAAGAAGATGTACGTCGTTATGATCCGCTACGTCGCGCCGGTCATGATGCTGGTGCTCTTCCTCACGTCGACCGGCATTATCAAGTGATTCATGCAAAAAAGAGAGGCGATGCGTTCGTCTCTCTTTTTGCGTGCCTGAAAGGGCGAAAGGACTGCCGCGAATCGCGATCTCAGCGCTCCTTGACTTTCAGCCCGATAAATTCATCGGCAAGAGGGCTTTTGAGTGCAGCGGCGCGTGAAAAACGTTCATATGGGCGGAGGGGGGGACGGCTGACAAGGCGTTCCGCTTTTCGGATGCGGCGCGCAAATTGTCTTACCGTCGGCGATGAACGCGCGCAGGGACGCTTAAGATATGACAAAGGCTCCCGTGTGATGCGGGAGCCTTGAAATGATCAGCGGCGATTGCGGCGGGCGGCCGCGGCGCGCTGGCGGGCACGCTCACGGGCGCGCTTGCGGGCGCGGGCGCGGACGCGCGCGTGATGGATTGCGAGGATGATGCGCACGCAGATCAGCACGGCCAGCAGCGCGGCGAGGGCGATGAGCACCGTGTACACCCAGTCGGGGATTTTGCTCATCAGCGCGCCGAGATAGTCGGTCTTTTCGGTGGGCACGGCGGCGACGCTGCGGTCGGACACCAGCACGGCGGTGATGACGTCGCCGTCCTCAGGCGTGAACGTCAGCCGGCCGATGACAGTGCCCACCTCGATGGGCGCGACCAGATCGCGCGTGTACTCGATGGAGAGATGGTTTTTGAAATCCTCGAACAGCTCGCTGACGCTGCCGACGTAGGTCATCTTTTCATAGGAGCCGGAGCGGTTGATCAGCGCGCTGAGGTGGATGACGCCGCCCGAAGGGTCGTCGGCGGGCGCGCCCGATATGGGCACGGTCAGATTGAGCATGTCGTACAGCTCGGAGAAGGTGTAGGTCTTGTACTGAGAAAAGCCGTAATCAAGCAGGCGCGTCGCGTCCTGCCATTTGGCGGCGGCGAAGGTGGTGGTGCTCTTGAAGGCGACGCAGATCAGGCGCACGCCGTTTTTCTCAGCCGAGCTGACCAGACACTGTCCGGCGGCGCTGGTCGTGCCGGTCTTGACGCCGGTCGCGCCGCTGTAGCGGTAGTCGCTGCCGTAGACCACCAGCATGTTGGAGTTCTGGATGGTGTATTCGTCGCGCATATTGGTGCGGTTCATCGTATACTGGCCGGAGCCGACGATCTTGCGCACGGCGGAATACTGCATGGCGGCCTGCGTGATGATCGCCATGTCGCGGACGGTGGTGTAGTGGTCGTCGGCGGTGTAGCCGTGGGCGTTGGAGAAGTGCGTGCCGGTGCAGCCCAGCTCCTGAGCGCGCGCGTTCATCATGTTCACAAAGCCCTCGACGCTGCCGCCGATGAGCACGGCCACGGCGTTGGCCGCGTCGTTGCCGGAGCGCAGCATCATGCCGTAGAGCAGATCCTGCATGGTCATTTCCTCGCCCACCTGCACGGGCACGACGGAGGAATCCGGCGGGATGTCGGCCGCCGCGTCGGGGATCTTGATGGCCTCGGACAGGTTCGGGCAGTATTCCACGGCCAGCAGCAGCGTCATGATTTTGGTCGTGCTGGCCGGATTCATGCGCGTGTCGGCGTTTTTCTCCATGAGCACGCGGCCGTCGTCCTGATTCATCAGCAGGAACGCCTGCGCGTAGAGCTGATCGGGGGTGAGCGCCTCGGGGGCCGACGCGTCGTAGGACGGAACGGATTCGTCGAAGGGCGGGAGCGTCGGCGCCGGCGTGGGCGTGGGCGAGGCCTGGGCGGACAGCGCGATGAGCAGCATGATAAGCGTCAAAAGCGCCGCCCGAACGCGAATAGAATATGAACGCATGATTTCGATGATCCTTTCTGAAAAGATGAAACAGCCATGGCGGCGCGCGCCGGCTGCAAGCATAAATAAAGATATATACACTATACCACCAAACGGCGGATTTGTACAGGGGCGCGGCGCGTCAAATTTCGGCGCGCCAAATACTATATAGACGCGAAAAGCGGCGCGCCGGTTTTTGGCGGGGCGGTTTCGCGATAAAAGAGCGTAAAATTGTAATATTTTTTTCATTTTCCATTGAAATTGTGACGTTTTAAGGCTATAATAAATGACAGAGTATTCGGCTGAACAAATGAGGAGGACGACGCCGTGGCAAGAAGAATTCTGTTGGTGGACGATGAGCCGCTGATCGTCAAGGGCCTGAAATACAGTCTGGAGCAGGAAGGCTATGAAACCGAATCGGCCGCCGACGGCGAGGAGGCGCTGGCCCGATTTTTTGGAGGGCAGTTTGATCTGATACTGCTGGACGTCATGCTGCCCAAAATGGACGGCATCGAGGTCTGCCAGCGCATCCGCGAAAAGTCCAACGTGCCCATCATCATGCTGACCGCCAAGGGCGAGGACATGGACAAGATCATGGGTTTTGAATACGGCGCGGACGACTATATGACCAAGCCGTTCAATATCCTGGAGGTCAAGGCGCGCATCAAGTCGATCCTGCGCCGCGCGGGCGCGCAGAAGCAGGAGAACACCGCGCAGGTGCTGGTGGTGCGCAACATGACCATCAATCTGAACAGCCGCTCGGTCTCCATAGACGGGCGCGAGGTCAACCTGACCGCGAAGGAGTTCGACCTTTTGCAACTGTTTACGGCCAACCGCGGTAAGGTTTTCAGCCGCGAAAGTCTGCTGGAAACCATCTGGAAATACGATTATCTGGGCGATCTGCGCACGGTGGACGTGCATATCCGCCGTCTGCGCGAGAAGATTGAGCACAATCCCGCCCAGCCCGAGTTTATTCTCACCAAGTGGGGAGTGGGCTACTATTTCACTGACAAGGATTAAGCAGGCCGTTCATTCCTTCCGCTGGAAATTTGTCGTCGCCTATCTGCTGATTGTCTGTGTCGCGTTCTATATCGTCAGCGCGACGCTGACGCGGCTGGTAGGCGAATATCTGTTTAACCAGAAGGTGGGCAGCGAATTGCAGCTGGCGCGCGACGCGGCGGCGGCGGGCGAGGACGCGCTCTTTCAGCGGGACGGGACGGCGCTCTATGACGCGCTCCGGCACTTTCTGAGCGGACAGGACGCACAGCGCGCGCTGGCGCTCGATCTGAACGGCGTGGTGCAGGCCGATACGCTCTCTCAGCTCAACGGCGTGCAGCTCCAGCGCCGCGAGGTGGCCGCCGTGCTCTCCGGGCAGGAGTCGGGCTACGGCTATTATCTGCGCGGCGAGGACGGTCAGCCGGTCGGCCGCTTTATTATCGGCCGGCTGAGCGGCAGCATGACCAGTCTCTACGCCGTACCCATGACGCGGGAGGGCGCGCTCATCGGCGTATTGGTGCTGGTGGCCACGTCGCAGGACGCCTACCGCGCTCTGGCCGACGTGCAGATGCAGATGCTCTCATGGCTGGCGCTGGTGGCGGTGATCGTCGTGATCATCAGCGTGGCCATGTCGCGCTATTTCACGCGGCCCATCGCCGAGCTGAACGAGGGCATTGTGGAGATGACGCGCGGCGATTTCAGCAACCGCGTGCGCGTGCGCGGCCGCAACGAATTTGCGCAGCTGGCCGTGGCGTTCAACATGATGTGCGAGCGCATTGAGAATCTCGACAAGGCGCGCAGTCAGTTCGTCTCGAACGCGTCGCACGAGCTGAAAACGCCGCTGAGCACGATGAAGATCCTCATCGAGACGCTGATGTATCAGTCTCCCATGGATCCGGACATGACGCGCGAGTTCCTGGGCGACATCAATAAGGAGATCGACCGGCTCAATTCGGTCATCGGAGATCTTCTGACGCTGGTCAGCATGGACGGCGGCGAAAAGAAGCTCGAGACGAAGCCGGTGGTCATTGCAGATATTTTGGGCGACAACATGCGCCGTCTCCAGCCGCTGGCGCGCGAGAAGGGCATCGAGATGACCGCGTCCCTGCGTGATCAGGCGGCGACGGTGGACGGCGACGCGAGCCGGCTGACGCAGGTGTTCTATAACCTGATGGACAACGCCATCAAGTATACGGGGCGCGGCGGCAGCGTGCGCGTCGAGATGAGCCGGCGGGATAAAAAGGTCATCGTGAAGGTGATCGATACCGGCATCGGCATTCCCAAGGAGGATCAGCTGCACATTTTCGACCGCTTCTACCGTGTGGACAAGGCGCGTTCGCGTGAGACGGGCGGCACGGGACTGGGGCTGTCGATCGTCAAACAGATCGTGCTGCTGCACGGCGGTACGGTCACCGTGAGCAGCGAAGAGGAAAAGGGCAGCATGTTTACCGTGGAGCTGCCCGAGAGCGGCGCGAAGGCGTGAGAACGCGGCGGAGGATAAGGACAGTATGAAGGCATTTCGCGGGGCGGCCACCGCGCTTCTGTGCGCGCTCTTAACGGGCTGTATGCCCTTCGCGGCGGAGCTGACGAGCGTCGACGGAAACTATCATATAGAAACGACGGCCGAAAACGTCGAGCCGGCCGTGGGCGACTGGGTGGCGGACTGGCAGACGGAGGCCACGCTGTACTACCCTGCGCAGAATCAGCTGGCGCTGGTTGAGACGCGGCGCACGCTGGAGGTCGGCGCGCGGCAGACGCTGGAGGAGCGCCTGATCGAGGCACTGCTCGATGCGGACGTGCCTGCCGGCGCGCGTTCGGCGGCTCCGGAGGGTACTGTTCTCTTGAGCGTGCGGCGCAGCGGCAGCGCGGCGGTGGTCGATCTTTCGGCTGAAGCTGCGGCGGTTGAAAATAGTCAGCAGATGTTCTTCATGCGCGCGGCCATCGCGCGGACGCTGTGCGCCGCCTGTAATCTGGATGCGGTGGACGTGCTGATAAACGGGCGCGCGGCGAGCTTTTCCAGTCTGCCGCAGGGTGCGCTGAACTGTGATGAAACGCCGGCGGCCTCGGTCTTTATGCAGTTTTCGGCGGACGAGGAACTGGCCGCGGGCGGCGGCGATTCTTCCGTGGAACGGCGGGCCGTGCTCTATGCGGTCACGGCGGACGGCGAGCGGCTTGCGCCCTATGCGCGGACGCTGACCATTGAGAACGGCGACAGCCTTTCGGCGCTGATCGCCGCGCTGGCCGAGGACACGGGGGACGCGTATCTGCCCGCTCTGCTGTCCTTGGAAACGCCGCTGGTGAAGGACGCGCGGCTGGTCGATCTGTCCGACGGGCGGCGCGTGGCGCGGCTGACGCTCACGGGCGGCCTGATTCCGAATGAGAGCGAGTGGATGACCTACGGCGCGCTGACGTGTACGCTGACCGGCTTCATTCCCGCGCTGGACGGCGTGCAGATCTATATCGGCGAGGGGCAGCTGGTGCGGCTCGATTCGCCGTCGGGCGAGGTGGCGTTCGAGGACGGCGTGCTGACGCGCGCGATGTTCGAGACGGCGATCGGCCGGACGGTGACGATCTACATGACGGCCGAAAACGGCAGCCTGCGCGCCCTGACGCGATCCATGGCGGCGGAGGACGTGCTGTCGCCGCGCATGACGATCGCCGAGCTGTTCGGCGAGCCGCGCGCATGGGAGACGGGCGCGCTGCGCGTCGTGCCGGACGGGCTGTCGATCGACGATCTGCTGGGCGTGCGCATTGAAAACGGCGAGGCCGTGCTCAATTTCTCCGCGCGCTTTTACGCGGGCTGTCAGCGGCTGAGCGAGCAGCAGGAGCGCAATCTGGTGTACGCGCTGGTGAACACGCTCACCGAGCGGCCGGACGTGAACGCGGTGCGCTTTCAGTTTGAAGGACAGGCGGCGGACAAGCTGGTTTCGTCGATCAGCCTGATCAGTCCGCTTCTGCGCAATCCCGGCCTGATTGAGGGCGCGGAGGAATAGAAAGAATATGCAAGAGGGGCGCGGCGGTATCTTCGGGTATTGGCCGCGCTTTTGTCGGTCGTTGCGGTAAATTGCGGCTTATTCGGCAATTTTACCGGCAGCGGCTTGACGCGGCGGCCAAAGTGTTTTAGACTATAGTATCGTATAGGCGTTTTTGGACGGATGGTAATGCGTATGAAAAATAGATCTCCGGCAACGATTCTCGTCGCGTCGCTGGTCGGCCTGCTGGCCGGCGCGGGACAGGTGTTTTATATCAGCTTCTTTCCGGCCTGCGTGCTGGGGACGGTGCTGGCGGCGCTCTTTTTCGCATGGGGCGGCTGGCTGCCCGCGGCGCTGTATCTGGCGGCGTCGGTGGGCGGCGTGGGCTGGCTCTTCGGCGCGGGCATGGCGGGCGCGGCGGCGCTGCTCGTGGCGGCGCCCTCTGTGGTCGTCATTGCGATGTTCTGGCGGCGCGCGTCGTTTGCGGTGCGGCTGAAGGGCGCGATCGGCGCGCAGCTGGCGGCGTTTCTGATATTGATCTGCGTGCTCTATTTGCAGGCACAGCGGGATCTCATATCGGTGCTTCTTGACTTTGCCAACAGCTGGATCGAGAGCCTGCCCGCCTCGCTTCGGCTGGTGCTGGCGCAGCAGTTCGCGCTCACCGGCCTGATAACGGGCGATACGGCTCAGAAGGCGATCGAAGGCTCGCTGCGCACCATGGAGGTGCTGGGCGCGCTTAAGGAGAGCATTGAAATTCAGGGCAATCTGCTGCGTCTGCGTCTGCCGGGGCTGCTGCTCAGCTCGGGCCTGCTGACCGGCGTGCTGGCTGTGGCTCTGCCCGATTGCGTGTATGCGCGGCGCGGCGACACGATCGACTATGTGCCCTTCTGCGACTGGCATATGCCGTCTCAGGCGACGATCGGCGCGATCGTCTGTCTGGCGGCGGCCGGCGTGATGGTGCTCTTCAAGGTCAGCGGCGCGGAGGCGGTCTGGAACGCCATCATCATCGCGAGCGGCACGCTCTGCGTGATTATCGGCGCGGCGGCGCTCGACCGGCGCATGAAGGCGGCCGGCCGCGGCAAGGCCTTTCGGGTGATACTGATTGGGCTGGGCGTGGTTTTCGTACAGGGACTCATTATGATTTGCGGCGTGTACTCCGCTCTTCTGGGCAGCCAGGGGCTGATCTCCGGCTTTATCCGCCGCAAGAGGGACGAACATAACGGGGAGGAATAAGAAATGAAGGTTATTCTGCTCAAGGATATTAAGGGCACCGGCAAGAAGGATCAGGTGATCGAGGTCAGCGACGGCTTCGGCCGCAACTATCTGCTGCCGCGCAAAATGGCCATCGAGGCGACCGCCGAGGCCGTGCATTCCATCGAGAAGAGCAAGCAGGCCGAGAAGCATCGCGAGGACGTGAAGCGCGACGAGGCCGAAAAGCAGGCGCGCGATCTCAAGGGCAAGGTGGTTATCGTGAAGGTGCGCGCCGGCGAGGGCGGCCGCCTGTACGGCTCCATCACCGGCCAGGAGATCGCCGACGCGCTCAAGGCGCAGCACGGCGTTGAGATCGACAAGCGCAAGATCGAATTGGCCGAGCCGGTGCGTGCCGTCGGCCAGACCACCGTGACGCTGAAGCTGGCCGCGGGCGTGTCCGCGCGCATGATTCTGAACGTTACGGCGGAATAAGCTCCATACTGTGAAAAAAACGCACGCCTTTTCCCGAGCGGAGAGGGCAGTGCGTTTTGGCCGTTCTTAAAACACATTTTGAAACGCGATCGGGAGGTGAGGCGGCATGGAACAGGCGGCTCCAGGCGGACGCATCCCGCCGCATCATCTGGAAGCGGAGCGTTCCGTATTGGGCGCGATGCTGCAATCTTCGGAAGCGGTCATGCTGGCGCAGGAATCGCTCACGCCGGACGATTTTTACGATCCGGCGCACCGCGAGATATTCGACGCGATGACGCATCTGGCTTCTCTGTCGCGGCCGGTCGATCTGGTTACGCTGGACGAAGAACTGATCCGGCGCGGGCGGCTCGAGGGCGTGGGCGGCATCGACTATCTGGTCGAGCTGAGCCAGTTCGTGCCCACGACGGCCAATGTCGGCGCGTACATCCGCATCATCGATGAAAAATCGACGCTGCGCAAGCTGATCGACGCGGCCTCGTTCATCTCGCAGACCAGCTATGCCGCCGAGGAGGAAACACCGGACATCCTCGCCGAGGCGGAAAAGAAAATATACGACATCACGATGCGCAAGGGCGGCGATATGCTTCAGCCCATACAGTCGGTGCTGCTGGGCACCTATGAGCGCATTGAGACGCTGGACAAGAACCGCGGCAAAATTGAGGGCGTGCCCACGGGATTTGCTGATCTCGACCGGATGCTCACCGGTATGCACCCGGGCGAGTTCATACTGATCGCCGCGCGTCCGTCCATGGGCAAGACCAGTATCGGCATGAACATCGTCGAAAACGCCGCCATCCGCAGCGGCGCGAAGGTAGCTGTGTTCTCGCTGGAAATGCCCGCCGAGCAGCTGGTCATGCGTATGCTCTGCTCGGAGGCCTGCGTGGATATGCAGTCCGTGCGGCGCGGCATGCTCACGCCGGAGGACTGGGAAAAGCTGACCGACGCCATGGTGCCGATCGCCCGCTCGCAGATCTATATCGACGCGACCAGCGGCATTTCCGTGCCCGAGGTGCGCTCCAAGGCGCGCCGGCTCCAGATGGAGCACGGGCTTGATCTGATCCTCATAGACTATCTGAGCCTGATGACCGCCACCGGCCGCAATAACAGCCGTCAGGAGGAGGTCAGCAGCATTTCCCGCGCGCTCAAGGGACTGGCGCAGGAACTGAAGGTGCCCATCATCGTGCTCCAGCAGCTCTCGCGCGCCAACGCGGGCCGCAGCGATCACCGCCCGATCCTCTCGGATATCCGCGATTCGGGCGCCATCGAGCAGGACGCGGACGTGGTCATGTTCCTGCATCGCGAGGCCTATTACGATCCGGAAACGGAAAAGAAGAACATCGCCGAGGTCATCATCGCCAAGCAGAGAAACGGCCCTCTGGGCACGGTCGAGCTGGGCTGGCAGGCCGAATATACAAAGTTTGTCGATCTGGTAGGCGGCGGTTCCGCGTCGTTCTGATCGGCCGGGAGGAATGGGCATGGACGAAAAGAAGCTGCGCTGCGTCGTGGAGGCCATACTGTTTGTGGCCGGAGAGGCGCTCAGCATCGCCGATCTGGCGCACGCGCTGGACATGACCGCGGCGGAGCTGATCCCCGTGCTCGACAGTCTGCGCGACGAATACGACCGCGAGGAGCGCGGCGTGCGGCTCAACCGCTTCGGCATGAGCGTGCAGCTGTCCACGCGGCCGGACTACGCGCCTTATATCGAGCGGCTTTTGCAGCCGGTGCAGAAGCAGTCGCTCTCTCAGGCGGCCATGGAGACGCTCTCCATCATCGCCTATCGCCAGCCGATCACCAGGACGGAGATCGAAGCGGTGCGCGGGGTCAAGTGCG
Source organism: uncultured Clostridia bacterium (assembly GCA_934631025.1). GTDB lineage: Bacteria > Bacillota > Clostridia > Christensenellales > Aristaeellaceae > Firm-10. The sequence goes on from CAKTXR010000062.1 coordinate 11,570, forward strand.
ATTATTCCGTGCAGTCGCTGCTCAATAAGGGCCTCATCGAGGAGGCCGGACGCAAGGAGACGCTGGGCCGGCCGATTCTCTACGGCACGACCGAGGCGTTTTTGAGCCACTTCGGCATCGAATCGCTCGACGAGCTGCCGCCGCTGGACATTGAGGACGGCGCGGCGCTGCCCGAGCAGGAGGTATAGATCCGCGGCGCATTGAGCCGCAGCGATACAATAAAAAGCGCATGGAAAGGAAGAGTATTATGAAGATTCTTTTGATCCTGAGTGACGGCACGCGCCCCGACAGCCTTGAGGGCATCGAGTTCATCGAGAAGCTCAAGCGCGAGAGCACCTACTGCATGGCCGCGCAGACCGTCATGCCCTCCGTCACGCTGCCCTGCCACATGTCGCTGTTCCACAGCGTTGATCCGTCCCGCCATGGCACCACCACCAACACCTATGCGCCGCAGGTGCGCCCGATTTCCGGCCTGTTCGAGCAGCTCAAGGCCGCCAAGAAGAAGTGCGCCATGTTCTACAACTGGGAGCAGCTGCGCGATCTCTCCCGCCCGGGCAATCTGTCCTACAGCGAGTATGTGTCGATGTTCGACTATGGCTTTGAAGAATCGAACGAGAAGCTCTGCGAGGACGCGGCGCAGTTCCTCAACGCGCACGACGTCGACTTTACGTTCCTCTATCTGGGATGGGTGGACGAGGCCGGCCACGATTCCGGCTGGATGGGCGAAAAGTATATGCATTCTGTGCGCAGAACCTGCGATGAAATCGAGCGGCTGCTGGCGGCGCTGAACGACGAATACGTCGTGATATTCACCGCCGATCACGGCGGACACGAGCGCAGCCACGGCACCGATATGCCGGAGGACATGACCATCCCGATGTTCTTCTGCGGCGCGCCGTTCGAGAAGGGCAAGGCGCTGGAAACGGCGAGCATCAAGGACATCGCCCCCACCGTCGCACATCTGCTGGGCGCAGAAGCGGCACGTGAATGGGAAGGCAGGGTCATCGAGTAACTCCCCTTCCGAAGAGCAAGAATACAAAATTTCCGTCTCGCCAATGCGGCGGGACGGAAATTTTTGTATATCCGGCGTTTTGCGCCGCGCTCAAGGCTGAAAGCCCTGCGCGGATTGGCGAGGGGCGCGGCATAAATCATCGCGGCGATTGCATGAATCGCCGCGATGACGGGTATGAACCTTCAGTAGCGCACGAGCTTGTCCTTGCCTGCGCCGAAGCGGGAGAGATAGATCGTCCGCTGATCCCTGTGCCAGGCCATGACGTCCCATGCGTCCTCGCTTGCCGTGTCCAGATCGCGCGGGGCGGGGAACACGCCGATCGGCTCCCACAGCTGCGGGATATACGCCGTTTCGGACGTTATGCCGATGATGTTGATCCCGCGCAGCCGCTTTTGAGAGTCGCTGTGATCGTGGCCGTGAAACCATGCGGCCACGTCGACGCGGCGCTGGGAGAAATCATACGTTTTGCCCTCGATCACGCAGCTCTCGCCGTAATGGCAGGCGTGCAGCAGATCGAGCGCCGCCTTGTAGCTGGGGATGTACTGAAGCGGCTTGTCGGGTACGAAGGGATGGATGTGCGAGAACACCATGACGGTGTGGTCCGCGTCCAGCGTGCTCAGGCTCTCGGCCAGCCAGACGAGCTGCTCGGGCGAGATTTCGTCGCGCTTTTTGAACGTCCTGGCCGCGGGATTGTGCGTGTAGCCGTTCGTGCAGAGGAAGAACAGGCGCAGCGCGCGCTCCGGTACGTCCACATAATAGTAGGGCTTGCCGGTGGGGCGATGCACGTTCCCGAGCGCGTCCAGATACGCGGTGTCGGCGGCCCAGTTTTCGTCCAGACTGATGCAGTCCACCAGCTGACCGGCGTAGCTCTCGTTGCGGTAGCCGTCGTGATTGCCCTGGACGGGGAACAGGCGGCCGCTCGCGACGGCGGCGCGGTAGGCGGCGGCTTCCTCGCGGAACAGCCGGCGGGAGACCTTCTCGGGCAGCTGGCCAGTCAGGAAATCGCCCAGATGGATCAGGCAGCCGAGCGGCGCGCGCTCGTCCACGGCGGCGATGTTCTCGCGCGTGTGCTCGCCGTTGTCGCTCAGATGCGTGTCGGCCACAACGCCGCAGAGAAAATCCGCGTCACTGTGCGCACGGGCGAATGCGACGGCCTTGTCAAGCGCACCCTGAAAGCAGGGCTGTACGGTTTTCATGGCGATGGCTCCTTTCGGGCGGGCGATCAGAGATTGTCGCCGATATACTTGAGCACCTCAAACTGCGCGTCGTCCCAGCGCCCCTGATGATCGACGAATATGTCGATGGTTACGGGCATACCGGCCTGATTGGCGCGGCGGACGTAATCGAGCATATATTCCCTGCTGCGGCGCGCGCCCGGCCTGCGCCAGCGTCCCCATTCGGAATCGTCCTTGCTGACGCCCAGCGGCGCGAGGATGTGCGACTGCGCGCCGTCGATGAAGCGGCTCTTCGGCAGGATGACGAAATCGTTGAACTCGCCGCAGGTCAGTTCCTCGTCGGGATAGTACTTTTCAAAATCGTCCTTCACGCCGTTGTTCATGGCCACGAGGCAATCGGGATTGCCGGCCTTGCACGCGTCATAATAGGGCCTGAGCAGTTCGGGCGTATAGCCGAAATGCTCGTGATAGCAGCCGTCGATCCACCAGGCCTTTATGGCGCTGCCGTAGCGCACGGCGTATTCCTTCAGCACCGCCGCCCACTTTTCGACGAAGTCCATCGTCACCTGGCCGCGCGGATCGACATAGCCGAATTTCGGGCCGATTTCCTGATCGATATGCGGGCCGTCGCCGGTGTAGTACAGGCACAGGTCGATGTCGTAGGGCGCGAGCGCGTCGATCAGCTCCGCCACCAGATCGCGGCGGGAGCAGGCCGTGCCCGGCTGCGTGCCGGCGATTTCGTTGTAGGCCGCGTTGGGGCCGAGCATGAAGCGGCTGCCCTGCATGAGCGTGATGAAGTAATAGCCAGCGCCGGTTTCGTGCAGGCGGCGCGCGAGATCCTTCACGTCCACGCTGTCGACGCTTTCGTTCCAGTCCAGCGGCGCGCGGGAGAACAGATCCTCGGCGCGGTCGCTGGGGTTGCCGTACAGATAGTGGTTGAATACGCCGAAACGGCGCGCGAGAAAGGCGTCCTGAGCTTTGGACATAACGTGTTTCCTCCTGTCGTTGGCGGTGTGCGCGTATTTTATCCGATGCTGTGAGAGCGCGTCTCAATCCTCCGGCGAAGAGCCGTTGGCCCTTCGGCTTTGAGACACACTCATAATAGTTCTTGAGCGGCGGCGGATTTCCTGCCGGCGCGGGAATTTTTTGTTGGTGTTTTCTTATGAAACGGCGACATAATTTTGATGTTAAATGAGAATTGAC
>CAKTXR010000063.1 GCA_934631025.1 uncultured Clostridia bacterium
GCCCCAGACTGTGCCAAAGAGTCTTCGACTCTCTGGACTCTCTTCTTTTGATTCGCGGCAGAGTACGTTTTTGCGCAATCACATTAGCCTTGCTATGCTTTCCGCGGGGAGGACGCTGGGGCTGCGCGCCCCCAAACCTGCGCCAAAGAGCCATTGGCTCTCTGGACTCTCTTCTTTTGATTCGCGGCAGAGTACGTTTTTGCCAGACATTGCAATAACCGCTATCCTCGAACTGCCGCACCCACGCCCTGCAACACTCGGGTACACGGAAAGACCTGCCCGACTCCAATTTATGGTCGGGCAGGTCGGGCTGTATAGCGATGTTACCTACTCGCTCCAACGTCCAGACTCGAAGCGCCCCCAAGCGCTGAAGAGTCGTGTTGCGTGCGCGAAGCGGTGTGTCAGCGGGCACTGCCCGCACGGGGGCCGACGGTCGAGAGGTCGATCGGGACGAAGCCCATGTCGAAGGCGGGGGAATCGGCGGCCAGCGTGAAATCGCCATGCTCGGGATCGGCGAATTTCGGATCGGCGACGATGCTGAACAGATCGTAGCCGCGCGCCTTGAGCTGATCCATCGATTCGTTTTCCTCGGGCTTGAACAGATCGGGCGCGTAGGAGAGCGGCTTGTTCTCAACGTCCCAGAACAGATTCATGTCCGCCTTGATCTTCTCAATGCCCTTGCCCGTGTAGACCGGCTCGCCCTTCGTGAGCAGTATGTTGCGCTCAAAGGTGAAGCCGATGTGCTCCTCGGGACGCGTGAAGGCGACGATGCCCTCGCGGCCAAAAGCCCATATGTTGTTGCGCACAATGTTCTCGCGGCCGTAATGCTGATGGAAGCAGCTCGACGACGTGCCGAAGCACACGTTGTTCTCGATCAGTATGTGGCTCGAGCCTTCGTCCGGATAGATCGCCCAGCCGCCGTAATTCGCCTTCTCGATGTCGTAGACCAGATTGTGGTGAATCACCGTGCCCGGCTGCACGCTCAGCGTGTAGATGCCGCCCATGTCGGACAGCACGCCGTGCCCCAGACAGTGGATGTGGTTGTACGCGATCGTGTTGTCGAACGACGTGCTCTCCTCATAGCCCCACAGCCAGCCGCAGCTCACGCCGGAATAGTACAGATCGTGAATGTGGTTGTGCACGATGTCGATGTGGCTCGCGCGCAGCGAGGCCACGCCCACGCCCGCCAGGAACACGCGGCCGCCGAAGCCGATGTCGTTGTCGGCGATCACGACGTGATGCGTGCGCTCGCTCGCGGGATCCTGCGCCGTCGCGCCGTTCAGCTTCACGCCGCCCGCGCCCAGATCGAGCATACGGCACTTCTCCACCTGCATGGAATGGCAGGCGTACACCATGTCCACCGCATAGCCGCCCACATGGCTGATCTCGCAGCCGATTACGGCGCAGCGCCTGCAGTTTTCAAAGCTGATCGCGCCGGGAATGTTGGTCGCGGCCTGCGGCGCGGAGGCGTAGAGCGTGCCGTCGTCGTGCTGGCTGAAGGTGCGGCCCAGCCGCTCGGGCAGCGACCAGTCGGTGTGCCGGAGCGTCAGGTTCTCAAGGCGCACGTCGCTCGCGTCGTGAATGTTTATGATCGTCTCCACGACCGGCGCGGTCAGCACGGTGTTCTCCAGCGTCTCCCTCTCGCGCGGCAGATAGTACAGCCTGCCCTCGGCGCGGTCGAGATAGAAGTCGCCCGGCTCGCACAGGCCCTCGAAGATGTGCTCCACGCGGTATTTCGCAAAGCGCTTCTTCTGATCGTCCTTGAGCACGAATATGCTGCGGCGCTCGCTTCTCACTTCGCGCGTCTCGGGGTTAAACGACGCGATGGGCATATGCTCGTCCGTCCAGTAATGAAAGACGTGAACCTCCGCGTCGGTCAGATTTCTGAAGTTCTTGACGTCGCCCTCGCGCGCAATGAAGCCGTATTCGCCGTCGAACAGGCCGCCGTTCATCGTCCACTCGGGATCGCGCGTGGACTCGATCCAGTAATAGCCCTCACGCGGCAGATAGGCGCGGGTGCAGCGCTCGCCGCTTGCGAACAGAGAATGGAAGAACCACTTGCCCTCGCGCACGTCAGGCAGCTCCGCCGTCCAGCAGCGCAGGCCGTGAAGTTCGCCCTCGGTCAGGTTCTCGATCACGCGGCCGCCGTCCAGCACGGCCTTCTCGCCGGTGCAGGCGCGGATGGTCAGCGGCATATTGGTCGCAATGTCGATCGTCTTGTCCACGGGATAAACGCCGCCGCGCAGTATGATCTCGGCGCGGCCGTCCCAGTAGCCGTCCTCCGCTGCGGCCATGCGCCTGACCGCCGCAGAGAGCGTTTTGAGCGGCGTATCCAGCGTGCCGCGCGCCTTGTCGTCGCCGTTCGGCGCAATGTAAAGCTCCATATCATTCACCTCGTCATATTGAGTCGTCACACAAAGTATAACGGCTCGCAGCGCGGCGTGTCAAGCGGAAATTGAGCCGTTTCACCGCTTTACGGCCTTACTCCTCCTCGCTCTCCAGCGGAGACAGCGCGTCGGCGATTTCCTCCATGACCGGAATGGCCAGCCGGATCAGCTCCTCGGTCGATTTCGCGCCGGCATTAAAGTACAGCACCGCCGGCACGGTCGCCGAGAGCATCAGCGCGTTGGGGTGGCGCGAGAGCGTCTCCAGCAGGCGATGGGGATTGGGCTTCGCGTCCGGCGCAAAGCGCATGGCCAGCTTGCCCCCCTTGAGCGACACCGTATCCATGCCCAGCCGGCTGCACAGCCCCTTCAGATGCGCGATGTCGATCAGGTTCATCACCGGCCGCGCGGGCGAGCCGAAGCGGTCGATCAGCTCGTCGATCACGTCGGCGCGGCGGGCGCTGCCGTTGATCTGCGCGATCTTCTTGTACACCTCCACGCGCTGCTTGTCGCTGGGCACATAGTCGCCCGGCAGATACGCGTCTATGCGCAGCTCCATGCGGGTGGTCACGTCGCCCGCGGGCGGCGCTTCTCCGCGCAGATGGCGCACGCTCTCCTCAATCATCTTGACATAGAGATCATAGCCCACCGCCGACATATGGCCGCTCTGGCGGTTGCCCAGCAGGTTGCCCGTGCCGCGGATCTCCATATCGCGCATCGCCACGCGGAAGCCCGCGCCGAACTCCGTGAACTCGCGGATGGCGGCCAGACGCTTGTCGGCGTTCTCGGAGAGCACCTTGCCCGGCTGCACGGTCAGATAGGCGTAGGCCAGCCGGTTGCTGCGTCCCACGCGGCCTCGGATCTGATACAGCTGAGCAAGCCCAAAGCGATCCGCGTCGATCACGATCAGCGTGTTGGCGCGCGGCACGTCCAGTCCGGCTTCTATAATCGTCGTACACAGCAGCACGTCGTATTTGCCCTCGTAGAAATCGAGCATCACGTCCTCGAGGGCGTGCTCGCGCATCTGGCCGTGGCCGATCGCCACGCGCGCCTCGGGCACCAGCCGCCGCAGCCGTTCGTAAAAGCGCTCGATGGACTGCACGCGGTTATAGAGCACATACACCTGTCCGTCGCGCCCCAACTCGCGCAGTATCGCGTCGCGGATCAGCTCGTCGGAATACTCCACGACGTAGTTCTGCACGGGATAGCGCTCCTCGGGCGGCGTGCGCAGAAGCGACATATCGCGTATGCCCACCATGGACATATGCAGCGTGCGCGGAATCGGCGTAGCGGAAAGGGTCAGCACGTCCACGTTCTTCTTGAGCTTCTTGATCGCTTCCTTATGTTTAACGCCGAAGCGCTGCTCCTCGTCGATGACGAGCAGGCCAAGGTCCGCGTAGCTCACGTCGCTGCCCAGCAGGCGGTGCGTGCCCACGATGATGTCCACCGCGCCGGCTTTGACGTCCTCGATCGTCGCCTTCTGCTCGGCGCTCGTGCGGAAGCGGCTGAGCATATCCGCGCGGATGGGATAGCCGGAAAAGCGCTTGAGTATGGTCTGATAGTGCTGCTGGACGAGTATGGTCGTCGGCGCGAGCAGCACGGCCTGCTTGCCCTCCACGACGCACTTGAAGATCGCCCGCAGCGCCACTTCGGTCTTGCCATAGCCCACGTCGCCGCACAGCAGGCGATCCATGGGGCGCGGCTGCTCCATGTCATGCTTGATTTCGGCGATGGCGCGCATCTGGTCGTCGGTCTCCTCATAGGGGAATTTGTCCTCGAATTCGCGCTGCCACGGCGTGTCGGGCGGGAAGGCGAAGCCCTGCGCGTCGTGCCGCTCGGAATAGAGCTGCACCAGATCCTCGGCAATCTCGTCAATGTCCGCCTTGACGCGCGCCTTCTGCTTCTGCCATTCGCTGCCGGAGAGCTTGTTGAGCTTGGGCGGCGCGTCCTCCGAGCCGATGTACTTCTGCACGCGGTCGAGCTGATCGGTGGGCACATACAGCCGGTCGCTGCCCTGATAGCGGATGAGCAGATAATCGTTGTACACGCCGTCGGTCTGTATGCGCTCTGTGCCCATGTACTGGCCGATGCCGTAGTTTTCGTGAACGACGAAATCGCCGGCCTTGAGGTCGGTGAACGCCTCCAGCTTTTCGCCCGCCTTCCATGAGGAACGCGTCCTTTGCCGCGTCGAACCGTACACGTCGCTCTCGGTAATCACGGCGAACTTGATCGACGGATAGCGGAACCCGCGCGAGAGCGAATAGGGCGTGGAGAGCGGTATGCCGGGCGTGAGGCGATTGACGTCCTCGGCGTAGGGCACGGGGCTGCCCAGCTCCTCGAGCGTCCGGCTCAGGCGCTGGCCGCGCGCGGTGCCGCCCATCAGGAGTCCGACGCGCCAGCCCTCCTTCTTCCATGTCTTTATGTCGCGCGCCAGCTCGTGCATATTGCTCTGATAGCCGCCGCCGCTCAGTCCCTCGAAGCGGAATAATCCGCTGAAGCGCAGATCGGGCTGCGACACGGCCAGCGGCATGGTCGCCACAGCCGTGCCCTCGGTCAGGCGGCGCAGCAGCTCGTCATAGCCGATGAGCAGCTCGGCCTGGCCGGGCAGCGCGTTTTCCCGCTCGAGCGCCACCTTGAACTGCTCCTCGAACTCGAGCATACGGTTCTCACAGCGCGTGCGCAGGCGGTCGGGCTGATCGAGCACCACGATGGGATCCTTGAGATAGTCCATCACGCAGGCGCACTGTTCGTACAGATAGGGCATCATCGATTCGGCGGCGGGGCAGGAACGCGTCGCCCTCAGCGCTTCCACGCGGGGCAGGAACTGCCTTTCCAGCTCGCCCTGCGGCGCGGCAGGTTTGGCCACCTGAGAAAACGCCCTGTCCGCGCTCATCTCGTCCAGCGAAGGCAGCTCGTCCAGCGCGTCGGAAATCTCGCGGGCAAAGTCGTCCCACGGGGTCAGGCCGAACTGCTCCTCGATCGCCCTCTGCCGGTCTCCCGCGTCCTCGCCCACGCGCGCCTCGTCCTGCTCGCGCCGGCCAAGCGCGCGCAGTATGCGCTCAGCCGCGGCATTCGCTTCATCGGCGGTGAGGATCGTCTCGTTGGCGGGCAGCACCCACGCGCGCTCGATCTCGTCGGTCGAGCGCTGAGTCAGCGCGTCGAACTCGCGCAGCATATCCAGCTCGTCATCGAAGAACTCCAGCCGCAGCGCCGACGCGCGCCCGACCGGAAACACGTCGATGATGCCGCCGCGCAGCGCGCACTGGCCGCGGCTCTCCACGATGTCCACGCGCTCATAGCCCGCGTCGATCAGCCGCGCCATGAGATCCTTCGGCTCGATCACCAGCCCGCGCTGGAGCTTGATCACGCCGCGCTTGAAGGAGGCGGGCGGCATGAGCCTGAACATCAGCGCGTCGACCGGCGCGACCAGCGCGCGCAGACCGCCCGCCAGCGCCGCACCCATCGCCTCCACGCGCCGCGCCGCCAGATCGCCCGAGGCCGCCGCCACGCGCAGGAAGTTGATCTCCCGCGCCGGCAGCAACTGCACGCGGCCATTCATCAGCGCGAGCAGATCGTCGGTCGCCTTCTGCGCCAGCTGGTCGGTCGCGGTGACGAAGAGCAGCATGCGCCCCGTCTCCCGCGCCAGTCCCGCCAGCAGATGGAGCCGCTGGCTGTCGTCCAGGCCAGTGACACACAGCACGCCCGGCTTTTCCGCCGCCGCACGCAGCGCGCGGTATTCGTCGATGTCGTCCAAGGGCGCAAACAGCCAGTTCAGCTTCGCCGCCCCTGTTTTTTTGTCGATTTCAGCCATTCAACGCCCTCCTTACAGGCACGCCGCCAGCCGCCGCAAAGCCCGTTCGCGGCGGCTGCATTCAATATATTGTTTATCGATTCATGCGGGCAGAAAGCCGCGCCGAAACGCAGCGTTCCCGCCCAGTTTCCATTTCAAGTTATCGCAACGCACTGTTCCGCGCGCACTCACGCATCTGCCGGAGCTATATCCGGCAGGGGATAACGCCGCGGTGGCCAACTGTTCAAGTACACACGCAAAGCACGATCGCCCCATCGCGCCAGCGCGGAACAACGCGGCGCAAAGCACCCGTCCCCCGCGCGCACTCACGCATCTGCCGGAGCTATATCCGGCAGGGGATAACGCCGCGGTGGCCAACTGTTCAAGTACACACGCAAAGCACGATCGCCCCATCGCGCCAGCGCGGAACAACGCGGCGCAAAGCACCGTTCCCGCGCGCACACAAACGTTTCTGCTGGAGCTATAACCGGCCAGCGCAAACACCGCAGCGGCCAACGATTCACGCGCGCACCAAAAGCATAATCGTCCCGTTACGTCAGCGCAGAACAATGCTTTTAAGCGAAACCGACATAGCACTATCGGAGACTTGACCGGCTCTGATTTATGGCCGGTCAAGTCGTGTATTATTGCGCGGCAGCAAGTGGAACCGGCACTGCCGGCTCTATCGGAGACCTGCCCGGCTCCGACCTATGGTCGGGCAGGTCGTGTTGTATTGCGCGACTGCAAGTGGAACCGACATAGCACTATCGGAGACTTGACCGGCTCTGATTTATGGCCGATCAAGTCGTGTGGTGTTGCGCGGCAGCAAGTGGAACCGGCACAGCCGGCAGTGCGGCCATCACGTCGCGCTCGAACTGGCGCGCGATGTCGCTGCCGCCGCCCTCGCGCGCGATCAGGCACACCGCCGTCACCTTGTTTTCGGGATCGACCCAGAAATGCGTGCCGTACGCGCCGCCCCAGCCGTAGCAGCCCGCGGGCAGCGGCTGAGCGTCTGTCACTTCCGTTGTCACGCGCATGGACAGCCCCCAGCGGCAGCCCTCGGGCTGATCGGGAATGTCGGACGTCAGCTGCGGCGTGCGCATTTCGCGGACGCTCTCCTCGCTGAGGATACGCACGCCGTTCAGCGCGCCGCCGCCCTCCAGCATCAGCGTGAAGCGCAGATAATCGTTCAGCGTGCCCACCAGCCCCGCCGAGCCGCAGGGATAGATCTTGCGCACGCCGCCATAGCCGCGCCGGCCGATCTCGAGCTTTTTGAGCGTCTCGGGCGCGTAGACCTCGGCGATCTGCGCCCAGCCGCGCTCGTCGGGCGTGTAGGTCATGCGGGTCATGCCCAGCGGCGTGAAGATCTCGTTAGACAGAAACGCCGGATAGCTCATGCCGGTCACGACCTCGCAGATGCGCGCGAGCAGATTCATCGCCGCGACGGCGCTGTAGCCGCTGCGCGTGCCCGGCTGGAAGTCGAGCGCCGCCTTTGCGCTCTCCTTCACGATGCCCTCGAGGGTGTAATCCTCGTCCGGCAGCGCGTCGATCAGCTGATCCCAGCCCGCGTTGCCCTGCCCAAGTCCGCTCGAATGGGTCAGTATGTCGCGCATGGTGATGGAGCGCCGCGCCGGTTCCGTGCCGGTCACGCGCCCTTCCGCGTCCTTAACCGCCACGCGCATACCGGCAAATTCCGGCAGATACGTCTCGATCGGCGCGTCGAAATCGACCAGAGCGCGCTCCTTTAAGATCATCATCGCCACGCCGGTGACCGGCTTGGTCATCGAGGCCAGGCGGAACATTGTGTCGCGCGACATCTTGCGGCCGGTCTCGAGATCGGCCATGCCCTGAATGTTCTGATAGACCGTGCGGCCGTCCACCGTCACGGCGCACACCGCGCCGGCAATGTCGCGCGCGTCGATCTTCTCCTTCAGGTGCGCGGCGATTGCGGAAAAGTCGTACTTGGCCCTCGGCTTTTCCTTTATGGGCTTTGCGGGCGCATACTTCTTGCCCTTTTCGGCGCACAGGCGGTTGGCTGCGTCCGCGCCGCGCTGCACCAGCTCGCAGATCACGTCGCACGCGTCCAGATAGCCGTCGTAGGCCACCTTGCGCTCCTCGGGCGTGCGATAGGGCGCGAGCACCCAGTCGGCCAGATCCCAGCCCTGCGGCGCGCGGCCCGTGCCCACGCGGACACGCGGGAAATCGTCGCGGCCGAGCAGATAGATGATCGAGCGCATCCCGTTGTGCGTGCCGGCGCTGCCCCTGGGACGGAAGCGGACGTGTCCCGGCTCCAGATCGACGTCGTCGTACACCACGATCAGGTGATCCGGCTCGATCTTGTACCAGTTCATCAGCTCGACTACGCTCTCGCCGGAGAGATTCATGAACGTCTGCGGCTGAGCCAGCACGACGCGCTCGCTGCCGATGCGCCCCTCCGCCAGCTTCGCCTTGCACTTGAGCTTGTTGAAGGACAGCCCCAGCCGGCCGGCCAGCAGCTCCAGCACGTCGAACCCCACGTTATGGCGGGTGCGGGCGTATTTGTCGCCCGGATTGCCCAGCCCCACAATCACATACATAATGTTTTTCCTCCGCTGATATGTTTTCTTTTCCGCCGCGCGCAGTCTGCTGATCCCGCTTTCCAGCCGCGCCGCAAAGTGCGTTTGCAAGCCCCGCCAGTCATTTTCACGCGCGGTGCAACTCGGCTTTGTCGTTCTTTAACCGCGCTTCCCAGCCCGCGCCCGCGGCCGGTCACACTTCCTCAAACGGGCAGGCCAAAAGAGGAATCAGGCGCGAAAGCCCGATTCCCCCGCGGCGGGCGCAATGCCCATTTTATCCCCTGATCACCGTGAACGGCTCCACGACGCGATCCTTCTCCACCGTCGCGCCGTTGACCACGCATTTCTCCAGCCGCACGCCGCTCTCCACGACGGCGTTGCGCAGCAGGCTCCCGCCGATCACGCAGCCGTCGCCCACGCGCGAGAACGCGATCTGGCAGCCCGCGCGCAGCAGGCACCCCTCGCCGATCACGCAGCCGCGGCCGATTTCGCAGTCGGGATGGATCACCGTATCGCGGCCGATCAGCACGTCCGGCTGAATGTAGACGCGCTCGGGATCGATCATAGTCACGCCGCGCAGCATATGGCGGCGGTTGATGCGCGCGCGCATGAGGCGCTCGGCCTCGGCCAGCTGCACGCGGTCGTTCACGCCCATGCCCTCCTCAGGCTCGAGCGAGGGCACGCCGCGCACGATTTCGCCGTTTTCGGCCAGCAGCGCAATCACGCCGGAGAGGTGATAATCGCCGTTGCTGTCCGGCTCCAGCACCTCGATCGCGCGCAGGAGCTTCTCCACGTCGAACGCGTACACAGAGCGGCAGATCTCGGACAGCCCCAGCTGATCGGCCTTCAGGTCCTTCTGATCAACCACGGCGCGCACCGTGCCGCCCTCGCGAATCACGCGCGCCGAGCCGAAGGGATTGTCCACGCGCGCGGTCAGCACCGCCGCGGCGCACGATCCGCTCTCGACCTCGCTGACCAGCCGCGCCAGCGTCTCGCTCTGAATGAGCGGCTTGTCGCCCGGAACGATAAGCGCGACGCCCTGCCGGCCCTGAAGGCGGCGCGCGGCGCTCTTCACCGCCCAGCCCGTGCCGAAGCCGTCCGGCGCCTGACGGATGAACTCCGCGCGGCCCTTGTAATGCGCGGAAAGCCGCTCGTGAGACGCGCCCACGACGACGATCTGCTCGCGGCAGACGGGGTCAAGCGCGCGCATGACGTGCTCCACCATCGCGATGCCGCACACCTGATGCAGCATTTTCGGCGTCTGCGAGCACATGCGGACGCCCTCTCCGGCAGCCATCACCACAGCCAGTCTGTCCATGCTTAACGCTCCTTTTCATCCGGCGTTTTCCGCCGGTTTATTCACATCCGCGCGATGAAAGCCCCGCGCGGAAACCGTTTCCGTTTTCAGCCGTCAGTCCTCGTAGATCCAGTCGGACGGCACGACGCGCGCGCTGCCCTTGTCGCGGTCGACCTCGCTGAGCACCATCAGCGCGGTCACGCCGTCCACGCGCTTCAAGTGCGGCTCGGCGGTGGCGATCACAACGCCCGTGCCCACGACCTCCACGTCGAACTCGCGCATCAGGTCGTGCATACCGCGCAGCGTTCCGCCGCCCTTCATGAAATCGTCGATGATCAGCGCCTTCTGTCCGGGCGTGACGGCGCGGCGCGCCAGCGCCATCGTCTCGATGCGGTCGCCCGTCTCGCCGCTGATGTAGTTGATCTTGACGGCCGAGCCCTCGTACGCCTTGGAATCGCGCCTCGCGATCACCAGCGGCACGTTCAGCATCTTGGCGGTCATCATGGCGACGGGAATGCCCTTGGTCTCCATGGTCAGCACAAAGTTCGGATTCTTTTCATAGTAGCGGCAGGCCAGAACCTCGCCCATGATCTCGGACGCGTCCGAATCGCAGGTGATGTCCGTCGTATAGAGGAAATCGCCCGGCAGAAGCCGCCCCGGCCTGCTCAGGCGGCGGCTCAGCTCCTCGAGCGCCGCAACGCGCTTTTCGCGCGAGGGAATCGCGCGGTAAATCACGCCGCCCGCCGCGCCGGCTACGGTGCTCAGCCGGCCCAGATCGAACTGCGCGAACGTATCGGCCAGTATGCTCAGGTCCTCGCTGACGGTGGATTTGGCCGCGCCAAACATCTCCGTAAAGTGAGAGAGCGTGTAGAGCCGGTTGGGCGTACCCGTGAGAACGCGGGCCATCGCCGCGAGCCGCTCATTGCGTTTGATGCGATCCATTTTCTTTCGTTCCTTCCTTTCATTTGGCGAACGATTTGCAAATCCCCGCCAGTAAAGTTTATTATAAATCATACATTTCCATCTTGCCAGCCTGCTTTTCCTCATTCCTTATAATTTAACGTTTCTTTAACATTCAAAGCGGCGGTTCAATCGGTTTGCGGTTGCCCCGCGGCGCGGCATGGCGTATAATGGTAGAAAAAATGGCTTTTTCCATCCCCGGATGAAAGGATGATCGTCATATGTCTGCTGAAATGGGCGGAAAGCATCTGCATTTTATCGGAATCGGCGGCAGCTCCATGAGCGGGCTGGCGCGGTTCATGCTGCAAAAGGGCTGTACCGTGTCCGGCTCCGACCGCGACGCCTCCCACAAGACCGAAGCGCTCGAAAAGCTGGGCGTAAAGGTTTACATCGGCCACAGCGCCGAAAACGTCCACGGCGCGGATCTGGTGGTTTATTCGGCCGCCATTCCGGAGAGCAACCCCGAGCGCGCCGAGGCGAAGAGGCTGGGCATTCCGCAGGTCGAGCGCGCGGTGCTGCTGGGGCGGCTGATGAGCACGTTCGATCAGGCGGTCTGCGTCTCCGGCACGCACGGCAAGACCACCACCACGTCGATGATCGCGCAGATTTTCGTCGAAGCGGGCGAGGATCCGGGCGTTCACATCGGCGGCGAACTGGACGCGATCGGCGGCGGCACGCGCGTGGGCGGCGGCAATACGTTCATCGCCGAGGCCTGCGAATACAGCGGCAGCTTCTGGCATTTCTATCCCACGATCGCGGTGATCCTCAACATCGACGAGGATCACCTGGATTTCTATAAGGATCTGGACGACATCGAAGCGTCGTTCAGGCGCTTTGCGGGCCTTGTGCCCGAGGACGGCTGGGTCGTGGGCTGGGGCGACGATCCGCGCGTTCGGCGCGTGCTGTCCTCGCTGAAATGCCGCACGCGCACCTACGGCCTTGAGCCGTACAACGAGCTGCGCGCCGAGGATATTTCCTACGACGAGCTGGGCCGGCCGCGCTTCACCGTGACGCTCTACGGACACCCGCTGTGCGAGGTCGAGCTGGCCGTTTCGGGCGAGAAGAATCTGCTGGACGCACTGGCCGCGATCGCCGTTTCCGACATCGCCGAGCTGCCCATGAGCCGCGTGTGCGAGACGCTGGCCCACTTCACCGGCGCGCACAGGCGGTTCGACCTGACCAGCGTAACCGACGGCGTGCGCGTCTATCAGGACTATGCGCACAATCCCGCCGAGATGAAAACGGCCATCCACATCGCCGCCATGCAGCCGCACGAAACGCTCTGGGCGGTCTGGCAGCCGCACACCTACTCGCGCACGAAGGCGCTGTTCAACGGCTTTGTGGAGACGTTCGACGAGGCCGATCACGTCCTCATCACCGACGTCATGGGCGCGCGGGAGAGCGACCCGGGCGACATTAAGAGCGAGATGTTCCTGGAACCGCTGCGCGCGCGCGGCAAAAAGGTGGACGTGACCCCCACGTTCGACGATGCGGAGGCCTATCTGAGGAGTCACTGGCACAGCGGCGATCTGGTGATCACGCTGGGCTGCGGCAATATTGATCTTTTGAACGAACAGATTGCGAAAAAAGGAGATACGAAGCAATGAGTACTGTTTCCGAATGGCGCGGCTTCAAGCGCGAGGATTTCGAGTTCGAGGGTCACAAGTGCATATTCGTTCATCCCGATCAGCCCCGCGCCGACCGCGGCTGGGTGTGGCGCGCGGAGTTCTTCGACGCGTTCGCCCAGGTGGACGAGGCCATGGCGAAGGACGGCTACGCGATCGCCTACGTCGGCCTGTCCAACCGCTACGGCTGCCCCTCGGCGGTCGAGGATATGGAGTCCTTCCGCAAAATGCTGTGCGAGAAGTACGACCTCTGCGACAAGCCGTTCATCTTCGGCTTCAGCCGCGGCGCGCTCTATGCGGTCAACTATGCGCTGACCTATCCCGAGCACGTCGGCAAGCTCTATCTGGACGCGCCGGTGATGGACATCCGCAGCTGGCCGGGCGGACTGGGCATCGGCGCGGGCACGCCGGACTGCTGGAAGGAGTGCAAGGAGATCTACGGCCTGACCGACGAGACGGCCAGGACGTTCGACAAGAATCCGCTCGACCGCGCCGAGGAGCTGGCGAAGCTGAACATTCCGGTCATCCTCGTGGCGGGCGGCGACGACAAGACCGTGCCACTGTGCGAAAACGGCGAGCTGTTCGCCGTGCGCTTCCGCAAGGCGGGCGGCCAGCTGCGCATGATCGTCAAGCCCGACTGCGATCATCACCCCCATTCGCTGGAGGATCCCGCGCCGGTGGTCGAGTTCCTGGAGCGAAAGGACTGACGCGCCATGGCAGAGACAAAAACAAACGCTGTGCGCATTGTCGAATCGCACCATATTCCCTACACGCTGCACGCCTATGCTTCCAGGGAAGCCGTGAGCGACGTGGCCGAATCGGGCCGTCTGGGCGTCATCCTTGCCGAGAAGCTGGGCATACCGGTCGAGGCGGTGTTCAAGACGCTGGTGACGCAGGGCGCGCACGGAGGCTACTATGTGTTCGTCGTACCGGCGGCGGGCGAGCTGGATCTCAAGAAGGCGGCGCGCGCCGTGGGCGAAAAGTCGGTCTCGATGATTCCGGTGAAGGACATCAACAAGGTAACCGGCTACATACGCGGCGGCTGCAGTCCGGTGGGCATGAAGAAGGCGTACGTCACGCGCATCGACGCGTCGGCGCAGGGGCAGAGTGCGATTTTCGTCAGCGCCGGCCGCATCGGCCAGCAGATGGAGATCAATCCCGAGCAGCTCGCGCAGGTATGCGGCGCCGAATTCGCTGACATCACGGCAGGCTGAGCCACGGCGGCTGTGCCGCTTCCACACCGCTTCGCGACCGCAGTGCGGTTTCCACTTGCTGCCGCCGGGCGCCACACGACTTGCCAAACCATAAATTGGAGTTTGGCAAGTCTTCGATAGTGCGTGTAGGCTGCATCGCTATACATCCCGACCTGACCGGCCATAAATCAGAGCCGGTCAGGTCTCTCCGTCTACCCGAGTGCTGCGATGCGTGGGTGCGGCGGGTCAATGACGGCAGTTATTGAGATGCCGGATAAGAAATACGGATAACAGGCAAAGGAGGCGCTGCCCATGAAGCCGATCGTCGGCGTCGTCCCGACGGCGCATCTGTTCGAGACGGACGATTTCTACAAGGACAACTACATATTCGTCAACAACTATGGAAAGCGCATTGCCGAAAACGGCGGCGTGCCCATGGGGCTGCTGGCCAACGACGGCCAGGCCTTCGAGGACGCGCTCGAGCGCTGCGACGCGTTCGTGATCTGCGGCGGCGCGCGGATATTTCCCTATCACTTCCAGACGGTCGAGCACGCCGTGAAAACCGGCAAGCGGCTGTTGGGCATCTGTCTGGGGATGCAGGCGATCCACAGCTATTTTATCGTCGAGGACGAAGCGAAAAGACGCGGCTGGACAGGATCGCTTCTGGCGCTCTACGAGCAGATGAAGCGGGAAAAGTATATGTTCACGCGCCCCGTGGAGCACCACTGGGACGTTCACATGACGCGCACGACCATCGAGGAAACGAAGCACGCCGTCTCCGTCGCGCCGGACACGCTGCTCGCGCGCCTGACCGGAGCAGACGTGATCCGTGCTTCGACGATGCACCGCTACCGCGTGGACGCGCCCTCGCCGCGGCTCATCGTGAGCGGGCGGACGGCGGACGGCACGATCGAAGCGCTCGAATACGGAAACAGTCTAATGGGCGTACAGTTCCATCCGGAGGTGGACGGCACGTTTTCCGCACTGTTCCGGTTCGCCGCGGGGAAATAAACATCTTGAATTGTCAAGTCAAGTGCAACACCGAACCATAAAAGACTTCCGCCGGTGATTTCCAGCCAAGACACTTT
>CAKTXR010000064.1 GCA_934631025.1 uncultured Clostridia bacterium
ATCTGACGGATGGCGTTGTTCGCGGGATCGAGCAGGCGAATGTCGCCGCTCTCCTGATTGGCCACGAGGATGCGGCCGTCGTCCAGCACGACGAAATCGCGCGGGAAATCGCCGAACACGGTGAATATGCGCACGCGCTCCATCAGGCCGTTCTCCAGCAGCCTGTACTCGGCAATGCTGTTGTGGCCGCGGTTGGAGACGTAGAGCCTGTCTTTGAAAATGCGGATCGCCGCCACGGTGTTCTCGCCTTGCCAGTCCTCCGGCAGCGTGGAGAGCGTCTGCTCCAGCTTCCAGCCCGATTCGCCGCGGCGGAACGCGCTCACGGCGCCGCCCAGCTCGTGCGCCACATACATCATGTCGTCCTTGAAGATCAGATGGCGCGGGCCGAGACCGGCGGGCACGTCCACGCGCTCGTCCAGCGTCAGAAGGCCCGTTTCCGGATCGGCGCGATAGATCATCACTGCGTCGATGCCCAGATCGACCGCGTAGAGACGGCCGTCCTCGGGATGGAAGGCGACGAAATGCACATGCGCGCGCTCCTGCCGCTTCTCGTTCGGGCCGTGTCCTTCATGCTCGATCAGCTGAATGCGCGGCAGGACGCGGCCGTTCTCGACCGGAAATACGCTCAGCGAGCCGCTCATGTAGTTAGCCGCGTAGAGGAAGCGCTCGTCCCTGTCCAGCGTCAGATGGCAGGTCGCTGTGCCGCCGGTCGAGTGCATTCCGGTGAAGCGCAGATCGCCGTGGGAGACGTCGTAGGTCGCGATGGAACCGGTGCTCTCGCCGTCGCAGGACGTGCCCGAGGTGGCGTAGAGCGTTTTCTGGTCGCGGGAGAGAATCACATAGGTGGGATCGTTCACGCATACCTCGCCCTTGCAGAGGAAGCGCAGCGCGTCGCCTTCCAGCTCGCACAGGCACACGCCCGGGCCGCCCAGTCTCGTGTAATCGCCGACATAGAATTTCATGATGAATTCCTCCGTTTTCTTCTATATGATATGAAATGCGTCATTCAAACGCGCAGCCGGACGCTTCCAGCAGCCCCTTCAGATAGCCGATGGCATACAGCCGCCCCATATTCGCATAGCCCGGAATATCGGCGCGCTCGCCCGCCATGGTGGGCACATGATCCACGCGGATCGGCCCGCGATAGCCCCACGCCTGATAGGCGCGCACGGCGCGCGCCATGTCGGTCATGCCGTCGTCGTGGAAGCACTCGTGGAAATTCTCCCGCGTGCCGGATACGTCGCGGAAATGGACGAAGAACAGCTTGTCCTGCCGCGCAAAGTGCCGGATAACCGAGTATACGTCCTCGCCCATGGCCGCATAGCAGCCCTGACACAGCGTCACGCCCATATAGTCGCTCTCGACGAGATGTACCGCGCGGTCGATCGCGTCCAGACTGGTCAGTATGCGCGAGACGTTCCCCAGCTTTGGCACGGGCGGGTCGTCCGGATGCAGCGCCAGACGCACGCCGCTCTCCTCGCAGACCGGCAGGATTTCGCGTAAAAAGCGCTCGAGATTGCGCCACAGCTGCTCCTCGCTGATCGAAAAATCATCCTTCGGCGCAAAATCGGCCATGGAGAACGCCGTGCCCAGCGCGCCGCCGCGCAGGGGATAGTCGCTGCGGGTGCGATGCCAGCCGATGTGCGCCATGAAGTTCACGCACAGCGTGGGAATGCGCATTGCGCCCATGCAGCGCACGACCGCCTTGGCGCGCTCGATCGCCTCGTCCGCGTCCGGCGCGCCGCATTTGATCGGCTCGTAGATCGATACAGGCATCGGCTCCACCACGATGGGACGCAGCCCCAGCGCTTCAAAGCGATGGCAGTAGCTCTTCCAGTGCGACAGATCGGACGGATTGAACGCTCCGTCCTCGGGCAGGCGGATCACGGCGTGATTGACGCCCAGCTGCTTCGCCCAGCGCGCCATCAGCTCGTCCGACTGCGTTAGATAATCGGTCAGTATCATTCAGGCTTCATCTCGCTTAAATAGCATTGAACACCGCCTTCATGATAACATCGCGCCGCCCCGATGTCAAGAAAAAACGGCGAACGGGGCGCTTCCAGCCATTGGTAACGAATGTTTTTCAAAATTATCCCTACAAACCGGCGATTTTTTTAGAATCAGCCCTTTTCAAATCCGAGAAACGTGGTATAATAAAGACAGTGAGTATGAACGATAACATTTGGATGTAATAGGAAGAGCGTCCATCGTTCAGAAATATCTTGGGAAATAATATGAAAACCATAAAGAGAGGGGCGAATGTCATGACCGAACGCATCCAGGCGCTGCGCAAGCTGATCGTCGCCGATAAGGCGCATCATGCTTACCGGCGCGAAATGACCGTCGATCCGTCCGTATACCGCGAAAGCGCGCTGAAGGACTATCAGCGCATGGCGCTCAGGTTGAAAACCTTCCTTGAGAACGAGCGGCCCGTGATCCTCGAGGGCGAGAACATCGCTTTCACGCGCACGCTGCCCGATCTGCCCGTCGTGTTCACCGACGAGGAATGGAAGAGCATCACCGACAAGCACTATATCCACGAGCAGGGCCGCGTGTGCAATCTGTCCGCGGACTATGAAAAGATCATCGCCAAAGGCCTTAACGCCGTGCTGGCCGAAATCGATGCGCACGATACGCCCGAAAAGCACGATTATTACGAAGCCATGCGCATGAGCCTTCATGCCGTGCTCGATTTCACCGCCCGCTATGCTGAGGCGGCGCGCGCGGCCGGCCGCGAGGACATCGCCAAGGTGCTGGACAAAGTGCCCGCCTGTCACGCCGAGACGCTGCGCGAGGCGCTCCAGTCGCTGCGCGTGCTGCACTTCTGCATGTGGTGCGAGGGCGATTATCACAACACGCTGGGCCGCTTCGATCAGTATATGTATCCCTACTATAAGCACGATATCGACGCGGGGCTGATCGACGACGACGGCGCGCTCGAACTGATCGAGGAGTTCTTCCTCGCCTGCAACCGCGACAGCGATCTCTACACCGGTATGCAGCAGGGCGACAACGGCCAGTCGATGGTGCTCGCCGGCATGAAGAGCGATGGAAGCGACGGCTATAACGCGCTGACCGATATGTGTCTCACTGCGTCCTCCGAGCTGCTGGTGATCGATCCCAAGATCAACCTGCGCGTCAATGCCAACACGCCGCTCTCCGTTTACGAGAAGGGCACGCGCCTGACCAGGCTCGGGCTGGGCTTCCCGCAGTATGAAAACGACGACGTGGCCATCCCCGGCCTGATGAAGCTGGGCTATGAGGAGAAGGACGCGCGCAATTACGTCGTGGCCGCCTGCTGGGAGTTCATACTGCCCGGCGTGGGCATGGACATCCCCAACATCGGCGCGCTGTCGTTCGCGGGCGTGGTGAACCGCGTTATTCACGAGCAGCTCAAGACCGCGAAGAGCATGGACGAGCTGAAGGCCGCCGTGCGCACGGCGATCTTTGAAGAGGTGCGCGCCATCGCCGCGACCTTCCACGATCTCTATGTCACGCCCTCGCCGTATATGTCGATCTTCTTCGATGGCTGCGTCGAGAAGGGCCGCGACATCGCCTATGGCAACAAGTACAACAACTACGGCCTGCACGGCACCGGCCTGGCCACCGCCGCCGATTCTCTGGCCGCAGTGAACGAGATGATCTTCAACCGCCATCTCGCGCCCGAAACGCTGCTTGACGCCATGGACGCGGACTTCAAGGGCTATGACGAGCTGCACTATCAGCTCAAGAACGAGTGCCCCAAGATGGGCAACGACGACGACCGCGTCGATTCGCTGGCCACCTTCCTGCTGGATACCTTCGCCGATTCGCTCGAGGGCATGAAGAACGAGCGCGGCGGCATCTACCGCGCGGGCACCGGCTCGGCCATGTACTATATCTGGCACGCCGCCAAGATCGGCGCGACGGCCGACGGACGCACCGCCGAGGAGCCGCTGCCGGCCAACTACGCGCCGGCGCTCAACACCCGTCTGGACGGCCCGGCCTCGCTGATCCGCTCCTTTGCCAAGCCGCATCTGGGGCGCGTCATCAACGGCGGCCCGCTGACCATCGAGTTCCATGACAGCGTGTTCCGCGACGACGAGGCGATCACCAAGGTGGCGCAGTTCGTGCGCTATTTCATACAGCACGGCGGCCATCAGCTTCAGCTCAACACGGTCAACCGCGACCGTATGCTGGACGCGCAGAAGCATCCGGAGAACTACAAGAACCTGATCGTCCGCGTATGGGGCTGGAGCGGATACTTTGTGGAGCTGGACAAGTGCTATCAGGATCACATCATCCAGCGCGTTGAGCTGATGATCGGCGCATGAGCACCGGCACTGTATTCGATATCAAGGAATTCGCCGTGTTCGACGGCCCCGGCATCCGCACGACCGTGTTCATGAAGGGGTGTCCGCTGCGCTGCCAGTGGTGCCACAATCCCGAGGGGCTTTCGCCCGAGCCGCAGCTGACCGTCAGTCCGGCGCGCTGCACTCATTGCGGCGAATGCATGAAGCACTGCCCGCATCCCGATCACTGCACGGCGTGCGGAACCTGCCTGCCTTACTGTCCGTATGGCCTGCGGCGCATCGCGGGCACGCGCATGGAATCGGAAGCGCTGGCGCAGCGCCTGCTCAAGGGGCGTAGCCTGTTTGAGGAGAGCGGCGGCGGCGTGACGTTTTCCGGCGGCGAGCCGCTGATGCAGTGGCCGTTCGTGAAGGACGTGATCGCGCATCTTGACGGCGTTCACTGCGCCGTCGAGACGAGCGGCTTTGTGAGCGACGCGGTGTTCGGCGAGGTCATGAGTACGTTTAACCTCATCATGATGGATATCAAGCTGACCGATCCCGCGCGGCATAAGCACTTTACCGGCGTGGACAACGCGCCGATCCTGCGCCATGCCGATATGCTGCGGGAGGGGAACACGCCGTTCATCATCCGTATGCCGCTCATCCCCGGCGTGAACGACGAACCGGCTCATTTCGAAGCGGTCGCCGCGCGCGTCGAGGGGGCGAAGGCGCTCCAGCGCGTGGAATTTTTGCCCTATCACAAGACGGCGGGCGCGAAATATTCGCTCGTGGGCATGAAATACAGCCCCGAGTTCGACGTAAACCGCCCCGTGCAGATCGATCCCGAGCCGTTCAACAAGCGCGGCATACCGGTCGTGACGCTGTAAGACACATAACGCCCTTTCGAAACTGCGATTGCGGTTTCGGAAGGGCGTTTTTGCGCGCATAATAAAACTGCCTTGGCAAAGGTTTCGGCGGTTAATTCAGAAGTTTTATATCGGCTATTTCGTCAGCATAGGCGGCAATTAAATAGCCTGGTCTGTTGCTTTCTTCAATCGACAAGTTCGCACGCCCATCTGGATCATCAAGCGCAGATGTATAGTACACGGCTATTCCAGATAAAGTGTCGCCATCAACAAAAGTAATATATACATTTTTCCCGTGATAGTCATACAGATCAATCATAAGCATTCACCTCTTCTTCGATAATTGGGGATACCTATTCTATGATACTTATTGTCCAATCCAGAACGGCTTCTATCTCGCCCGATATATAAATTCTTCCCAATTATATATCCCGCAGGATTCCTAATATGCCTACTCTGCTTTTCATGGGTGACGGTCTTGTTGAGAGAATTCGTTTTTATACATTCACGGAGCTTTTGTTCGGTTTTTTCCATTGCCATTATACTTCCATTTACACTGGAAGTCAACTCTGGCACGCTCTTATTCATTGGACGCTGCTATTGTGCTCCTGCCCGTATTCCTGCTTAATGCCGCTCGCTCCGGCCAGCGTGGCAACGTATTATTGACCTGCGTACGATGGGTGCAATCTTCGCCAGCATAACGAAAGCGTCTCTCCGCCCGCCGCGTTTGCAGCCGGAGAGACGCTTTTATGATGCGTTTGAATTACTTCAGCCAGTCCCCGCGCAGCGCGGCGGCGAGGTTGGTGGCGGCCTCGATGTGGCCGTAATCGGAGAGGTGGATGAGATCGCAGGTGAGGCCGGTGAAGTCGGTCACCATGTCCGCGCCCTCGATCAGCGTGACCTGCGGATAGCGCGCGGCCAGCCGGCGGATCGCCGCGTCGGTTTTCAGATTGCCGCTGGCTTCAATATCGGTCTTTTTAACGACCGGCGACGCGCATCCCGGCGCGCTCACGCCGCTGTTGGGGAAGCAGGTGAGCATATAGATCGGGATATTCGGCTTCTTTTCGGCCATGCGGTCGAGCAGATAGGCGCAGCGCTGCTCGTATTCCTCAGCATAGCCGCCCATGTTGACGGCGTTTTCGAGCAGCAGCGCGTCGAAGCGGCAGTCGGGCGAAGCAAACCAGTCGGCCACGCCCGCTTCGTTCATGCAGGAGCCGCCCATCGCCTTGTTGAGCAGATTGACGTTCAGCATGCGGCCCAGCAGCTGGCACCAGCATATGCTCTGGGAAGAGGCGCACGCGCCATAGGTGAGCGACGTGCCATAGCACAAAAGCGTCTTTTCGGGAAGCTCGTCGGGGCGCGGCGGGCGCACGGCAAAGCCGTAATCCTCAAAGTCGACCAGCGTCATGGTGAAGTTGATGTCGGACATGATGCGCCATACGTCCGAGGAAAAGCCGCCCTTTTTGCGCTTGAGCGACGGATCGAGCGCTTCGAAGCCGGGCGCTTTGATCAGCTCGATGTGCGTCACCTGTCCCTTCTTGACGGGATAGATGTAGGTGTAGCCGGTGTAATAGCGGAAATCGCCGCGATAGACCTCGACATAGCCGTCCTGATCGATCGAGGAAAGCGATATGAGCGCGCGGTCGCCCTCGGTGACGAAGCGGATCTCGCAGCCGGTCGTGGTCTGGGAGACATAGCGGCCATAGGTGGATTTGAGCGCGGCGCAGCCCATGCTGTCGCACAGCGCTTTCGGATAACGATACAGGCGCAGGCCGTTGCCGCTCTCGCGCACATCGGCGACGTTGTGCAGTTCGAGGTTTTTGTAGATCATTGGATGACACTCCTTTATATGGGCGAATCGACGCGCCTATTATACGGGCGGCGCGCTGGCTTGTCAATAAGAGCGCGGCATTTCGACGGAAAAGTGCGCGTCATGTCGGAAAAAGACTCATTTTCCGCGGGCATGGAGCGCGCCGGTAATCCTTTCGACGCGGCAGTTTTCCAGCTCGACGTTGAGCGCGCCCTCATTGCGCACGACGCACTCCGTCTCCTGCGCATAGACGTTTTTGATTTGCAGCGCGCCCTGCGTGTCCTTGCAGAAGCTGAAAATCGCGTCGCGGCAAGCGCCCTCCTCGCAGAACACGCCGTCGATCAGGCAGGCGTTCAGCTCGGCGATGTTTTCGGTCGTAATGGCGTGACGCACGTCCCGACGGCAGTGCAGGTTCGTGATACGCAGATTCTCCAGCGCGCATCCGGCCAGGATCGCGCGATGGGAGTTCGAGAACACGTTGGAAATGGATATGTTGGTCATTTCGCCGCGCACGCTCGTCCGCTCGCGGATGTACTCGGCGAGTATGGCGTGGCCGAGGAACACGCTGGTCTGCCATGCCTGCGCGGGCGATGTGTCCACCAGCGTATTGGCGCAGATATCGTGAACGCGCGTGCCGTCCGCGCAGAGCAGCCGCAGCTGTGCGCCGGAAAAGGCGCGCGTCATGACGTTCTTGATGATGACGTGATGAATGTCCCAGCCCTTTTCCGGCACGAAGAAGCGCGTCTCGCTGCGTCCCTTGAGCGCGGTCAGCGCCACGCTGTCGTCCTCGGTCTGGCCGGTGATGTTCTCGACGAGTATGTCAGAGCAGCCGCAGCGCAGATCAATGCCGTCGCCGTTCTTGATGTAGATGTCCTTGTAGTCGGTCGGCTCTTCGTCGATGCGCTCGCCGTTTGGGCCGGCGCTGGCGAAATCGGCCTCGAATTCGATGTTGCGGATCGTGCCGTGCGTGCAGTAGTAGTAGGTCATGCCCCACCAGCGCTGATGCCGCACCTTGAAGCCCTCGACGGTAAAGCCGCGCGTGTTGACGAACAACAGCATGGTGTTGTTGATCAGCGTGTCGTCCTTTGTGTTCCATTCGTCGTGGCCGTTGAACACGCCGCCGTCCAGCAGCGCGCCGTTTTTGCCGATCAGGCGGATGTCGCGCTGCTCGTTTTCGAGCGAGCGAGCGCCTTCGTCGAAGGCCGATTCCGTGCGGAACATATTGCAATAGCAGCCCGTTTCCTGAATCATCGTACAGCCGTCCAGTATGACGGTGATATTGCTGGGCAGCAGGATCGATTCGCCGATGATCCATTCATAGCGTCCGGAACGCTGATTGTCGCGCGGAATGACGACGGTGTTGCAGCCGCTCTTTATGGCGGCGCGGATGGCGCTGTTGATCGAACGGCTGTCGGTCGCGTCCATGATTTCGGGATCATTGGGCGTATAGTAAGGGCGGATTGACATGGCATGGATCCTCTCTTCCGTTAAGCTTTCGGTTCTGCTTCAGTATAGCACGCCGTGCCGCCTCTGTCCAGACAAAAACATCCGCCCGACTCATGCGAATCGGACGGATGAACGCTCTTTTCAGGATTAGAACAGGCTCTCGCCGGTCATTTCCCTGGGCTGGGGCATACCCATCAGCTTGAGCAGGGTGGGGCAGAGGTCGCTCAGGCGGCCGCCCGTGCGCAGCTCGTGCTTGGGGCAGGCAGGATCGATCACGATGGCCGGCACCGGATTGGTGGTGTGGGGCGTGAAGGGCTCGCCGGTTTCATAGTTGATCATCTGGTCGGCGTTGCCGTGATCGGCGGTGACGATCGCCTTGCCGCCCTTGGCGACCAGCAGATCGACCACGCGGCCCAGGCAGGTGTCGACCGCCTCAACCGCCTTGATCGCCGCGGACATAACGCCGGTGTGGCCGACCATGTCGCAGTTGGCAAAGTTGAGGATGATCACGTCGTATTTGTCGGAATTGATCGCCTCGACGACCTTGTCGGTCACCTCATAGGCGCTCATTTCGGGCTTGAGATCGAAGGTGGGCACGTCGGGCGACGGCACCAGAATGCGATCCTCGCCGGGGAACTGCTTTTCCTCGCCGCCATTGAAGAAGAACGTGACGTGCGCGTACTTCTGCGTCTCGGCGATGCGCAGCTGCGTCTTGCCGTTCACCGACAGATACTCGCCCATGGTCATGGTCAGGTGCTCCGGCGGATAGGCCACGGTGACGTTGGGCATGGACTCGTCGTACTGCGCCATGCAGACGTAATGCACCGGGAAGAAGCCGTGGCGGCGCTCAAAGCCCGTAAAGTCCGGATCGACGAACGCGCGGGTGATTTGACGGGCGCGGTCGGGGCGGAAGTTGAAGCAGACGATCGAGTCGTTCGCCTTGATCATTCCGTCCTTGTCGATGACGGTGGGCACGACGAACTCGTCGGTCACGCCCGCGGCGTAGGAATCCTCGATGGCCTTCACAGCGTCGTCGGCGTGGTTGCCCTCGCCGTATACCATCGCGGCATAGCCTTTTTCAACGCGATCCCAGGCCTTGTCGCGATCCATGGCATAGTAGCGGCCGCCCACGGAGGCCACCTTGCCCACGCCCAGCTCGTTCATCTTGTCCTGAACGGTCTTGACGAAGCCCGCGCCGGAGGTCACGGACACGTCGCGGCCGTCGAGCAGCGCGTGCAGATAGACCTTCGTAAGGCCGTTGCGCCTGGCCATTTCGAGCAGGCCCAGCAGGTGCTCGACGTGGCTGTGAACGCCGCCGTCGGACACCAGGCCGATGAGATGGAGCGCGGAATCGTGCTTCTTGCAGTTGTCCATCGCGTCCAGCAGCGCCTTGTTTTTGAAGAACTCGCCGTCCTCGATGTCCTTGGTAATCTTGACCAGCATCTGATAGACTATGCGGCCCGCGCCGATGTTGGTGTGGCCGACCTCGCTGTTGCCCATCTGACCGGCGGGCAGACCCACGTCGCGGCCGGAAGCAGCGATCTGAGTCCAGGAATACTCGGCCTTATAGCGGTCGATATTGGGGGTCCTGGCGGCGACGATGGCGTTCGACTTGGGGTCGTTTTTGCCGATGCCGAAGCCGTCGAGAATAATCAGCGCGTTGGTCATCAGTAGTTCACCACCTGAGCGAAATCAGCCGCCTTCAGGGAAGCGCCGCCGATCAGGCCGCCGTCGATTTCGGGCTGAGCCATCAGGCCCTTGACGTTGGAGCCCTTCATGGAGCCGCCGTACTGGATGCGCACCTTGGCCGCGGTCTCCTCGCCGTACTTGGCGGCGATGGCCTTGCGGATCACGCCGATGGTCTCGTTGGCCTGCTCGTCGGTGGCGGTCAGGCCGGTACCGATGGCCCAGACCGGCTCGTAGGCGATCACAACGCCCTCGACCTCTTCAGCGGTCAGGCCGTGCAGCGCCATCTGGGTCTGATAGGTCACGATCATGTCGGTGTAGCCGGCTTCGCGCTCGTCCTTCATTTCACCGACGCACACGATGGCCTTCAGGCCGGCCTTGACGGCGGCGAGGGTGCGCTTGTTGACGGTCTTGTCGGTCTCGCCGAAGTACTGGCGGCGCTCGCTGTGGCCGATGATGACGTACTCAACGCCGCTGGCCTTGAGCATATCGGCGGACAGCTCGCCGGTGAAGGCGCCCTTGGCTTCGAAATGGACGTTCTGCGCGCCCAGCTTGATGTTGGTGCCCGCGATCACGGGAGCCACGGCGGCGAAGCAGACGGCGGGGGTGCAGACGACGACGTCGCAGGCGGCGTCCTTGACCAGCGGGATCAGCTCGGTGACCAGCTGCCTGGCTTCCTCAGGGGTTTTGTTCATTTTCCAGTTACCGGCAATAATGGGCTTGCGCATAGCGGTGTTCCTCCTGTAAAACGATTATTTTTTGGATTTGTTGAGAATGCTGTGATACTCGGCGGAGGAGTATTTGAACGCCCCCAGCCGGTAGTAGAGCCAGATCAGGCCATAGCGCGCGCCGTAGATGAGCGCGATGGCGATCACAACGCCCGGCACCGCCTGAAACAGCGTCTTGACGGTCACGGACGTATAGTAGACCAGCAGGGCGGTCAGCCCGAGCAGGAGCGGAAGCGCGCCGGCAAGAATGCGCAGTCCGGCGCTCCATTCCAGCTCGCAGCTGCGGCGGCATTGCTCGCAGGTATAGACGATCGGCTTGCTGACAGACCAGCTTTCGGTCAGTTTGGCCACCTGCTTGAAGGGCAGCTTGTGCTCGCAGTCCATGGCGTTTTCCTCCAAACTGAGAACAGCGCGAGGCCGGTTTACGCGGCCTCGCAGCAGTATTGAGACTGTCTGTGATTACTTATCCAGCAGGCAGGCCACGCCGGGCAGCTCCTTGCCCTCGAGGAACTCGAGAGAAGCGCCGCCGCCGGTGGAGATGTGGGTCATCTTGTCGGCCAGACCCATCTGGGTGACGGCCGCCGCGGAATCGCCGCCGCCGATGATGGTCACAGCGTCAGACTTGGCCATGGCTTCGGCAATGGCCAGCGTGCCCTTGGCGAAGTTGGGCATCTCGAAGCAGCCCATCGGGCCGTTCCAGACGATGGTCTTGGCCTTGGCGATTTCGGCGGTGAAGATCTTGATGGTCTCCGGGCCGATGTCCAGGCCTTCGAAGCCGTCGGGGATGTTCTTGGAGTGCGCGGTGATGCGCTCGCAGTCGTTGGAGAACTCGCTGCCGCACTCGTTGTCGACCGGCAGGAAGAGCTTGACGCCCTTCTCCTCGGCTTCCTTCATCAGATCGGCAGCCAGAGAGATGCGATCCTCGTCAACCAGCGAGTTGCCGACCTTGCCGCCCAGCGCGCGCTGGAAGGTGTAGGCCATGCCGCCGCCGATGAGCAGCACGTCGACCTTGTTGAGCAGGTTGCGGATCACGCCGATCTTGTCCTTGACCTTGGCGCCGCCCAGGATGGCGACGAAGGGGCGGACGGGATTTTCGACGGCGTTGCCCAGGAAGTCTAGCTCCTTGCCGATCAGGAAGCCGGCGACGGCGGGCAGATAGGCGGCCACGCCGGCGGTGGAAGCATGGGCGCGGTGCACGGTGCCGAACGCGTCGGACACATAGATCTCGGCCAGAGAAGCCAGTTTCTTGGCGAACTCGGGATCATTGGCCTCTTCCTCGGGCATGAAGCGGACGTTCTCCAGCATGACGGCCTCACCGCTCTTGACCTCGGCGGCCAGCTTCTGAGCGTCGGGGCCGACGACGTCCTTGGCCAGCTTCACTTCGAAGCCCAGCTTCTCGGACAGGCGCTTGGCGACGGGCGCGAGGGAGTAGTCCATGTTGAACTTGCCCTTCGGGCGGCCCAGATGGGAGCACAGGATGACGGCCGCGCCGTTGTCCAGCAGATATTTGATGGTCGGCAGAGCCGCGTTGATGCGGGTTTCATCGGTGATGTTCTTATCAGCGTCCAGCGGCACGTTGAAGTCGCAGCGGACGAGAACCTTCTTGCCCTTGACGTCGATGTCCTTGACGGTTTTCTTGTTCATGAGTCATCCTCCTTAGAAAAGATATTGATGAAGCATTTCAATGCGTTCAGCCGTTACAGGTCTATCATACCACAGTTTTCCGGCCGCGGCAAAGCCTTTTTGTGAATCTTTATGAGAAAAAGCTGTATTTTCTTCAAAATTCACTCAAAAGCCATGATTCGTGCGTCTAACTTAGAGCAGCGAGAGAATCTCCCGCGCCGCGCCCTCGTCGAGCACGAGCAGCTCGTGATGGTGATGCCGCATGACCGCCAGCACGGCGCGCGCCTTCACGCGCCCCACGGCGATGGCGACAATGTGCGGCACCTGGCGCAGCTCCTCGCCGTTCAGGCCGATTTCGCTGGCCTCGTAGACCAGCCGTCCAGCCGCGTCGAAGTAGTTGCCCACGGCCTCGCCGACCGCGCCGCGGCTGAGGATGCTGTTGATCTCGGCCTCGGGCAGCGAGCGGTTGTGCGCCATGACCTCTGCCCGGCCGATGCCGTAGAGCAGCACGTCGGTGTGATGCAGCGCGCGGATCGGCTCGCTCACCTCGGGCAGCTTGAGCAGCGCCTGAAGCGCGTCCTGCGAGACGGAATCGGGCACATGCAGAAGCGAATGCCGGCCGCCCAGCGCGTGGGCGATCTCGGCCGCCAGCGTGCCGGCCTGCGTTTCCACCGCCATGCCCATGCCGCCGCGTGCAGGCAGCACATGAACGTCCAGCGGATGAACGCCGCGCGGCATGGCTCCGGCCACAGCCGCGACGCTCGTGCCGCCGGAGACGGTGAGCGTCATGCCGTTCTTGAGCAGCGCGATGAGGTGGCGGGCGGCGGCGCGTCCGGCCTCGCGCAGCACGTCGGGATCGGAATCGGCGTCCCCGGCCACGATGCACACGCGCCCCACGTTCAGCGCGCGGGAGAGCGAGCGCTCCAGCGAGGTGATGCCGTTCATGGTCTGCGTCAGCTCGCGCAGCGAGGGCAGGAAGGCCACGCCCTTTTCGGAGACCGACATGCCCGACTGGCCGATGGCCAGATAGCCGTCGTCCTTTAACGCGTCGCAGATCGAGCGCACCTCGCGTTCGGGAACCTTCAGCCGCTGGGACAGCGCGCGCCGTCCGACCGGCTGAAGCGCGGAGATCCTCTCCAGCACCGTGGCGCGCAGCCGGAGACTCTCCATCAGATCGGGCGCGAGATGGTACAGGCAGGAAAGCGTTTCGTTATCCATAATCCCCTCGTGCGGGCACTGTTCGTCCCGCTTGTCATATTGTGTCCCAACAACTGCTATTCTAGCACAGATCGTTCCGCTTGTCGAGAGGAAATTCGCCGCCGAGTGTAAATAATTGGCGCAGCCGCTCCGCGCTTAACGCGGATGTGGTATTATATATCGAAAGCAAAGCCGTGGAGGAAGAAGCCGTGAGCATCATCAGCGTAAAGAACGTGTCCTATCAGTATCATGAGGCCGAGGATCAGGCCGTGCGGAACGTGTCCTTTGATGTGGAGGAGGGCGAGTTCGTGGCCGTGCTCGGCTCGAACGGATCGGGCAAATCGACGCTGGCCAAAATGATCAACGCGCTGTTTGTTCCCTCCGAGGGCACGGTGACCGTCTGCGGCATGGACACGCGCGACGAATCGAAAACATGGGATGTGCGCGCCGCCTGCGGCATGGTGTTCCAGAACCCCGACAACCAGATCGTGGCCACGATCGTCGAGGAGGACGCGGCGTTCGGGCTGGAAAATCTGGGCGTGGAGCCGGCGGAGATCCGCCGGCGCGTCGACTGGGCGCTGGACGCGGTGGGCATGAGCGATTACGCCCAGAGCGCGCCGCACATGCTCTCCGGCGGCCAGAAGCAGCGCGTCGCCATCGCGGGCGTTGTGGCGATGAAGCCGCGCGTGATCGTGTTCGACGAATCCACCGCCATGCTCGATCCGGTGGGGCGGCGCGAGGTCATGCAGGTGGTGCGCCGGCTCAATAGGGAAGAGGGCATCACGATACTGTGGATCACCCACTTCATGGACGAGGCCGCGCTGGCCGACGCGATCGCCGCGTCGCTGAAGGCCGAGAAAGGGGCGGGCGTATGCAGATAACCATCGGAC
>CAKTXR010000065.1 GCA_934631025.1 uncultured Clostridia bacterium
TCAGGCAGGTCGGGCCGTATAGTACTAAGTTTTCTTGCATCGCGCGGCAGCAAGTGGAACCGGCACTGCCGGCGGGTCGCATGCGCGAAGCGGTGTGAAAGCCCTCCCGCCGCCACCCTGGCACACGGAAAGACCCGTCCGGCTCCAATTTATGGCCGGACGGGTCGGGCTGTATAAAGATGTTTCCTACACGCACCAACGACCAGACTCGAGCCGCCCCCAAGCGGCGCGGAGTCGGGTTGCGTGCGCGAAGCGGTGTGTCAGCGGGCACTGCCCGCCGGGTTGCGTACGCGAAGCGGTGTGTCAGCGGGCACTGCCCGCCGGGTTGCACGCGCGAAGCGGTGTGCGTGCAGGCTCAGCCTGCTTAGAGGTCGGTGTCCTGAACGCAGGATTTGAAGAGGCTCTCGGGCAGCTCGTCGCTCAGCTCGTTGATGGACTCGTAGTTGTGATAACGGCGCACCATCTCGGCGAAGATCGGGGCGACGGACAGCGTCTTGAACTTGGGATGGCCGATGACGCGCGGATTCTCAACCGTGTCGGTCGAAATCAGCTTCTCGATCGGGCTGTTCTCAATGCGCTTCACGCCCTCCTCGGAAATGATGTTGTGGCTCAGCGCCGCAAAGATGCGCTTGGCGCCCTTCTTCTTCAGCGCCGCCGCCAGATTGACCAGCGTGCCGCCGGAAATGGTGAAGTCGTCCACGATCAGGCAGTTCTTGCCCTCGATGTCGCCCAGAATCTCCAGCACCTCGGCGTTCTCCGTGTGGTCGGAGCGCTGCTTGTCGCCGATGGCCACCGGCATATTCAGCGCCACGCCGAAGCGACGCGCCTGCTTGGCATAGCCCGCGTCCGGCGAGACGACCACCGTGTTCTCCAGATGCAGAGACTTCACATACTGCGCCAGCACCGGCAGCGCATAGACGTGATCCAGCGGCTTTTTGAAGAAGCCCTGAATCTGGCCGCAGTGCAGATCCTGCACCATGATGCGATCAGCGCCCGCCAGCTCGATCGACTCGGCGCACACGCGCGCACGGATCGACACGCGCGGCTCGTCCTTCTTGTCGCCCTTCGCATAGCCGAAATAGGGCATGACCAGCGTCACGGACAGAGCGCTGGCGCGCTTGAACGCGTCCAGCCAGAACAGAATCTCAACAAACTCATCGTTGGGCGACATACCGATCGGCTGCACCAGATACACCGCGCGGTCGCGAACGGATTCGTCAATGCGCACAAACGTGTTGCCGTCCGAAAAGCGAATCACCGTCGACTTGCCGACCGAACAGCCCAGATACCTGCACATGCGCTCCGCAAAAGCATGTCCGCCGCTTCCTGCAAAGATGGATACGTTAGCGTTGCCTACCATAAGAATCCCCCTCCTAATCATCCGTGGCCCCGGAGCACGCCCCAAAATTCTCCGGGCCGCAATTTCAGCGTCTCTTTCGCCCGAAAAGCGCTCTCGATTCAGCCCCCGCTGAACCCCGCGTTTCTCCGTCCGGAAGCCCTTCACGCGCCGCGCCCCTGCGAAAAATCCGTCCGAAATCAGCGCCCCTTCCCTTTTTGAAGCATACCTCTACGCTGAAAGTTCTTTGAAACTTGAAGTACGTCCTCAAAAGGTTCCCGAGCCTGCATGCCCGGCGCGCTTTCCATCGCTCGGAATCGAAAGTCCACCGGCCCAGCCGCGCTGCGCCTTCTCCCGCCCGTCCCAAGTCGATGTAATCGCCCGTGCCTGCCGCCCCTGCCCCTTTTGAAACGCACTGAACGCCCCACATTCGTTTCCCTTTATCTCAAAATCAGGCCGCGCGCCCCGCGCCGTTTTCTGCCCGCCCGATCTGAAATCCGCTTAATCCGTCAAGGTTAGACTGATCAAACCCATTATCCTGCGCAAATGCGCAGATTCACCGCTCGTGAACGCCGACCCAATAGGTGTCGTTCTCCGGCTGATAGCTGTCGGTCGAGAGCTTCTCGCGGCTGATTTCCTCGCCGGTGGCAATGCTGTACACCACGCGATAGGCCTCACTGCGCAGGCCGGGCTTGCCTTCCTTTTTGAGCACCTTTTCGTCGGTGTACCAGGCGTGGCTGCCTTCCTCGTCCTTGACATAGCTGATGCCCTTGCCGGAGATGTCCGTCTGCAATACAACCGACTCGATCTCGATATAGGCATTCGGATCGACCGGCTGGCCGAAGATCTTGCACACGGCCTCTTCCTTCTTGCGGTCGACATAGGCGAAGATGTACAGCGTGCTCTCGGTGTTGTTCTTAAAGCGCATGTTCTTGTCGCCGTCGCTGACCGCAGCGTCCTGACTGGGCTGGACGTAGCCCACCGTCATGGTGTGCTGATGCCGCTCGACGACCGTCAGCCCCGCGCGAATCACCGCGCCGTATATGGTCGTGCTGGCCTGGCACACGCCGCCGCCCACGCCCTCGATGACCGTGCTGCCCGCGTATTCGGGCGCACGCTTGAAGCCGTTCTTCTCGGTGCGCTTGCCGACGACCTTGTTAAAGCTCACCGTCTCGCCCGGCTCGACCGTCATAAAGTTGAAGTAGCTCAGCGCCAAATTGACGTTGCTGGTGCGCTTCGAGCCGCTCGTGGCCAGCGTCGTCGTGCATTCGCCCAGCAGCAGCGTCTTGTTTTCGAGCGATTCGCGGCTGATCTCCGGCTCGACAATCTCCGGTTTCAGCTCGATCGTACCGCTTTTTCCCTCTTTAATCATCGTCTCGATCTGCTCAGTCAGCCCGTCCGCGTCCAGCCGGTAGCCTGTCGACGAATCGGTATAGCTGAACTGCGCAATTTCGACGATCTCCATCGTCGCGTTCACGGGGTCGCGGTCGATGCTCGCCTTGATGCCTGCAACCAGCGTCTCGATCGCCGCGCGGTCATAGCTCAGCGTCACGTCGAGGTCGACGGGGTTCTCCTTCAGCGCATTGATCGCGTCCTTCTGCTCGGCCGGCGTGCCCTCGCGGCCCATCTGCCACGCTTTGGCGAGCTGTGCGTCCGTATCGACGCTCACGCCAACGTCCGACGGCTTCAGCGACCAGCTCTGTCCCTCGAACGTCATCACGATCTCGGCGTTCATCGCGGCGTTATAGCGTTCGCTGAGCGCCGCGCGCGCCTCGTCCTGGGTCATGCCGCTGATCGACGTGCCGCCGATCGACACGCCCTCATAAAACGTATCCGCAGCCACAATATCCTGCGGCGCGCCCAGCCCCTTGAACAGCCGCACTGCCCCCCATACGAGGGCGATGAGCAGCGCCGCGCACAGCGCCGCCAGCGCACGCCGCATGTACAACCTGCGCCGGCGCTGTTTCAGCCGACTGCAGCTCGACCCGTCGCGCCGATTCGCCGCCGCGCGTCCCGCCGACGAAGCCCGCGTCCGCCCGGAAGCGTACCGGCCGTCCGCGTATCTTCCATTTGAATAGGAATGGTCGCCCGAAGCTCCGCCCGCATGGGACGCGCGCCGCTCGTCAGGCGTACGGCTCGCCGCCGTGCGATATGACGCAGAGCGTTCGCCCGCGTTTTTGTCACGCCTGTCCGGACCGTCGACGCGCCGCGGACGATCTCCGCCGTCGCGATACGCGCCGTTTCGATTGCTTCGAGTCATCGCTTTCTCCTAAGTCGGTTCGTATTCCCGCCGCGCATTTCTTTCGCCCGCGCGGCTCTGTCTGTTTATCCTGCTTATTGAGTATACCATAGGACCGCCTTCTGAAACAGCCGCCCTGTATTATCGTCGTTCAAAGCGCCATCTGCCGCGTCCGTTCACTGCGCGCCGAATTTCGCCGCCAGTCAGCCGCTTCCATCCGGCCATAGTCCGAACGCCCGCAACCGATTGATCACATCGCAGCCGTCCGTCGACAGGCTAAACGCCCATCACCAGCTCGCTCCCATCCCGCAAACGCCGTTGTCGACTCATGCGCCGCGTCTCATCCCGCTTCTATCGAACACCCCAGTCATTCCGACTGTGCGCAGCCGCTCAAGCACGCTGCGTATATGCAGCCGCCCGTCAAGCATCCGTTGTCCGTTCAGCTTACGCTAAACGTCTTTTGCCAAGCCGGTC
The DNA here is from genome assembly GCA_934631025.1 of uncultured Clostridia bacterium. Taxonomy (GTDB): domain Bacteria; phylum Bacillota; class Clostridia; order Christensenellales; family Aristaeellaceae; genus Firm-10. Next base: position 4,050 of record CAKTXR010000065.1, read on the forward strand.
ACACCTGCTCAGCCGTTATGCCGAGTGTCGTTGTCCGCTCAGCCGCGCGCGTCCGTTCAGCTTGCGCCAAACGCCGCCGCCAGCTTACTCGCGCCGCACGACCCTCGGTCAGCTCGCTCGGCGTTGTTTCGCACATCTGCCAGTTCTGCCGCGTCTCGTCCAATCATGCGCCGCACAACAAATCCAGCCGCACCGCATCCGTTCAGCTTGCGCCAAACGCCGCCAGTTTACGCCTTTCGCGTCCAGCCCCCGCCGCGTCAATCCCCCAGCGCCTTCAAAAAGCGCCTGAGATCCTCGCCGCGCCGCCGCCAGTGCTGCATGCCGTCTCCCATATCGACGTTCTTCACCTGGCCGTGATAATCGCTGCCGCCGGTCACCAGCAGGTTTTCCGCACGCGCAATGCGCTCGAACGCCGCCGCCTGAGCCGCGCCGTGCGCCATGTGATAGACCTCTATGCCGCGCAGGCCGTACGCCTTGAGCGCATGGAAGCGCTCGCGCCCCCAGTAGCACTCGCCGTGGTTCTGCCCCGGATGCGCGATCACCGGCAGGCCGCCGCAATCGGCGATCAGGCGAACCGCCTGCTGCACGCTCAGCTTTTCGCGCTCGACATAGGCCGGCTTTCCGGGCGAGAGGTACCTGGCGAACGCCTCGCGCACGTCCCGCACCACGCCCTTGTCGATCAGCACGCGCGCCAGATGCGAGCGCCCCACGCTGCCGTCCGACAGCGCCGTCACCTCGTCCAGCGTCACGTCCACGCCCAGCGCGCGCAGCTTTTCCACCATGGCCGCCATGCGTTCGGCGCGCTTATCGCGCATGAGCGAGAGCGTCTGCTCCATCCGCTCCACGTCCCGTACGCCGTAGCCCAGCACATGAACCTCGGTCTGGCCGCCCGCGCTGATCTCCACGCCGCCGATCACGCGCACGCCGTATCTTTCGCCGGCCGCGGCGGCCTCGGGCACGCCGCGCATGGTGTCGTGATCGGTGATCGCGATGATCGAAAATCCCTTTTCGGCCGCAAGCGCGACCACAGCCTCCGGTGAATCGGTTCCATCGGAGGCGGTCGTGTGGATATGCAGGTCAAAGCGGGGCGGCTGCCCGCCCGGCTCGAACCGTTTACTGTTCATCGGTCTGCGCTTCGCTTTCCGCGCCCGTTTCAGCCGTCTCGGCCGCAGACGCAGTGCTCTCGGCCGCATCGTTCATAATGGCCTCGAATTCCGCCTGATCGAGCTTTTCCTTATCCTGAAGCGCCCTGGCCACAGCGTCCAGCTTGTCGCGGTGCTCGGTCAGTATGGTCATCGCGCGGTCGTAGCCCGCCTTGAGCAGGTCGTGAACCTCCTCGTCAATGGCGCGGCTCACCTCGTCGGACACGTTCGAGCCGGTCTGCGAGAAGTCGCGGCCCAGGAACACCTCGTGCTCCTCGCCCAGGAACATCGGGCCGAGCTTGCCGCTCATGCCGTATTCGGTCACCATGGCGCGCGCGGTCTGCGTGGCCTTTTTGAGGTCGCTCGAGGAACCGGTGGACACGTCGCCCAGCACGAGCTTCTCGGCGCAGTGGCCGCCCAGACTTCCGGCAATGGAGGCCTTCAGACGGTTGCTGGAAATATAGCTGGTTTCCTCGTCGGGCAGCCACATGGTGTATCCGCCCGCGCCCTTGCCGCGCGGAATGATGGACACCTCATGCACCTTGTCGCACTCGGGAATATAGTGCATGACCACAGCGTGGCCCGCCTCGTGATAGGCCACGAGATACTTGTCCTTCTCGGTGACCTTGTGACTCTTCTTTTCGGGGCCGGCACTCACGCGGGTGATGGCCTCCTCGATGGTGGCCATGGCGATTTCCCTGCCATTGGCGCGCGCAGTGAGGATCGCCGCCTCGTTGAGCACGTTTTCGAGATCCGCACCGGTAAAGTAGGGCGTTCTGCGCGCGATGACCGACAGATCGACGTCCGCGGCCAGCGGCTTGCCCCTGGCGTGAATTTTCAGGATGTCCTCGCGGCCCTTCACGTCCGGATAGCTCACGGTAATCTGGCGGTCAAAACGGCCGGGGCGCAGCAGCGCCGGGTCGAGTATGTCCGCGCGGTTGGTGGCCGCCATGACGATGATGCCCTGATTGGCCGTAAAGCCGTCCATCTCGACCAGCAGCTGGTTGAGCGTCTGCTCGCGCTCGTCGTGGCCGCCGCCCAGACCCGCGCCGCGCTGACGGCCCACCGCGTCGATCTCGTCGATGAACACGATGGCCGGAGCGCGCTTTTTCGCCTCGTCAAACAGATCGCGCACGCGGCTCGCGCCCACGCCCACGAACATTTCCACAAAGTCCGAACCGGAAATCGTAAAAAACGGCACGCCCGCCTCGCCCGCAACGGCGCGGGCCAGCAGCGTCTTGCCGGTGCCGGGAGGGCCGACGAGCAGCACGCCCTTGGGCACGCGCGCGCCCAGCTCCTGAAACTTTCCGGGATCCTTCAGGAAATCGACGATCTCGCGCAGCTCCTCCGTCTCCTCCTGAGCGCCCGCGACGTTGGCAAAGGTGACCTTGTTTTTGTTCGGGTCGCTCAGCCGCGCGCGGGAGCGGCCGAAGTTCATCACGCCCTTGCCGCCGCCGCCCTGCTGGCGCATCATGAAATACCACAATACGCCGAAGAGCACCACGGTCACCAGCAGCGGAATCCACTCGACCCACCAAGGCGTCGAGGCCGGCGGGGTCACGGTCACGGTGAACGCGTAATCGCTCACCTTGATGAGATCGGCGTCCTTGCCCAGCTTTTCGGCATAGATGGCGTTCACGTCGCTGTAGAACTGAGACGTGCTCGGCAGAAGCGACGCGACGTTATAGCGCTGCGGGAACTCGCTGGCCGCAATGCCGCTGTCGCGCGTCGCGGCGACCAGATTGTTGCCGGTCGTCATGACGAACTCCAGCTCGTCCTTCTCGACCATATCGAGCACTTCGGAATAGTTGACGCTGCGCACCTGATCGTGCACGGGCGAGCCGAGCATCTGCACGGCGACCAGTATCACGATAATCAGCGCCGCGTAAATCAGCAGCTGAGGCAGTCGATTGAATTTCTTTGGCTTCAAAAAAGCATCCCTCGCTTTCCTTTGCGTATCAAATCACAGTCAAATCCAGCGTATGTTCTTATTATACCACGCGCAGCGGGCGGATTCAAACCCGCCCGTCATTCTTTTATGTAAACTTACGGTTTTCTCGCGCCGCTCAGAGACAGAAGCCGTGCGCCAGCCCCGCGTCCGCAGCCAGCCGTCTACGGTCTTTTCCGTGCCCGACCCGTCTTTGCGCTTCAGCAGTTCTCAGCCAGACAATCCAGACGGGGTGCGCGTCAGTCCGCGCAAATTTAGCCCAACCGCATCTGTCAAACATACCGCTCAGACAGAAACCGCGTGCCAAAACCGCACTTCTGCCGGCGTTCGGCGTTTCGCCGCGCAAACCAGTTGCTTCCTATTTTATATATAGGCGCGTCAGTCCGCGTAGATCTCAGGCTTGAGCACGCCCACCTCGGGCAGGTTGCGGTACTTCTCGTCGTAATCCAGACCGTAGCCCACGACGAACTCGTTGGGGATAACGAAGCCGCAATAGTCCACCGTGATGGTCGAATTGGGGTTGCGGCGCTCGGGCTTGTCCAGCAGCGTGCAGATCTTGAGCGATTTCGCGCCGCGCGTGATGAGGTTGTTGCGCAGGAAGGTCAGCGTCAGGCCGCTGTCAATGATGTCCTCGACGATCAGGACGTGCTTGCCGGTGATCGATTCGCTCAGATCCTTGACGAACTGCACGTTGCCGCTCGATTCGCGCCCCGCGCCGTAGCTCTTGACGATCATGAAATCCAGCCGGCAGTCGTGATCGATCGCCCGCAGCAGATCGGCGTAAAACACGACCGACCCCTTCAGGATGCACACCAGCACCATCGGCTCGGGATCGTCCTTATAGTCTTCGGTAATCTGACGGCCCAGCTCGGCCACGCGCCGCTTAATTTCTTCCTCGCTGATCAGCACTTTTTCCAGATCTCCATGCAGCTTCATGTCTTTCGTCCTCCACTTTCCCCTGTTGTCGCTTCTATTTCAAGGCCTGCGCCGCCGCAGACCGCGTTCACGCCATTTCAAACTTCAGTCTCTTTTATCGTTCCAAAACAAACTCTGGTCTTTTTCTTACTGTATGCGCCGTTACACCGCCGAGCTTACAGTATCCGGCAGGCGCGTCATCTCGCCCTTCGGCGCTCTTTACAGCCGAAGTCATGCAGAGGTTCAACGGCGATTCCGGCGCTTTCATCCATCCGCAGCGGCATTTTCAGACTACGGTCTGCTTCCGGCGTTGTTCCTTTCGGAGCACCTTTCAGCCAGTCCATACAGTCATTGCAATCGCAGTCCGTTTTGCGCCGTCCAGTGACCCATTCGTTCAACCGTCGTCATGCAAGCCATTCAGCCGCTCACGCAGCAGCATAGAAATACCGCGATTCAGACCGCAGTCTGTTTCATCATCATTCGGCAGCAAAACCTTCAAACATCGGCGCTTCAAGAAAATCCTGTGCAGTCCTTCAAGCGCTTCCACATCCAGCGCATCGGACCATCCGCAGCTCGATTCTAACCGTGCTCCATCCTACCGCCTCTTCTGAAGCAGCGTCTGGTCATCCGCGTCCAATATCTCAGTCGTCCGCATCTAATTCAGACCGTAGTCTGTTCTTTTGCCGTTCGACCTCCGTGACTTTCGAAAGCCGCGCGCCGAAATTCAGACTCCAGTCTGTTTCGTCGTCATACATCCGGCAAACCGCCCGACCGCCATCGGTTCCAATCTTGTGTGCAGTCGCTCAAGTCCCCTTACATCCGTCTATTCGCGTCGCCGTTTCAGACTCCTGTCTGTTTCTCGTCCGTCCACGGCGCAATATCGCCGTTCAGCGTCAGCTCAAGCCCGCTATCGCCGCTCTTCAGGCGCGCATCCTCGCTCAATCCCACGCCGGCCGCCCACAACACGTCGCTTCCCCGCGCCAGCAGCACGGTCGCGCCGCGCATCGGTCGGTCGATACGCCGGTTGATGAAGTAGTCGGACAGCTTCATGCGCCCGCTCATGCCCAGCGGCCTGATTCGGTCGCCCGCCCGCCGTGTCCGGAAAACCGCGCCGCGCACCGCGTCCGCACTCACGCAGACGCGCCGCTCGCCGCCGTCCCGGCACGGTTCATCGCAGGCCCGCACCATAACACGCCCCAGCGTGCCCAGATCGCACACGCCTTCACCGGTCAGCGGCAGCTCGCCGTCAAAGCGAAAATCGCCGTGCATCAAATACAGACCGTTCCCTGTTTTCTCGGCCAGCCAGCCGTTCTCCAGCATGACCCTTCCCTTTTGCGCCCGATAAAGCGCGCAGATCATGCCGCAGCCCGTCGCATCCAGCCCCGTCAGGCGGTGCGCCGCGCGCATGGCGATCGCGTCGTGTACGTCGTTCGCCACCGTGCGGATGCGCAAACCGACCGGCGTCTGTTCCGCATATTCGCGGAGAAACACCGCCGTCTGCGCGGCCATGCAGTCGTCCTCGCGCGCCGCGATTCCGGCGAACCGGCAGAGCGCGCGCGCCGCCCCGGGATAGGCGGCTTCCAGCGCGGGCAGCGCCTCGAGACGCAGCCGGTTGCGCGGCGTATCGACCTGCGCGTTGGTCGAATCCTCGCGCCAGTCAATGCCCATTTCTTCCAGATAAGCGATCAGCTCGCTCTTGCGCACGGCCAGCAGCGGCCTGTACAGATCGCCCTCGCGTGCCGCCATGCCGGAAGCGCCCCGCAGCCCCGCGCCGCGCAGCAGGTGCATCAGCACGGTTTCGGCCTGATCGTCCATGTGATGTGCCAGCGCGATGCAGTCCGCGCCGATCTCGGCCTTCACGCGGCGCAAAAACGCATAGCGCGCGTCGCGGGCGGCCTGCTCCAGCCCCACATGGCGCCCGGCAGCCAGCGCCGGCACGTCGCACGCGCCCATATGGCACTCGATCCCCCACGCCGCGCACAGCGCCTTCACGAACCGCGCGTCCGCACGCGACTCCTCGCCGCGGATGCCGTGCTCGAAATGCGCCGCCGCCAGACGAATTTCGCCCGCGCGGGCACATTCCCGCAGCAGCGCCAGCAGCGCCACGGAATCCGCGCCGCCCGACACCGCCGCCAGCACATAGCCGCTGGGGCGCGGGGATAACATTTCCAGTTTACTATTCATTGTACCCTCTTTGCCGCGTTCCCGCAAGGGTTCGCGTCCGAATTTATCCGTTTGTTAAAAATCCAGACCCCGCCGCGCCCGATTTTCCGCGTCCTCAGCGCCGTTTTCGAGACGGCGGCCGAGTATGCCGGCGGCGCGCCGAGGAATCAGCGCCCGTGCGAAGCGGCGCATCGCCCCGCATCCGCACAGGAAAAGCGGCCATAATCGCGCCCGAAACCAACCAGCGTCAGAACGACCGCCCTTGCGGCTCCAAAGCACATGAAAAACGTCCGCAGCCCTTCAGAATCGCCGCGTCCCTTTCCGCCGCCTTAAACCGTCCATCCTCAAGCGCCGCAAGCCGCCCGACTCACCCTGCCAGAAAGCACCACTTCCGAATCACGCGCGTCAATCCGTTGCCCAGCGACCGCGCGCTCACCGATTCCGCCGCCGCGACAGGCACGCGCGCGATCATCTCGCCGCCGCGCAGCACGCGCACATAGCCGATCACCTCGCCGGTGCGCACAGGCGCGTCGATCGACTCGGGCAGCTCGGCCTCGAGCGAAATATCGCGCTCCTCGCCCTTCCTGACCAGCAGCGTCAGATCCTGATTCAGCACAAGCGGCACACCGTCCGCGCTGCCGCCGGCGACCGGCATCTTGCCGCGCACAGCCGCGCCGCGCTCGGCCACGGGATAGAGCCTGTAGCCCGCAAAGCCGTAATCGAGCATCTCTTCAGCAATCTTGAAGCGCTCCCTGCCCGAGGGCGCGCCCAGCACCACGGCGATCAGCCGCATCCCGCCGCGCTTCGCCGAGGCCGCCATACAGTAACCCGCCTCGTTGGTCGAGCCGGTCTTGATACCGTCGCAGCCGTCGTAGAGCCGCAGGAGCTTATTCGTGTTGGTCAGCGTGGTCACGCGGCCGCTCTCGTGCGTAAAATCCTCCAGCCAGATCGACGAATAGTCGTAGAACAGATCGTGCTGCGACAGCGCCGCCGCCATGCGCGCCACGTCGCGCGCGGTGGTGTACTGGTTCTCGGTCGGCAGGCCGGTGCAGTTGACGAAGTTCGTGTTTGTCATGCTCAGCTCGGCCGCACGGCCGTTCATGCGGTCGACGAACAACTCTGCGCTGCCGGCAATGTGCTCGGCCAGCGCCACGGCCGAGTCGTTCGCGCTGCCCACGATCACGCTCTTGAGCAGCTCGTTCACCGTCTGCGTCTCGCCCGCGTCCAGCAGCACCTGCGAGCCGCCCATGCCCGCGGCGTTTTTGCTCACCGCCACGTCCTCGGTCAGGTCGATCGCGCCGTCCTCGATCGCCTCGCACACCAGCAGGATCGTCATGATCTTGGTCACGCTGGCCACGGGGCGCTTCTCGTCCGCATTGATCTCAAATATGATCTGCCCGCTCTCCGGCTCCAACAGCATCGCCGCGGCGCAGTCCGGCTTCATCGGCGCGTCCTCGAGCGCCCCATCCGAAATCGCCGCGCGCGCCGGAATCGCCGCCGCCATCAGCAGCACGCCCATCAGACACGCCATTGCCCGTCTCAGCATAAACATCCCTCCCGCCCATATTCCCTACTAGAATATCCGGCGAGAACGCGCCCTATGCCCGGCCGTCCGGCGCTTTGCCCCCATAAAATCCATCGCCAGGCACGCATTTTCACAGCGCCTGACCCCGCAGTCGCTTCACAGGCGATTCAGCGGTACAATCCGCTGGCTTCTCGGAGCCTTGAGCGCAAAAACCGCCGTTCAAAACCGCTTCCGGCGCGCATTCCAAGGCCATCCAGCCGCACAGCTCTCCGAACTCCAGCGCCAAACGCACGCTTTCGCAGCGCCCTAACCTCCGTAATCGCTCTACGCTCAATCCGCAGTCTCAAGTCATCTTCCTCAAACGCGCGCGCCGCACGTTCAGCGAACCTCCAGCCCGCCGCGCCTTTCCCTCAAATCGAAAAGGCAGGCCGCAGCACGTTTTCCGCGCCGCAGCCATGCCCTTATGCGCTTTTTTGCTGCTTTTTCAATGGATTGAAACGGCTCCGCGCCGGCGTTTTCGCGCCCCGCGCCGCCTGCAAGCAGACTCGGCCGTCTCAAATCCTCAGGCGTTATTCTTCAACGACGTCCTTATAGAACGACGTGCCCGGCAGCTTGTTCTCCACGCCCAGCGCCTCGAGCACCGTCGCCGAAACGTCGGCAAAGCTTTTGCGCGTGCCCAGATCGACGCCCTCCTTCAGGCCCAGCCCCCAGACCAGCAGCGGCACATATTCGCGCGTATGGTCGGTCGTGGGATAGGCGGGGTCGCAGCCGTGGTCGGCGGTGATGATGAGCAGATCGTCCTCGCCCAGCAGGCGGATGATCTCCGGCAGGCGGCGGTCGAACTCCTCAAGGCAGGCGGCAAAGCCCGCCACGTCGTTGCGATGGCCGTATTTCATGTCGGTGTCCACCAGATTGGTGAACAGAAGGCCGCTCCAGTTCGGTTTTTTGAGCATCTCGATCGTCGAGTCGATGCAGGCCGGATTGCCCGCGGCGTGATCGGATTTCGTCAGGCCGCGATGGTTGAATATATCCTCGATTTTGCCCACGCCCAGCACGTCCTTGCCGGCAGCCTTGAGCACGTCCAGCATCGTCGGGCCGAGCGGATCGATCGAGAAATCGCGGCGGTTGTCGGTGCGTACGAACGCGCCGGGCATCCCCTCGAACGGACGCGCGATGACGCGGCCCACGGCGTTGTCGCCGGTGAGTATGCGGCGGGCGCGGCGGCAGATGTCCCACAGCGTCAGCACGGGGATCACGCCCTCGTGCGCGGCGATCTGGAACACGCTGTCGGCCGAGGTGTAGACGATCAGCGCGCCGGTGCGCAGGTGCTCCGGCCCCAGCTCCTCGATGATGGCCGTGCCGGAAGCGGGCTTGTTGCCGATCACCTTCATGCCCGTCTCGTCCTCGAACGCCTTGATGACCTCGGGCGGAAAGCCGTGCGGATACGTCGGGAAGGGCTTCTTGAGCGGCAGGCCGGCCATTTCCCAGTGGCCTGTGGTCGTGTCCTTGCCCGGCGAAACCTCGGCCATGCGGCCATAGCAGCCGATCGGCTCCTCGTCCTCGTAATCCTTGAAGGGGCGGATGTTGCCCAGGCCGAGCGCGCTCAGGTTGGGCAGCGCGGGATGCTTCTGGGCAAGAACGTGTCCCAGCGTGTCCGCACCCTTATCGCCGAATTTCGCGGCGTCGCTCATCTCGCCGATGCCCGTTCCGTCCAGCACGAGCAGCACAACTCTCTTCATTTTTTTCATCAGGTGTTCGCCTCCAGTCTCAGCGCTTCAGTGATCCGCGCTATAAATTCGCTGTTCGTCGGCTTGCCTTTCGACGCGTCGACGGTGTTGCCAAAGAATGTATACTGCGTCTCGATGTCGCCGTGCAGCCAGGCCGACTCGATGGCGTGGCGCATCAGCCGCTCCACAGCCGCCGCGCTCGCACCGTATTCGCGCGCAATCATCGGATAAACCTGCGTGGACAGCCGTCCAAAGCACCGATAATCCCGCGCGCAGAGCATGACCGCCCGCGTGAGGTATCTGCCGCCCGCCGTTTCATCGGCCACGCCCAGCGAACGCAGCCTGCGCTCAACCTCCCTCCGGCTCGCCCACGCGGGAGGAAGCCTGTCGCCCAGCGTCAGAGCGCTCATCGTCCGCACAATCGCCTCGTCCGCCGCCCACGGGCCGTCCAGACAGACCGCGCCCGCCTGTTCCGCCGCCGTCCTCGCTTCGCCGCAGCCCGCCGGAAAAATCGCCAGCAGCGCCGGCATGGCGGGAAGCGGTCTCGACGCGATCTCATGCGCCAGCGCAGAAGCGTCCAGTCCGGCCATCAGCGCGTTGACGATCACAATATCGGCGCGTCCCTGCGCGGCGGCGTCCGGAATCGCGCGGCGATCGAAGCGGCACACGTCCATATCATATCCCGCCCAGTACAGCGGCATACGCAGTCGTCCGGCCAGTTCGGGCGTACAGAGCACGCGCTCAAAGCCCTCGTCCACGCGGCCCACCTCGCTTCCCTTTCATTTCTTTCGACATACACAGATAAATTCCTGCCGCCGCGCCCCTGTCCGCATGTATTTTCTACCAATTATAACAGCAGCGTCAACGCGTCACCCCATTTTCAGCCGCCGCGCCCCCATCCGCATGCAAAAGACCCGTCCGGCTTCGTCTTTTGCCGAACGGGTCTGCCGGCCGCGCGACGCAGCCATGTTCTGTTTCTCTTT
>CAKTXR010000066.1 GCA_934631025.1 uncultured Clostridia bacterium
AGAAAGTGTCTTGGCTGGAAATCACCGGCGGAAGTCTTTTATGGTTCGGTGTTGCACTTGACTTGACAATTCAAGATACAAAAACAGCCGCCGCCCTGCCCGAGCGACGGCCGCCGATCCGTCCTTACATATAGCGCATATCGCAGCCCTCGTCGGCCTGCAAAACGTTGTCGATAAAATTGCGCACAAAGCCGCGCGTAATGTCCGGATGTTCCTTCGGAACGACGGTTTTCAGGCGCGCCGCCAGCTCCTCGTCGCTGACGTCCAGCCGCAGGAGATTTTTGTCCACGTCGATCTCGATCATGTCCCCGTCGCGCACGGCGGCAAGCGGGCCGCCCGCGGCGCTCTCCGGGGCGCAGTGCAGTATGACCGTACCGAACGCGCCGCCCGACATCCGGCTGTCGGTGATGCGCACGAAGTCCTTCACGCCCTGACGATACAGCTTTTTCGGGATCGGCAGGTAATTGCCGAACTCCGGCATACCCGGCGCGCCCTTGGGGCCGTAGCCGCGCAGCACGATTACCGTATCCCACGTCATGTCGTTGTTCTCGTCCAGCAGATATTTTTCCGCCTCGGCCAGATCGTCGAACACTCTGGCCGGCCCCCTGTGCTTGAGCAGATGCGCGCTGGCCGCCGACCGCTTGACCACCGCGCCGCCCGGCGCCAGATTTCCTCGAAGCACGCTGATGCCGCCATAGGGCAGGATCGGATCGTCAAAGGGACGGATAATCTCGCGGTCGAACGCCGTCTCCGCCGAGGCAAGGTTTTCGGCCACCGTCCTGCCGCTGACCGTCAGACAGTCGCCGTGCAGAAGCGGCTCAAGCTCCTTCATCACCGCGCGCACGCCGCCCGCGCGGCCGAACTCGCCCACGGGATACTGCCCATGCGGCTTGACGTTCACCAAAAGCGGCGTCTCGTTGCTGATGCGGTCAAACTCCATAAGATCGAGCGGTATGCCCGCGCGCCGGGCGATCGCCTTCAGGTGGATCAGCAAATTCGTGCTGCCGCCGCAGGCCATGAGCACATGAATCGCGTTTTCGATCGACTTTTTCGTAATGATGTCCCGCGCGCAAACGTTTTCCTCGATCAGCCCCACGGCGCGGCGGCCGGTCATCTCGCTCACGCGCAGCATCTCCGCCGACACTGCCACGCAGGCTGCGCTCCCGGGCAGCGCCAGACCGAGCGCCTCGGTCACCGTCTGGCAGGTGTTCGCCGTGCCCATAATCGGACATGCGCCCGCCGAGCCGTACAGGCAGCCTTCGTGCGCGATTACGTCGTCCATGCCGATTTCGCCCATGTTGTAGCGCGTCCAGAGCTTGAAGCTGTCCGTGCCGCAGCAGAGCGCCTCGCCCTTATAGGAACCGGGCAGCATCGTGCCGCCGGGCAGAAAGATCGTCGGCTTGTTGGCCGAAACCGCCGCCATCAGCTGCGCCGGAATGTTCTTGTCGCAGCCGCCGATCAGCACCACGCCGTCGAAGGGGTGCCGCGCGATCAGCTCCTCCGTGGTCATCGAGAGCAGATTACGATAGATCAGGCTGGAGAGATCGAAGAACACCTCGCAGATCGACATGGTGTTCACCTCCAGCGGGAAGCCGCCCGCCGCCCACACGCCGCGCTTGACGGCCTCGGACAGCTGACGGAAATGAACATGGCCGGGGTTCGTTTCCGCCCATGTGTTGATAATGCCCACGATCGGCTTTTCAATATCCAGATCGGTATAGCCCATGGCCTTGAGCAGCGCGTTGCGCAGCAGCCCCTGCCGCGTGCCGCGCTTCTTCCAGACGGGCGATGTGTTGTTGTTCACGGCTTATCCCCTCCATGTAAAGTACGGCTCGATCGCCGCGTAGTGCTCTTCAAAGAGCCTGTCGTAATACTCGTCCGACACAAAGCCCGGCTCGCGGCAGAAATCGCAGGCGATAATCCCGCGCTTTTTGAGGATCCGCTTTTCAAAGGCAATGATCATCTCGACGTTCTGCCGGATGTGGTTGAGTATGGGCAGGATCAGATTGGTGTGCGTCCACGCCGCGCCGGCGCGGTCGCCCGCGATGTACTCGTTGTACATCTTCAGATACAGATCGAACATCGAGCAGCCGGGCATCGCGCCGATCCCGCCGCGGTCGAAGCCTTCGATGAACTGATAGGCCGCGTTGCCGATGAACACGCCCACCTGATTGTCCGTGAGCCTGAGCAGGCTGCTGATATACGCGCCCGCGGGCTTGCACTCGATCTTGTAATATTTGATGTTGGGGCATTCGCGGAAGAGATCGGCGTAGACCTGCGCGGGAATGGCCACGCCGGTCTGCTCCGGCGCGTACTGCGCCATGACGGGAATATTAACCGCCTGTCCGACCGCCTTCATGTGGCGATACAGCGCGGCCTGCCCGGGTTTGAGGAAAAACGGGGGCAGCAGCATCAGATTGTCCGCGCCGATGTCCTCATAGAATTTCGCGCGCTCCACGGCCACCTGCGTGGCGTGCTGCGTCACGGAGATGATGCTCGTGCCGCCGTATTTGCGGCAGGTCTCCACGGTGATGCGCGCCATCTTTTTCATTTCGTCGTCGGTCAGCTTGTAATATTCGCCGGCGATGCCGAACAGCGTCACCGCCTGGCAGCCGCCCTCAATCAGCACGCGAATCAGGTTTTCAAACGAATCGTAGTCCACCAGACCCATTTTCGTAAACGGGGTGGCGATGATCGGGCACATTCCATTCAGCTCGCTCATAGGCTTCTTTCCTCCTCAGCCGTCGTAGCCGTATTTGTCCAGACTGTCGCTCATCAGGCTCGCGCCGCCGTCCATGGTCAGCACAGCGCCGGTGATCGAGCCCGCCCACGGCCCGCTCAGGAACAGCGCGGCCTGCCCGATTTCCTCCGGGCGGCACCAGCGCCTGAGCGGTATGTGATAGTAGGTCGGTTCCTTCTCGCCCAGCCGCGCCTCGCCCGTGTCCGTCCAGCCGGGCGCGATGACATTGACGCGGATCCCGTATTTTCCGTATTCCAGCGCGGCGTGCTCCGCCATTTTGTTGAGCCCCGCCTTGAGGGAGGCGTAGACCGAGCAGAGCGGATGGTGCATCCTGTAATGATTGGACGAAATCACCACGATGCTGCCGCGCGCGCCGCATTTCTTCATCAGCGCGGCGGCCCTCTGTATGCACAGATATGTGCCGCGGAAATTGACGCTGAACACCCGGTCGATCTCCTCCGCACGCATTTCCTCAAAGCGCCCCTTGACCGTCAGGCCCGCGTTGGCGACGAACACGTCCAGCCGCCCGAACAGCGTCTCATGCCTCTCGAACAGCGCCGCCGCTTCCTCCGGCCGCGAAAGATCGGCGCGAACGATCTCGCAGCGCCGCCCCATGGCCTGAATCTCCTGCCTGACCGCCTGCGCGCGCTCCACGCTGCCGTTACAGTGGACGGTCACGTCGTAGCCCGCCTCCGCCAGCGTCAGCGCCACTGCGCGCCCAATGCCCATGCCCGCGCCCGTCACCAGCGCGACCCTGCCTTCATTGCCGCTCATGCTTCATCCCTCCGCGCCGCCGGTCATGCGGTAGTCCTCCGGCGCAAGCCACGTTCCGTCCTCCATGCAATAGGGCTGAGCGGAAAAGTTCGCCGTCACGGCCGTACCGTCCGAAAAAACGGTGCGCTGGACGAGCTTATCATCCGTCAAATACTCAAAATCGGTCATGGCTTCCCAGCCGACGCGGCGGGCCACGGCGCACGCGCGCTCCTGCGAGGCCAGTACACGCTCGCGGATCAGCGGCCACTCGCCCGTATGGAAGGAATACAGCGGCGGCGTGCCGTAGAGCGCATTGAACAGATCGCGGCGCGGCAGCAGCTCCATGCAGCAGTTCGAGCTGTCGCCCCAATACCAGTAGCTCACCGTACAGTCGTGATACACCATCTCCCACAGCGGCGCGCGATAGGCCGGATTGAGCATGAAGCGATCGAATACCGGCTCATGCTCGCTTTCGGTATAGAGATGCGCCTTTCTGCGGCCGGATTCCTTATAATTGATGCGATACTGCTGCGGACTCATGCGCCCTTCGGCATAGCACAGCGCCGGCACGCAGAACTCCACGCCCTCCTCCGTGCCGGACACAAGCCCCGCGTCCAGCATACTTTGCAGCGTGTCCACGATGGGCGCGCGGGAGTCTCGCCGCGTCATCGGATGCGCCGGACTGTGACACTCCTGAAGCCCGCCGCCGATCACGTCGATGAACCACGCGCCGCAGCCATAGCGTTTCGCGTATTCGCCCACCTCTTTGCGCGCCGCAATGGCCGCCTGCCGCGCGCACATGCTGTTCTGCGCGTGCATCACGCCGTCCGTGCCGCGCAGCGCCCACGCGCCGCACAGGCTGCCGTCACGGTTCACGCGCACATCCTGCGGCCAGCCGTGCGCGCGCCGCTCGGTGTAATCGCACTCGCGAATGCGGAATTTCGGAATCAGCGGCACCACGCTGCCAGGCAGTACATCCGAAAAGTTGTCGTATTTCGTCACCAGATAGCCCAACTGAGACAGTCCCTCGGACGCGCGGCAGTCGTCTCTAAAGAACAGCCCGACGATCGCCCGCTCCAGTCCGGCGCTCTTCATGTCGGCCATGACGCGCAGCACGTTTTCATGATTGTCCAGATCAAACTCGGCGGTCGATTCGGAATACATGGCCTTCTCGTAATCGTCGTGCCACAGCCACACGTCCGCCGCGCCGATCAGCCGATCCAGCTGCGGCGCCTGCGCCCGCTTTTCCCTCAGCGTCACGACCAGCCCCTGCGCCTGCCTGTACGCGCGATAGGCCCGACAGGCCGCGGCCAGACCGCCCGTCCCGCCGACGAGATAGCGCAAGACGCGCTCATAGCCGAAGCGCCCCTCCTGCGCCGTCCACTGAATAAACGGCTGCAAAAGTCCTTCCGCATTCCTCCGGCGACAGACGATCACATCGGAGGGATCCTCGATCGCCGTCACCAGCCAGCTCGCGCCGCGCGTCAGGCCGATCATGCCCATGCATTGAGATACCGACCAGCCCGCCGCGTCCTCGGGGATCACCTGCACCGCAGGATCGTCCACAGGGAAGGCAAAGCCGCCGCCGATGGGCAGCAGCGCCGTATCGCCGGCCTGTACCTGCGTCGCGCCCGGATAGGCCAGCGTCTCGGGGCACGCCTCGCCCGAAAGGCGCAGCTCCACGCCGTTTTCCAGAACGGTCAGCCGCGCCGAAAATGAAACGCCGTCCGCGCCCGTCACGCGGAAGGACGCTCCGCGCTCATCCTGCCGAATATCTTTCGCCGAAAAGCCAACCGCACGTTGCTCAAACCAGAGATCACCCCAGCCGAACCCGAAGGACGCATCCTCTTCCAGCCGCAGCCTGATTTTTTCGCTCATCCGATTTCCTCCATTTGCCGCTTTCTATAATAAAAGTTTAACACAGCATCCCGTGACCGTCAATCCCGTTCCGCACAGCGTCAAAAATATTTCATCATAGTTTTTTCAGCGTTCATCGTAAAGGGAGCCCGCGCCGCCGGGACGCGAGCTCCGCTTTTGGGGCTATGGAATTACTTCGCCATGTTCGCCTGACAGGTCTCGTACGCCTTGGCGTAGAAATCGATCAGCTCCTGCGCGCCCATGTCCTCCAGCTCCTTGAGATAGCTGTCGAACTCCTCGATCGGGCGCACACCGGTGATGAACTTGGCCGTTTCCGTCTCAACGTGCGGCTCGATCATGGTGCGCAGCTCGTTGATGCGGATGGATTCGTCCTCGGTGAAATAGGTGATGTTCGGATAGACCTCGGTGGTCAGATAGGGCATGGCGTTCTTCTCGCGGCTCATGCGCCAGCAGTCGTCGCCGTAATCCTCGCGATAGACCTTGCCGACCGTCTCCAGACCGGCCATTTCCTGCATCAGCCACACGGAGCCGTGAGAGCCGTCGTTGGGGTTGATGTCCTTGCGGTAGCCGAAGGTCTCGGAGCCGCCCCAGGGCGCGATGGTGGAGCAGATGGCCGCGAAGGTGCTGGGATATTTGCCGCTGGCCACGTCCTCGAAGAAATACTTGGTGTTGCTGCCCTCTTCAAAGCTCCAGCCGCCGACCATGCCCAGCGTGTCCTCGGACTGAGACCACGGGCCGTTCCACTTATACAGGCCGCCCTTGTTGCTGAAGAAGAAATCGGCGATGCGGACGAGCAGCTCGGGATGCTCCGTCGCGGCGGAGAACGCCATGCCGCCGACGTTGACCGTCGCGCCGGCCACATAGAAGGCCTTTTCATTCTGCGCGCTGGTCAGCGGCTGGGCGTGCGCCCACTGCTGGAAATCGGCCGCGTCGGGCAGCTGCAGGAAGGGCGCGCCGGTGCCGGAAGCCACGGCCTTGCCCTCGGCCATCTGCGCGTTGACCGCGGTGCCCTCGAGGGTGAAGAAATCGGCGGAAATGAGGCCCTCGTCGTAATACTGCTTCATCAGCTTGAGCAGCTCGACATAGCCCGCGTCCAGCGCGGGAATGACGACCTTACCGTCCTTCAGCGCGGCCTGAGTGCCGGCGCTGTTCATCGTGACATAGCCCAGCGCGGTCAGCAGGAAGGCGCGGGGATCATTGCCGTTCACGGAGCCGTTGAGCGGCACGGACTCGGGATTCTCGGCCTTGAAGGCGCGCAGCAGCTCGGTGAACTGGTCGAGCGTCTCGGGCATCGCGACGCCCTTTTCGTTCATCCAGGCTTCCTTCACGAACAGCTTCGGGCCGCTGCCAACGTCCTCGATATAGTCGAAGATGGAATAGATACCGCCGTCGGGCGCGGTGATGAGGGGGCGCACCTCGGGGAACTGCCCCATCAGCTTGAGCATATTGGGCGCGTATTCCTCGGTGAGATAGGGCGCGATGTTCAGCAGCTGCTTTTCAACCGAGCCGTAGCGGATCAGCTTGGTGGTGTCCAGACCGAAGCCGATCAGGATATCCGGCAGCTCGCCGGACACCATCATGAGGTTCAGCCGCTCCTCCGCAGCGCTGCCCAGGACGTGCTCGACCTTGAGATCGATGTTCATGGCCTGCCGCATATACTCCCACAGCCAGATGTCCTCGGGCTTGCTGGGATAGGAGTCGGACTGCGTAGAGACCAGCGTCACGGCGATCTTCTCGCCGTCCTTGACGATGGGCAGCTCGCTGTCCATGTTCATGTACGCCGGAGCGGCCAGAGCGCCCGTCGCAGCCATGAGCAGAACCAGCGTCAGGGAAAGAATCTTCCAGAGAGTCTTGTGGGTCATGGGGATTCTCCTTTCTATTGAACGGCATAGCGCCGTTTCATTTCGCAATGCGGCTCATCCCTTCAGCGCGCCGATCATGACGCCGCGGACGAAGTGCTTCTGCACGAAGGGATAGGCGATCAGCAGCGGCGCGGCGGCGATGAATATGATGGCGTATTTCATCGCCTCGGCCATGTAGGCCAGGCGCGCCGCGTCGGCCAGCATTTCGGGGTCGTCGGTCAGCGCCGCGTCCATGACGGCCTGCTGGCTTTGCAGGAGCAGGCTGCGCAGCACCAGCTGCAGCGGCTGATAATCGACGTTCGACACATAGATGAGCGCGTTGAAGAATTCGTTCCAGCGCCCCACGCCGTAATACAGCGCCATGACGGCGATGATCGAGCCGGACAGCGGCAGCGCGATGGAGAAGAACATCCTCAGCTCGCTCGCGCCGTCGATGCGCGCCGATTCAAACAGCGAATCGGGCAGCGTGGACTGGAAGAACGAGCGCGTCACGATGATATTGTACACGCTCACGCTGCCCAGCACAATCAGCGTATACGCCTTGTTGAGCAGGCCGACCTTCTTTACGATCAGATAGGTCGGGATCAGGCCGCCGCCGAAATACATCGTGACGAGGCAGAAGGTCATCAGGACCGCGCGGCCCGGCAGATCCTTCTTGCTCAGCACATAGGCCGAGGGGATGGTCAGCGCAAGGCTCAGCAGCGTGCCCAGCACCGTATAGACGATCGTGTTGCGATAGCCCAGCCAGATGCGCGTGTCCTTCATGATGTTCTGATAGGCCTCCAGCGTGGGCCGGACGGGGATCAGCTTCACGCTGCCCTGCGCGATGGCGTAGGGATCGGACACGGACGCGATCAGCACGAAATAGAGCGGATAAAGCAGTATGACGGTCAGTATCGTCAGCAGCGCGATGTTCAGCGCGTCGAACGCCGCGTCGGCGCGCGTTCTCTTGATTTTGTTCATGCCTCTTCCTCCTACCAGATGCCGATCTCGGACACGCTCTTGCAGATTCTATTCACCAGCAGGAGAATCAGAATATTCACCACATTGTTGAACAGACCGATCGCCGCGGAATAGCTGAACTGGCCGCCCTGAAGGCCGATTTCGTAGACGTAGGTCGATATGATCTGCGATGCGTCCAGATTGAGCGCGTTCTGCATCAGATAGACCTTCTCAAAGCCGATGGACAGCACGCTGCCGCAGCGCATGATCAGCATGATGACGATCGTGGGCAGGATCGTGGGGATGTTGATATACCAGATGACCTG
Organism: uncultured Clostridia bacterium; assembly: GCA_934631025.1. Taxonomy (GTDB): domain Bacteria; phylum Bacillota; class Clostridia; order Christensenellales; family Aristaeellaceae; genus Firm-10. The sequence continues at coordinate 8,502 of CAKTXR010000066.1, forward strand.
AAGGCGATTCGCGCCGTCGATCAGCGAGGCCTCCACCATCTCGCTCGACACGCCGGAGAGCGCCGCCAGATAGATGATCGCGCCCCAGCCCAGCTCCTGCCATACGCCCGACCACACATAGAGATGAGGGAACAGCGTCGGATTGGAGAGCATATCCTGCCGCGCGCCGCCCAGCATATCGATTATATTGTTGAATATCCCCGCGCTGCGCGAGCAGAACAGCTTCAGCATCGCGCAGATGACCACCGTGGAAATAAAGTGCGGCGCATAGGAGATCATCTGCACCGTCTTTTTAAACCGCTGCGCGCGCAGCTCGTTGAGCATTAGCGCGAATATGATCGCGCAGGGGAACGTCGCGATGGAATACAGGCTGAGCGTCAGCGTGTTCCGAAGCAGCTGGGGAAAGCCGCGGTAGGTCACAAAGCGGGCAAAGTGCTTGAGCCCCGCCCACGGGCTGCCCCATATGCCCAAACTCGTGCGGAAATCCTTAAAGGCGATCTGCACGCCGTATATCGGCATATAGTTGAATATGAAAAGATACACGATCAGCGGCAGGATCAGCAGATACAGCTGCCAGTAGCGCCCCGCCAGACGCAGTCTCTGCCTGCGCCGGATCCCAGCCTGAGTTCTCGCGTTCATTCGCGCCCTCACTCCTTCTCTGTCGCAGCCGCTTCGTCGGACTGCAAGCACAGTATAACCGCTGCTTAACCCGCTTTCAATATCCATTTTTCGGACATTTCATTCCAAATCGGACATTTTCGGCCGTTTTGCAATTCCTTTTTTCGGACATGGGCGATGTCTGTTTTGCGTTATTGACAAATTCCAGTTAAATTGATACTATGAAGAGAGAGCATCTCCTCATTGGGGCGGAGCATCAAGCGTAGCAATGGAAAGAGGCGCGTCGTTCATGAAGCCTTCCGGACACCGCATGATATTCAGGCAGTCGGTGCTGCACAAGTATTTCCTGTACTATCTTTCCATCGCGCTGACCGGCTGCGTGCTGGTGGTCGTTCTGCTGTTCAACGTTTCAGCCAGCGCGCTGAACGCCTCGCTCCAGGCGGCCGAGGCGAAAAAACTGGCGCTCGTCTCGGAGGATCTGTCCGCCCAGCTCTCGCTGCTCAAAAACATTTCCTATCAGATTTACGGCGCGAAATGCTATCAGCCGGCCTATCTCGCCCGCAGCCGCTTTTACGAAATCGATATGCTGGAGGATCTGGGCAAGTATAAGACCCATTCCCCCATCGCATCCGATCTGTTCATGCTCTACGACGGCTCGGACGACATCTTCCATCACGACGGAAAAATGCCGTTCTCGCTCTATGCGCAGTCCCAGCTGAACTGGCCGGCTCAGGACGCGCAGACGCTGTACGAGGCCATTACGAGCGCCGCCGATTTTCAGGTGATCACGCTGCCCGAGGACAATTATCTGCTGTGCTATGCGCTGGTCTTTTCCAGCTCTCAGTCCGAAAACAGCCGCGCATGGCTCAGCGCCTATGTGCCCCACGCCGCGCTGATGCGGCGCATCGAGCTGTGCTCCGGCGGCTTCGAAAGCCGCGTGGAGATCGCCTATGGCGACGCGCCGGCGGGCAGTCTCAACGCCTGCACGGTCGAGGGCTTCACCGTATCGCTGATGCCGTCGGCCGATTCGGAATACAGCGAGCTGCTCCGCTTCCGGCGGCTCTGCACGCGGCTGTCCCTGCTGTCCACGCTGCTGCTGGTTTCCCTCGGCCTTGTGCTGGCCTATATGACCTATCTGCCGCTGCACAGGGTCTTTACGCACCACAAGTCCATCTGGGACAAGTCCGCGCTCAGCACGGACGACGAGCTGACGCTGCTCGACAACGCGCTGACGCAGGCGATCCACCACCGCCGCCTGTCCGAAACGCAGCTGGACACGCTGCTGCGGCAGGTCGACGCTCAGCGCCGGAGCCTGCGCGAATCGCTGCTGCTGGCGCTTTTGAACGGCGAATCCTCGCCGCAGACGCTGGAGGCCATGCGCGTCGTGTCGATCAATCTGGACGGCCCGTGGTTCTCCGCCGCGCTGCTGAGCTGGGAGAGCGAAGCCCCCGCGCGGAATATCGAAAGCCTGATCCAGTCCATCGAAAGCCTGACCACCGACGGCACCGGCTTTTACGCCGTGCCGCTGGACAGTCGGCCCATGCTGGTGGTGCTGGTCTCCTCGGACGACGAGGAAACCTTCCCCGCACTGGCCGACATACTCTCGGAAATCTTCGAAATGGAGATGCGGCAGTCCCCGCGCATAGGCTGCGGCAGACCCGTCTCAAGCATCGCGCAGATTCCCACGTCGCTCTCCGACGCCATGCTCAAAACCGTGCCGCAGCAGCAGGCGCACTCCCAGGCCGAAAGCGCGGCCACGCTGCTCCTGCAGGCCGTCCGGCAGGGCAACTGCGCCGCCGCGCTCTCGGCGCTCAATGAGATAAACGACATACTGACGCACCGCTTTCCCGCCTCGAGCGTACAGAGCTGCGTCTATTCGGACGTCATCGGCCGGCTCACGCTGCTCGCCCAGAGCCGCGGCATACCGCTGAACCCGGAGCGCGTCGCCCGCATCGGCGAGCGCCCTCTCGCGGAAAGCAGCCAGCGCGAGCTGCGGCTCATCATCGCCGAAATCTGCGACGCCGTCAAAGCCGATCCCACCGAACCGGTCGACCCGCGCGGGGAGCAGATCGTCGCCTATATCCGCGAGCATCTGCTGGACTATGACCTTTCGCTGGAGATGATCTCCGGCGCGTTCGGGCTGTCCGGCAAGCAGATCGGCCGCCTGATCGCGCGCGAATCGGGCATGAGCTACAAGGAACTGCTGATTGAGCTGCGCATCGCGCGCGCCAAGGAGCTGCTGCTCGCCGGCGAATCAGTCAGCAGCGTCTGCGAGCGCCTGCACTATGCCTCCGCGCCCTATTTCATCAAGCTCTTCCGCGAAAAAACAGGCTTTACGCCCGCAAAATATCAGAAAACCCATTCCTGCGGCGAATAAACCGCTGGAATGGGTTCTTCCATAAATCTGTGAATGAACGCCGTCCTTAATCGGGCCTGAGCGCGCGTTCTATTTTTCTGTACACGCCGATCATCCGCCCCGTCCACACGGAAAACGCCCGATGGAATGAGCCGACCTCCTGATACCCCAGCAAAAAAGTGATGTCCTCACCGGTCATATCGGTATTGGCCAGATACGCCTTCGCCAGCAGCTCCCGCGTGTGATTGAGCTGCTTTTGGAAGCTGGTATTTTCCTCCTGCAATCTGCGCTGTAAGGAGCGCCTGCTGACGCCGAGCTTTCGGGCCGCGTCGTCGATGCTGCACTCGCCGGCGGGCAGCAGCTCCATCAGCGCGCTGCGGACGCGCGCCGCGCAGCTGTCGTCCGTCTCCATCATAGACAGGCGGCGGTTCAGCTCCGGCTCAAAGAACGCCCACAAGGACTCGTTGCGGCTGATAAACGGAATCAGTATATCCGCTTTTGAAAACGCAAGGCGGTTTTTATCGCCGACGGCAATCGAAATGCCGATAAAGTCCGCGCAGGCGCTGTTTTTCATCAGCTGCTTCACCGTTGCGAACAGCGGCGCAATCGGCTCTCGAGTCGCCCTGCGAATGAGTCCCACGAGAAACGCAAACTCGATTCCGACAAGGATTTCCGGCAGCTCCAGCGCGCCGTCGTCCGGCAGAATTTCCACGCCGACCTCTGTTTCAGTCTCCTCAACATTGTACAGCAGCGCGCCGATCAGCGGCTTGTACTGCGCCAGCCGCTTCAGGCATACGAGAGCGTTCCGGCTGTAATAGGCCGCGAACACCGGCGGCGAGAAGGCCTCGATCCCCTCCGACAACGCTAAACAAAGCAGCGTCTGCGCACTCGGTGAAAGCGCGTCGACGGCCTGCATAAAGCGAAAGTATTCCTCAGCCGTCAGGTTCGGCGTTCGCCGTGAGAACAGATCTTCGGCAACATGGCCTTCTTCTGAACAGCTTCCAGTGAAAAGCCCATTTTTGAAAGATAATCGCCATAGTTTTTGTCGATCGAAAAGCACTTCATGCCCTTGCTCCATCATGAAAAAATTCCGAATCACCCAATCAAACACTCTGTCCCCGAAAATTTTATGCGTTCAGACCATCGGCTTCACACCGAATCCGATCAGATAGCGCGTGCGGGGCCGGCGCTTCATAACGGCCTTGCGGACAATCTTTGCAATCAATTCCGGCCGAGACAGCATAGAACCGCTGTAATTTCTGATCATGCCGTCCGCCGCTCTGTTCGCCGCTTCCGCATATACGCCGTTTCCTGAAATTCTCTTCAAATTTTCAGCGGCGATAAGCCCCCAACCCGTTTTGATTCCACCCGGCTCGACGACGATCACATCAATGCCAAAGGGCTTCAGTTCCATGCGCAGGCAGTCGGACAGCCCTTCGACGGCGCACTTTGTCGCATGATACCACCCGCCGAATTTCGTCCAGATTTTGCCGCCCATTGAGGAAATATTGACGATTTTTCCGGAGCGATTGTTCCTCATGCCCGGCGTAACGAGTTGAATGAGCCGCGCCATGCCGAACAGATTGACCTCGAACTGACGGCGCGCTTCCTCCAACGGCACATCTTCAATCGCGCCGTAGGAGCCATAGCCGGCGTTATTGACCAGCACGTCGACGCTCTTTTCCCGTGAAAGCACGCTCTTCACGCACGCGACGATGGATTCATCTCTTGTCAGATCAAGCGCCATCGGCACAATGCCGTCCTTCTCCAGATCCGCCATGTGCTCCAGCCGCCGTGCAGCGGCGTAAACCCTGAAGCCCGCCGATTTCAATTCCCGCGCGATCATTTTCCCAATTCCGCTGGACGCGCCCGTAACCAATACCGCCTTTGCCATAATGATGACCTCCGTTCCTTTTGCTGCCATCATTATAGCCAAAGAAAACGCCGAAGCGAATATCATAAAGCGCCATCATAGAAGCAATTCACGCCACGTCCATTGTGCCAAAAGCCATAAACCTCTCAAGCGCCGCCTTTCATAGACGCTGCGCGTGGTTTCGCGGCGATTATCCCGCAGAAGAACGTTTCGTTCAGGCGGCAAAGCGCAGCGTTTCGCCGAAAAGCCAAATTTTTTCATACAGGCCCTTCGTCACGCACGCCTTTTCCGCGACAGCCTCTCATGGACGCCCCTTTTTACTCACTTTCTGAAAATGCTATTCCCAGCCGTATCGACCGCGCTTTTACAGTGCAAATCCCTCCAGTGCAATGAAAAGTGCCCTCACCATCTCCTCATCCAACCCATACAGTTTTTACAGAAAAATGTCATCAACCCGCGCATGCCTCACTGGAAACGGAGTTCCCACCCTCTCGATCAGGGCAAATCTATTTCTCGGCTTCACAATCCCACGCTCATGGATTCATTCACACTCTCCCACGGCACGCATATAATCGGCATCCAATGCTTTCCCCTGAGGAATCGCAAGGCATCTGCAACTTTTTATCCTACGCCCAAGCTCCATTTTCCTACCCGCCAACCGAGAGATATTCCATTTTCCCCCATCATACGCCCAACGCGCCGCGCGATCCAGCAAAGAACCGCGCGGCGCGAAAAGCAAAACTGTTCCCCGGCGAGTCCCACACCCGCCTATACCGCCATCACCATCTCTTCACGGCCTCTTACGCTTTTCAGCAAGCCGCTGCTGAATGGCGTCCTGCACGGCGAT
>CAKTXR010000067.1 GCA_934631025.1 uncultured Clostridia bacterium
GAGGGGATGGAGTGGAACAGATCCCACATGACCTCGAAGTGGTTGTCCATCTCGCGGCCGCCGCGCATGACGTAGCCGACGTTTTCAAACTTCCAGCCGTCGCACGCGCCGCCGGCCAGAGCGCCCTTCTCGAGGATGTGGATGTGATCGCCCTTCATCTGTCCGTCGCGGACGAGATAGCAGGCGGCGGTCAGCGCGGCCAGGCCGCTGCCGACGATGTAGGCAGACTTGTGATCAACGCCCTCGGGCTTGCGGGGACGGGCGAACGCTTCATAATTACCGCTGGAATAATACATATTCAATGCCTCCTTGATGTCTGTTCGTCAGGGGCTTTGTTCCCTGCTCTGTGATTCACATTATAGCCTGCCCCGCGCGGCTCCACAATAAACAGCTGCGCCGCCGTGCCTAAATCTTGAGCATGGCGGCGCAACTGCCGTTTTTTTGATCATTTTCGTGGATTTGATTAAAAATTGCCCGTTTGGGGCGGCTGTCCCACCGCCACCCGCTCCAGCGCCGCGCGGATGCTGCCGTGCAGCATGACGCCCAGCCGGTCGACGATTTCCCTCGGGTCGGCGCGCATATCGGCCTTGATCCAGTCCAGCATGATGCCTACGAAGGCGTATTTGTAAAAGTGCGCGATGAACTCGCGGTCGCATTCGCGTACGCTTAAGTCCTGCGCGCGCTCCTCCACAACGCCGATCAGCAGATCGTATGTGAGTTTGTAGAGATAGCTCTCGACGTGCTCGCGGCTCACCGAGCGATAGACGTTCATGATGAAGGGTTTGTTCGCCTGAACGGCCTCGAAGATCTGCAAAAAGCCCTGCTGCCAGGTGTCGCAGGTCTTTTTGCCCTCGAGCGCCCGCCGCGCGTCCTCCATGCAAGCCCATTCGACCAGATCGTAGATGTCCTTAAAGTGATAGTAGAATGTCATGCGGCTGATTCCGCAGTCCGCGGCAATATCGCTGATGGTAATTTTGTCCAGCGGCTTTTGCAGCAGCAGATTCTTGAGCGATTCCTCCAGTGCCCGCTTTGTGAAGTCCGACATGGAAATCAGCTCCTTTCGCGATGCTCTCGCCGCCATTATAGCACGTCCGGCCGGCGGCGGCAAGCGCGTTTCAGGGCGGCGCTTCCTTATAATGCGCGCAAAGGGCGCAATGTGATTTGCCTTACGTTGATCATGATTAAATCTGCGGGAAATAAACGGGCGCTGAAATGTAAAAAATATATTGACATTTGCCGTTGCCTATGCTATACTTACGTCAGTTACTCGGGTAACCGAGTCGAAAGGAGCGAATTCCATGGCGACTCGGCGGGATGTGGCGCAGCGCGCCGGCGTATCGGTTGCGACGGTCTCCTATGTCATGAACAACACGAAAAACGTCACGCCCGAGGTGCGCGAGCGCGTCATGCGCGCCGTCGACGAGCTGGACTACCGCCCCAATCTGCTGGCGCGCGGGCTGTCCACGCGGGAGACGCGCCATGTGGCGATGCTGGTCGATAATCTGAATAACCCGCATTACTGCGAGGTGCTTTCCGGCGCGCAGGAGGTCGCTTCAAAAAACGGCTATATCGTTTCGGTCATTTCCGTTGACTTTTCCAATACGCGCGATGTGCTCGATCTGGCGAGCCGCTGGCTGGACGGCGCGATCCTGGCGCTGCCTACGACCAACGAGCAGATCGAATCGCTGCTGCCGCCGTCGCTGCCGGTCATCAATCACGACGTGTCGATCGCCTTCGATTACCGCCGCGCCTTCGACGATATGATCGGCGCGCTGAAAAGGGCGGGGCACAGAGACATTGCCTTCCTGAGCGGCGTGCCGCTCTCAACGCCCAATCACTGGCGCTATGCGGCCTGGCGGGAGGCGCTCGACAGGCACGGCCTGCCGGTCAATTCCGATCTGATCGTGGACGGACTGCCCAGCGCCCGCACGGACGAGGCCGAAGGCATGCGCGCCGCCGAGATTCTTATGGAGCGCGGCGCGGCCTTTACGGCGGTCTACGCGCTCAACGATCTGATGGCGCTGGGGACAATCCGCGCGCTGCACAATCGCGGGCTGCGCGTGCCGGAGGATGTTTCGGTCGTCGGCTGCGACCGGCTGAAGATCCTTCAGTCCATCACGCCCACGCTGGCCACGATGGACATACGCGGCTTTGAGGTCGGGCGCTTCCTGATGCGCTCGCTGATCAGCAAGATCGCCGGCCTCAGCGAGGAGCCGCTCACCGTGAGCGTCGATTTTGTGATGGGAGAAAGCGTCGCGTCCATCCTGTAATGCGGACAGGCCGCATATCATTTCTGTTGAGAGGAGGCTCAATCAGCCTCTCAAAATAATCGGAAAGGGGAATCTGTTTTATGAAGAAGTTCCTGGCCGTCCTGTTGTCCGTCGTCCTGCTGCTCGGCGCGTTTGGCGCCTGCGCCACCGCGGAGGAAGCCGCCAAGTGGGACACGACGAAGAATGACGAGATCATCCTCTCCGTCATGAACAACTATTACACCGAGGGCTGGTATAACGCCGCCAAGAAGTACATGGAGCTGCACCCCGAGACCACCGTTACGATCGACGTCATCGCCAACAACGACGCGCTGAGCCAGAAGTTCACCACCTGGTTTGCGTCCGACGATCTGTCCGACGCCTCCGACATCACCCACATCAACTTCGGCAACATCAAGTCCATGCAGGAGAAGGGTCAGTGCTATGATTTCAGCCAGATTCTGGACGAAATCAACCCCTACACCGGCAAGGCCGTGCGCGACTGCTTCGAAGAAGCCGACATCAAGAGCTACACCAACGAAAACGGCATGTACGCCCTGCCGTTCGATCACGTCGGCGTGGCCATGATGGTCAACACCGATATGCTGGCCGAGCATAAGCTCGAGACGCCCACGACCATGGAAGAGTGGCTGCACTGCTGCGAAGTGCTCAAGGCCGACGGCGTCGACACGCCCATCCTCGCCACGCCCGAAGGCACCTGGTTCATCGCCGTGCTGGCCGACGCCGCGCTGCGCGATCTGACCGCCGAGCTGATCGTCCGTCCCGAGGACGGCGCTTACGACGAGGCCACCATGGCCGCCAACGCCACCTTCGCCTACAACCCCGATGATCTGACCTGCGACCGCGACGTGGTGTTCAGCGGCGAGCGCATCGCCATGTATGAGACCGATACGCAGTTCGACACCCCCGTCATTCGCTCCGTCTGGGCCGAGTACGCCAAGTACGCCCCCTATTTCAACGCCAACTACATGGATTCTTCCTCCACGGAAGTGCTGACCAGCTTCGAGATGGGCGAGGGCGCTTTCCTGGTGTCCGGCTCCTGGAACGTCGGCGTGCTGAACAAGGATATGCTCGACATGGGCGATTCCGCGTTCAACTGGATTACCATCGCCTTCCCGAACTATGAAACCAAGCCCGAAGGCTGGGCCTCCGAGAAGCTGCGCTCCCTCTATGCCGGCGGCAACTGCATGGGCATCATCCTGACCGGCGACGAGGATCACACCGCCCGCGTCGTGGACTTCTATGAGTTCGTCTACAATCCCGAAGGCTGCGCCGACATGTTCGAGACCACGCTGAACGCCGGCCAGTTCGTGCAGGGCCCCGTGGGCATCAAGGGCGTCGAGCTGTCGCAGGAAATCAACGACAAGCTGGCCGGCTTTATCACCGAGAGCAGCGAGAAGGGCGACTTCTCCACGCTGGTTGGCCGCGAGCGCTATCTGTCCGAGGATTCCGGCACCTACAAGGGCTATTTCGATCAGCTGACCACTGGCGAGATCACCTCCGATGAGTTCCTGGATTCCGTCCGTCCCATCCTGCTGCGCAGACTGGCCGACGACATCGAGACCAGCGGCTATGATCTCGACCCCGCGACCAAGGATACCATGAAGTAATATCTTGGCTCAATCCGCGCGGGCAGGGCATGCTCTGTCCTGCCCGCGCTTCTTTCTCAGCTCGGCCGAATGCAGACGCGCGCCGCCTGCGTCCGGCCGGCCTGAAAAAGCCGGCCATGACACGGGAGGAGGAATTACCATGCAGACGAAACAATGGCCTAAAAAGCGCCGATATGACGGCGTGCGCTTCAGCATTTATCCTTATCTGTTTATCGCACCCACGATGATACTGATCGGCATATTCAGCTATTACGCATTTTTCAACGGCCTGTGGAATTCTCTGACCGATTATCGAATCACAAACCGCGTAACGGAGTTCGTCGGGCTTGAAAACTACCGCACGCTGTTCGGGCCGGACGGGCTGGTGTTCTGGCGTTCGTTCGGCAATCAGGCGATCATTACGGCCTTTTCGGTGATCAACGCGATATTCTGGCCGCTTCTGACGGCAGAGCTGCTGTTCTTCGTGCGGCGCAAGCGCATTGCCAACACCATCAAGTCGATGTTCGTCATGCCGATGCTGGTGCCCGGCATCGTGGTGACGCTGATCTGGCGCTTCCTCTATAACAAGTCCTTCGGCTTTAACTCGCTGCTCACGTCGCTCGGGCTGAAAATGTTCACGCACGACTGGATGAAGGAAAGCGGCACGGCCATGTTCTCGGTCATATTTATGGGCTTCCCCTTCGTATCCGGCCTGAATTTCCTCATATTCCATTCCGCGGTCAACAACGTGGGCACGGAACTGTATGAGGCCGCCGTGACCGACGGCGCGAACAGCTGGCAGGTGGTTCGGCATGTGCATATCCCCAACGTCATGGGCTATGTGAGCGTCATTGCCACGCTTTCGCTGATCGGCTCGCTCTCCGGCTTCGGCTCGATCCTGGCCACGACCAACGGCGGGCCGGGCAACACGACCATGGTGCCCGCGCTGCTCATGTACCGCATCGCCTTTACGGACGGCCGCTTCGGCTATGCCTCGGCCATGGCGGTGGTCATCATGCTCATCATACTGATACTGACCGCCATCCAGCGCAAGCTCGTAAAGGGGGACGACTGATATGAAGATTCGCAAAGGCCCCGCCTATTTCATCTCGCGCTTCGTGCTTGTCCTGCTGGTTGCGGCGACGTTCTTCCCGCTTCTGATGATGATCAACATGTCGCTCAAGAAGAACATCGCCATCAAGATGAACTTCCTTGCCTGGCCCGCGCCCTGGGAGATCAACTGGAGCAACTATGTCTCGGCCTGGAATTTCGTCAAGCACCCGATCTGGAACTCGCTGCTGGTGTGCTTCGCCTCGCTGTTCTTCATCATCTTTATCGTGTCGCTGTCGGGCTACACGTTCGGACGGATGCGTTTCCGCGGCAAGGAACTGTGCTTCGGGCTGATCCTGTTCGTGCTGATGATTCCCTACAATATGCTGCTCATCCCGAATTACTCGCTGATCCGCAAATTCGGCCTGCTCAACAGCTATTGGGCGCTGATCATTCCCTACATCGCCGGACAGCAGATCTTCGGCATCGTGCTGGCGCGCGCGTTCTTCTCGTCGCTGCCCAAGGAGATGTTCGACGCGGCCAAGATCGACGGCGTGACCGAGTTCCAGGCCTATCGCCTGATCGCACTGCCGCTGAGCGTGCCTACGCTGATCACCGTGGGCATCACCGCCATTGTGAGCATGTACAACGACTACATCTGGCCCACCATCGTGCTGACCACCGGCGACAAGATGAAAACCTTCTGCCAGATCGTTTTCAACAACTGCGCCGGCAACGGCACATCCGACTACGGCATGACCACGGCCGCGTTCGTCATCGGCACGCTGCCGCTGCTCATCATCACCGTGTCCTGCCTGCGCTACTATTTGCAGGGTATGCTGGCCGGCGCGATCAAGGGCTGATTGCTTCGTAAAAAGTGCGGCGCGCATCCGTACATGGGTGCACGCCGCTGAAATTTTCCGCTGTGCGGGGGAATCGTGATCTTTTCAGCGCCTTTTTTCGTCTATAATGGAAAAGGCCGCCGAAAAGGCGCGGCCGCTGGGAGGAAACCGCCATGAAAAAATCCATCGCCCTGATCTGCCTGCTCGCCGCGCTGCTCCTGACCGGCTGCGCCGCAAAGCCCGCCGCGCCGTCCGGCAGCGCTCAGTCCGCCGCCTTTGACGAGACGACGCGCGCCCTCATGCCCGCGATTGACGCTGCGTCGGTCGTGTCCTGCGCCTATCACCGGAATCACGAGACGGCGGTGACCTACGAGATCACCGATCCCGATACGATTCGCTCGCTCTGCGCGGCGCTGGCCGGTGTGCGCGTGGGTGAAGCGACCGATGAAGCCGCGGCCGACTACGACGACATATTCGCGTTTACGCTGTCCGACGGACAGAATGTGGCCTTTACGTTCAACCGGCACAATTTTGCGCTGAACGGGCAGTATTACGTCGTTTCGTCGGACGAGCGGCTTTGGACGCTGGCGGAGGAGCTTGTGCAGAACGCCGATTAGAGTGCGGCTCAAAGCGCGCCATGACGCGGCTTTGGCGCGGCGTCTTGAGCTGGTTTTGATAAGATTTGAGCTTCCATCTCTGAATCAGGGGTGGAAGCTCTTTGAAATTCCGCGTTTTCTCGGAAACAGCTTCCTGTCGACGGCCGGAGATTCAAGCGCCGCGCGGCTTTTCATAAAACGAACCGTGCGCCCAATGTCCGTTCAGCATCGGGCGCACGGTTTGTTATGCGGTTTATCGATCGCGCCGGCGATTGGAGAGCGCCAGCAGCCGAAGCAGCTGCAAGACCGCAGTCAGCGCCGCCGCGACATAGGTCATGGCCGCCGCCTTGAGCACGCGCCCCGCGCCGTCCAGCTCGTCCGCGTCCAGATAGCCGCCCGACGAGAGCGCCGCCATGGCGCGTTTGCTGGCGTTGAACTCCACCGGCAGCGTGATGAGCGTAAAGAGCACCGTCAGCAGGAAAAACACGATGCCCAGCGTGATGAGCGGCTGCCAGTTGAATATCAGGCCGATCAGAAACAATGGCCAGGACAGATTTGAGCCGATATTGACCGTAGGCACGACCGCCGTCCTCAGCACCAGCGGCTTATATGCGTCGCGATGCTGGAACGCGTGGCCGGTTTCATGCGCCGCCACGCCCAGCGCCGTCAGCGAGGTCGAATCGGCCACGCCCTGAGACAGGCGCAGCGTGCGGGTGGAGGGATCGTAGTGGTCGGTCAGATTGCCGCCGATGCGCTCGACAGTCACGTCGTCGATACCTTCCTCGTGCAGCAGCCGCTGGGCCAGCTCCGCGCCGGTCAGGCCGCAGCGCGCGGAAACGCGGGCGTATTTGCGCGTCACGCTGTCCACGCGGCACTGCGCCCACAGGGACACCAGCAGGCCGGGGATCAGTATGGCGTATGTCGGATCCATATAGAACATTGATTTCATCCTCCTTGTGAGGTTGTATGCCTGCGCGTCAGGCGCGCCTGTATTGCGTCTGACTGTATTATACCACAGTCCGGCTGTAAAACGCGTTCGGCGGATGATTGTTCATAAAGTTGTTTCAATTCGCTCATCCACGCGCAGGCTTTCCAGCAGCCAGCCGCTTTCTTCGTCCGGCACGGCGCGGTAATACGCCGCGTCAGCCCGAGTCAGGCTGTCATTCTGCCGCTTCATCAGCGCGACGGCGTTTCGTCCGGCTCTGGGCGCGAAGGGCAGGGGAAGGCACGCGTCGTAGGCGCAGACGGCGCGCGCCGCGTCGTCGATTCGCCCTCCCACAAACAGCGCCGCCGCCCGCTCCGTTTCGCCCAGCATGATGAACCGCGCCGCGCACAGCGCCGTATCGCGCGGCGTATGGGGCCGTCTCGGCGCGCCGTCCGGCCAGAGCGTGGCGACGGACAGCGGATACGACATATCGCCCTCCGGCAGCCATTCCTCCGCGCGCACAGCGCCGGGCAGATCGTCCAGCGCGCGTTCGATGCGCAGCCGTCCGTTTTTCTGCATCGACGCGGCGCGCCCTGTACCCGAGAAGAGGACACGGCGGCAGGCGCTGTCGAGCACGACGGCGTATTCTCCCTCCGGACAGCGCCCCGAGAGCACGACCGCGCCGTGCAGGCGGGCGATGTGCGGCCAATCCGCGCCCATCGGCACAGCGCAGGCCGCGCCGCCGTCGCCCAGGCAGACGATCAGCTCGCCCGTGGCGGGGCGCAGCGTCACGTCCAGTCCCGAAACCGTGCGCGTCAGGCCGTAGGCGTACAGGGGCGGCGGCGTGAGCGACAGCTCGGCGCATTCCGGCCAGAGCGTTACCCGCACGCCGCGCTGAGCGGTGACGAGCGTTTCGCTCTCCCAGTCGAGTTTGACGCACAGCGGCGCGCGTTCTCCTCCGAAGGGACGATGCTCGATATACAGCGCGCCGGCAGGACAGACCGGAAGGGACAGCGGCTGTCCCGCGCCGATTTCGCCGGCCAGCCGCCCTCCGATCAGTATGATTCCGGGCACGTCTGAGGTGATCAGAAGCATTGTCTGCACGCTTTTTTCCGCCTTTCGCAACATAAGGGCGCTTGTATCGCCGCCGCTTTCCGGATATAATGGAGCCATAAAACGACAAAGGAGGATTCATCCATGATCCGTCACATCGTTCTTTTCCGCATTAAGCCCGAGTTCAAGGCCGAGATCCCCGCGCTGGTTCAGAATTTCTACACGATGAAGGGCCGCGTTGAAGGGCTGGTTGATCTGGAAGCCGGTTCCGATATTCTGGGCAGCGAGCGCTCCTATGACATCGCGCTGGTCTGCACGTTCACCGATCGCGCCGCCTTTGACGCGTATCAGACCCATCCGCTGCATCAGCCCATCCGCAAGCGGATGCACGAGGTGCGCGAGTCCTCCGTCGCCTGCGATTTCAACGTCTGATTCAAGATCGAGCCGCCGTTTCATGAGTGTGAAGCGGCGGCTTTCGCGCGCTATGGAATCAGCCCCAGCGCATGCATCGCGTCGTTGAGACGCGCGCGGCACAGCTTCGTCGCGGGGACGAGCGGCAATCGCACGTCGGCTTCGCACAGCCCCAGCATGGACAGCGCCGCCTTGACGGGGATGGGGTTCACCTCGCTGAAGAGCGCGCCGATGAGCGGCAGCAGCGTGAGCTGGCGCTGCCGGCTGCCCGCCGTGTCGCCCGCGAACCAGCGCGATGTGATCTCGCGCATGGGTTCTGGACAGACGTTGCCCGCCACGGAGATTACGCCCTGCCCGCCCAGCGCCAGCACCGGCAGCGTCTGATCGTCGTTGCCGGAATAGAGTGCGATTTTGTCGCCGCACAGCCGCGCCAGCTCGGCGATCTGCGACAGATTGCCGCTCGCTTCCTTAACGCCGCAGATGTTGCCGTGCCGGCAGAGCGCCGCCGCCGTCTCGGGCAGCAGATTAAGCCCCGTGCGCGAGGGGACGTTGTAGAGGATCATCGGCAGATCGACGCTCTCGGCCACCGCCGTATAGTGCGCGATCAGTCCGGCCTGCGTGGTCTTGTTGTAATAGGGCGTGACCAGCAGCAGCGCGTCCGCGCCCAGCGCCTGCGCCTGACGGGACAGCTCGATGGCGCGCGCGGTGTCGTTCGCGCCCGTACCTGCGACGACGGCGCAGCGCCCCTGACACAGCTCGGCGGCGCGGCGTATGAGCGATTCGCGTTCCCGCGCGGTCAGCGTCGCCGGCTCGCCCGTCGTGCCGCAGATAATCAGCGCGTCCACGCCCGCGGCGAGCTGCCGCTCGATCAGATTGTCGTATGCCGCCCAGTCCACCTCGCCGCCGCGAAACGGCGTTATCAGCGCCGTGCCCAGTCCCCTGAAAAGCCGGCCGTTCATGGTCATCACGCTCCCTTTCCGCTCCATGCTATGCGCCGCAGAGCCGGAAAAATGCGCATGAAAAACGCCCGGCAGGAGAACTCCCGTCGGGCGCTATAGCAATATATTCGATTACAGCTTGACCATTTCGCCGGTCCTGGCGGACTTGAACATGGCCTCGAGCACGGTAAAGACCGCGCGTACCTGCTCGGGCTTGACGATCAGCTCGGCCTTGCCGTCGATCGCGTCGCGCAGGTTGGCGTAGTATTCGGTCAGATCGGCCGGAGAATCGGGTAGCTCGCGCTCGATGATTTCCTTCTTGCCGCGGGGCGCGAATGTGCGGGTGGGGCCGGAGGTGGTCATGACCACGATCTCTTCCGGCTCGACGCTCTCGTCGACCGAGATGATGCCGCCGTTGCGCGTGAAGTCGTTGATGTAGAGCGTGCCCTTGTCGCCCAGCACCAGCCAGCGGGGCAGCGCCTTGAGCACCCAGGTGCCGATTTCCATCTGGACGTTCGCGCCGTTCTTGAGATCCATGACCATCATGAAGTAGTCCTCAACCTCGGGCGTCTTGACGTTTTCGGTCTTGCAGAAAACGCTCTTGACGCAGTCGAAGCCCATCATGAACAGCAGCTGATCGACGAAATGGACGCCCCAGTCGTAGATCATGCCGCCGCCGTGTTCCGGCTCGGCGCGCCAGCCGAACATTGCGCCGCGGGAGCCGTGCAGACGGGTCTGGATGGAATAGACGTGGCCCAGCTCGCCGGAATCGTACACTTCCTTGACGATGCGGAAGTCCTTGTCCCAGCGGCGGTTCTGGTGAACGGTGAACAGCTTGTTGTTGGCCTTGGCGGCGTCGATCATCTTGTCCAGCTCGGCCAGAGACATGGCGACCGGCTTCTCGCAGATGACGTTCTTGCCGGCGTTCAGCGCGGCGCACACCAGCTCGCAGTGCTTGTCATTGGGCGTGGCGACCAGCACCAGATTGAACAGATCGCTCTTGAGGAACTCCTCCAGCGTGTCGAAGCCGACCAGGCCGATTTCGCGGGCCTCGGCCACGCGCGCCGGATCGATGTCATACGCGGCGACAACCTCGACGTTGTCCACCTTGGGGGCGTTCTTCAGATGCCAGTGGCCCATATAGCCAAAGCCGATAATACCCATCTTAATGCCCATTATTGTGTCCCTCCAGATCAATAGCTTTCATGTCGCGCCGAAGAATTCAGCCTGTCTTTCCGGCGCTTTTTTATCCTTGAGTAGTATATCATTTTGCCGTCCCGTCTGTAAAGCCCCTTTCGCGCAAATTTCACGATTCGGCGAAAATTGCCGGCTTTTTGTCAATCGCACAGGCCGAACCATTCGTGCGTCAGGCGGTCGATTTCTTCCGGCGCTTCAGGCGTGATCACGCGCACGCCGGACGCGTCGAATATGCGGAATTCGTCGCCGTCGCGGGTTTTGCGGCCCTCGGGTGTGCGCAGGGAAATCATGGGCGCTTTGTTGAACGGCGAGGCCGGCGACTTTTCGCAGTAGAACGACGTGGCGACAAAATCGACAGGCAATTGCCTTTCCTCCGTGAAGGAGTAAACGTCCCGCCAGCCGCCCTTATAGGCCTCCTCGAGCACCCAGCCGAGGAAATCGTCGCGGCGCAGGCGGTAGGTATCCCGTCCGTCGATCAGCGCTTTGCCCTCGATCAGCGGCACGGGGCGGGTGGGCGAGCCGTTGCCCACGCCCACGTCGCACAGGAAGCGTTCGCCGCCCTCGCAGGAAACCAGCAGCACATGATGCCGCCGCATGGGGATTTCCGTCTCGCCGCGCAGGAAGCGGCCGAAGCTGTCGGTTACGCCGTAGCCCAGCGCGCGCAGAAGATGCCCGAACAGCTCGTTTAGCTCAAAGCAGTAGCCGCCGCGCCGGCGCTCGACGATCTTCTCGTACAGAGCTTCCTTTTCGAGCACGATCGGCTTGCCGGCGAGTATGTCCAGATTTTCGTAGGGCACAGTGTAGAGATGCGCCCTTTGCAGCGTCTCGAGCGTCTGCGGCGTGGGCGGCAGGCTCGATTCCTTCAGGCCGATGCGTCTCAGATAGCGTTCAGCGTTCATGCGTCATTTCTCCTGCAATATCATTGTGGATTTGAGGCTAGAGTGTGTCTCAAAAATTCCCCGGATTGCAATTTCGGCGCCTTTTGCGCCATCTCTGCGTCTGAAATCCTTGATCTGACCCAAAATTCACTCGAACTTGCAATTCCTCCTTTTTGAGACACACTCTAATCGTTGTATTCGATGCCGCGCCGCCAAACCCTGCCGCGCCATGCGTAAAAGTTTTACCGTGAAAGCACGACGGCGGCCCGCGCGCCGAATGACGGGTTGAAAAAAATGTCGAAATGGTGTATGATATAAAACAGTTCTAAAGCTGAGATGGGAGCACGCACATGATTATCCAGAACGCCACATCGGGCAAAACGCCGCTCGAAAATTCCTTTGTCGCCCTCGACAGGCAGGCCGACTGCCTGGGCCGCTGCGACGTTGAGCCGCTCATGAACGAGCATCTGATGCCCGGCCGTCCCTATGAGCTTAAATTGAGCGTACAGGGCAGTCCCGAGGCGCGGCTCCAGCTGTACGCCGCCGGCATTGCCCGCGCCATGGCGCTCGCGCGCGCTCAGTCCGGCGTGAATGCCCGCATTTATACGGAATGCCCTGCGCAGAACGGCGCGCTGATGGAGCAGCTGCGCTCGCTGGGCTTTATCGACGATGACGCGCGCATCCGTATGCGCCGCCGCATGGTGTCCGGCTCGAGTACGGTGCCGCTGCCCGCGGGCTGCACGCTGGTCAACGACCGGCTGGGCGACCCCGCCGAGCGCGCTTTCTTTCTCAAGCGCGCCGAAAAGCTCTTCAAGCTGCCTGAACCTGAAGGGTGGCTGGACGCGGCCGCGCAGCGCTCCTGCTTCCGGCGCTTTCTGCTGACCACGCGGGACGGTCTGGCCGGAGAGCTGCTCTGCTGGGCCAGGACGCAGCAGACCGGCGTGATCGGGCTGGTGTATACCACGCCCGCCTGGCGCCGGAAGGGCGTCGGCGGCTATCTGATGGAGGTTGCGCGCGATTATTTTTATCAGTCCCGCATTGCCGAGGCCGTCTACGACGTGCGCTGGCAGATGAGCGACGCGGTGAATCTGGCCGCGCGCGTGGGCTATCGCCGCAGCGAGACGCTGATGCGCCTGCCCGGCATCAATGTCGACGCGCTGGGTGCGGGGAAGCGATGACGCATAAAGGGCGTATAACGCAGGCATATAATACGAAACAGCGGAGCCGATTCGTTCGGCTCCGCTGTGTTTTGCACTCGATATTAGGCAACATAAAAAGATTTAATGAAACTGACGAAAGCAGTTGAAGTGAACTGTAAGTAATGGTATAATTGAATTGTTAATCAATACATAACGCGGAGGGAGACAAATGTTAAAGTATGCCTTTGGCGGCAATACGCCGGAAGAGATATTACAGTTCATGATAGCCATTACGAATGATGCGAAGCATATTACTCTAACTCGAAGCAAGACGAAAACATCGGTAACGATGTTCGGAGAGAATGTTTTTGGAATCAGGATAAATAGCCGTACACAGTGCCTTGATACAAACAATCGCATTGTACTTGAATATGCGAAGAGGATAGTAGGTGTATCACAAACTAAAGATGTTGTACACATTTCACTTGTGATTGAAGAAGAATCCTTGACGCAGATTGAATCAATGGTGACGGAGGTTTATGAACAATGTCGAGCAGACGCTGGAAAAGAACCGTTTGGCTGCTGCAATGATCATGTGAGGTGTTCTGATACAGGACATTGTCTGCACCTGGATGATGAAGAATATTGGGGGTGCTATTATAGAAAAAATCTTGAAGCTGGGCGCATATTTTATGGCTTGAATTTATAATCTAAGTGCAACAGAAAAAGTGGCATCAGAGCGAACATTCCGATACAATAGAAGTT
>CAKTXR010000068.1 GCA_934631025.1 uncultured Clostridia bacterium
ACCGGCAGAATGACAGATCAGAAAGCTGAACTGTCCGAAAGCCAGATGATTCTTCTGAATCAGAAGCTGACGCTGATCGACGACACGATACAGGACGGATACCACCCCATGGTAACAGTGGTTTACTTCGTGCCGGACGCAAAGAAGGAAGGCGGCTCGTATCAGGAATACACAGGGAAGGTGCGGCAGCTTGACCCTGTGGAGCGAAAGCTCGTTTTTCTCGCGGCAAATGAACGCTCCGCAGGCAAAGAAATAAGCATAGATGATATCCTTGAAATCCATGGCGACCTGGTGGATTATATGGATGATATATGATAGTAGAGCGCATAGGCGGCACTTCTTTTTCACTGTCCACTTTTCGGGAGATAGACTTTTCTTTATCCACGAATAGGGTACCGTGTCCACTTTTAGGGGTACATTTTAACGCTATCTCGCGATACTTTGGACGAAACCTCGCATTGTGGACGATACCCTGTTATCGTCCAAAGTAGGGTGCATTCCATGATAAATCTCTGATTTCGTCCCCGGAAAATAGGGGTGAGCAGACTAAAAAGAGCTGGAGAGTGGAAAACCTCATCTGATAAAATGACGCAGAATAGTCCGTTTCTTGCGCCTATAGCCCATATTTGGTAGTTATAGCCTGTATTCTGACGGTTTATCAGTCTGTAAATGCAAAAAGAAGTCCTCATGCTTTGTATCAAAACATGAGGACTTAGTTGGTGGTCGCAACAGGACTCGAACCTGTGACCCCATCGATGTGAACGATGTGCTCTACCAACTGAGCCATGCGACCAAGAATATCGGCATTCCCTAAAATGTTGGGGAAGCGGGAGAACCGGGCGGCATCTTTCAATGCCGAGCGGTCGACCGATTCTTCCTTTAGGAAGATGAGGGAGACCACGAAATTTTTGTCGATCCGGAAGCCAATCCGGGGAGGGAAGTAGTCCATGTTCAGGAACCAGTATGGACTACCAACTGAGCCATGCGACCAAATTCTCTCGGTGTCGGCGATCAACTGCCAACAACAAGTATAATATCACAGAGCTCCGAGTTTGTCAATAGGGAAATTTCAAAAAAGTGAGAATTTCTGGGATTTTCTTGCGGAAAACGGACTGCGATTGAAAACTGCACATTGCTGCCTATGCGCATTGACATGATGAAATCGGACGCGCTTCAAAAAGCGCCTGTATTTTGACCGCCGCCGCTGAAAATGGTACGCGTTGAGGCCGACAGACTGTATGCTCTTTCTGGAATTTTCCGGCAATGCGCTCGCCGTGTCGGACGTTTCTTTTATGCCGCTGCGGGAGAGGAGGAGCGCGCTTCAAAAGCGCCTTATGCATATCACGGAGCGTTTGAACGGCGGATTGGGCGCTGCTTCCGAAATCGCTTTGAGCGAAATGCGCTCAAAAACGCTGAATTTATGAAAAAAACGTTCAAAGCTTTCAGCGCGCCGCTTTTGAAGCGCGGACTGTCAGGCGGCGATCTGATCGGCCGTGCGCTTTCCTCCGGATGTTTCGCGGCCGAAATGCAATGTGCGCCGGTAGTAGACGGGAATCAGCAGCGAGACCGCGCCCAGCCAGGCCAGCGGCGAGGCCAGACAGACGCCCGTGTAGCCCATGACGCGCGCCAGTCCCGCCGTGCCGCACAGCCGCATGACCAGCTCGATCATGCAGGCGGCGAAGGGAGAGCGGCTGTCGTCCATGCTCTGCTCGGTCGAGCGATAGACCAGCAGCAGCCCCAGCAGCGGATAAAACGGCGCGACGGCCGTGAAATAGCCGGTCGCATAGCCGATGATCGTCTCAGTCGGCGCGTCGATGAACAGCGAGACCACCTGCCGGCGGCAGAGCAGCATCAGCGCGGCCATCAGCACGTTGGCGCATTCAATCTGCACGAGCGAAGCGCGTACGCCGCTGCGGATGCGCCCGTAGGCCCGCGCGCCGTAGTTCTGCGCCACATAGTTTGCAATGGCGATGCCGAACGCGCCGTTGATCAGCACGGAAAACTGATCGACCTTGGTCGCCGCCGTGTAACCCGCAATAGCCGATGCGCCCAGCGCGTTGACCGCCGCCTGCATGGCTAATTGTCCGATGCACATCACCGACATCTGAAAGCCCATCGGGAAGCCGACGCGCAGGTGAGCGCCGATCTCCGGCAGGCGCTGCGCTTTTTCGATGCGGCCGCCGCGCAGCACGGCATAGCGCCGGAAGCCGACAAGCGTCGAGAGGACGGCGGCGATCAGCTGGCTCAGCACGGTCGCCCAGGCCGCGCCCGCTACGCCCAGCCCCAGCGGGCCGATGAACAGCACATCCAGCGCGATGTTGCCCAGCGAGGAGACGACGAGGAAAATCAGCGGCGTGCGGCTGTCGCCCAGCGCGCGCAGGAGGTTGGAAATCGTGTTGTAGAAAAACGTCGCGCCCGTTCCGGCGAGTATGACGAAGAGATAGGCGTAGGCGTCCTGCTCGATGCCGGCGGGCGTTTGCATCCAGCCGAGGATGGGATGGGCGAGCAGACAGCCGGCGATGGTCAAAACGACGCTGAACAGCACGGTCAGCAGCCATGAAACGCTGGCGCTGCGCCGCATGGCCGCCTCGTCGCCCGCGCCGAAGCGCTGTCCCAGACAGATGCCGAAGCCGCCGCTCACGCCCTGTATGAAGCACAGCACCAGATAGACCACGATGCTCGTTGAGCCGACTGCCGCCAGCGCGTCCGCGCCCAGCATCCGGCCGACGATGATCGAATCGGCCAGCGTGTAGAACAGCTGGAACAGATTGCCGCCGATCACCGGCAGCGCAAAGCGCAGCAGCACCGGAAATGGCTTGCCTTGCGTGAGATCTTTTACCATGGCAAAAGTCACCTTTCTTTTGTCCACATATTGACGGATGCGCTTTCTGTGCGCTATGATTAAAGCATAAAGCGAAAAGGGAGGAGATTGTCATCGTCCGCGAAATTCAGGTTGACGCGCAGGCGCACGAGCTGTCGCCGCACGGCACGCTCGTCGATCCGCTGGAGATCAACCATGACGATCTGAGCGCGTTTTCACAGGGCTATGTCCGATGCCACTGGCACGAGGAGCTGGAGCTGTCCGTCGTGCAGGAGGGGCGGGCGCGCTATACGCTCGGCTCGGGCGTTTACGAGCTTTCCGCGGGACAGGGGCTGCTCATAAACGCCAATATGCCGCATTCCTTTACTCCGGTTGGCGGGAAAAACGCCGTGCTGCTGACGCTCATTCTGCACCCGTCGTTCCTCTACGGCCTGCCCGGCAGCGAGATCGAGCGCGGGCTGCTGCGTCCGTTCCTGAACGCGCGCCGATTGCCGGTCGTCATGCTGGAAAGAGACGAAATCCAGACCGTGCAGGATATCGACGCGCTGTTTGACAGGCGGCCGTTCGCCTGGGCGCTTCGCTGCAAGGCGATGCTGTGCGAGCTGTTCTGCAATCTGCTTATCCGCTGCGAGGGCGAACTGAGCGGGCAGAGCGCCTTTTCGGACGACGCGCTCGAGCGATTGCAGCGCGTGATTGGCTATCTGAGCGCGCATTACGACGAGCCGCTCGACTTGACGCGCCTCTCTCAGCTGGCCTGCCTTTCGCGCGAGGGCTGCTGCCGCTTCTTCAGGCGCATGACCGGCCAGACGCTGTCTCAGTATCTCGAGAACGACCGCATTGCCCGCGCGGCGGCGCTTTTGCAGCAGAAGGATGCGAGCGTGACGAGCGTGGCGCTGCAGTGCGGCTACAGCAACGTCGGCCGGTTCTCGGCGGCGTTTTCGCGGCGCATGGGCTGCGCGCCCAGAGCCTACCAGCGCCAATATTGTAATGCGGAACGCGCGCGCTGAAAAGCCTGATATTGCCGAAAAACAGACGGATATTGACGCTTTTTGAAAACTCAAAATTTGCATATTGTCCGATGCGGAAGCGCTGTGTTATAATGGCGCTGATCGATAGGCGATAGTGCCAAGGGACGCGACACAGATATTGGAGAGGATGACGGTATGTACAGCCTTGTGATTGCTGAGGACGAAAAGATGATGCGCGAGTCGCTGGTCAATCTGGTCGACTGGGCGTCGCTCGGCTTTGTGATGGAGGCCGCCTTTGCCGACGGCGCGCAGCTGATCGACTATCTGCGTACGCACATTCCGGACGTGGTGCTGACCGATATTCAGATGATCCGCGTGGATGGCATGGAGGTGGCGCGCTTCATTCACGAGCACAATCTGCCCACCTGCGTCATTCTCCTGACCGGCCACAAGAACTTTGAATATGCCCGCAGCGCTATTGAATATCGCGTCAAGCGCTATCTGCTCAAGCCGATCACCGTGCCGCAGCTCAAGGCAGTCTTTCGCGAGACCTGCGCTGCGCTGGACGATCAGGAGTATATCGAGCGCGCGATGCAGAAGCGTGATCGTCACTACGGCGATCTGGTCAGCTATGAAATGCAGAATTTGATCGTCGACTGCTGCTATGGCCTGGTGGATGAGACGGCGCTTCACAAGCGCTATCGGCTGATCCATCCGGGCGCGGCGGCCGAGCCGTCCTGCGTGTATGTGCGGCTGCAGTTCTGCGACAGAGAAAATTTCATCGAATCCTATGGCCTGCAGGCCACCGAGGACGGTTTGACGCAGATATTGCGCGATCGCTTCGGACGCGTCGAGTTCTATCCGGTTGCGTGGAGCGCGCGGGGGAGCGAGGGCGTTCTGGAGATGACCGGCGTTTTCCTGCTCAGGCAGCCGGACGCGCTGTCGGTTAATACGCTGCCGGAGGAGGTCGCGGCCTGCTTTGCCGAAAAGACGCCATTTGAAGCGACGGCCGTGCGCATCGAGGCGCTGGCGTCGCCGTTTGCGCTGTCCGAGGCCTTCCGCAGCGAGCTGATTGCGGGGCGTTCGTCGGCGCAGCTGGCAAGCGCGCGCCGGGATACGGACGATTACCGCCGGGAGCAGGAGCGGCTGCTCTATCACTGCCTGCTTCAGGGTGACGAGCGGGGGCTTCATGCTATCGCGGACAGGATGTCAGACGCGGCGCTGTTTGCCGATCTTGAACAGGCGGCGTTCGAGTGCGTGCAGGTGCTCATGCGCGTCATTGGCCGGCTGACCAGCGGGAGCATTCAGGAATGGAATCGCTTCATGCGCCTGACCGGCCTTCAGGAGCCTGTCGGCATTGCGTGTGAGGACGCGCTGAAAACGTGGTTTGCCGAAAGGCTTTCGATCATCTCCGACAATCTGGCCAGTCTGCGCGGCGATCAGGGTACGAAAATCGCCGACGTCATCGCCTATATCCACGCGCATTACGCCGAGGATATCACCCTTTCCGACGCGGCGGACGGCGTGTACTTAAACGCCGCCTATTTAAGCCGCCTCTTCAAGAAGGAAACCGGCAAGACCTTCAGCGATTATCTGACTGAGGTGCGCATTGAGGCGGCCATGCGGCTGATCGAATCCTCCAATCTGTTCATCTATGAGATCGCCCGGCAGTCGGGCTATCGCAATCTCAAGTATTTCTACAAGGTGTTCAAGAAAGTAAAGGGGTATTCGCCGAATGAACTGCGCAGGAAGACATAGTGAGCGCGACGCGGCGCTTGAAAGGGTGCGGAGCCGCTCGTTTGGAAGGATGTTTCTGAAGAACGTCTGCCTGACGTTCCTCTGCTGCCTGATTCCGCTGCTGGCCGGCGCAATCACGATTTATCGCTGTAGCAACGAGACGCTGCTCCAGGAGATCAACACGGCCAACGAACGCACGCTCGTTGGCGCCCGCCAGACGATCGAGATCCTGCTGGCCGAGGCGAAGGGTGTGGTGTCCAAGTGCCTGCTGGACGACGATGTGCTCACGTTCATCAATGATCGAGGCGATGTGGGCGAAAGGACGTATCAGTTCTACACCGAGGTCAACCGCGTGCAGAGCGTGCTGAGCCGCCATCACAAGCAGAATCTGTATTATTCCGTGGATGTGTATTCCAGCAACAGCGATATGCTGGTGTCCTCGGTCTATATGGGACAGTCCCGGCGGCTCTTGTATGACGCGACGCTGATCGACGAATTCCGGCGCGGCGCGCAGGAGGGCGCGTGGGCGTTCGCGCGGCGCAATCTTTTGACAGTGGCGGCCGGCGGCGAGGCTGAGCCGGTGATTACGCTCTATCATCGCTCCAACATGAGCGGCGGCGCGCTGGCATTCGTGTCGGTGAGCATCATGAGCGACGCGCTGGCCGATTATATCACCGACGCGGATGCGAGCGATTCGCGTTTCTGCATTGTGGATGCGGATGATGAGATACTGTTCGATTCACGGGGCGGCTATGAGGGCGATTCGCTTTCGCTGGATTTTGACGGCGCTGAAGGCCGTGTGCTGACGCTGGACGGCGGAGAGACGCGCGTTTCATGGACGCGGATGGATGAATACGACTGGCGACTGGCGCTGCTCGTGCCCATGAACGAATATCTCAGGAGCATGAGCGCGCTGAGGTCGCGCATCGCCGTGATTCTCTCCGCGTGCATCGCCGTGGCGGCGGCGCTGGCCTATCTGGCGACGAAGAAGCTCTTCCGTCCGGTGGCCGCGCTGATTCAACTGGTCAACGCGCCCACGGACGAGAGTGCGGCGCAGCAGAAGGGCGAGATACAGTATCTGCTGATGCAGGTGCTCTCCTCCTTCCAGAAGAACATCGTGCTGGAAAAGCAGATGCTCAGCCGCGCAACCATGCTGCGACAGGCGCGCGCCAAGGCGCTGCAAAAGCAGCTCTCCTCGCACTTTCTGTATAACTCGCTTCAGGCGGTCAACTGGCTGGCGCTGGCCGAGACGCGTGATGAGAACAGCCGCACCAGTCAGGCTGTGACGCTTCTGGCCGACATCATCCGCACGACCATGGAGCAGGAGAGCAATTTCGTGCGCGTGGGCGATGAAATCAGCTATACGCAGCGCTTTATGGAGATCGAAAAGCTGCGCTCGGGCGACGACATCATAGCGCACTATGATATTGCGCCCGATACGCTCGATCTGCCGCTGCTCAGCGTGTCCATACAGACGCTGGCGGAGAACGCCGTCTCGCACGCGCTCAGGCCGAAGGGCGGCGGCAATCTGTATATCAGCACGCGCATTACGCCCAAGGGGCTGCTCAACATCCGCGTCGAGGACGACGGCGACGGCATGCCGCAGGCGGAGATCGACCGCATTATGGCGCAGCTCCGGGAAGAATACGTTTATCCCAGGAGCCACATGGGGCTGATCAATCTCTTCCAGCGCTTTAAGCTGTGCTATGGCGAGGGCTGCGTGTTCGATATGGGGCGCGGGCAGCATGGCGGGCTGCTGGTGAGCATCACTCTGCCGCCCGTCGAGGCGGATGCGGAAAAACAATAGGGCATTCGGCACAGGGAGGGCGCGCTTGAGCGTTCCTCCTCATTTTTTGTCGCATTTCGGCGCGGAGTTAACAAAAGACGACTCAATGTTAAGCTGTGCGGATTAAAAAAGTCATTAAAGTAGGGTTCTGAAGTCATCATAGTGGGATTGAATTTGTCTGTTAACTGAGCAATAATATATCTATGCTTTTCATTCAATGCACGGAAAGGACGGCCGATCAATGACTGCCAACGCTTACGCCCGGAGAGGGCGCTCCCGACGCATGAGCTGGGCGGCGCACATGAGGCGCTATTACTGGCTCTATCTGTTCCTGATCCCGGGAATGCTGTTCCTGCTGCTGTTCAAGTATCTGCCGATCTACGGTCTTCAGATCGCCTTCAAGGATTACAGCATCGTGCGGGGCATTGAGGCCAGCCCGTGGGTGGGGCTGAAGCACTTTCGGGATCTGTTCCGCTCGATCAACTTCACCCGCGTTTTGAGAAACTCGATCCTCACCAGCGTATTCCGCCTTTTGTGGGGCTTTCCGATGCCCATACTGCTGGCGCTGATGATGAACGAGATGCGCGCGCAGGGCTATAAGCGCGTGATGCAGTCCATACTCTATCTGCCGCACTTTATCTCATGGGTCGTGGTCATATCGATGCTCACGGGGCTTCTGTCCCAGTCGACCGGCGTTGTCAATATGGTGCGCAAGGCGATGGGCATGGAGACCATTCCCTTCATGAACAGCAAGCGCTGGTTCCGCACTGTGCTGATCGGCGCGGGCATCTGGAAGGAGTGCGGCTGGGGCACGGTTGTGTATATGGCGGCGCTCTCCGGCATCGATCCGGCGCTTTACGAAGCCGCCACGATCGACGGCGCAAACCGCATGCAGAAGATTGCCCACATCACGCTGCCCTGCATCATGGGCACAGTGACGGTCATGCTGGTGATGAACATGGGCAACATCCTCAGCAACGGCTTTGAGCAGATCTGGCTGCTGCAAAATGCCCTCAACAAGGAAGTGGCCGAGGTGCTGGAGACCTATTCCTATCAGGTCGGCCTGAAGGAAGGGCGCTACAGCTTCGCGACGGCGGTGGGCATGTTCCAGTCGCTGGTCGGCCTGATTATGATATTCGGCTCGAATGCGCTGAGCAAAAAGATGGGGGGCGGCGGACTGTGGTGACCAACAGGGCGCATCACGGCAATCAGATTCGGCTCAAGGCGTCAGACAAGGCGCTCATGGCGTTCAACTATTTTTTCGTCACGCTGGTGGCGCTTCTGATGCTCTATCCCATCATCAATATACTGGCCGTCTCGCTGTCGAACTATTACGAGTATCTGAAAACGCCGTGGATGATCATTCCCAGGCGGCTGAATGTCGAGGCGTACAAATATGTTTTCCGCAACGCGTCCTTCTGGCGCAGCTACGCAAACACGATCATCGTCGCCGGCGCGGGCACGCTCATCGGCCTCGGCCTGACCATTATCACCGCCTATCCGCTCTCGCGCCCCATGCTGCGCTTCAAGCCGCTGTGGATGACGATCATCATATTCACAATGGTGTTCAACGCCGGCATGATTCCGAATTTCCTGAACATCCGCAATCTGGGGATGTACGATTCGCTCTGGGCGCTGATTCTGCCCGGCGCGTTCGGCGCGTTCAACTGCATACTGATGCTCAATTTTTTCAAGGAGATCCCCGCCAGCCTGACAGAGGCCGCCGAAATCGACGGCGCGAGCGAGCCGAAAATCCTCTTCGGCATCGTGGTGCCGCTGTCCAAGTCGGTCATCGCAACCATCGCGCTGTTCCTCGCCGTGGGCTACTGGAACGCCTATTTCTCCGCGCAGATCTATCTCAAGTCCTCGGAAAAATGGCCCATTGCGCTGATGCTCAAGGAGATTCTGCTCTCGGCCAGCACAAAGGCGCTCGAGGCCGCAAACGACGCGGCCGCCATGGATCAGACGGAGAACCAGCTGCAGACCACCACGCTGCAATACGCCTGCATCATCGTGTCCATGGTGCCGATCATGTGCGTGTATCCGTTTTTGCAAAAGTACTTTGCCAAGGGCGTCATGCTGGGCGGCGTCAAAGGCTAGAGTGTGAAATTAGGGGAGTGCGTCCCTTAATAATAGAATGAGGAGGAAAACCCATGAACACCACGAAACGCCTGATTTCCCTGCTGCTGGCGCTCATTCTGGCTCTGGGCTGCGCCGCCGGCGCGTCCGCGGAGAGCGAGAAGGAGAACTACGAATTTACCATGATGGGCAACTGGGGCGAGAACGGCTATGTCGGCGAGCTGTGGCTCGATCAGCTCTGCGACAAGCTGAACCTGACCATCAATTTCGACCTGCCCGCCGCGTCCAGCTATGAGGATGCGCTGCAGCTGATGATCGCGTCCGCCGAATATCCGGACGTCGTGATCCTGCCCGACGCATGGATGTCCCAGACCATCTTCCAGGAGGCCTGCGAGGCTGGCATATTCATCGATCTGGCCGACAAGCTGCCCAATTACGAGAACCTCATGGCGCACACCGCGTCCTTCTCGTGGGAAGCGCTGGACATATTCAACGACGGCCGCATCTGGGGCGTGCCGCGCTCGACCATGGTGCGCGCCGACGGCTACTGCCTGCGCGAAACCTGGCTCGAGAACCTGGGCATCGAGTACAACGAGGGCGACTATCTGACCGCCGACGAGTTCTTCGATATCCTCTATGCCTTCACTCATAACGATCCCGACGGCAATGGCATTGACGATACCTACGGCCTCGTGGGCTATGCCGACGCGGAGGGCAACCTGATCACATTCCTCGGCCAGATATTCGGCATCGGCGACCGCGACGCCTGGTGCGACTACGACGGCGAGGTCATCGCCCTCAAGTACTCGAAGGATCTGCCCAACTTCAAGAACTATCTGGCCTTTGCCAACCGCTGCTGGGAGGCCGGCGTCATCGATCCCGACGGCTTCAGCATCGATCTGAGCACCAGCAATCAGCGCTGGGACAACGGCATGTACGGCTGCCGCCAGATGTTCCCCGGCAATATGAGGATCCGCGTCCCCGACGATCCCAGCAAGGCCGACACCCGCTGCAAGTTCCTGCCCGGCGTTGTCGAAAAGGAAGGCGACAAGTATGGCTATGCCAACTTCGCCACCGGAATCTGGTACTTCTGGTCGATCACATCGAAGGCCGAAAAGCCCGAGCGCATTCTGGAGTTCTTTGACTACATCCTCAGCGACGAGCAGTGGACGAACGTCTCCGCCCGCGGCCTTGAGGGCGTGACCTTCACGAAGAATGCGGACGGCAGCTTCGACACCAGCATTCAGGACAAGCTGACCGACGAGCAGAAGAACAATGCGCCGATGCAGGTTATCCTTCGCCGCAGCGACGGCGCCGAGTTCTTTGTGCCCATCACATACACCCCTGAGGAGCGCGCGCGCATCACCAAGATGATCGACGTGACGCTGGAAAACTACATCCCCGCGCTGGATCGCGGCTATGTGCCCGCCATCGCGACCGACCCGGCATTCATCGAATACAACGCCTACATGAACGAGCAGATCAACAAGATCATCGTGGGCGAGGTTGAGGTGGACGAGTGGGACAATATCCTCGAGGGCTGGTATGCCGCCGGCGGCGAGGAATATGTGAATGATATGCGCGCGTATATCGCGTCCGTGAACAAGTAACGCCCCGACTGTGTGCGCGGCTCATTTCGCTGTGAAGTGAGCCGCGCTTTTATGAGGAGGAGAAAAGTATGATCATCTGGATTGACGCGGCCGATTTTCAGGACGCCGGCCAGTGGAAGCTGGACACGCAGTTCACGCATCTGTGCGGCTCGCCGTATCTGCTGGCCTGCCACACGCCCGGCGTGCCTGTGCGGGACGCGATTTGCCGCTTCGCCGCGCCGCTCGAGGGCATGGCGCGCGTGTGGGTGCGCACGAAAAACTGGTTCCTGCCCGATTCGCCGGGCCGCTTCACCGTGTCGCTCGACGGCCATGAGAGCGCCGAGCTGGGCGATATGCCCACGCACGACTGGTACTGGCAGATCGCCTGCGACGTGCACATTGAGGCGGGCGAGCATACGCTGGCGCTGAAAGACAGGACCGGCTATTTCGGACGCTGCGCCGCTGTGCTGATCACCGACGATATGGACTTTGTGCCCGCGCGGCCGGTGAGTGAGTATGTAAAGCTGCGCGCCGCGTGCAAGCATGTCGATCTGACAGCGCGGGATGCGGGCGAATACGACGTAGTGGTCGCGGGCGCGGGGCCGGGCGGCGTTCCGGCGGCGGTGGCGGCGGCGCGGCTGGGCGCGAGGACGCTGCTCATTGGCTCCAGAAGCGTGCTCGGCGGCAACGCGTCCTCCGAGGCGGGCGTGGGCTTTAACGGCGCGTCGGCGCGTCAGCCCAACGCGCGCGAGGGCGGCATCGCGGAGGAGATCATCCGCGCGCGGCTGGGCGAGGGCAAGACGTGGCAGCAGGCGCTCGAAGCGCTGTGCGCCGCCGAGAAGAACCTCACCGTCATGACCGGCTGGTTCGTCTGCGGCGCGGAGACGGAGAACGGCGCGATTCGTTCCATCGAGGCGCAAAGCGTCATGGACAACAGCCGCATCCGCGTTCGTGGCCGGCAATTCATCGACTGCACCGGCGACGGCTGGCTGGGCTATTACGCGGGCGCGAAATACCGCATCGGCCGCGAGGCGAAATGGCAATATGATGAAGAGTTTGCGCCGGAGCGCGCCGACACGCTGACCATGAGCGGCTGCACGATGCGCGGCTATGGGCGGGACGACATTCCGAAAATGTATGTCGAGACCGATCATGAGGTGAAGTACGACGCGCCGGCGTGGGTGCCGCGCTTTGCGGCGGGCAAGGGCTATGGCCGCAATATAGAGCGTATCGACTTTGCCTGGTGGGTGGAAGCGCCCAACAGCTACGACGATCTCTACGACGCGGAGCTGGCGCGCGACGAGCTGTTCCGCATCCAGCTGGGGCACTACAACTATCTCAAGAACCTCTGGGATGAGAAGGAGCGCGCGAGGAACTATGCGCTCATGTATATGCCCTATTACGATGCAAAGCGCGAATCCCGCCGCTTCATCGGCGATTATGTGCTCACGCAGAATGACTGCATGAGCGGCCGCGATTTCCCGGATACCGTGGCGCACGCCGGCTGGCCGATCGATCTGCACAATCCCAAGGGGCTGTATTCCGGCGCGGAAGGCCCGTTCTTTAGCAACACGCAGATTCCGCTGACGAAGATTCCTTTCCGCTGCCTGTATTCAAAGAACGTATCGAATCTGCTCTTCGCCGGGCGCTGCGCCAGCGTCAGCCACATTGCGCTGGGCACGGCGCGCGTGCAGAACACCATCGCCTGCATGGGGCAGGCCGTGGGCACGGCGGCGGCGCTGTGCGTGCGCAAAAATATTGACCCGCGTGCACTGGGCGAGAAGCATCTGGACGAATTCAGGCAGCGGCTCCTGCGCGACGATCAGTATATCCCCGGCCTGCGCAGCACCGATGAAAGCGATATTGCGCGGCGCATGACGGCGGCGGCCTCCTCCGAAAAGGCGGGCGAGGAATATCTGCCGCATCTGGGCGTGGAAACCGAGGGCTATGAGCTGGATTGTCAGCGCGCCACGTTTTTCGCGCGCGGCGTGCCCGATCACATCGGCAGCGTCTGGACAAAGCTCGTCAATAAGAACGACGCGCCGGCCGATGTGCTGTTCCATGTGCGCGTTCAGGCCGATCCGGACGGCTACACCACGGCGGAGGATCTGTGCGCCGTGACAGTGCGCCTGCCCGCACACGCGTCGGGCTGGTACGAAATCCCGATCAACGCGGACACGAAGCTGCGTTATCTGTGGCTGTGGACGGATAAGTGCAGCGGCGTGTTCTGGCCGGTCTGGCGGGGCAG
>CAKTXR010000069.1 GCA_934631025.1 uncultured Clostridia bacterium
CGCTGCTGGCGGCGTTGAGCCGGTTTTCCCTGGCGGGGTGGTTCCATCCGGGGCTGGCCATCGGCCTGTTTTTGACGGCGGTGACTGCCGCTGCGCCGGAGGGGCTGGCCGTAGCGGCAGCTGCTGGGATCGTTCTGGAGACGTGCAGCGGGATGCACCTGCCGTTTACAGCGCTGCTTTGCCTCTGCAGCGGCGCAGGGTATCTCGTACGGCATCTGACGGTTTTCCACCGGAGCCTGGCGGTGCTGCTGCTGAGCGCGGCGTTTGCCTGGCTGCTGGGCCAGACATCGGCCCAGATGTGCCTGCTCTCCGCGGCAGCAGCATCCATTGCGGCGCTGGCGGTGCCGCGGCTGCGGCTTCTGCCGTCGGCCAGCAGCCCGGCGGAGGAGAAACGGCTGCGCACGCAGCTGCAGATGGCGTCCGACGCCCTCCTGCGGCTGCATGATACCGTCCTGGCGCCCGCCGCCATGGAGGAGACCGACCCGGACGCCGCGGAGATCTTCGACCGGGCGACAGAAGCGGTCTGCAAGGATTGCCCGGGCTGGCGGACCTGCTGGGAGCGGGAGAGCGGCGATACGTATCACGCCCTGTGCTGCGCCGCCGGGCCGATGCTGGCGCAATACCGGGCGACGCCCGAGGATTTTCCGCCGTCGTTCTGCGCCCGCTGCCAGCAGCTGGATGTATTTCTGCAGGCGGTCAACCGCCAGCTGGACGGGATCCTATACCGGCGGCAGTACCGGGCCCGGCAGCAGGAGAGCCGCCGGATGCTTCGGGATCAATACTTATTGCTGGCCCGCTATTTGCAGGGCGCAGCAGATGCCGGGTTGTGCGGCGT
Organism: uncultured Clostridia bacterium; assembly: GCA_934631025.1. GTDB lineage: Bacteria > Bacillota > Clostridia > Christensenellales > Aristaeellaceae > Firm-10. The sequence goes on from CAKTXR010000069.1 coordinate 836, forward strand.
GGAAGGGGAAGCGCAGTACAACCCGGAGATCGCTGCCCGGGCAGTTGGCAAGCGGGGGCAGGCCCTCTCCGGCGACCGGGGCGCCTGCTTCCATGGACCGGGGACGACGTTCTTCGTCCTGCTGTGCGACGGCATGGGCACAGGGCGCGGGGCGAAGGCGGAGAGCAGCAGCGCCATGACGAGCGCGGCGCTTATCAGGGAAGAAAAGGGACGTTGCATGATGGGGAAGGCTCCTTTTCAGACGTTAAAAAACGGATCAGACAAATTTATGATAGCAGGCCAATGCGGCGCGCAACAGGGATTGGGACGGATTTTTATGTTAAGAAATCGTTCAATCAAGCGGTACAAGATAAAGATTCTCGGGAATAAGTGAAAAATCCTTCAAAAAGGGTCTTTTCAATTCGCTCGAAGTATGTTAAAATGTGTATTAGCGCGTGATAGTCGCATCAGCCGCAGTGATGTGAACGGTTATTTATATGAGCGCAAAATTCAACAGGGGGAGATTTTCATGAAAGACTATACCACTGCCAATATTCGCAACATCGCTGTCGTCGGCCATGGCTCCGACGGCAAGACCACTCTGGTTGAAGCGTTGCTGTATGTGACGGGCGCGATCGATCGTCAGGGACGCGTGGAGGACGGAACCGCCACGACCGACTACGATCAGGAAGAGCTCAAGCGGCATATTTCCATCAGCGCCGCCGTGGCTCCGCTGGAGTTTAATGAAACCAAAATCAATCTGATCGACGTGCCCGGCTACTTTGACTTCGCCGGCGAGATGGTCGGCCCGATGGCCGTGGCCGACGGCGCGCTGATCACCCTGAGCGCCGTTTCCGGCCTGGACGTCGGCGGCGAGAAGGCCTATGCGCTGTGCGAGAAGAACGAGCTGCCCCGTATGTTCGTCGTCAACCAGATGGATCGCGAGAACGCCAACTTTGACAAGGCGCTCGCGTCGCTGACCGAGAAGTATGGCTCCGCCATCGCGCCCATCGAGCTGCCCATCGTGGAAAAGGGCCAGTTCACCGGCGTTGTGTGCGTGCTTGAGAACAAGGCGTACAGCGGCGAGGGCAAGAATCGCAAGGAAATCCCGATCCCCGAAAGCATGAAGGACGCCGTTTCCGCTGCGCACGACGCGCTGATGGAAGCCGCCGCCTCGGCCGACGAGGAACTGATGGAGAAATATTTTGAAAACATGGAGCTGTCCGAGGAGGACACCGTGGCCGGCATCCGCAAGGGCACCCGTCAGGGTCTGGTCGTGCCCGTGCTGTGCGTCTCCGCGCTGACCCGCATCGGCACCGGCAAGCTGCTGGAGGACATCGTCGATCTGATGCCCTGGCCGCTGGATCACGAGAAGGAAGGCAAGAATCCCAAGAGCGGCGACGCCGAGACGCGCGTCTGCAACGAGAGCGCGCCCTTCTCCGCGCAGGTCTTTAAGACGCTGGCCGACCCGTTCGTGGGCAAGCTGTCTCTGGTGAAGGTCATGTCCGGCGTGCTGACGAGCGACACCGTTCTGTACAACGCCAATCTGGAAAAGACTGAGAAGGCCGGCTCTATCTACTTTATGCGCGGCAAGAAGCAGCTGCCCGCCCCCAAGGTTGTCGCGGGCGACATCTGCGCGCTGGCCAAGCTGCAGGTCACCTCGACCGGTCACACGCTGTGCGACCAGTCCAAGCCGATCGTGTTCCCGGCGCTCAACTTCCCGGAGCCCTGCATCGGCATGGCCGTTTACGCCAAGAAGGCGGGCGACGAGGACAAGATCTTCTCCGGCCTGAATCGACTGATGGAAGAGGATCCCACGCTGCGTCTGGTCAAGAACACCGAGACGACCGAGACCGTGCTCGAGGGTCTGGGCGAGATGCACATCGACGTGACCGCGAAGAAGCTGCTGGCCAAGTTCGGCGCGGACTGCACGCTGCAGTTCCCGAAGATCCCCTATCGCGAGTCCATCCGCAAGCCGATCGACGTTCAGGGCAAGCACAAGAAGCAGTCCGGCGGTCACGGCCAGTACGGCGACGTGCGCATCAAGTTCCGTCCCAACGACGATCCGACCGACACCGAGTTCCATTTTGAGGATGCGGTCGTGGGCGGCACCGTCCCGCGCAACTTTATTCCCGCGGTTGAAAAGGGCCTGCGCGACAACATCCAGCACGGCGTGCTGGCGGGCTTCCCGGTTGTCGGCCTGACCGCGCAGCTGTACGACGGCTCCTATCATCCGGTCGACTCCTCTGAAATGGCTTTCAAGACGGCGGCCCGCATCGCGTTCAAGCAGCTGACCGGCGCTAACCCCGTGCTGCTCGAGCCGATCTATCACGTCGAGGTCATGGTGCCCGACGAGTACATGGGCGACATCATCGGCGATATGAACAAGCGCCGCGGCCGCATCATGGGCATGGATCAGGTGGACGGCCAGCAGTGCGTCACCGCCGAGGTGCCGCAGGGCGAAATGTTCAAGTACGCGACCGATCTGCGTTCCATGACGCAGGCGCGCGGCTCCTTCACCATGCGTTTCGAGCGCTATGAGCAGGTGCCCGAGGCCGATGCGAAGAAGATCATCGAGAACACCAAGCGCGAGGACGAGGACGAAGAATAAGGCCGCAGTGCGGCTTCCACACCGCTTCGCGCACGCAACCCGACTCCGCGCCGCTTGAGGGCGGCTCGAGTCTGGACGCTTGTGCGTGTTGATAACATCGATATACAGCCCGACCCGTCCGGCCATAAATCAGAGCCGGACGGGGCTTTCCATATACTCGAGTGACGGCACGGCGTGGAAGCGCTGGCTCGAGGTTCGCGGTTATTGGCGCGAAGGATGGAGAGAGTAAGTCGTTCCTGCGTTTTGTATGGCGCAAGTCCACCTGATTGCGCAGACAGATAACGTCGCTATACAACCCAACGAGCAGTGCCCGTTTCTACACCGCATCGCGCGTGCAACCCGCCGGCAGTGCCGGTTCCACTTGCTGCCGCGTAAAGCAAGAAACGTTGGTTATATACAGCCCGACCCAGCCGAGCATAAATTGGACTCGGCTGGGTCTTTCCGTATACCCGAGTGACGGCGCGGCATGGGAGCGCTGGCTCGAGGTTTATGCTTATCAGCGCGAAGGATGGAGTGGGCGAGTAGTTCGCACTGTACATTGAAGAGCGGGCAGCATCCTTGACCATAGCTGAAAAGGGCAGTTCACAGAAGCAGCGGCGTTTGCATACAGACGAACGCCGCTTCCTTATATCATATAGAAGAAATGCCGGTAGCCGAAATCGCCTGCCCCCAACTGCACCCCCGTCTTATTGAGACGGCCGCTGACATGGCAGACGGCGCGCGGCGGAATATCGCTCCGCAGAAGTAGAGGCGCCAGTTGGAGCTGCTAAAAAGAAAAAACAACCCCGTCCGGCCTGATGAAAGCCGGGCGGGGCATTGCGTTATATGAAAGGTCAGGCGGTCTGTTCAGCCGCGCCGTCCAGCTGATGGACGGAGATTTCCAGCACGCGGGTGGATTCCACGCGCGTGACGCGTACGGACAGGCGATTGTCGTAGACGAACGAATCGCCCACGGCGGGGATTCGGCCCATCTGGTCGAGCACCCAGCCGCCGACCGTCGTCGCGTCAAAGTCGCCCTGAATGGCGAACAGCTCCTGCATATCCCGCAGGCTGGCCGTGCAGTCGATCAGATAGCCGCCATCGGGCAGCTTTTTGAACGACTCGACCACCTGATCGTGTTCGTCGTAGATTTCGCCCACCAGCTCCTCGATGATGTCCTCCATCGTGACGATGCCCATCGTGCCGCCGTACTCGTCGGAGACGATGGCCATGTGCGATTTGGCCTTTTGCAGCGTGTGCAGCAGATCGGAGATTCGGGAGGTGGGGGTGACGAACAGCGGCGGTTTCATGATCTCGCGCAGAGAGGTGGCAGTCCGGTTATTGAAGAAATCCTTCTCATGGATCACGCCCACGATGCTGTCGATGCTGTCCTCATAGACCGGCAGGCGGGAGAACGTGTTCTCGCGGAAAACCTGCTCGGCTTCGTCCATGGTCATTTCAACGTCCAGCGCGACGATGTCCACGCGGTGGGTCAGTATATCCTCGGCGGTCTGATCGTTGAACTCGATGGCGGAGCGGATGAGGTCGCTCTCGTGCTCGTCGATTTCGCCCTCCTGCTCGGCCTCGGCCACCAGCGTCAGCAGCTCCTCCTCGGCCATGCCCTCGTCCTTCGGAGCGGGGAATACGAGCGTGAGCAGCTTGCGCCACTGGGAAAAGAGCCATGTGAGCGGCGTGAGCAGCTTCGAAATGGCGTTGATGAACGGGCCGAAGGCGAGCACCAGTTGATCGGCGTGATCCTTGGCCAGCGTCTTGGGCGAGATTTCGCCGAAGATCAGCACCAGCACGGTCATCACGACGGTGGAAACCGTCACGCCCGCGCCGCCCAGCCAGGCGACGAACACCACAGTGGCCAGCGAGGAGGCCGTGATGTTGACAATGTTGTTGCCGATCAGTATGCTCGAGAGCAGCTTGTCGTATTTGTCGGCCAGCTCAAGCGCCAGCCTGGCGCGCTTGTTGCCGCCGCGGGCGAGCGCCTTGACGCGCGCGTGGTTGAACGACGTGAACGCCGTCTCCGTCGCCGAGAAGAACGCCGACATACAGATGAGAAAAATCATAACCAGGATTGTGCCTATACTACCGCCAGATTCCATGAAACAATCACACTCCTTAAATATTGGGCGCGATCGCGTCGCATGGCCGTCCTCTGGCGTTGGGACGGCGCGGCACGAAGGCGCTGTTGACTCCCGCGCTCCCTTTGAGACGGGAAAATGAAACAATGCTGCGGGGAACGGCATTCCCCGAAAGTCATATCGGATTTAGACGAGCACGCCCTCGGTATTTTCGACGGCCTCTCTGACCAGAGCTTCGGTGTCCAGCGCCTGCTCGGCTTCGATCAGCGCTTCGATTTTCGGCTTGGTCATCGGGTGGCGCGGCGTAAAGACCGTGCAGCAGTCCTCATAGGGCAGTATGGAGGTCTCATAGGTGCCGATTTTGGTGGCGATCTGCGTGATCTCCAGTTTGTCAAGGCCGATCAGCGGCCGGAACACCGGCATATTGACCACAGCGTCGGTGCAGCCCAGCGCTTCCATGGTCTGGCTGGCCACCTGGCCGAGGCTTTCGCCGGTGATCAGCGCCTGCGCGCCGTCGCGGCGGGCGATTTCATCGGCGATGCGCATCATGTAGCGGCGCATGAGCAGCGTGCCCATCGCGTCGGGGCACTTCTCATGAATCTGCATCTGGATTTCGGTGAACGGCACGATGTACACCTTCATGCCGCCGCCGTAGGAGCCGAGGATCTTCGCCAGCTCGAGCACCTTTTCCTTGGCACGCTCGCTGGTGTAGGGGAAGCTGAAGAAGTGAACCGCGTTGATGTTCACGCCGCGGCGCATCAGCTGGAAGCCGGCCACCGGACTGTCGATGCCGCCCGAGAGCAGCAGCATGGCCTTGCCGCCGGTGCCCATGGGCATACCGCCCACGGCCATGATCTCGTCGATATAGACGTAGGCGTGATCGCGGATCTCGACGCTGACGTAATAGTCGGGCTTGTGAACGTCCACGTGCAGGTCGGGATTCGCGTCCAGTATCACGCCGCCCAGCTCCGCGTTGAGCTGCTGCGAGTTCATCGGGAAATGCTTGTCGGAGCGGCGTGCCATGACCTTGAATGTGCCCTTTAAGCCCTTGGTCATTTCCTCGCACTTGCGGGCGATGAGATCGTAATCCTTGTCCAGCTCCCACGCGGGGCTGACCGAATAAAGGCCGAACACGCGCGTCACGCGGTCGATGGCCTGCTGAATATCCTCAAAATCGCTCACATAGATGCGGCCGTCGCTCAGCCAGACGCGGGCGTTCAGCGGCGCGACCGCCTTTTTGACGTTGTCGGTCAGCTTGCGCAGGAAATACGGCCTGTTCTGACCCTTCAGATGAACCTCGCCGAAGCGAACCAGCAGAACCTGTTTCATGATGCGTTTATCTCCTTTTGAATCGGCTGAGCGTTGCGTAGATCGCGCCGAGCTGCTCAGCGGCATAGCGGATTTCCTCGTCCTGCGTGAGCGGGGACAGGCTGAAGCGCAGCGCCGCCTCCACGCGGTCGGGATTAAGCCCCATCGCCAGCAGCACAGGGCTCAAATGCCGTTTTTTGGACGAACAGGCCGAGCCGGTCGAGCAATAGACGCGCGCGCCCTCGAGCGCGTGCAGCATGACCTCGCCGCGCACGCCGGGAAAGCTGATGTTGATGATGTGCGGCGCGCCCTCCTCGATCGACGGGCCGTTGAGCTGCACCGCGGGGACGGCCTGCTGAAAGAGCGTCCACAGCAGCTTCTTTTTCTCCATCATATGCTGGAAGCGATCGGGCATGGCCTTCATTTCGCGCGCCGCTTCCATAAAGCCCGCGATGCCGGGGGTGTTTTCCGTGCCGGAGCGCAGCGCGCCCTCCTGCCCGCCGCCCAGCTGACGGGGAACGAGCCGCACGCCGGGCCGCACATACAGCGCGCCCACGCCCTTGGGACCGTGAATCTTGTGCGAGCTCATGGTGTAGAGATCAACCAGCCGCGCGTCGAAGGGCACGCGCAGAAAGCCCTGCACGCCGTCGACGTGAATCAGCGCGTTCGGCGCCTTTTCACGCACCAGCGCGCTCAGTCGGGAGACGTCGGTCACCGCGCCCGTCTCGTTGTTGACCTGCATACAGCTGACCAGCGCCGGCGCGTCGTCAAGCGCGTCCTCAAGCTGCGGCCAGTCGAGCTGGCCGCGCCCGTCCACGCCGATCACAGTGACCCTGTGCCCCAGCCCCTCCAGATAATGGAAGGCCTCCAGTACGGAGGGATGCTCGACGGCGGAGACGATCAGGTGCTGCGGCCCCCGCATGGCCGAAACCGTGCCTATGATGGCGAGGTTGTTGGCCTCGGTGCCGCCGGAGGTGAAGAGAATGCCCCTGGGTGAAACGCAAAGGGCGCTTGCCAGTTCCTCCCGGCAGGCGCGCATGGCTTTTTCAGAATCGATGGCCGGCGCATAGAGCGAGGAGGGGTTGAAATAGCCCTCGCGCATACACCGGCTCATGGCGTCGATCACGCCGTCGGTGGGGCGGGTGGTCGCGCTGTTGTCGAGGTAGGCTAGCAAACTAAAGACTCCTTAGTCGGTCGGTTTATAAACAGCCGCCCCGCTGAAGCGGCGGGGACGGCAAAGAAAGCGGACGCTGTGAACGGAAAATCAGCCCTGCCATACGCCGAACTTGAGATACGGCCTGGCCATGGCGAGCATTTCGTCGGACAGCTCGAGGATGATGGCGTGCTTGACGTTTTCCTTCTTGGCGTTTTCCTTGACGAAGTAGAAATAGCACAGATTCGCGTCGCGGTTGACGAACCAGTTGTGCTTCTTGACCGAGGAATCGTTCATGAAGCGCTGGAAGCTCTGATGTGTCACCATGCCGGCCGTCTCGACGTTCTTCATGTTAAGGGAGGTCATCAGGCGGCGGCGGGCGTTGCCGAATACCTTGCCCACGTCCAGTTCGCCGTTGGTGAAGGTGTAGTCATACTCGACGCGCAGATCGTCCTTCTTGAAGAAGAGCAGGATGGCCAAACCGCCGAAAATGACGAACGTCGCCACCGCGGACACGCTGAACTGGAATGCCATCAGGCTGGACAGGCCGGTCATGCCGACGATGCCGAACAGCACGATGAACACCCAGCACATGAAGTAGGCGATGTTGTTGAACGTTTTGTTATGCTTGGAAGCGACCTCTTCGCGGAAATTATCCATACAAGTACATCCTTTCAAACGCCGAAAAACCGGCAATTTTAGCTCAAAGGGACGATGAAGGCCCGTCTGACCTCACAATACCCCTATTATAACATAGACGGACGCATCCCGCAAGGGCATTTCACGCAATAAAATATGTCTCTGATATGAAGCGACGGCATGAGGGGCGGGGGGCGCTCATAGTATAGCAATGCGCGGAATGCGCGGGAGGGTGTGCGTATGGACGAGACGGCGCGGCGCGTGCTGGCGCTGCTCGGCATGGACGCGCCGGACGATCTGGGCGCGATCCGCGAGATCAGGCTGCGCGCCGGCCGGCCGCCTGCCGTGACGGACGAGCGGGGCGAGCGGCTGCTGGGCGCGCCCCGAACGGCTGTGGAGATCGAAGCGGCGGCCGACGCGCTGACGCGCCATTCGCTCTATGCCCGCGAGGAGGAGCTGGAGGGCGGCTATCTGGCGCTTGAGGGCGGCTGTCGGGCGGGCGTGTGCGGGCGCTGGGCGGACGGGCGCGTGCGCGGCATTACGTCGATCTGCATCCGGCTGGCGCGCGCCGTGACGGGCTGCGCGGACGGCTGTATGCCCTATCTGTACGCACGGGGGCGGCCGGTGAGCGCATTGACGCTCTCGCCGCCCGGGCTGGGAAAGACGACGCTTCTGCGCGATATGGCGCGTCAGTTTTCGAACGGGACGCGCTGGGGCGCGGGCGTAAACGTGGCCGTGGCCGACGAACGGCGCGAGCTGGGCGGATCGGGCACGCTCGATCTGGGCGCGCGCACCGACGTGCTGGAGGGCTGCGGCAAAGCGGAAGCGCTGTCCATGCTGGTGCGCACGATGCGGCCGGACGTGATCGTGACCGACGAGCTGGGGCGCGAGGGCGACGCGCTGGCCGTGCGGGAGGTGATTCGCTGCGGCGCGGCGGTGATCGCATCGGCGCACGCAGACAGTCTTGAAGCAGCGTTCGGGCGGCGCGTCCTCAAAGCGCTGCTGGAGGAGCGCCTGTTCGAGCGGATCATTCTGCTCGCAGGCGGCGTGGGGCGCGTTCAGGCGATCTATGACGGCGGCGGACAGCCGCTTTTTGAAGCGAAGGAGATATAATCGATGCGGAGGAACAATCTATGACGGGCGCGAGGATTTTGGCGGCGCTGATTATGACGGCGGCCTGCGGCGGCGTGGGTTATTCGGCGGCGCGGTCGCAGGTGCGGCGCAGGCGCGCGCTGGCCGAGCTGGGACAGGCGGTCGACCGGCTGGAAATCAATATGCTCGAGCAGCGTCTGCCGCTGGCCGAGGCCTTGAAACGCGCGGGGCATCCGCTGTTCGAGCGCGCGGCGAAGGGGCTGGACGAGCTGCCGCCGGAGGAGAGCCTGCGTCGCGCGGCGGCGGAGCTGTCGGCGCGCATGGGGCCGCTGGATGCGCTCACGCGGGACGACATGACGGCCATTCATCATCTGGCGGGCGAGCTGGGCCGCTACGACGCGCACAGACAGCGGCTGCTTCTGCACGAAACGCGCGGCGAGCTGCGCGCCCTCGAGGAGCAGGCCGCCCGTCAGGCCGCGGAGAAGAACCGGTTGTATGTGTCGCTGGGGGCGCTGGGCGGGCTGATGCTGAGCGCCGCACTGATTTAGGGAAGGCGTGTGGCGTGTTCAATGCTTCAAACAGTGTCGGAAGCGCCGAAAGATTTCGGGCTTTTGCCGAGGAGCACAGCAGCGGGGCTGGACGGGGCGAAAACAGTGCGCCTTTTCGTGCTTTATGCTCTGAAACGCGCCTTGACGTTCGGCGGCGGGCGAGTCAGCCTTTCGGGAGACGGCGCTTCGAGCCGCGCATAATCGTCTGCGCTGCGGTGAGCGGCGCGCTCAGGGGCTTCTTTCAGGACGGACTTTTTGCGGGGGAGGTCGGCGGCGTGTCGGTGGATCTGGTGTTTCGCATCGCGGCGATCGGGCTGATCGTTTCGCTGCTGGCGCAGGTGCTGAACAAGGCGGGGCGCGAGGAAATCGCGACGCTGATGACGCTCTCCGGCGTAGTGATCGTGCTCCTGATGGTGGCCGATCTGATCGGCAGCTTTTTCAGCAGTATGCGCTCGATTTTTCTGATTTACTGAGCGGACGTCGAGCGGCTCGCTTAGCAGTGGGAGGTGAAGACCATGGATGCGGTGCGCGCGGCGCTGATCTGCGCGGCGGCGGCGCTGGTCTGCTCGCTGATTCCGCGTCCGGAAATGCGGCTGGGCGTGGTGATCGCCGCGGGGCTGTGCGTGATGGCGTTCTGCCTTCAGCCGCTGCGGGAGGGCGCGGCGATGCTGCGGACGCTGGGGACGCAGAGCGGCGCGGATACGGGCGGCGTGATGATCCGCGCCGTGGGCGTGGCGATCGTGGCCGAATTCGGCGCGCAGCTGTGCCGGGACGCGGGCGAGGGCGCGCTGGCCGGACGGGTCGAGCTGGCCGGACGCGTGACCATGCTGGCGCTGGCGCTGCCGCTGCTTACCGATCTGGTGACGCGCCTGAGCGCCATGATGCCGTAAGTGAAATGCGCGGCGAAACAGCATTATAAGCGTTTGCCGTCGGTTTTATTCTGTGACTGCACGGCGTTCTAAAGAGAACTCCAGATGACTTCAAAGCCGATCATTGAAACGAATCGAGAGCGCTCAGACCGAAAGGCGGCGCGCTTGACTAAGCCTGTAAGGATGAAAATGACATGGGCGAGGGCAAAGGATTCGAGCGCCGTGCCGTTTGAAAACTGCGCGTTATTGAGTTTTTTTCATTGGTGCGGCGCGTATGAGCGCAGGAGGATTTGGGCGTTTGAAAGGGCTTGCAGGAGTAAAAAACGCGCGTAAAGCGGGAAACGGCTGGAAGCACGCTCTTGCGGCACTGCTGCTGGCGCTCCTTGTGCTGACGGCGGGCGCGTCGTCGGCGGAGTCGCTGGAGGAGGGCGTGGCTGCGCTGCCGCTTGACGGGCTGCAAAAGAGCGCCGACGAGAGCGAGAGCGCGCTCGACGTGCGCTCGCTGATACAGTCGCTGGTCTCGGGCGAAACGCTGAGCGGGAACGATACGCTCATGGAAAACCTGAAGGCGCGCGTGAAAGCGGCCCTGAACGCCGCGCTGCCCTCGCTCTTGTCGCTGACCGCGCCGGCAATCCTGTGGGCGCTGAGCCGTCAACTGGCCGGCGGCACGCTGGCTTCCTCGGCGGACATGGTGTGCTATCTGGCCGAGGCGGGCGCGCTGGCAACGCTGTTTTCGCGGCGCATGGAGTCGGCGCGGCTGGTGACCGGACGGCTGATCCGGCTGATCGAGCGCTTCCATCCGCTGGCGGCGTTCGTGCTGGCCTCGGCGGGCAAAACGTCCTCGGCGGCGCTGATGCGGCCGGCGGGGGCGCTGGCCACGTCGCTGCTCGGCGGCGCGCTCATGCAGACCGCCTTTGCGCTGAGCGCATGCATGGCGGCGCTGGCCGTCATCGGCAATCTGAGCGAGCAACTGACGACCGACGGGCTGTTCAAGCTGTGCAAGCGCGCGGCCTGCTGGCTGCTGGGCTGCGCGAGCACGCTGTTTCTGGGGCTGATGAAGGCCGATTCGCTGTTGGAGAGCGGACGGGACGCGCTGGCCTTCCGCGCGGCGGAATACGCCGTGGACAAGCTGCTGCCGGTGATCGGCAAGGACGTGTCCGACACACTGGGCACGATCGCTTCGGGCACGGCGGTGATCCGCTCGGCGGTGGGCGTGACCGGCACGGCGGTGATGCTGGCGCTGTGTCTCGAGCCGGCGCTGGCGCTCATCTGCGATATGCTGGTCTGCCGGCTGGCGGCGGCGCTGTCCGAGCCGGTGGCGGCGGGGCCGCTGACGCGCTGTCTGAAGGGCTTTGCCGACGCGCTGATGATCCTTCTGCTTGCGCAGGTGTCGGCCGCCGCGCTGTTTCTGATACTGGCCGGCATGGCGCTCAGGGGGGTGTGAGGAGATATGGCGGAGGCGATCGCGCATCTGGCGGCGCTGGGCGCGCTGCTGGCGCTGGCCGATCTCATCGTGGGCGAGGGGCCGCAGAAGCGCGGCGTGCGCTTTATCGGTGGGCTGCTGACCGCGGGCGCGATGCTGGAATTGTGCCTGCGTCTGGCAAACATGGCGGCGCTTTTGTGAAGTGAGGAAAAACCGCCTGAGTCCGCCGCATTTTCTTTTTGCGGCGCGGTTTGATGAAAAAAATAGCGCTCGCGGCTGGGGGAGGCTTCGATATGCTGGAAAAGCTCAAGGGCGTAAGGCATCTGGAACTGCTCCTGGCGCTCTTGGCGCTCGCGGCGTGCGTGCTGCTGAGCGGCCGCTTTTCCTCGAGTGAAGCGCCGCTTGAAAGGCGCATGGCCGAGACGCTTTCCCGCGTCGAAGGGGCGGGACGCGTGAGCGTGGTGCTGCGCTGCGACGAGGACGGCACGGCGCAGGGCGCTGTGATCGTGGCCGAGGGCGCGGACGATCTGCGCGTGATGCTCTCGCTCCAGCGGGCGGCGCAGTCGCTCCTGGGCGTGGAGACGGCGCGCATCGAGGTGCTGCCGATGGAAGGAGGACAATCATGACGGGCGAAAAGGTGCTTGACAAAAGGGATATATACATGG
>CAKTXR010000070.1 GCA_934631025.1 uncultured Clostridia bacterium
CGGCTCAAAGTCGATCATCGCGCCGATGCCGACGAACAGAAGCAGCGGGAACAGCTCGTTGGCGATGCCCGCGCCGAAGAGCACGTCGATGATGCCGGCCTCCGCGCCCTGCGTGACCGCGCCGGACAGCGGCAGGTTGACCAGAATCGCGCCGAAGCCCATCGGCAGCAGCAGCGTCGGCTCCATGTCCTTGGCGATGGCCAGATAGATCAGCACGCCGCCGATGACCCACATGACCGCCTGCTGCCAGGTGATGTTGAGGATGTTCGAGAACAGTTCCAGCATGGAAGCGCCTCCTTCAGAGATGTTGGTGGTCTGTCTATATATAAAAGCGAGACTCCTATCGAAAGCATGACTGCGTTTCGATAAAAGTCTCGCCAATTAAGTTCCGAGCGGGCGATAAAGCCGTATTGACGCCGGGAACGCGCGAATGAACGCGCTGGCTACTCCCCTTTATTGTTGAGAAGGCCGGATTATTCAGCTGCAAGAGCGCCCCTTCAAGCGCCGTGTCCATATTATAATCAAGAGACAGGGCGATTGCAAGCCGAATTGCCAATCTTTGCCGCTTTTTAACGCGCTGTCCGTGACGCGGGGCAGAATTAACCTCGCGCGCGTTGTAAGGCCGGCGCAGAGCGTGGTATAATGATCTATGCAACCGGAGATAAGTGGTGGAGTCTGTCATAGGGGCGCGGCATGCGCTTCTATTTATTGAGGTTGGCCGGATGACGCGTGGGGGCGACGTTTCGCCGGACGCGTTTCATCGTTCGGTTTTCCATGCGGCTTCACACATCAGCTGTGGAGCCGCTTTTTCTGCCTCCGACGTCAAATACTCTCTCCTGATTGACTCTTTTTCCCGGAGGGATTCTCATGCGCAATACGAAAATCATCTGCACAATCGGCCCGGCCAGCGAGGACGAGGCCACGCTCGAGGCGCTCTGCCGCGCGGGCATGAACGTTGCGAGACTGAACTTTTCCCACGGCACGCACGAGGAGCATCTCGAGCGCATCCGCCGCATCCGCCGCGTGCGCGAGAAGCTCGGCCTGCCCGTGGCCATCATGCTGGATACCCGCGGCCCGGAATACCGCATCAAAACGTTTGAAAACGGCCGCGTGACGCTCAAGAGCGGCGACGAGTTTACATTCACCACGCGCGACATTGCCGGCGACGAGCACGGTGTGAGCGTCGCGCTGGACAATCTCACGCAGTCGCTGGCCGTGGGCGATACGATTCTGGTCAACAACGGCCTGCTCTCGTTTAAGGTCAAATCGCTCACCGAGACCGACGCTGTGTGCGAAGTCGAGGAGGGCGGCGAGCTGTCCAACCGCAAGAGCATGAACTTCCCCGGCAAAGTGATCTCTCAGCCCTATCTGAGCGAGCAGGATCGCGCGGACATCCGCTTCGGCGTGGAGAACGACGTGGACTTTATTGCCTGCTCGTTCGTATCGCGCCGCGAGGATCTGCTGGCCGTTCGGGCGCTGCTGGACGAAATGCACAGCAGCAATATCGAGCTGATCGCCAAGATCGAAAATCAGGCCGGCATCGACAATATCGACGAGATCTGCCGCGAGTGTTCCGGCATCATGGTCGCCCGCGGCGATATGGGCGTCGAGGTGCCCCTCGAGCGCCTGCCGTCGATCCAGAAAAAGCTGATCACGAAGTGCCGCCTGCTGGGCAAGCGCGTCATCACCGCCACCGAGATGCTTGAATCGATGATCCACAACCCGCGTCCCACCCGCGCCGAAGCGAGCGACGTGGCCAACGCGGTGTACGACGGTTCGAGCGCCATTATGCTCTCCGGCGAGACGGCCGCCGGCAAATACCCCGTGCAGACGCTCAAGACCATGTCCCGCATCGCCGAGCAGGCCGAGAGCGACATCGACTACGCCGCGCGCTTCCGCACGACCGATTTCCGCATCCAGAGTACTGTGGACGCGATTTCGCACGCCGCGTGCGGCATGGCGATCGACTTAAGCGCCCGCGCCATCGCCGTGTGCTCGCTCTCCGGCCTGACGGTGCGCATGGTCTCGCGCTTCCGCCCCTCCGTGCCGGTGTTCGGCATCACCACCGATGAAAAGACCTGGCGGCAGCTGGCGCTCTCCTGGGGCGTGCAGCCCATGATGTGCGATCGATTCGACTCGATCGACGTGCTGTTCTACACCGCCAAGCAGATGGCGCGCCGCAGCCTTGCGCCCAAGCCGGGCGAGACGATGATCGTCACCGGCGGCATGACGCGCGGCGTTTCCGGCAACACCAATCTCATCAAGGTCGAGACGTTCTGACAGCTCCGTTTATACAGAAAGCGCCCGCCGCAGCTTATCGTGCTCCGGCGGGTGCTTTTATGCTCTTTTCGGCTGAAGGATCAGCGCTTCGTCACCTTGACGTAATCGCCGTTCCATTCGATGTCGACGATCTGGCCGCCGCGGGCGCGCAGGCCCTTGACGGAGCCCTTCTTCCAGCTCGAGGGACGGGCGGGGAGGATGCGCAGCGTGCCGTCGGGATCGGTCTGCAGCAGCATCTCGGCGATGCCGGCGCACGCGCCGTAGTTGCCGTCGATCTGGAAGGGCGGATGCGCGTCGAAGAGGTTGAGATAGGTGCCGCCGCCGTTGGAATAGTTCATCGCGCCGTTGCCGCTCTCCCTCTGGGGGTTGCGGCCCTCGACGGTGCGCAGCTGGGTGTCCAGCAGCTTGAGCGCATGGTCGCCGTCGCGCAGGCGCGCCCACTGGCAGATGCGCCAGCCCATCGCCCAGCCGGTGCTCTCGTCGCCGCGGCGAATGAGCGAGGTCTTGCAGGCCTCGGCCAAATCGGGCGTGTCGTCCGGCGTGATGGAGCGGCCGGGATGCAGGCCGTAGAGATGCGAGATATGGCGGTGATGCAGCTCGTTTTCCTCAAAGTTTTCGTTCCACTCGAGCAGCTCGCCCTCTTTGCCGACGCCGAAGGGGCGCAGCTGCGGGATGAGCGCGGCGATCTCGGCGGCGAAATCCGCGTCCTCGCCCAGCACGTCCGAGGCCTTTTTGCAGATATCGAACACGTCCAGCACGATGGCCTGCGTCATGGCGGTGGTCTTGGCCACGGCGACGGCCTTGCCGTTCAGGCGGAAGCAGTTCTCGGGCGACGTGGACGGCGCGACGATCAGATCGCCGTTTTCGTCCTTTACCAGCAGCGCGCGATAGAACTCGGCGGCCTTTTTGATGATCGGATAGGCGACGTCTTTGAGATACGTCCTGTCCTGCATATACTCGTAGTGCTCCCAGATGTGGCGGACGAACCAGCCGGAGGACATCGGCCAGCTGGCGAACACGGCGGTGCCGCGGCGGTGCGCGCCCACGGGCGTGGTCATGCGCCACAGATCGGTGTTGTGGTGGGAGACGAAGCCGGGCGCGCCGTAATACTCGCGGGCGGTGCGCTCGCCGCTCTCGGCCAGCTCGCGCACAAGGCGGAGCAGCGGCTCGTGGCATTCGGGCAGATTGATCATCAGCGTCGGCCAGTAGTTCATCTCGGTGTTGATGTTGATGGTATAGTTGCAGTTCCACGGCGGCGTAACGCTGTCGTTCCAGATGCCCTGCAATGTGGTCGGTTCTGTGCCTTCGCGCGAGGCGGCGATGGTCAGATAGCGGCCGAAGTTGAAGTAGAGCGCATAGAGCGCCGGATCGGCCTCGCCGTTTTCGTGGCGGTAGAGCCGCTCGTCGGTGGGCAGGTATTTCTCGTTACCGCCGCCCAGATCCAGCTCGACGCGGTCGTAGAGCGCCTTGTGATCGGCGACATGCGCCTTCTTGAGCGCGTCGTAGCCCTTGGCGGCCGCTTCGTCCAGCTCGCGCTGGCAGGGGGCGATGTAGGCCCTGCCCTCGAGCACGGGGTGCTTGTTCCAGCCGTTGAAGCTGGTGCGGGCGTTAAAGTAGAGCGTGCAGGCGTCGGCGTTCCGGACGGCGACTGCGCCGCTGCGGCGCATGGTCGTGCCGCCCTCGCTGCGCACGAGCAGGCCGGCGTAGTAGCCCATGCCGCGCGTCTCGTCGGTATCGCCGTAGACCATGATGCCGCGCGGGTCCTGCGGCGTGCCGTAATGCCACTGATAGACCGGCGCGTTGCCGGAGAAGCTGAGATCGTCGTCGCCCATGGAGACGGACGCGTCCAGCGCGGGGCTGAGCGTCACGTCGAAGCTGAGGGCCGCGGCGCGGTCGGCGGTCAGGCGCATCACCAGCACCTGATCAACCGCGCTGATAAACGTCTCGCGCACAAAGCGCACGCCGCCGCACTCGTATTCCACGGTGTGAACGCCGGTGGATATATCCAGCGCGCGGCGATGGCGCTCGATGGGCGCGGCGTGGTGCATGGCGAGCGAAATATCGCCCAGCGCCAGATAGACCTGGCTCCACAGTCCGGTGCAGTGATCCTCAAGCTCGGCCTGCGCCTCGGCGTATTTGCCCTGCAGGGCCAGATCGCGGGCGCGCTTATAGGCCTCGGGCGCGTCGGGGTTGGCGTGGAAGGTGGGATAGCCGCTCCAGAGCGTGTCCTCGTTCAGGCAGAGCTTTTCGTTTTCAGCGCTGCCGAAAACCATTGCGCCCAGCCGACCGTTGCCCAGGGGCAGCGCTTCGTTCCAGCTGGCCGCGCCCTGTCTGTACCACAGGGTGTTCGTGCCGTTGTTCATCATTGATTAAAATCCTCCCGTCATGATGGTGGGGTTTGCAGCCATATTTCGCGGAGCAGGCTGCCGTCAGTCAGCCGCCCGCTTTCAGCATCATTATAGCATGGCGGCGGGGAAAGCACAAGGCGCAACTTCGGACGGCTTTTCGTCCGATTTTCAGCGCGGAATACAAAAAATCCCGAAGGACATTCGACATATCCTTCGGGATTTCTAATGGCCGTTATTTCTTCTTCCGGCGGAAGATCAGGCAGATGATTACAATCACGATCACCGCGACCGGGCCCCACACCGCCAGGCGCGGCGCGAGAGCGGCCAGGAAGATCGCGGCGTTCTGTCCGAACGTCTTAAGCCACTCGACCGAGGCGTTGAAGGCGTCCTTCATGCGTTCGCCCAGCGAGGAGCTCGGCGCGTCCTCGCCGCCGGTGACGTCCTCCTCGACCGTCAGCGAAACCGTCGAATAGCTCTGCTGGCTCGACCAGCCACGCAGCGTGCTCTCATAGCTTTCGATTTCGGCCATCAGCTCGGTGGCGCGCTCGTGGATGGCGATGAGGTCGCTCACGCTCTCGGCCGTCTCGTTCATGGCGTTAAGCTGATCGAGCTGGCTGCGCAGAACGCTCAGGCGCGTGGATACGTCGGTGTAATCGGCGGTGATGTCCTCGGCGCGCTCTTCGCGCAGCGTGACCGTGCCCATGTCGTCCAGCGCGGTCAGGAAATCGTCCAGCGAGGCGCTGGGCACGCGGATGTTCGCGCTCAGCACACGGTTATAGTCCTCGGCCTGACCGGTGACGGTGCGCTCCTCGAAATAGGCGTTGTATTCGCGCAGCAGATCCTCCAGCCACATCAGATCGCTGTCAAAGGACTTGCTGACCACATGGCGCAGCGCCGAGCGCAGCACCACAACGTCGCCGCTCTGCGCGCTCTCGCCGCTCGTGCCGACCGCCTTGCCTGTGTCCAGCGCGCCGTCGCTCTCCAGCAGGAACGCGGCCTTGCCGCTCGCCGTGCGGGCCATGCCGGCGCCCTCGGACAGATAGTCGCCCTCGTAGCCGGCGGTTTCGTTATACTGATCGGCGCTGTTCATCAGGGAGGCCTTCAGCGTCAGAGAGTCCGGATTCAGCGCCCCGCCGATCGCAAAGAACAGCGCGGCGGCCGCCGCCGCGACGCTCAGCGCGCGCCGCCAGACCAGCCATTTGGGCGTTTTTTTAGCCTGCGCGGCTTCTTCGCGGACGGCGCGCCGCCAGCCGGCCTGACACTCGAGGGGCACTGTCAGCCCTTCGTTCAGCTCGGCGCACATCGTGGCCGTCGTCAGCGCCTGATTGAGCAGATCGGCGCAGTCGTCGCAGGAGAGCGTATGCTCCTCCATGGCGCTTCTTTCTTCTTCAGACAGTTCGGAGTCGATGTAGCGGTCGAGCATCGATCTGAACCGTTCGCAATTCATAGTCATATCTCATTTCCTCCTGCTATTCCCTTAGACCGAGCGCCGGCCGAAAAGTTCCGGCTGACGGGACAAAACGGCGCGCAGTCTTTCGCGGCCGCGGCTGATGCGGGATTTGATCGTGCCCACGTTGGCGTCCAGCGTCTGGGCGATTTCTTCATAGCTGCATCCTTCAATATCGCGCAGCACGATGGCCGAGCGCATATCCTCGGGCAGCTCGGCGATGGCCCGCTCGAGCAGGCGGCGCTGCTCGCTTTGCAGCGAATGCTGTTCGGGCGTATCGGTTTCGTCGCTGGGGGAATAGCCGTTGTCCAGCATGGCGTCCAGCGAGGTGGCGGCGCGCGTTTTGCGGCGGCGCAGCTCGTCCAGACAGCTGTTCATGGTGATGCGGTAAACCCATGTTGAAAAGGAGGATTGACCCTTGAAGCCGGAGATCGAGCGGAAAATGCGGATCATAGCCTCCTGCATACAGTCCTGAGCGTCCTCGCGGTTGCCGCACATACGCAGCGCGACGGCGTACATACGGGTTTCCTGCGCGCTCATCAGCGTTTCAAAGGCGAGCTGATCGCCGCGTCCGGCCAGATGGATCAGCTCCTGTTCGTCGTGCGTCTCTTGCACCGCCGTCACCTCACATATAAATAGGAAATCTCGGCGCGCGTGAAAGGCGCGCGGCCTGACAATCTGTTCCAAACAGTATTCTGACGCAGTGAAGCGTCCGTTTGTTGCGCATTTTTTCAATTTTTCCGCGAAAAAGCGACTTTCATGCGCATTTTTGCGCTCTTATCCGAACGCGCCGCCGGAAAAGCCCGACGGCGCGTTTGAAAGGCGGATTACTTCAGCTCGCTGGTGCAGTGCGGGCAGCGCGTGGCGTCTTTTGCGATCTCCATGCGGCAGTAGGGGCACAGGCGCGGCTCCTCCTTGGGGGCCTCGGCCGGCTTTTTGTGCAGCTTGTTGACCAGTTTCACGAACAGGAACACGCAGAGGGCCATCAGCAGGAAGTCGACCACCGTCTGCAAAAAGTTCCCGTAGGCGAACACGGCGGCGTCCTCGCCCTCGCCGAGCTTTATGCCGAGCGAGGAGAAGTTGATGCGGCCGGTCAGAAGCGTGATCAGCGGCATGAACAGATCGTTGACGATCGATGTGACGATCTTGCCGAATGCGCCGCCGATCATAACGCCGACGGCCATATCGATGACGTTGCCCTTCAGCGCGAAGGTCTTGAACTCGGACAGAAAGCCCTTTGATTTTTCCCTGAAGCTCATGTGCCGCATCTCCTTTGGTTGTTCTGTCTCTGATTATACGCCGAAGATACTAAAAAAGTGTTACAAAAGCGGGGCAATTAGCCGCCGTGCAGGTTTTCCGGTCAAAATTTGCGCGAAATGAAATGGAACGCTTGAAAAATGAAAAGGATCATGGTATACTTAAAACGATGTTCCGAAGGGAACAATCTATCGAGGAGGGAAGATCTCATGAAAAAGTTCCTTGCGATCCTTCTGGCCATGCTGATGGCTCTGTGCGCCGTGAGCGCCTGCGCCGAGGCTGTCAATCCCGATGACATCGAAGACAACATGACCTCCGCCGACGGCAAGTACGTCGTGGCTTTCGTCACCGACGTCGGCCAGCTGAAGGACAAGTCCTTCAACCAGGGCACCTGGAACGGCGTTAAGGCCTACGCCTCCGCCAACAACCTGTCCTACAAGTACTATCAGCCCGCCAACGGCGATCAGGCGACCGACGACGACCGCTACGACGCCATGAAGGCGGCCGTAGACGGCGGCGCTCAGGTCGTCGTGTGCGCCGGCTTCATGCAGGAAGCCGCGCTGCGCAAGGCCGCCGCTGAGTTTGCCGATGTGAAGTTCATCTTCATCGACGGCTATCCGATCGATCTGGACAACGTCGCGCCCATCTCCTTCAAGGAGGAGCAGAGCGGCTTCCTGGCCGGCTATGCCGTGGTCAAGGAAGGCTTCACCAAGCTGGGCTTCACCGGCGGCGGCGCCGGCACCAACCCCGCCTGCTGCCGTTTCGGCTATGGCTTCGCGCAGGGTGTGAACGCCGCGGCCAAGGAAATGGATATCAACGTCGAGCTGAAGTATTCCTGGGAATACGGCTCCAGCTTCCAGGCCTCTACCGAGCTGCAGACCATGATCTCCGGCTGGTATGAGAGCGGCACCGAGATCGTGTTCGCCTGCGGCGGCTCCATGTTCCAGTCCGTTGCGGCGGCCGCGAGCGCGAACGACGGCTATGTTGTGGGCGTCGACGTCGACCAGTCCCCCGAGTCCGAGACCGTCGTGACCTCCGCCATGAAGGGCCTGAGCGCCGCCACCCAGTGGGCCATCGCCAAGGTCTTTGACGATACCTTCGCCGAGATCGGCGGCATCGCCACCAGCCTGGGCGCTGCGGACGACGCGGTCGGCCTGCCCACCGACACCTGGTCTCTCGAGAAGTTCACCGTCGACGAGTACAACAAGCTGTACGAGTCCATCAAGTCCGGCGAGCTGACCGTGGATGACACCGTCGTTGAGAAGGGCGACATCGCCAACGTCGAGCTGAGCAACGTGACGCTGGATTACATCGGCTGATCCTTCTGATTGAAAAAATCCCCGAGGTCTGTGAAAAAGACTTCGGGGATTTTTTTGAAAAGCGCGCGCAGATATTGCAATTTGCCGCACAATTTTATATAATGTTAATATGTGAGAACGGGCGGCCGCGTTCGGCGGCCTTTCGTTTCAAAGCGACAGGAAGCGGCCATACAAAGAGAAAGGGGAGGTGGAAGCATGGACGCGGATTATGTCATCGAGATGCTTCACATCACCAAGGAATTTCCGGGCATCAGGGCGAACGACGACGTGACGCTCCAGCTGCGCCGCGGCGAGATCCACGCGCTGCTGGGTGAAAACGGCGCGGGCAAATCGACGCTGATGAGCGTGCTCTTCGGAATGTATCAGCCGGAAAGCGGCACGATCAAAAAGGACGGGCGCGAGGTCAAAATCAACGATCCCAACGACGCCACCGCGCTGCATATCGGCATGGTGCATCAGCACTTCAAGCTGATCGACGTCTTTACCGTGCTGGACAACATTATACTGGGCGCGGAGGACACGCGCATGGGCTTTCTCCAGAAGAAGCAGGCGCGCGCCAAGGTGAAGGCGCTCTCCGAGCGCTACGGCCTGGCCGTCGATTTGGACGCGAAGGTCGAGGATATCACCGTGGGTATGCAGCAGCGCGTCGAGATCCTCAAGATGCTCTATCGCGACAACGAGGTGCTGATCTTCGACGAGCCGACCGCCGTGCTTACGCCGCAGGAGATCGAGGAGCTGATTGAGATCATGCGCGGCCTCTCCCGCGAGGGCAAGAGCATACTGTTCATATCCCACAAGCTCAACGAGATCATGGCCGTGGCCGACCGCGTGACCGTGCTGCGCAAGGGCCGCTGCATCGGCACGGTCAACACGAAGGAGACCACCAAGGAGGAGTTGAGCCGCATGATGGTCGGCCGGCCCGTCCAGCTGGTGGTGGACAAGGGCGAGGCGCATCCGGGCGACGTGGTGCTGAGCGTCGAGCATCTCCACGTTCCCTCAAAGCTGTATAAGAAGGACGCGGTTCACGACGTGAGCTTCAACGTGCGCGCGGGCGAGATCGTCTGCATCGCGGGCATCGACGGCAACGGCCAGACCGAGCTGGTGTATGGACTCACCGGCCTTGAGAAGCCGAGCGGCGGCCATATTGCGCTGTGCGGACACGATATTACCCATGCCGCCGTGCGCGCCCGCAGCGCCTCGGGCATGAGCCACATCCCCGAGGATCGCCACAAGCACGGACTGATCCTCGATTACACGCTGGCGCAGAACATGGTGCTCCAGCGCTATCGGGAAAAGCGCTTTGAAAATCACGGCTTCATCCGCTTCGGCGCGGTGCGCGCGTACGCCGAGGAGCTGATTAAGCAGTACGACGTGCGCTCCGGACAGGGCGCGGACACCATCGTGCGCAGCATGTCGGGCGGCAATCAGCAGAAGGCGATCGTGGCGCGCGAACTGGATCGCGATATGCCGCTCATCGTGGCGGTGCAGCCTACGCGCGGACTGGACGTGGGCGCGATCGAGTACATCCACAATCAGCTGGTCGCTCAGCGCGACGCGGGCAAGGCAGTGCTGCTGGTCTCGCTCGAGCTGGACGAAGTCATGAATCTCTCCGACCGCATACTGGTCATGCACAACGGAGAGATCGCGGGCGAGTTCAGGGGCGGCGAGATCGACGCGCAGGAACTGGGCCTGTACATGGCCGGCGCGAAAAAGCAGCATAAACAGGCGGAAAAGGAGGCGTGAGCATGAAAAACTCTTTCTGGCAGAAGGAGGGCGTGCGCTCTGTGCTGGCCTCCCTTCTGTCGATCGTCATCGGCCTTCTGGCCGGCAGCGTCATCATCGTGATCGTGGGCTGCGCGACGCCCTCGCTGGGCTTCAAGAGCGCCTGGGAGGGCGTGCGGCTGGTCATGCTGGGGCTGTTCAGCAAGGGCCGCGACGCGGTGGGCAATCTGGTCTTCGGCTTTAATCCCTCGAGCGTGGGCAATATGCTCTTCCGCGCCACGCCGCTCATCATGACCGGCCTGTCGGTCGCCGTGGCGTTCAAGACGGGTCTGTTCAACATCGGCGCGCCCGGTCAGTATCTGGCGGGCACGGCGGCGACGCTGTTCATCGCGCTGAGCATCCCCGTGTCGGTGCTGCCCGGCTGGCTGATCTGGATACTGGCCTTCGCGGGCGGTATGCTGGCCGGCGCGCTGTGGGGCGCGATTCCAGGCCTGCTCAAGGCGCTGCTCAACATCAACGAGGTGCTGGCCTGCATCATGACCAACTGGATCGCGGCCAACATCGTCACCTGGCTGTTCGATCTGAGCAATCTCAAGAACATCGTCGAGAACACCAAGTCCGGCTATGTCTACAGCACGACCTACGGCCTTGAAAAGGTGGACGGCGTGTGGACGTATGTGGCGGGCGCGGGCGTGCGCACCCCCAAGATGGGGCTGGACAAGCTGTTCCCCGGCTCGCAGGTCAACGGCGGCATCATCATTGCGATTGTGCTGGCGATCGTGGTGTATATCATCCTCACGCGCACGACGTTCGGCTATGAGCTGAAGGCGTGCGGCTCGAATCGCTTTGCCGCGCGCTATGCGGGCATTGCCGACAAGCGCAGCATCGTCGTTTCAATGGCCATTGCGGGCGCTCTGGCGGGCGCGGCCGGCTCTCTGTACTATCTTTCCGGCAACACGGAGTTCTACTGGGCGACCTATCAGTCGCTGCCCGCGGCGGGCTTCAACGGCATCCCGGTGGCGCTGCTCGCCGTCAACCATCCCATCGCGGTGATCTTTTCGGCGATGTTCATGTCCATGCTGGACATCGCGGGCCTTCAGCTGACCAACCTGACCGCCTACAATGAGTATATTACGGACGTGATCATCGCCGTGATCGTGTATCTGGCGGCGTTTTCGCTGGTCATCCGCATGGGGCTGGGCAAGCTCTTCCTGAAGCGCCGCAGGGTTTCTGACGCGGCGCAGGCCGTCTCGAAGGGAGAGGGGGATAAGCAATGAGCTTTCTGATTCGGCAGACGTTGATCTATGCGGTGCCGCTGATGGTCGTGGCGCTGGCCGGCGTGTTCGCCGAGCGCAGCGGCATCATCAATCTGGCGCTCGAGGGCATTATGATATTCGGCGCGTTTATCGGCGTGCTGTTCGTGCGCACGGCGCAGCAGTGGGGCGTGTTTGAGGCGGCCAAGGCGGCCGGTTCGTTCTGGACGTTACAGGGCCTGATGGGGCTGGCCATGCTGATCGCCGCGGCGATGGGCGCGCTGTTCTCGCTCCTCCTGGCCTTTGCAGCGATCAATCTGCGCGCCGATCAGACCATCGGCGGCACGGCGCTCAACCTGATGGCGCCGGCGCTGGTGCTGTTCTTCGTGCGCATGATCGCCAATCAGAACACGCTGCAAATGGCGACGGGCGATTCGGCGGGCTGGTTCATGCTCAAAAAGTCCATGCTGGGCTACGGCCGCACGGACGAGGCGGGCTTCTTCGTGGATACGTTCCTCAACAAGGTGTATCTGGCGACGTATCTCTGCCTGATCGTCTATGTGATACTGTCGATCATACTGTACAAGACGCGCTTCGGCCTGCGTCTGCGCTCGTGCGGCGAAAATCCGCAGGCGGCGGACTCGCTGGGCATCAACGTGTTCAAGATGCGCTATGCGGGCGTGACGATCTCCGGCGCGCTGGCGGGCATGGGCGGCTTTGTGTACGCGCTGACCACGACCAACTGCACGGCCAACGGCGACGTGGCGGGCTTCGGCTTCCTGGCGCTGGCGGTCATGATCTTCGGCAACTGGAAGCCGCTCAACATTGCGGGCGCGGCGCTGCTGTTCGGTTTGTTCAAGTGCGTGGCGGCCTCGTATGCCAGCCTGGACGTCAATGGCGACGGCGTGTATCTGCTCAAGGAGCTGGCGATCAATCCGACGTTCTATCGTCTGCTGCCCTATGTCATTACGCTGGTCGTGCTGGCCTTCACTTCGAAAACCTCCCGCGCCCCGAAAGCGGAGGGTATTCCCTACGACAAGAGCACTAGGTGACATCTTTATACAGCTCGACCCGTCCGGCTTTGAGTTATGGCCGGACGGGTTTTCGTTATACCCGAACGGCCCTTGCTGTGTTTTATGCACTCACGCTGCGAATCAAATGAAGAGAGTCCAGAGAGCCAATGGCTCTTTGGCGCAGGTTT
>CAKTXR010000071.1 GCA_934631025.1 uncultured Clostridia bacterium
CGCGATGCAAGAAAACTTAGTACTATACGGCCCGACCTGCCTGACCATAAATTGGAGCCGGACGGGTCTTTCCGTGTGCCCGAGCGCTGCGGGGCGATAGCGCGAAAAGCAAGCCTTTGTTGTATCAGAAAGGCCGCCGCATTGCTCCGCCGCCAGCCCCCAGCGCGCACAAACGCCTGTGCCGGAGCTATAACCGGCGGGACGCAACGCCGCGCCGGCCTACAATTCACTGACATAAAATAACGAACAGACGCCTGCCGCGTCAGCGCGGAACAGCGCCGGACACGGAAATTTGCCGACGACAAAGCGGAGTTCGGCGTTTTTTTATGGCGCGGCATGGAGAGGGATGCGGAACGGCGCGAGCCGGAGAAGCGGCGTGCAATGCGAAGGGGAACGCGCGTAAAAAAAACGTGGTGGTGATTGACGCGGCGGGGAAGATGAGCTATAATAAATTGCTATAATCCGCATTCAAAAAAGATATAGGAGGGCGAATGACATGATTCGCGATCTGGAGCTTTCCATACTGGAAATTCTGTTTAACGATTCGCGCACGACGCCGGCGCAGATCGCCGTGATGACCGGACACAGTGAGGAGGAGGTCGCGGCCGTCATCCGCAGCCTTGAAGCGCAGAAAATCATCCTCAAATACACGACGATGATCAACTGGGACCGCGTCGAGGCCGATCAGGTCGAGGCCGTGATCGAGGTGCGCGTGACTCCGCAGCGCGACGAGGGCTTCGACGCCATCGCCGAGCAGATCTATCGCTTCGAGGAGGTCTCTTCGGTGTATCTGATGAGCGGCGCGTACGACCTGATGGTGACCGTCAAGGCGGGCAGCATGAAGCGGCTGGCGCTGTTCGTGGCCGAAAAGCTGAGCACGCTCGAACACGTTTTGTCCACAGCGACGCATTTCGTGCTGAAGAAGTACAAGCTCGAGGGCGTGATTTTTGAAGAGCGCAAGCAGGATGAAAGATTGGTGGTGACGCCGTGAATTATGACGAAATCGTCTGCGGGCGCGTTCGGGACGTGCCGCCCTCGGGCATACGCAAGTTTTTTGACATCGTGAGCACGATGAAGGACGCCATTTCGCTGGGCGTGGGCGAGCCGGACTTCGGCACGCAGTGGACGGTCAGCGACGCGGCGATCTACTCGCTGCGCCAGGGCCGCACGCACTACACCGCCAACGCCGGCCTGATCGAGCTGCGCGAGGCCGTGTGCGACTATATGCGCGCGCGCTTCGGCGTGAGCTACGATCCGAAAACCGAGGTGTTTATGACCGTCGGCGCGAGCGAGGGCATCGACGCGGCGCTGCGCGTGCTGGTCGAGCCGGGCGACGAGGTGCTTCTGCCCGACCCGAGCTATGTCTCCTACAGCCCGGGCGTGATCTTCGCGGGCGGCGTGCCGGTGCCGATCGTCACGCGCGAGGAGGATGAGTTCCGCCTTACGCCCGACGCGCTGAGAAGCGCCATCACGCCGCGCACAAAGGCGCTGATCCTGCCCTATCCGAACAACCCGACCGGCGCGGTAATGGACAGGCGCGACCTCGAGGCCATCGCCGGCGTGCTGCGCGGCACGAACATCATCGTCATCGCCGACGAGATCTACGCCGAGCTGACATACGGCGGCCTGAAGCACACGAGCTTTGCGGCCATCGACGGCATGCGCGAGCGCACGATATTGCTCAACGGCTTCTCGAAGGCGTTCGCCATGACCGGCTGGCGCATGGGCTATGTGTGCGCGCCCAAGGAGCTGACGCGGATCATGCTCAAGGTGCATCAGTACACGATCATGTGCGCGCCCACAGCCGGCCAGTATGCCGCGCTCGAGGCGCTGCGTTCCGGCGCGGACACCAATTACGCCTATGTCGCCGAGATGGTGCGCGCCTACGACCGCCGCCGCCATATCATGCTGGACGCTTATGACAAGATGGGGCTGCACTGCTTCGAGCCGCGCGGCGCGTTCTACACATTCCCGTGCATCCGCTCGACCGGCCTGACCAGTCAGGAATTTGCCGAGCGGCTGCTGCGCGAGGAGAAGGTGGCCTGCGTGCCCGGCACGGCGTTCGGCGAATCGGGCGAGGGCTTCGTGCGCTGCTCCTACGCCACAGCGACCGACAAGATCGTCGAGGCCATGGCGCGGATGCAGCGGTTCGTCGAGCGCGTGCGCGATCATGTGTGACGGTATATAGTGGATAGAAAAGGCGCGGCCGCCCCGGACTGCGCGGAGGAGTCCGGCGGGATGGGGCGGCGCGGATTGTGCGGAGTGAAAAGGGGGAGCAGAGCTGTGAAACGGAAAGCGGCGCCCGTTGTGGCGGCGGTGCATGATCTTTCGTGCGTGGGGCGGTGTGCGCTGACCGTCGTGCTGCCGACGCTGGCCGTCATGGGCGTGCAGCCCGTGCCGCTGCCCACCGCCGTGCTGAGCACGCACACCGGCGGCTTCTCCGGCATGGCCGCGCAGACGCTGGACGGCTTTATGGCCGGCTGCGTGGCGCACTGGAAGGCGCTCAATCTGAAGATCGACGCGGTGTACAGCGGCTATCTGGCCACGGTCGATCAGGTGCGGCTGGTGGCTGATCTGATCGGCTATGCGCGCGGGACGAACAGCGCGCTGGCCGTGGTCGATCCCGTGATGGGCGACGAGGGGCAGCTGTATTCCGCGATACCGCGCGATATGCCCGCCGCCATGAAAACGCTCTGCGACGCGGCCGACCTCATCACGCCCAACCTGACCGAGGCGGCGCTGATGCTGGATGCGCCCTACCGCGAGGACGGCCTGACGAACGCCGAAATTTACGATATGCTGTGCGGCTTTAACGCGCGGCATACGGTGATCACCAGCGTGGTGCTGCTGGACGGGCGGCCGGCCAACGTGTATCGCACGCGGGACGAGAACGGCTTCTGGGTCTGTCCGTACCGGCGCGTGCCGGTGCATTATCCGGGTACGGGCGATCTGTTCGCTTCAGTGCTGACCGGCGCGCTGGTGAAGGGTGAGCCGCTGCGCGATGCTGTGGCGCTGGCGAGCGACTATGTGCGCCGCGTCATGGAGGAGAGCAGCGAGACCGAGGGTGAGCCGCGCTATGGCGTGCAGGTTGAAAAGACGCTGGGGTGGCTGGTGCAGCCCGCGGCGGTGGAGGATGAGAGCGCGTTTATTGCGATGTGAATGATATGGGGAGTCGGGCTGATGCGGTTGTGTCGGCTCGGCTTTTTTTGCGCGGAATGGCTGATTGCAAAGAAAATACCGCGCAAAAGAACTGCGCCGCACTTGAAACGGGCAGGGAAATGTGATAAAATACATACGATAAAGTCTGTCTGCTGTGAGGAGTGCTTTTAATGATGAAAAGATGGAATATAATGGGAACGCTGGCGGCGGCGCTGACGGCCATTCTGCTGTGCGCGCCCTGCGCTCGGGCGACCGATCAGGAGACGGCCGCCTACTATAAGGACGTGGAGGTCAAGGTGGGCGTGATCACCGCCGAGGCTAAAGTCAATATGCGCCGTGAGCCGAATACAAAGGCGGGCATCCTCGCGCGCATTCACCCCGGCGAGACCGTCGACGTGCTGGACGATTCCGACGAAAAGTGGCTCAAGGTGAAATACGACGGCGAGGTCGGCTATGTGTCGGCCGATTTCGTCGAGGTGAGCACCTATATGGACCAGCAGCCCGTGATCATCGAGGATCCGCTCGAGGTGACGGCGACCGATCTGTCGCTGCCGACCATCCTCGCGCACAAGGAGTCCTTTACCATCGAGGGAACGCTGACCAGCAACAACCCGATCATCGGCGTATCCATCGAGGTCAAGGACGACCGCTCGCTCGAGACCGTGATGAGCGCGTCGAAATCGTTCGACTATGAAGAGGACGTGCATACGTTCGACCTCAATACCTTCGATCGCGATCTGGTATTCAGAAAGCTGGCGGGCGGCGAAAAGACGCTGACCGTGACTGTGTCGAGCTCTGCCGAGACGCAGATCGTCGTGACGCAGGACTTCTACGTCAAGGGCGATTTGAGCGAGATCGCCAGCATGACCGACGACTGCGAGATCGACGTGACCACCGGCAAGAAGGCCTATCTGACCGACGGCAGCGTGCGGACGCACTGGACGGCGGGCAGCGAGGCCGACCGCATCACCGTCACCGTGCCCAACGACAAAAAGGCGGCGCTTCTGACGCTGGCCTGGAGTCAGGCTCCCTCCGCGTTCACCGTGACGCTGCAAAACGCGACCGGCGACGTCATCGACACCATCACCGAGACCAATCCGGGCGAAATGATGAACTTTGCCTATGATCTGGACACGGCGACGAAGAAGATATTCATCTCCACCTCCGACACGACGGCGGGCATCAGCGAGCTGCGCGTCATGGAGGAGGGCAGGATTTCCGAGACCGTCCAGCGCTGGCAGCCCATCGAGGGCAAGGTCGACCTGCTGGTCATTTCCACCCACGAGGACGACGAGCTGCTGTTCTTCGGCGGCACGATTCCCTACTATGTGGCGCAGGGCAAGAACGTCGTGGTCGTGTACATGGCCAACTGCGGCCGCTTCCGCTATGAGGAGGCCATGGAGGGCCTGTGGAGCTGCGGGCTGAAGAACCATCCGGTGTTCGTCGGATTGGAGGACAAGCGCCTGAACGACTATGACGAGACGGTCAATCTGTGGGGGCTTGAAAAGACCGAAAATATCGTGACCGAGCTGCTGCGCAAATATCAGCCCGATGTGGTCGTGACCCACGACATCAACGGCGAATACGGTCACAACCAGCACAAGCTGACTTCCGCCGTCGTGCGCCGCGCGGTGTATCTGGCCGCCGATGCGGAGAGCGATCCCGCCAGCGCCGCCAAATACGGCACCTGGGAGATCAAGAAGCTCTACATCCACCTCTACGAGGGCAACCAGCTCACCATGACGGCCTATGACGAGCCGCTCGAGGCGCTGGGCGGCCTGACCGCGACGCAGGTGGCGACCATCGCCTACAGCAAGCACGTCTCCCAGCAGAAGTATTACAGCATGGAGAAGCAGGGCGTGCAGTACGACAACCGCAAATACGGCCTGATCCTGACCAACGTCGGCGACGACGTGGCCAAGAACGACCTGTTCGAGAACGTCGGCAGCGTCGTGTCCGTGGATACCGGCGCGGACGGCGAGCCGCTGCGCGGCGCGGATGACGCTGGCGCGGACGACACCGGTGCGGATGATACCGGCGCTGAGGGCGACGGCGGGGCGCAGTAAGGCCGATCTGTCAGGATGATGCGTGCGGCTCGCGCTTCGGGGCGGGCCGCGCTGAGCAGGATCGCTTTTTCTGTATGCTGTCTGGGTCTGACGGGAGCATGAGCCTGTCGAGCGCAGGCGGCCGGACTGCGCGGCGCTGCGGCGTGCGTTCCGGCGCGCGCTGCTGAAGTGTGGTGCGACCGCGCTGCGCGAATCGGCGTGGCTGCGGCGGTTTGCGGAATAGTCAGGCTGTGCCGCGCGCTGGAGGGGCTTTTTCGATGCGCGATGCAAACGCGCTGCGCGAATCGGCGTGAGTTTGACGATTTGAGGATGCTCAGGCTGCGTCGCGCGCTGACTGGGGCTTTTCCCATGCGAATCATTACATAAGGCGGCGTGACTTGACGGTTTGCGGATCGCTCAGATTGTGACGCGCGCTGGATAGGGTTTTCACTGATGCGCCGGCTTGGATGAAGCGGCGGCAGGACGGCGCTTTCGAGACGGAGCGCGTCCTGCAACGGATGGTTGCAAAGCTGATTTTGACCCTTGTGAGCCGGACGATGAGCCGGCATATGTATAGAATTTTGATATTTGTCAGGATGGAGGCGTATTCCCCATGGCGATCACCCGCGAAGAGGCGCTCAAGCTGCTCAACGCGCCCGAAAGACTGGAGAACCTGCGTAAGCTGGCCGCTCAGGAGCCGAAGCCCGTGCAGGGCACCGACGTGAACAACCACATCCACACGATCTATTCCTTCTCGCCCTATTCGCCGACGGCGGCGGTCTGGTTCGCCTATCAGGCGGGGCTGTGTACCTGCGGCCTGATGGATCACGATTCCATTTCTGGCGCGAAGGAGTTCCTCGAAGCGGCTGACGTCGTGCATATGGGCGCGACGATCGGCGTTGAGTGCCGCGTGAACATGGCGAGCACGCCGTTCGCGGGCAAGCGCATCAACAATCCCGATCAGCATTCCGTGGCCTACATGGCGCTGCACGGCGTGCCGCACAACAAGACCGCCGAGGTGGATGCGTTCTTCAAGCCCTATCGCGCGCACCGCAATGAGCGCAACCGCAAGATGGTCGCCGCGGTGAACGAGCTGATGAGCCAGTACGGCGTGACGCTGGATCTAGAAAGGGACGTGCTGCCGCTGTCCCAGCACGAGGAGGGCGGCTCAGTGACCGAGCGGCATCTCTCCAGCGCGCTGGCCTATAAGATGCTCGAGAAGGTCGGCTCCGGCGAAAAGCTGGTGGACTTCATCAAAAACACAATGCAGCTGCCGCTGAGCGCGAAGATAGAGATGTATCTGCTGGACGAAAACAACCCGCACGCCATGTACGACCTGCTGGGCTGGATCAAGTCCACGCTGATTTCGAAATTCTATATCGACGCGACCGAGGAATGCCCCGATGTGCGCGACGTGCTGGCGCTGTCCGAGCGCGTGGGCGCGATTTCCGCGTACGCCTATCTGGGCGACGTGGGCGATTCCGTGACCGGCGACAAGCGCGCGCAGAAGTTCGAGGACGACTATCTCGACGAGCTGGTGCCCTATTTAAAGGAGCTGGGCTTCCGCGCGATCACCTATATGCCCTCGCGCAACACGAAATCTCAGCTGACCCGCGTGCGCGCGCTGTGCGAGCAGTACGGCCTGTTCCAGATCAGCGGCGAGGACATCAACTCCCCGCGCCAGTCGTTCGTGTGCGAGGCGCAGCGCGATCCGATGTTCTCCCATCTGCTGGACGCGACGTGGGCGCTCATCGCGCACGAGTGGCGCGCGACCGAGGATCCGGCGAAGGGCCTGTTCTCGAAGGAGAGCGCCGAAAAGTGGCCGAATCTCGAGGAGCGCGTGAAGGTGTTCGCCGAGTTCGGGCGCGCAATGTATCTGGACAAATAATACCGCATTAAATACAGCGGCGGCGAAGGAATTTTGCCGCCGCTGCTTTTGAAAATGGAGGAAAAAGGCCGATGTCGAAGGGATATATGGCGGGCGATTATGCCATTTCGCCCGCAAAGGTGACGTTTAAGTGCGACGATCAGGCGTATCAGCGCGTGTTCGACCGCTGCGAAGCGCTCGAAAAGGAGAATGTGCAGGCCTTCGGCGCGCGGCGCGTCGTTCAGGAGGGCGCGAAATACCACGGCGTGTGGCTCGAGACGCAGCCCATGGGCGGCGAGATGTACATAAAGCGCGATATGGACGCGGGCTTCAACAACATACTCGTCTTTATGGAAAACCAGCGCCGCGACGGCCGCCTGCCCGGCATGATCCGCTACGACGCGCCCTGGAACGGCCTGAGCGCGCATTTCGACTGGATGCAGGGCGATTTTTTCACCGTGCCTGCGCTGCGCATGGCCTGGCACATTGATCGCGACCGCGGCTATCTCGAGCGGCTTTACGCGGCGCTGCGCGATTTCGACGCCTATCTGTGGAGCTGCCGTGACAGCGACGGCGACGGCTGTCTCGAGGTCTGGTGCATGTGGGACACCGGCGACGACAACAACTCGCGCTATCTGGTGAACCGCGTCAGCGCGATTGAAAACGGCGCGTGGAACGGCGAAACCGCGCCCTACGGCGTGGGCAGGCTGCCGTTCGAGTCGGCCGAGTTCATGGCCTACAATTACGCCCAGCGCAGCGCGCTCGCACAGATTTCTGAGTGGCTGGATAACGGCGAGGCGGAGATGTGGCGCGCGAAGGCCGAGCAGGTGCGCGCACGTTTTATCGAGTATCTCTGGGACGACGAGCGCGGCTTTGCGTTCGACCGCGACGGCGACAATGTGAAGATTGATTCGATCAGCCTTGAGAACATCAAGTGCATGTATCAGGGGATTTTTACGCAGGAGATGGCCGACCGGTTCATCCGCAAGCACCTGCTCAACCCCGCCGAGTTCTGGACGGCCATGCCGCTGCCCAACATCGCCGTGAACGACCCGCTGTTCTATCTGGACGACGCGCACACCAACCTCTCGAGCGAGAATTTGAAGCTGTTCAAGGAATATTCGCATGGCGACGTGGCCGACAATAGCTGGTCGGGACCGGTCGAGGGGCTGAGCCTTCAGCGCTCGCTTCTGGCGCTCATGCGCTACGGCCATCACGCGGAAACCAGCATGATCGGAAGAAAGTTTATAGATATGCTGGCGAAAACCGACCGCTACACGCAGCAGTACAACCCCTTTACGGCGCAGGCCACCGCGGGCGGCGACGGCTACGGCCCGACGATTCTGGCGGCGCTTGAGTACATGGCGTATCTCTACGGCGTGGGCTTCGAGGAGGATGAGGTTGTGTTCAGCGCGCTGGACGACGCGCGTGAAACCGAGTATACGCAGCTCATTCACGGCCGAAGCTATGCGGTCAGGCGCGAAAACGGCCGCGCCGCGGCTTATGTGGACGGAAAAGAGGCGTTTTCGTTCACGCTGGGCGCGCGCGTTTACGCGACGCGGGACGGCGCGCCGGTGAAGATCGTCGGACTGAATGAAAGGACGGTCGACATGGCGCTGACCGTGGGCGGCGAAACGCTGACGGCGCGGCTGCATCCCAACGAGGAGATGCGCGTGGAGGACGGCCGGCTCGTGAGCGTGAAGCGCGTCGATTTTGCGGCAGAGCAGGGCGCGGCGCTGGAAACGGCTGCTGGGCGCATCGTAATATAATTTCCGTAATGTAACTTTCGGAGGGAAGGATGTTCATGGAGATCAGACGGCTGTCGCCCGCGCTGTGCGGCGACTATCTGCGATTCTTTGACGAGACGCCGCACGACGACAATCGCGACGAGAGCAAGTGCTACTGCGTGTGCTGGAGCGCCGCCGACTCGACCGGCCGCGACTTTTCCAGCGCAGAGAAGCGGCGCGCGCTGGCGGAGGAATACGTCATGCGCGGCGATATTCGCGGCTACCTCGCCTACGAAAACGGCCGCGCGATCGGCTGGTGCAGCGCAGGCGACCGCAGCGATTACTACGCCTGCCATGCCGGACGGATGTATCTGGAGCCGCTGCGCGCGCTGTATCCGCCGGACGAGCGCGTGAAATCGGTATATTGTTTCGTTATCGCGCCCGAATGGCGGCGGCATGGCGTGGCGGCGGCGCTGCTGGAGCGCGTGTGTGAGGATGCGCGCGCGGAGGGCTTTGATGCGGTCGAGGCCTATCCGATCGCGCGGTTTGTGAGCGAGCAGGCCGATTACATGGGGCCGGCGGCGCTGTATGAGCGGCAGGGCTTTGCGGTCTGGCGCGATCTGGGCGACCGGCTGATCGTGCGCAGGGCGCTCAGGTAGACAGGGCATAACGCCCGCGGATGGCTGGATTTGCTGTCCGCGGGCGTTTTTTTTGTGGGCGATGGGGGGAGGGCGAACGGGCTGCTGCGGGAGTTTTTTGCGCGGCATTGAGGGGAGGACAGGGCGGGCGGTTGTGCGGTGGTAGGAAAGCGGGCGCGCGAGTGGCTTTACGAACGGTCTGCTCGTGGAGAGTTTTGCGCGCGGTGGGAGAATGGAAGGCTGGCCGTGTGATGGATGCGGGCGCGTGACGTGGAACGGTGCGCGGAAGATGAAACGCGGCGGTGAGCGGGGGAAAAGGGCATGGCAATGACGCTGAGGAGGGGATAGCGGTTCGCGTTGCAGGCGCGGCAAGGGAATGGGCTGGGGTGTTTTGATATGACTGAGGGGGATGCAGGGGAAAATTGCGCGGCGATGAGTAAGAGAAAAGCGCGCGAAAAGGACGCGGCTTGTGCGGCCTTGAGACGGATGGGGGCGCTGCAGGCGGCGCGAGGAGGAACGGCGCGGGGAGGAGTGCGAAAAAAGCGCGTGTAAGTGACGCGGTATGGCAGCCTTGAGACGGTTGAGGACGTTGCAGGCGCACGAAGAGGAACAGCGCGGGATGAGCGAGGGAAAGCGCGTGAAATGGCCTTGCAGATGGTTGGAGTTTGGGGCGAGACAGACTTGTGCGGCCTTGAGACGGTTGAGGGCGGTGCAGGCGGCGCGGGGAGGAACAGGCACGGGATAAGCTCTGTGGCGCGGCGATGAATGCGGGAAAAGCGCGAAAAAGCCCCCGCTCGCGGAGAAATGCGGGCGGGGGCGCGGGGATTAGTCGTTGTTTTCGAGGACGCGGTTCAGGCGCTGGGCAAGGTCGGGATTCGCGCTCGGGTTTGGGAAGAACACGGACAGATGCTTCATGTCATGCTGCCGCGCCAGCACGTAGCACAGCGTCTCATAGGGCTGCGGCGGGATGGCGGCGGCGTGCGGCGCGAGCGCGTCGAAGGCGGCGTAGACGATGGCCAGGCGCACCAGCTCGTCCCACTGCTCGTCGCTGAGCGCGGGCAGCGCGCCGGAAAGCAGGGCGAAATCGCCGGTGCGGGCGCGCACAAGCAGCTCATCGGCGGTTACGGACGGGGTTTGATCGAGCAGCGCGCGCAGGCGGCGGGCGACGGAGCGCTCCTCCTGCTCATCGGCCAGATCGACGAGCCGGCGCAGCACGCTCCTGCCGAGCACGGTCAGATCGACATGGCGCGTCAGCTCTCCCCACTCTTCTTCTTCCGCCCAGTGGACGGCGATTTTCTCCTGATCGGCGGGCGCGAGACGGCGCACGGACGGCGCGACGAAGTCCAGCTCGTCCGCGTCGAGCGCCATATTGACCACGCGCGAGAGCGCTTCGCCATTGAGATGCGGCAGGAGCGGCTGAAGCGCGTCGAAATCGGTGTTCTCGGCCATGCGCAGCGCGAGCCTTTCCTGATCGGCGGGGGTGAGGCGGTCGAAATGGCCGCTCAGGAAGTCCAGATCGTTCTCGTCGACGGCCAGATCGAGTATGCGGGCGCGCGCGTCGTCCGGCAGATCGAAGAACACGTCGGCCAGCTCGTCGAAATCGCCGTTTTCAGCCAGCGAAAGCGCGACGCGCGCCAGCTGCTCGGCGGTCAGCTCTCTGCGATGCTCGATCAGCTCGTCGCCATTGCCGTTATCCAGCGCCGCGTCGATCACGGCATTCTGCGCGTCGGGCGAGAGCCGGTTCCACGGGAGAAAGTCGAAAATATCGTCGATATCGGCGTTTTCAGCGGCCAGCCGGGCGACCTGATCGAGCGAATGCTGATCGAGCGAGAGCGCCGGTATGAAATCGAGATGTCCGTCCCCGGCGGCGGCCAGCGCCGCGTCGCGCGCTTCGGCGGGGGTCATGTCGGCGATGTGATCCTCGATGTAGTCCCACTCGCCGTCGGCGATCGCGTCGCGGATGCCGGAAGGCGCGTCGTTATCGCCGTCGTGATCGGTGTTGATCGTGATGTGGAAGCGGCCGGGCACGAGCTTTTCGAGCAGCGAGGACATTGCGCCGCGCGCGAGGTGGGGCGCGAGCTTGATGAGGTCGTTCAGCGAGAGATCGCCCAGCCTGGCGGTCAGCTCGGCCAGCTTTTCACGCGAGAGGAACGGCGCGAGCGCGGCCACCGTGGCGACGGTCGGCGCTTCGGCGAAGGCTCTGTCGGCCAGCGCGTCCACAGCCGCGCGATGGATGAACGGCGCGAGGGCGGTGAGCGTGTCCATGTCGATATGCTCGGCGCAGGCCTTTTCGACGAGGGCTGTCAGCGCGTCGCGGCCGGCGAAGGGGGCCAGCTTGACGAGCAGCGACCGATCGAGATGCGTGGGATCGAGCTGAGAAAGCAGTCTGTCGATGAGATCGTGATCGAGGAACGGCGCGAGGGCAGAGAGCGTGTTCAGGTCGACATGATCGGCGCAGGCCTTTTCGACGAGACGGCTCAGCACGTCGCTGCTGGCGAATGCGGCGACGCCGCTGAGGGCGCGCGTGTCGACCTGCGCGGGATCGAGCCGGTTCAGCAGGCGGTCAATCGCCTCTTCGCTGAGGAAGGGCGCGAGGGCGGTGAGCGCCGACAGGTTGAGAGTGTCCGCGCAGAGCTTGTCGGTCAGGCGATCCAGCGCTGCTTCATCCGCGAACGGCGCGAGGGCGGTGAGCGCGCTTATGTCGACGTGGGCGGGATCGATGCGCTCAAGCAGGCTGCTGATCGCGCTTTCGCTGAGGAAGGGCGCGAGCGGTGTGAGCGCGTGCAGGTCGAGCTTTTCTGCGTCGGCCTTCTGAATGAGCTTGTCCAGCTCGGCGTGATTGAGGAAGGGCGCGAGCGGCGTGATCAGCGCGAGATTGAGCTTGCCGCCGTCGGCCTTGTCGAGGAGCTTGCTCAGCGTGGCGCTGTCGCAGAAGGGCGCGATGGCGGAGAGCTTCGACGGATCGATGTTGTCGGCGCAGAGTTTGTCGGCGAGCTGAGCCAGCGTGGCGCGGTCGAGGAAGGGGGCGATGCGGACGAGCGCGCTCATGTCAAGCGCGGCGGGATCGACGGAGAGCACGGCGCGGCTCAGCTCGCTGCGCCCCATGAGCGGCGCCATTTTGACAAGCGCCTTTATATCGATGGGCGTGGCGGCAGGCTGATCAGCGGGCGCTGCGGTCTGCTCCGCGGCAGGCTGTTCAGCGGTGGATGCGTTGACGGGCGCGGCGGGCGCAGCGGGTGCGGCGGGCGCGACGGGCATGACC
>CAKTXR010000072.1 GCA_934631025.1 uncultured Clostridia bacterium
TGGAAAGCAGCTGGACGCGAAGGTGAGCTGGCTATTATATCATTTCCCCGGTGCGAAGCTCACGCTGGCCACGTCCACGCCGGTGACGGTGAACGGCTCGCCCGAGACGCTGAACGCCGAAAAGAATGCCGTCGTCATTGCGCGCAACGAGCAGGTGAAGGCGGTTGCGCGCCGGTACAATCTGCCGGTGGACGATCTGTACGCCGCCATGGCGGGGCATCCCGAATGGCGCAACGCGGACGGCTTCCACTACAACGAGCAGGGCACGGACGAGCAGGGCCGCCTGGTCGCGGCGTTCATACTGGAACACATGAAGCGGTAAGGAGGAAATATCACATGGATAATACGGGATGCGCCTATTGCTTTGAAGGCGAAGCGCTGGACAAATTCGGCATCAAGATCTGCGAGCTGCCCGCGAGCAAGCTCTATCTGTTCAAGGAGCAGAGCCACAAGGGCCGCGTGATCGTGGCGCACAAAAAGCACGTCAGCGAGCTGGTCGATCTGACCGACGAGGAGCGGAACGCCTATTTCGCCGACGTCGCCCATGTGGCCAACGCGCTGCACAGGGCCTTTCACCCCGACAAGATCAATTACGGCGCGTACGGCGACACCGGCTGCCATCTGCACTTCCATCTCGTGCCCAAGTATAAGGACGGCTACGAGTGGGGCGGCGTGTTCGCGATGAACCCCGGCGAGAAGTATCTCACCGATGCGGAATATGCCGATCTGATCGAGACGATCAAAGCCAATCTGTAAGTTTTTGGCGCACAATCCCGTCAAACGCTTGACTTTGGCGGGATTGTGTGCTATTCTGTATGTCGGTTGTAAGGATGCCGGATGGTCGCAGGCGTTTTCACGTCTGAGGAAAGTCCGGGCACCGCAGGGCAGAGTGCCGGGCAGCTCCCGGTGAAGGCGACTTTAAGGAAAGTGCAACAGAGATATACCGCGTTTCCCTTCGGGGAGGCGTAAGGGTGGAAAGGCGAGGTAAGAGCTCACCAGCGGCATGGCAACTTGTCCGCTCTGTAAACCCCACTTGGTGCAAGATTGATAAGAGGGCAGATGCGGCGGCCCGTCGCGCTCTCGGGTAATCGCTCGAGCCTGATGGCAACTTCAGGCCTAGATAGATGGCCATCTAAGACAGAACCCGGCTTACAGACATCACTTACAATCCTCTGGTTTCGTCAGGCGGAGCGGCATAGTCGCTTCGCTTTTGTGCGTTTCTGCCAAAAACGCGGCCATGTTAATAATGCGTTGATTTGCCCCTTGATTTTTTCCTGAAAGTAGCGTATAATAGAAATAAGGAAAGCCCCATAACGCAAGGAAGGGAGAACTTATCATGAAACTTATTATCGCTATCGTGCAGGATGAAGACGCTTCCCGTCTGGTCAGCAGCCTCATGAACGAGGGCTACAGCGCCACCAAGCTGGCGACCACGGGCGGCTTCCTTCGCGCCGGCAATACGACGTTGCTGCTGGGCGTTGATGAAGACCGTTTCGACGGCGCCATGAAGATTATCGAAAAGGTGTGCAAGAGCCGCAAGCAGATCGCTCCGTCCCAGACTCCCATGGCGGGCAATACGGGCGCGTATGTGCCGTATCCCATCGAGGTTATGGTGGGTGGCGCGACGGTGTTCGTGATGAACGTCGAGCAGTTTGTCAAGCTCTGATCGTATGACTTTTTCTGACATCATCGGGGACGTTTCAAATTATCTTCGGGAAGAGATGCACTCTTCCCGAATTGTTCATGCCTATTTATTCACGGGGCCAGCGGGCACGGGCAAGAGCACGCTGGCCGATATTTGTGCAAAGGCGCTTTTGTGCCGCGCTCAGATCGGCAGGCCGTGCGGCGTATGTCCGTCCTGTAAGCAGTTTGAAAGCGGCAATCATCCCGATTTTATCCGCGTCGAGCCGGAAAAGTCGATCTCTGTGGATGCGATCCGCGAAGTGATCGCCCGTCTCGGGGTCAAGCCCTACGAGGGCGGCCGGCACGTCGCGGTCATTCGTCAGGCCGACAAGATGACTCCGCAGGCGCAGAACGCGCTGCTCAAAACGCTCGAAACGCCGCCGGGCGAGGACGTGATCTTTCTGGTCGCGTCCAACATGACGGCGCTTTTGCCGACGATTATTTCGCGCTGCCGCGTGGTGCGCTTCCATTATCTGGAGGAGCACGAGGCGATCGACGCGCTCGAAAAGCACGGCTTAACGCCGGAACGCGCCCGACTGCTGGCCCGGCTTTCGCAGGGCTCGGTGGGACGCGCGCTCAATATGGAAGCGTCCGAGGGCTGGTGGCAGCTGCGTGCGAAGGTCATGCGCGCGCTTGAAGGGCTGCACGAGAAGCAGGACGTGGCGGTCGCCGCGCTGCCGCTGACCGAAAATCGCGAGCAGGCGGGCGACATACTGGACATCATGGAGCTGTACGCCCGTGATCTGATGGTGATACAGGACGCGGCCGGCGACGTTATCCAGACCGATCTGGAGGACGCGCTTCACCGGCAGCGGTTTACCGGCAGTCAAATGCTGTCGGGCATTATAGAGGCACGCAAAAGGCTGGCGGGCAACGTGGCCTGGCAGGCTGTGCTGGAAATGCTTTTTTTCGATATGGTGGGAGGATAATATAGATGGCAACGGTTGCGGGGATCCGCTTCAGGAAAGCAGGCAAGGTTTATTATTTTGATCCGACGGGCGTGTGGCCCAATCCGGGCGATCCGGTCATCGTGGAAACGGTGCGCGGCGTGGAGATGGGCGAGACGGTGACCGGCGCGCGGGAGATTCCCGACGAGTCGCTGACCGCGCCGCTCAAGAAGATCATCCGCATGGCCACGCCGGAGGATGTGAAGCGCAGCGAGGAGTGCATCGCCAAGGAGAAAAGTGCGGTCGAAATCTGCATGCGCAAAATCGCGGCGCACAAGCTGGATATGAAGCTGGTCGACGCAGAATACACCTTCGACGGCAGCAAGCTGATCTTCTATTTCACGGCCAACGGGCGCGTCGATTTCCGCGATCTGGTCAAGGATCTCGCGTCCGTGTTCAAAATGCGCATCGAGCTGCGCCAGATCGGCGTGCGCGACGAGGCGAAAATGCTGGGCGGGCTGGGCGCGTGCGGCCGGCCGATCTGCTGCGGCACGTTTTTGAGCGATTTTCAGCCCGTGTCCATCCGCATGGCGAAGGATCAGAGCCTGTCGCTGAATCCGGCCAAGATTTCCGGCCAGTGCGGTCGGCTCATGTGCTGCCTGAAATATGAGCAGGACAATTATGAGGTGACGCTCAAGAAGCTGCCGCGCGTGGGCAAGGAGATTCTCACGCCCGACGGCATCGGCACGGTGACGGAAATCGGCGTGATTCGTGAAAAGGTGAAGGTGCGCCTGCGCCAGAACGACGACACCTATGATGTCCGCGAGTATTCGCTGGACGAGGTGTGCCGGCCGGGCGAGACGCTGCCTGAGCGCGTGGCGAAGGACGAGGAAGCGCCCGAGGAGGAGATGAAGTTCTTCGCCGACGGCATGCCTGTGCCCGCCATGTCCGAGACGCCTGCGCCCGCCGCGCCGAAGTCCCGTCCGGAGCGCAAGCTGCCGCCGCGCCCTGAAAAGAAGCCCGCTCGCGAAAACAGGGGCGGCAAGGACGACGCGAAGGAAGAGACGCAGGAGCCGGCGCGCCGCCGCTATCCGCGCCCCAAGGGCAAAAAGCAGAGCACCGAGCAGTATTTTGAGAAAAACGGCGGCGACGCGGCGGCTAAGACCGAAGCGCCCGCTCGGCCGAACAATGCGTCCGGCAACAGAGCGGAAAGGGGACAGAAGGGCGAGAAGCCTTCCCAGATTCCGACTCAGAATGCAAAAAATGACGCGAACAGTGAACAATAAATAACACAGAAATGCTGTTGCAATTCAGGACGGCGAATGATATAATACATACAACCAAGATAAGGAGGTGTATCTTAAATGGCTTATAAGATCAGCGATGCTTGCGTGGCCTGCGGCGCTTGCGCTGCCGCGTGTCCTGTCGAGGCGATCAGCGAGGGTGATGGCAAGTACGTTATCAACCCCGAACTGTGCGTCAGCTGCGGCTCCTGCGCGGAGACCTGTCCTGTGGGCGCTCCCGAGGAGGAGTAATTCTCATTGTTCCTGAAACCCGACCCTTTGCGGTCGGGTTTTGTCATATAGCAGAGAAGTTATAAATTACGAAAGCGTTTCAAATGATGGGCCTGCCATTCATTTCCAAACGACGCTTTGCAGGACTTTTTTAATAAGTGTCGAATTTATGTAATGGCAATACATACAGGAGGGCCTATACCAATGGTTTTACGATCACACCCGGGATATAAATTTATAAAAAGGACGCTCAGCTTAATGCTTGCGCTTTTGCTGCTGCTGAACGTCGTATCATTCTGGCAGGGGGACGGCGCGCGGGCGGCCTCGGACGGCATGATCCGCGTCAAGCTGAGCCGACTGGGATCGCCGTCCAGTGTGACGTTCAAGACGAGCGGCGTGTATACGGTGAACGGATCTCGGCTGTCCGACGGCGCGTCGGCCACGGTGTCGCTTTCATCCGGCGTACTGACGCTCACATCGGGCGGCAAAACGCTGGCTGCCGGTACGACGATCAGCGTCAACCGGACGAGCGGCGGCACGTCGTGCGGCGTTCGCTTCACGTCGCCGTCGCTGGGCAATCTCTTCTGCGGCGATCTGATCTTTACGGCGAGCAGCGGCGCGATTCAGACGGTGCTGCGCATCTACATCGAAACGTATCTCTACGGCGTGGTGCCCTATGAAATGTCGAACAGCTTTCCCGTCGAGGCGCTCAAGGCGCAGGCCGTTTCGGCCAGAACCTACGCCATGCGCGCCAAGCGCTCGGGCGGCAGCTATGACGTGACCGACAATACGACCAGCCAGGTGTTCCGCGGCTATACGTCGTCCTATGCCAACGCGATTCGCGCCGTTGACGAGACGAAGGGCGTGTGCCTGATGAGCGGCGGCAGCTATGCGCAGTGCTATTATACCGCCAGCAACGGCGGTCAGACCGAATCGGCGAAGAACATCTGGGGCGGCGGCGCGTCCTATCTGACGGTCAGGGACGATCCCTACGATTTGGAAAACCCATCCAGCATCGTCAAGAGTACGTCCATCGCGAAGGACGGCGCGGTGATTTCTTCAGCGCTTGCGGCAAAGATTCTTCAGGCGGCGGGGCTGAGCGAGGGAAGTATCGCGAGCGTCAATGCGGCCGAGCTGCATACGCCGCGCTATGCCGCGCCGAGCCGCACTTATACCAGGCTGCGGCTGAACGTGACGTTCTTGGTAAACGGCGAGACGCGCGTCATGGACGTCAATCTGGACACCTACGGCGAACTGGAGACGCTCTTCAGCCTGTCGATCAACAGCGGCAGCAACGAAATCGTCAGCCTGAGCGAAAGGGACGACGCGTTTGTGCTGGCTTTCCGGCGCTTCGGGCACGGCGTGGGACTGAGCCAGCGCGGCGCGCAGTGGATGGCGCTCAATTACGGCAAGAATTACAGCGAAATTCTCGAATTTTACTATCCGGGCACGTCGCAGCAGCGTCTGTCCCTTTCGGAAAGTCTGAACGCGGGCGGTTCCGTCGAGCCGACCAGCACGCCCGTGCCCGTTGAATCGGCGGACGGCTATACGACGCTCCAGGAGGGCGACAGCGGCGAAGCGGTCAAGGCGCTTCAGACAAAGCTCAAGGAGCTGGGCTTCTTTACCGGAACGCCGCTGGGCAATTACAAATCGCTCACCGTGGCGGCCGTGCGCGCCTATCAGGCCAAGAATGGCTTGACGGTGGACGGCGTTGCGTCGCCCGCGCTGCAAAAGCGCATTTTTGAGGAATCGGTTTCCGGCGTTACGCCCACGCCGACGCCCACGAGCGAGCCGAGCGGCGAAACGCTCAAATACGGCTCGACCGGCGAGGCGGTCAAGGCCATTCAGAGCAAGCTGAAGGAGCTGGGCTACTTTAACGGCAGCATCGGCGGCAATTATCTTGCGCAGACTGAAGCGGCGGTGAAGGCCTTCCAGAGTGCGAACGGCCTGACTGCCGACGGAATCGCCACGCCCGAGCTTCAGCAGATGATACTGGTCGCCGGCGCGACGCAAGCGCCTACGGCCACGCCCGCGCCGACCGAATCGGGTATCGCGGCGACGGTCAAGCTGGGTAACGCATCCTCGCGGCTGAATGTGCGCGCGTCGGCGAGTACGTCGTCGGCGATCAGAGGAACGCTGAAAAACGGGCAGAGCGTCACGGTGACCGGCACGAGCGGAAGCTGGAGCCAGATCACAACGGGCACGATCAGCGGCTACGTCATGACGCAGTATCTCTCGATCGCGTCGCAGTCTACGCCCACGCCTTCGCCCGAGGTCACGCCCGCGCCGACCGACGCACCTGCGCAGAATAACACGGCGACGGTCAGGCTGGGCAATCCGTCGTCCCGACTGAACGTACGCCGCGGCCCCGGCACGAACACCGCCGTTGTGGGCACGCTGAGCCACGGCCAGCGCGTCTCGGTCATCGGCACGAGCGGAAGCTGGAGCCAGATCAGCGCCGGCACGCTGAACGGCTATGTCATGACGAGCTATCTGCAAAGTGCAAAGGCCGATTCCCCCGAAATAACGCCCGCGCCCACGGCGGAAGCGACAAATGCGCCGGACGGTGAAACGCTGAAGTACGGGTCGACCGGCGAAGCGGTCAAAACGCTCCAGCGCGCATTGCAGAAGCTGGGCTACTTTACCGGCAGCATTGGCGGCAACTATCTCAATCAGACGGAAGAGGCCGTTCGCGCCTATCAGCTGGGCAACGGGCTGACAGCCGACGGCATTGCCACGCCTGAAATCCAGCGCATGATTCTGAAGGCCGCTTCCGACATTTCGTCCGAGCATGCGCCCACGATTACGTCCGCGCCCGAAACGAGCGGCACGGCGGCGA
The DNA here is from genome assembly GCA_934631025.1 of uncultured Clostridia bacterium. Taxonomy (GTDB): domain Bacteria; phylum Bacillota; class Clostridia; order Christensenellales; family Aristaeellaceae; genus Firm-10. The sequence goes on from CAKTXR010000072.1 coordinate 6,924, forward strand.
CGGTCAGGCTGGGCAATCCGTCCTCGCGGCTGAATGTCCGCGCGTCGGCCAGCACGTCTTCGTCGATCGTCGGCACGCTCAGCCATGGCCAGAGCGTCGTCATAACCGGCGAGAGCGGCGCGTGGAGCCGCATCACTGCGGGAAAAATCAGCGGCTACGTCATGACGCAGTATCTGCGCACGGGCAGCGTGCCGGCTGCCGAGCCGACCGCTCAGCCGACGACCCAGCCGACGGCTGCGCCCGAGACGGACGATGAAACGCTGAAGTACGGCTCGACCGGCGATGCGGTGAAGGTCATCCAGCGCAAGCTGAAGGAGCTGGGCTACTTTGACGGCAGCATCGGCGGCAACTATCTGACAAAGACCGAAGCGGCGGTTAAAGCGTTCCAGTCGGCGAACGGGATGACAGCCGACGGCGTCGCGACAAAAGAGGTGCAGCGGCGCATACTGGGCGCGTCGTCCGGCGACGACGGCTGCAACGCGACGGTCAGCGTCGGCGGCAGCTATCTCAATATGCGCGCGTCGGCGGACGCATCCTCGAAGCGGCTGGACAAGCTCTACGATGGAACGCGCATCGCCGTGCTGGGCGAGGAAAGCGGCTGGTATAAGATTGAATACAACGGACAGACGGGCTATGTGATCAAAAGCGCCGTCGTGAAAGACTAAAAAGGAGACAGACGCATGGACAAGGACGCGCTGATTCGGCCGGGCGAGCGGCTTGATTCGCTGCAATTCGGGGATTTGTGCATCCTGCAAAAGCTGGATGCGTTCCGATTCGGCACGGATTCCGTGCTGCTGGCCGATTTTCCAACGGTTCGGCGCGGCGATTATATCGTCGATCTGGGCACGGGCAGCGGCATCATCACGATTCTCATGGCCTCGCGCCATCCGGATTGCCGCTTTACCGCGCTGGAAATTCAGCCGGAAATGGCCGCTATGGCCGCGCGCAGCATGGCGCTCAACGGCCTGACCGATCGCGTCGAGGTGCGTTCGTGCGATTTCCGAGAGGCTGCCCACCTGTACGGCTATGGCAAATTTTCACTGGCCGTGTGCAATCCGCCCTATGGAAAGGCGGGCGGCGCGCTGCTCAGCCAGACCGAGACGCAGCGCATCGCCCGGCATGAATCGGACTGCACGGTGGACGATCTCGCGGCGGCGGCGTTCGACCTGCTCAAAACGGGCGGGCGGCTGGCCGTCGTGTTTCCGGCGGCGCGGGCGTTTGAGCTGATGTACGCCATGCGCACGCATCGGCTCGAACCCAAGCGCATCCGCACGATCCACGCCACGCCGAATCGCGCGCCCAAGCTGGTGCTGATCGAAGCGGTCAAGGACGGCGGCTCGATGCTGCACTGGATGGAGCCGCTCGTCTTAAACGGCGACGACGGCCAGCCGACTGAAGAGTGGAAGCGCATCTATCGCGTTCCTGAAAAAACATGAAAAGAGCGGGACGGGGGGAACAATCCCTCGTCTCGCTTTCAGTTTATCCACAGGAGTTTCGGCGCGTCTGATGAATGAATCAAGCGGCGTTTGCCTGCGTATTTTCACGCAGATGTGCTTGAAAGGAGGGCTTTTGCCGCTTAAAATGAGCATATTAAAAGAGAAGAGAGCGCGATTTCGGCAGGCTGGCTGAAACGTGCCAAGAATATTTTGGAGGAACGACGTTGAAAACGAAATGGGGACGCAAGATTTTGCAGAGCGCAGCGGTTGTGCTGGCGACGGTCATGCTGTGGCTGCTGGCGCGCGACGGCCTGTCTGCGCTTTACTGGACGATCTGCAACGCGCTGATCGGCGCATGGGGTGTGACGAGCAAAAATCTCTATCGCGCGCCGGGGTTCGTGCGCGTTATGACCGGCTATGGCGCGCTGATTGCCGAGACGCTGGGCGCGCTGCTTTTACTGCTCATAACGCGCATTTTGAAGCGGCGGCTGACGGATTCGGCGACTGAAGGGCGCTTTTCGGGGCGCGGCGCGGGCGCAGGGCTGGCGCAGGGGGCGGGCATGACGGCGGCGCTCTGGCTGATCTATGTCCTCGCGGGCACGATGCGCGCATCTCGCGGCGCGGCGTTTTCACAGCAGGGGATGCTCGGCTATGGCGCGGCGCTTCTGCTGATCGGTATGCTGGCGCTGGCCGCGCGGCTGGCGTTTGCCTATACGCTGGTTTATCCGCTTATCAGGCGGCAGCTCGGGCGCTGGGGCGCGCTGGCCGTCATGGCGGCGCTCGTGCTGATTGAGACGGCGTGGGACGATTCGACGCGCGTCGTCTGGCTCGTCAACGCGGCTCTGCTGACCGCCGTGTGCTGCTTTTCGCTTGAAAGGCGCGGGAATATCGGCTGGATCGTCGGCTTTCGGACGGCGTTTTTCGCGCTGAATATGCTTTTCGGCCTTCCGAATGCGAACGGCGTGCTGTGCGAGACGTATCTGGTCAACAGCGCATGGCTGAACGGCGGCTCATCCGGCATGATGGCCGGACTGGGGCTGACGGCGGCGCTTATACTGCTGCTGGGTCTGTGCATCAGGTCGCTTCGTAAATCGCCTTCATAGTCATCGCGTCGTCGGCCTGCGTGCCGCGCGATTCGCAGATGATCGTCGGTTCGAGCGCGTGCCGCCTGAGAACCGGCGCAAGACAGGCGAAATCTGGGCCGTAATCGGTATCGGCGAATGTCATATGGCACTTTTCGCCTTTGTTCGTGAAGGCGATGCGGCTGAAATGCGCGTGAAAATGCCGGATACGCTCGTAACCCAGTCCGTCGATCAGGCGGACAATGACGTTCTCGAACGCCGCCTCGTCGGTCATTGCGCCCAGCGTAATTGCGTGGAGATGCGCGAAGTCGATCGTGGGCAGCGTGCCGGGCACGGCTTGACACAGCGCGATGATTTCGTCCAGCGTGCCCAGCTGCGACGGCCGTCCCATCGTTTCGGGGCAGAGCAGAATGTCGGCACAGCCCGCGTCATCCAGCCTTTTGCGCGCCAGAGCGACCGTTTCCAGCGTGTTTTGCAGCGCCGTTTCGCGCTTCAGCCGCGAGGGCGAGCCGGGATGAAACACCACGCGGCTGCCGCCCATCAGCTTGACGGCGCGCGCCGCGGCCAGAAGATAGGCGACATTGCTTTCGAGCTTTTCGGGATTGGCACCGTTGATGTAATAGGGCGCGTGGATCGATACGGCGACGCCTGCCCGCTGCGCTTCCATGCCGATGAGCTTTGCCTTTTCGTCGCCGATCGACACGCCGTGTCCCGCGGCGTATTCGTAGGCGTTCAGGCCCTGCGCGGCAATCCATGCCGGCGCCTGTTCGCTGCCCTTGTAGCCCTCGTCGTAAAATCGCTGGCAGTTGCCTGCCGGGCCGAAGTGAATCATATCGTTTTCTCCTTAACAGTGTATATTGCATTCATGCGCGGTCGAGCTTCTTTCTGAGCTTGCCCAGCGCTTTTTTTTCGATGCGGCTGACGTAGCTGCGCGATATGCCCAGCAGCGCCGCGATGTCGTTCTGCGAATAGACCGTGCCGTCCAACAGGCCGTAGCGCATGACGATCACCGTTCGTTCGCGGCTGTCGAGCGTTCGATTCAGCGCGGCGATGGCGCGGCCCGCGTCGATGCGCGTGGCCACAGCGTCGGGCACGCCGTCCGCGTCGGTGCCGAGTATGTCGTGCAGCATGATTTCGTTGCCTTCCTTGTCGGAGCCGATGGGGGCGTTGAGCGAAACGTCGCCGCGCGTTTTGCGATTGCTGCGGATGGCCATGAGCATTTCGTTCTCGATGCAGCGCGCGGCATAGGTGGCCAGCTTGCCGCTCTCCGGCCGGTAGGAGCGCACCGCCTTGATCAGCCCGATGGAGCCGATCGACACCAGATCGTCGCGGTCGATGCCGCAGGCGCTGTATTTGCGGGCAATGTGGGCGACGAGGCGCAGATTGTGCTCGATCAGCGTCTGCGCGGCGGTCTCATCGCCGGCGGTCATGCGCGCGATGAGCGTCTGCTCTTCTTCCGCGGAAAGCGCCTGCGGAAAGGAGCTTTTTCCGCTGATGTGGGAAAAGATCAGCCATGCGCCGCTCAACAGATGCGCGATTTCCGAAAAGAGGACGGACAAAAACATAGGGCAACCCTCCCGACGCGGCTTTTCGCCGCCGTGATCGCCCTAATAATCTATTCGCCTGTCTGATGATTTCTGCACGTCCCCCGAATCAGATCGCCCTCCTCGCAGGGATAGGGCAGATCGATCGTGACAATGCTGTTCGGCTGAGGACACGCGCTGCACACTGTGCCGTCCGCGCGGGTGATGCCGCCCAGCGTAAAGCCGAATGTACCATTCGGCGTCATAAGTTCCAGCGCATCGCCGGAGAGGATCTTGTTCTTGACCTCGATTACAGCGCGTCCTTCCGAAAAGCTCAGCACGCGCGCGGCCAGCTCGCGGCTCTGCGTGAACCAGTCGCGGTCGCCGGGATGCTCGGGCGCGCCGAAGTAAAAGCCGGTGTCGTAGGGGCGGTGGCTGATTTTGAGCAGCTCGCCGCTTAACCGTGCGCGCGTTTCATCGTCGAATTCGCCGCGCGCAATGGCGCTTAATGCCTGACGATACGCGCCGACGACCGTCGCGACATAGTATTCGTTCTTCATGCGTCCCTCGATCTTGAGCGAGTCGAGCGGAATATCGCACAGCCGGTCGAGATAGGGCAGCATATTCATGTCGCCCGCGCTGAATATGTGAACGCCCT
>CAKTXR010000073.1 GCA_934631025.1 uncultured Clostridia bacterium
CTTCGCGCACGCAACCCGACTCCGCGCCGCTTGGGGGCGGCTCGCCGGCAGTGCCGGTTCCACTTGCTGCCGCGCAAAGCAAGAAAACTTAGTACTATATAGCCCGACCTGACCGGCCATAAATTGGAGCCGGTCAGGTCTTTCCATGTACCCGAGTGTTGCGGGGCGTGAACACGGCAATTCGGGGATTGCAATTATTGCGAGGTTTTGCAAAAAGGTACTCTGCCGCGAATCAAATGAAGAGAGTCCAGAGAGCCAATGGCTTTTTGGCGCAGTCTGGGGCGGCCGCAGTGCGGCTTCCACATTTCAGCCCCAACGGACTCCCCGCGGAAAGCATGGCAAGGCCAATATGCTTGCGCAAAAAAGTACTCACGCCGCGCCGCCGACTCCGTTTCTTGTCGGGATTCTCATAAAGAAACGCGTAATCCCGAAGTGAACCAACGAAGCTCGATAACCATACAACATTCGAGAACGTACGAATGGCGATCCCGACCCACGCGGAATAGAAACGGAACATTCCGCACGCCGTCCTGTTTGGCGCTGTGCGTCAAACAGCAGGCGTGAACTGAACGCAAAACGTCGCAATAGAAATGCTGCCGCCCAAGTACACATCGTCCATCCACAAACACAACACCCGAGCAAAACCGCACGGCGCATTACTTCTCGCTGAAAAAGCATACCCATGCCGGAAAGATCAGATAATGCCTGATTCAACGTTAAAATTGAGTAATGTTTTTCGCTTTTCCGGCAAATCCATGGTAGAATAGAGGAAACGACTACCAAGGCGGGGAGGATGGATACAAATGCTGCTGGCCAGATTTTTCGGCGTGTCGCACATGGTCAGGCCCGACCGCGTGCGCGGCGAGCTGCCGACGAGCCGCGAGGCGTACAGAAACCTCATCGACATCGCGCTACCCAGCGTGGCGGAGATGGTGCTTACCAGCCTGATTGGCTCGATCGACACCATGATGGTGGGCACGATCGGCACATCGGCCATCGCGTCGGTGGGACTGGTGTCGCAGCCGCGTATGCTGATGTTGTGCCTGTTCATGGCGCTCAATATCGGCGTGACGGCGGTTGTGGCGCGCAGAAAAGGCGAGGGACGGCGCGACGACGCGAATAAGACGCTCAGAAGCGCGCTGGTTGTGGAGTTTTGCCTGTCTCTGATCATGATGGCGCTGGTCATTCCGCTGGCCAATCCGCTGATGCGGCTGGCGGGCGCGAAGGACGATACCATCGGCGCGGCGGCGCAGTATTTCAAAATTCTGGCGTGGATGCTGCCCTTCAACGCGCTCACGCTGTGCATCAATGCGGCGCAGCGCGGCGTGGGCAACACGCGCATCACCCTCTATTGCAACATGACGGCCAATCTGGTCAATGTGTTCTTCAATTTCCTGCTGATCGGCGGGCACTGGGGCTTTCCGAAGCTGGGCGTGGCGGGCGCGGCCTATGCCACGGCGATCGGCTTCGGCGTGGGCTTCGTCATGGCGGTTGTCGCGCTCGAGCGCGGCGGCAAGCGGAACAGCTTTCTGCACATCAGCCTGCGCGGCGACTGGAAGCCGAGCCTCAAGGCGGTCATGCCGGTGTTCAAGGTGGGCGGCAACGCCATGTTCGAGCAGATTGCGCTGCGCTTCGGCTTCTTCGTCTATGCGCGCGTCGTTGCCGATCTGGGCACGGACGCGTTCGCGGCGCATCAGATCTGCGCGCAGTTTTTGAGCCTGTCGTTCACGTTCGCGGACGGCGTGGGCGTGGCGGGCACGTCGCTGGTCGGCCAGATGATGGGCAAAAAGCGACCCGATCTGTCTACCGTGTACGGCAAGTGCAGCCAGCGGCTGGCGCTGGTGATTTCGCTGATATTGGCTTCGAGCATCGCGATATTCCGCGAGCCGCTTGTGCGCCTGTTCATTACCTCGTCCGAGGATGCGAACGCGCCCGCCGTGTTCGCCATGGCCTGTCAGGTCATGCTGATCGTGGCGCTGTTCCAGCCCTTCCAGATGTCGGCGGTGGTGTTCTCCGGCTGTTTGCGCGGCGCGGGCGATAACCGCTTCGTCGCGCTGGTGATGATGATCTGCGTGGCGGGCATACGGCCGCTGTGCAGCTGTCTGGCCGTGTATGTGTTTAAGTGGGGGCTGATCGGCGCGTGGCTGGCGTCCCTGATTGATTTGAATGTGCGGCTGGCGCTGGTCTGGACGCGCTTTGCAGGAGGAAAATGGCATGACATCAAGGTTTAAGGCGATGATATTCGACATGGACGGCACACTGCTGGATTCCATGCTGATCTGGCGCACCGTCTGGCGCGAGTACATCGAAAAGAGTGGCATCAAAATGCCGGAGGAGCTGGTCGGCAAGAGCGATTACGGCTGCATGAAATCCTGCGGCCTGATCGCCGCGCAGGAGGGCCGCGAGCGGGACGAAATCTACGCCGAAATGCGCGAGCTGATCCGCGCGCACTATATGACCGACATACAGCCCAAGCCCTACGCGGCCGAGCTGCTCGCGGCGCTCAAGGCCGAGGGCTATACCGTGGGCGTGGCCACGGCGACGCTGCGCGACATGGCCTGTCCCGCGCTCGAGCGGCACGGCCTGACAAAGTATCTCGATTTCTTCTGCGACGTGGACGAGATCGGCCTGTCCAAGTCCGAGCCGGAGTTCTTCGTGCGCGCGTCGGCGCTGGCCGGTGCAAAGCCCGTGGAGAGCGTGATGTTCGAGGACGCGGTTTACGCCATGCGCAGCGCGAAGGCGGCGGGGATGCCCGTCGTGGCGATCGACGAGCCGATGTCCTGTCGCGATAAGGAAGAGATATTGTCGCTGGCCGACCGCTATGTGCTCTCCTGGCGCGAGGTGATTGAGACGCTGCCGGTCGTCATCGATAAATAACGCAATTTTTGAATGATATGATCGTTCACAGCCTTGCAATTTGCACGGCATATCGCTATAATAAGCGCAGGATAAAACAAACGGGAGTGATTATTGATGAGCATTCTGCTGACGGGCGGCGCCGGTTATATCGGCAGCCATACCTGCGTCGAGCTGCTGAACGCGGGCTACGACGTGGTGGTCGTGGATAATTATGTCAACAGCCAGCCGGAAGCGCTGCGCCGCGTGGAAACCATCACCGGCAAAAAGGTGACGGCCTATGAAGCCGACGTGTGCGACAAGGCCGCGATGGACGCGATCTTTTCTAAGGAGAAGATCGAGGCGGTCATTCACTTTGCCGGCCTGAAAGCGGTGGGCGAGTCGGTCGCCGAGCCGTTGATGTACTATCGCAACAATCTCGATTCGACGCTGACACTGGTTGAGACCATGGTCAAATACGGCTGCAAGCGCATCGTGTTCAGCTCCTCGGCGACCGTTTACGGCGCGCCGGATTTCTCCCCCGTGCCCGAGACAGCGCGTCTGGGCTGCTCCAATCCCTACGGCTGGACGAAATACATGATCGAGCAGATCCTGCGCGATTGGGCGGCGGCTCAGAAGGACGTGTCCGTCGTGCTGCTGCGCTACTTTAATCCCGTCGGCGCGCATCCCAGCGGCCTGATCGGCGAGAACCCCAACGGCCGCCCCAACAACCTCATGCCCAACGTGCTCAACGCCGCGTCCGGCAAGATCAAGGAGCTGAAGGTGTTCGGCGGCGATTACGACACGCCCGACGGCACCTGCGTGCGCGATTACATCCATGTGGTCGATCTGGCCAAGGGTCATGTCTGCGCGCTCAAGTATGCCGCGGAGCACACCGGCAGCGAGGCGATCAACCTCGGCACCGGCGTGGGTTACAGCGTGCTGGACATCATCAACAGCTTTGAGCGCTCGACCGGCGTGAAGGTGCCCTATGTGATCACCGAGCGCCGTCCCGGCGACGTGCCCAGCTACTACGCCAACCCCGAAAAGGCGGCGAAGCTGCTGAACTGGCACACCGAAAAGACGCTGGACGATATGTGCCGCGATTCCTGGGCGTTCAAGAGCAAGAACCCCAACGGCTACGAGGCCTGATCAATAAACACACAAGCGGGGAGCGGGTAAAGCCGTCTCTCCGCTTTGCTTATGCGAAAAGGGCGCCATCATTGTCAATTTTTGCGCCGCGGGCAACATTTTTGCGCGGCGGCGGGTCAGAATAGGAAAAGGGAGGGATGAATCATGCGGCGTATAAAGCGGGCGCTGACCGGTATGCTGGCGGCGCTGATGCTGTTGGGCGGCTGCGCTTCGGCGCGGGAGGAGGCGGACGCGGGCCTGAACGTCGAAATCATCGTGTTCAACGTGGGCAAGGCCGACGCGATCCTCGTGCGGCTGGGCGGGAACGACTATCTGATCGACGCGGGTACGAAAAAGGGCTACGACACATTGCAGAGCGATCTGGACGCGCTGGGCGTGACGCGCCTTGAGGGCGTGTTCCTCACGCACACCGACAAGGATCACGGCGGCGGGCTGGTCAAGCTGGCCGAAAGCGGCGTTTCCATCGGCGCGATTTATGCCTCCGAGCTGTATCACGACAAGGATTACGACAAGCATCAGGCGGTCAAGGCCGCAGGCGTGCTGGATATGGACGTGACGTGGCTCAAGGCGGGCGATGAGATCGACGCGGGCAACGGCTGCGCGTTCGAGGTGCTCGGGCCGCTCTCGCTCGACGAGCAGGACGAGAACAACAACTCGCTCGTGCTGCGCCTGACCACGCCCGAGGGCACGGCGCTCCTCATGGGCGACGCGGAACTGGAGGAGGAAGCGGAGATCATCGCCGCGTCGGCCGGCAAGCTGGACGCGGACTACCTGAAGGCGGCGCATCACGGGCGAGACGACGCAACCTCGGCGGCGTTCGCGCGGATGGTGTCGCCGCAGATCGCCGTCATATCGACCGATCGTACCGACGAACCGCGCTCAGCTGCGACGAGCGTGATTGCGTCGCTGGAGGACGCGGGCGCGGCGGTGTATATCACCGAGCATTTTGACTTGGGTGTGCGCGTGCGGCTGAAGAATGGGCAGGCTGAACTGATCGAAGAATAGCATACAAAACGGCAAAGGCCATCGTCTGAACGGCGTTTTTCGTTCGGGCGATGGCTTTTTTATATGTGGTGTGAATGGAGAATATGGTTCAGAAAACGTCCTCAAATCGTCGGTTTTTTCCATGAAATTCAGGGGGGAAGTGCCGCGCGGCGCAGAGGTGGCTGCCGGTGAGATGTGAGAAATGTTTCGGACACATCTGGCGCAATCGGCAGGATGCGCAACGCCTGCAAACGCTGGCAGGGCGTTTCGGGATGGTCAAAGTGTGCGAACGCTGAGTGAAACCGAACAACTTGCGAAGATCAGGAGAAGGTGCGATAAGACGGCGATTTACACAGCAATGTAAGAAAAAGCGCGCCGCGCGGTGCTCCTTCAACGGAACGCTGCGCGGCGCAGTGATGGTTGCGCGGAAATGCTGTTATACGAGCACCGTTTCGCGCGCGTCCTTTTGCAGCTCGGCGCGATGCGCTTCGGCAACGGCCATCAGTCGGGCGCGTTCCGTGCGGTCAAGTCCCGGTTCCAGCACGCGCTCTACGCCGCGCGCGCCCAGCACGACCGGCAGGCTCAGGCAGAGATCATGCAGGCCGTACTGCCCCTGCGCCAGCGTCGAGACGGTCAGTATGGCGTGCTCGTCGCGCAGGATCGCTTCGGCGATGCGGCGCACGGCCAGCGCGATGGCGTAGCAGGTCGAGCCTTTCATGTCGATGATTTCGTAGGCCGCGCGGCGCACGTCCTGTTCGAATTGCCGGTTCACCTGCTCGGACATTGGTCCGCGGCAGCGCCCGCACGCGGCGCAGTATTCGTCCAGGCTCAGCCCGGCGATGCTGGCGCGGCTCCAGGCCACGAACTCGCCGTCGCCATGCTCGCCGAGCACGCAGGCGTGGATGTTGCGCGGATCCACGCCTGTGTGGCGGCTCAGCAGGTATTTAAGGCGCGATGTGTCCAGCACAGTGCCTGTGCCGATGACGCGCTCGCTGGGCAGGCCGCTCAGGTGGAGAGTCTCGAGCGTCAGTATGTCCACGGGGTTGGTGACGACCAGCAGCACGGCGTTCGGGGCGCTGCGGACGACCTCCGGCACGATGGACGCGAACACCGCGCGGTTGCGATCCAGCAGCTCAATGCGTGTTTCGCCGCTCTTCTGGCCCACGCCCGCCGTGATGACGACGAGATCTGCGTTCGCAATTTCGTCGTAGCCGCCGCTCTTCACGTCCAGCGCCGCATAGAGCGGCAGACCGTGCGCGATGTCCAGCGCTTCGCCGCGGGCGCGCTTTTCGTCGATGTCGACCAGTACGATTTCTCCGGCCAGCGCGGAGAGCGCGAGCGTGTAGGCGGTCGCCGCGCCCACGCGCCCCGCGCCGATCACGGCGATTTTTCGAGTATCCTTCATCAAAATCACTCCTTCGGAAGGCAGAGTGCGTTTCAAAAACGCCGAGGGCTGCCCTTGCGGCGCTTTTGCGTCGGAAGCCCCGATTCGGCGGCGCAAAGAGCTGAATCAGGGGGGATTCGATCGGCGCGCCTTTGCGAAAAGCGTTTGAACGAGCAGCCTGTCCTATTTGAAACACACTCTAGTCTGCCCGAAGAGGCGGCGCTTTATGAAGGCCGCTTTTCGCGCATAAAAAAATCGCCCGTCCGGAAAAAATCCGAACGGACGATGATGTTTTGCATTAGCCGACCTGATCGATCAGACTGTAGGCCAGCGCGTTGTCGGAGAAGAGGAAATTCTGGAATTCAATGTCGCACACGCCGTCCACATCCTCGGGCAGCGCGCCGCTGTTGGACTGGAGCAGCGCGATGGCGTTGCTCATCAGCGGGCCGTATTCGCCGTCGGTGTTGGCTTCGGTGTTGTCCAGATAGCCCAGCTCGATCAGGCGCATCTGCACGGCCAGCACGGCTTCGCCGGTGTCGCCCTCGGCCAGATCCTGATACTCGACATAGGCGTGCGCATCGGCGGCGAACAGGCGCTCCTGAAGCTCCACGCCCGCCACGCCGTCCTGCGGCTGCGCGATCTGATACTGGAACGCGGCCACGGCCTGCGCGGTGGCGTCGCCGTAATCGCCGTCGGCGCTGCCGGTCAGCCAGCCCAGATCAATCAGACGCTGCTGGAGCCGCTTGACCGCGTCGCCGGTGGAGCCGTTTGAAAGCACGGTGTAGCCCTCGTCAATGGGCGGGTCGGTCACAGCAGGCGCGTCGGTCGGGGCGACGGGCGGTTCGGTGGCGGGTGCGTCGGTCACGGCAGGCGCGGTGTAGGCCGGCGCGCTGCCGGAATAGAGGACGCTCAGCGTGTTGCTGTCCGCATCGCCGGTGGCGCTCAGTCCGGCAGCATTCTGGAAGGCCTTGACGGCGTTGACCGTGTTCTTGCCATAGTCGCCGTCGGCGCTGCCGCTGAGCCAGCCCAGCTCGATCAGGCGCTGCTGCATGGCGGTCACGGCGCTGCCGGTGTTGCCGCTCACCAGGCCGATATAGCCGTAGATGGCGGGGTCATAGGCGGGCGCTGAGGACGCATAGAGCGCTTCAAGCAGCGCGGAGGAGGCCACACCGTCCTGATTCCAGCCCATGGCGGCCTGGAAGCGCTTGACGGCGGCGGTGGTCAGGTCCTTGTAGTTGCCCACGACGTTGCCGTTGAAGTAGCCCAGCTCCTTCAGGCGGCGCTGCATCGCGGCGACCAGATCGCCGGAATCGCCGGGTTCGAGCGCCTGATAGCCGCTCTGAGCGGGCGCGTTGCTCGAGAAGAGCACGTTCTGCGTGTCGCTGTCGGCCACGCCGGTTTGGCTGAGTCCTGCGGCGGCCTGGAAGGCGGACACGGCCTTTTCGGTCGCGCTGCCGAAGTCGCCGTCGGCCTTGCTGGTCAGCCAGCCCAGCTCGATCAGGCGTTTTTGCAGATTGGTGACCTGTAGGCCGCTGTCACCCTTCGCCAGCGATGTATAGCCGACGTTCACATCGGAATAGGCGGGCGCGGCGGCGGAGAAGAGGATCTCCTGAAGCTCGGCGCTGGCTTCGCCGGTGGGCGTGCGGCCCAGCGCGGTTTCAAACAGCTTGACGGCGGCGGTGGTCTTGGTCAGGTAGTTGCCGCCGATCACGCCGTTAAAGTAGCCCAGCTCCTTCAGACGGCGCTGGAGGTTCTTGACGGCCTCGCCAGTATCGCCCGATTTCAGCGCCTGATAGGACGAGGAGGGGATGGGCGTGCCGGTCGGCTCGGGCGTGGCGGCGCTGTTGTAGGGCGCGGCGGCGGAGAACAGGATCGTTTGCAGCTCGACGCTGGCGATGCCGTTCTGCTCATAGCCGACGGCGGCCTGGAACGCCTTGACGGCCTTGACCGTGTTGTTGCCATAGATGCCGTCGGCCGACGTAGACGACGACCAGCCCAGCGCGATCAGGCGCTTTTGCAGATTGGACACCTCGGTGCCGCGGCTGCCCTTTTGCAGCACGACATAGGTGCCGGCGGGCGCGTCGGTCGGGGTGGCGCTGTTGTAGGCCGGAGCGTTCGAGGCGTAGAGCAGAATCTGCGTCTCGACGGTGGCCGTGCCGGTGGCGCTCAGGCCGACCGCCTGCTGGAACAGCTTGACGGCCTCGGCGGTGGCGCTGTAATAGTTGCCGGTGCACTGTGCGGTGAAGTAGCCCAGCGCCTTCAGACGGGTCTGCATATTCTGCACGGCCAGGCTGTTCTTCATGCCGTAGGTCAGCTCGCTGTAGCCGGTGTTGTTGGGCGTCGGCGTGGGCGAGACGGGTTTTGCGGTGGCGGGAGCCTGCGTGGGGGCCGCCGTGGGCGCTGCGGTGACCGTTACGGGCGCGGCGGGCGCGCTCGCGGAGAACAGCTTCTCCTGAAGCGAGGAGGAAGCCACGCCGCTCTGCGTCAGCCCCAGCGCGCGCTGGAAGGCCTTCACGGCGCTCTCGGTCTGGCCGCCGAAGCTGCCATCCGCGCTGCCGGAGAGATAGCCCAGCTCCTTCAGGCGGCTTTGCAGCTTACGCACATTGTCGCCGGAATCGCCGCGCACCAGCGTGGAATAGCCGGCGGCGGTGTTGGCGCTTGTATCGGTGCTCGGGGCGGCCGTGGCGGCGCTGCTGGCGGAATAGGCCGGCGCGTTGGCGGCGTACAGCTTTTCCTGAAGCGATACGTTCGCAATGCCGGTCTGCGAGATGCCCAGCGCCTTCTGGAACAGCTTGATGGCGTTCTGCGTCTGCGTGCCGTACTTGCCGTCGGCAGTGCCGGTCAGATAGCCCAGCTGAATCAGGCGGTTTTGAAGCGCGAGCACATCGTCGCCCGTCGCGCCCGACTCAAGGCGCGTATAGGTACGGCTGGTGGGCGCGGGCGCGACGGTCGGCGTGGTCTCACTGGCCGGCGGGTTCTCGCTCTGCCAGTCCTGCGCGGGTGCGGACGGACTGACCGAGGGGCTGGGTTCAGGGCTGGGCGATTCGCTGGCCAGATTGGGATCGCGTGAGGCGAAGGGCAGCTTTGAATCAACTGAATAATCGGAAAGCGGGTCGTTCCTGGCGTCGACCGTTTTGCCGCAGCCGGACATGACCGTCATGGCGACGACCAGCATGGCGGCGATCAGGGTCTTTTTGCTTTTTTTCACGGTGATCATCCTCCCGGAGCGCGGCGCGTCTATATAATGAAGGAACGCGCCGAGACTTATCGTGGCATGGGTTTCATCCATAGTGCCTTTAAGACGAAAAAAGCGAACCGGAAGTTGCTCTTTCCGGCCGCCTTTTTTGCAAATTCATCGGGAAATCAAAACTTTTACAAGAATAAAGACGATAAAAGGCGGGCGGTGCAGCGGGCGCTTTCTCTTTGCCTGCTGCGGCCGTCCGTCGTCAGGGGGATGCGTCAGACCTTTTCGAGCAGCTTGACGACCGTTTCAAGCGATTCGTTCAGCGCGCGGAAATCGTCCATGGACAGCGAGCCGCCCCAGTTTTCGATGCCGGCGACCAGAGAGGCGCGGATCTCGCGCAGACGCTTGCGGCCTTCCTTCTGAATGACGACATTGACGACGCGGCGGTCGGTCGTGCTGCGTACGCGATCCACCAGACCGGCGTTGACCAGACGATCCACCAGCGGCGTGATGTTGGGCTTGGCGATGTCAAAATAATCGGAAATCTCCGAGATGGACATGGACTCCCGCTCCTCCAGCAGGGCGAGCACCTGGAAATGGGACATGGGCAGGCCGTACTTGCTCTGGAATGTGGACATGCGCGAGAGACGCTTCTTCAGCAGGGGGGTCACTTGAAAAATGTTTTCGGAGATACTCTTGAATACTTCCTTCGACTGCTTCTCTTCCATGGTTCTAAAATTACGCTCCTTTCGTGCGCCAATGATCAAATAAAATGATCGCATCTTTTTTCTATATAGAGTATATAACTTTCAATTCTGCGTGGTGTGAAAGGATGGTTAAAAAGATGGGGCACGAATATTAAAATGCAAAGGAACGATGAAAAAACGTAATGAAATCATCATATAGAACAAATTGCACGCAAATGTATGCCTGAAATTGAAAATTGAGTGCCAAATCTTGCAAAAACGGCAAAAGTGGTCAGAATTGCAGGTGATTGTTGCAGAAAAACGGGAAAAGCGGCCCTCTGCACGTTCTATAATTGGCGGATTCTTAGCGGCACAACATTTTGAATACGCACATATGAACGAAAACAGGGGCGAGGAAGAAGCAGGCCGTGTATGGAGATCGCTGGCATTTATGTGGGGATTTTGACTAAAAATATCATGACGTAATCAATGGAAATGCGCAGATATATATATATATATATCAAAACAAATGGATATGCAAAACGCATTGAAGATGATGAAACGGCGGCTGCGGGAAGCGATTCTGCGCGCGTGAAAATTTCATGCGCTGCGCGGGATAATAGGGCGCAAGGGCATCAAGACGATGAACATACATAAACGCTGCTGCTATACGACGATCGCTCTATCGTCGTAAAAAGGCGCAAACCGGAAGGGGTTTGTGCTTTGCAAAGCCCGGACGGGATGTAATTTCCTGTCCTGCATGCCAAACGGTGAACCGGCATGGCCGGCGGTGTGCGCGAAGGCGGATAACGCTGCGCCGTCATTCAAGTGCGCGACAGGACCGAAGCGGCTCCGAACGGTGATGAACAAATCGGGCAGCTTCGTTGTGTGCGAGTACGCGCCGCTCTTGCAATAAGCCGTATCATCGAATAGCCGCGTAAGCGTTTCACAACACTCGGATATACGGAAAGAACTGACCAATTCCGAGCGATGATAAACAAATCGGGCAGAGCCATACTGTATGCGTGTGCGAGCTGTCCTTGCAATAAGTTCTATCATTAAATAGTCGGCATTCGTCTCACAACACTCGGGTATATGGAAAGACCTGACCGGCTTCAATTTATGGCCGGTCAGGTCGGGCTGTATAGTAC
>CAKTXR010000074.1 GCA_934631025.1 uncultured Clostridia bacterium
AAAGTGTCTTGGCTGGAAATCACCGGCGGAAGTCTTTTATGGTTCGGTGTTGCACTTGACTTGACAATTCAAGATGTATAATAACATCAGAGAGCCTATTTCGGAATCCTTGATTAGTGGAATAGACTAAAAGGAGTGTCAAAAATGGGCATTAAAAGAAAATTAATAAAAATAATGAAAAAATATGAGTGCCCGTGCTGTGGGCAAAAAACGCTTGGAGAAAAGCCCGATAACACTTTTCAAGAGTGCTCTAAATGCCATTGGGTTGATGATGGCGTACAACTTCACAATCCAGATTATAGGGGCGGCTTTAATAAAATGTCGTTGAGCGAAGCTAAACAGGCATATAAAGCAGGTTTGAAAATCTTTTGATAATCAGCGCCGTTACTATTTATGAGGGTGTCTATGCGCAATAGGCAAACTCATTTTTTTAGGGACACTTTGTGTAACTATTTTTGAAGAGGATTTATAAATGAACGAAAATCTGAAAAAATATCTGGCGCGCGTTGCAAAGCAGCGCCCTGCTCGCAAAAAATCATGCGGGCGGGGCGCTGCTTTTTTTGGAATGCGCGCGGTCAGGTGCTCGCGCGCTCGATGACCTTGCAGCTTTCGCAAAAGACGTGACTGGTCGGCACGGCCTCGTCGTTGACGTACTGCCAGAGCATTTCGGCGGCGCGGCGGCCGGCCTCGTAGACGGGCAGCTCGATGGAGGTCAGGCGCGGATCCAGTTCGGAACAGAGATTGTTGTTGTCGCAGCCGATCACCTTGACGTCCCGCCCGGGGCGAAGATGGCGGATCTCGAGCGCCTGATAGACCAGCTGCGCCAGCCGGTCGTTGAAGGCGAAGATTCCGTCGGGGATGCCGTACTGGTCGAACGAGGGCAGGATCGTGCGATAGCACTGCGCCAGATCGTAATTAAAGGAGTCCATAAAGACGGCATGGCTGTCCTGCGCGATGCCGCTCGAGGTCAGCGCCATCATGAAGCCCTGATAGCGATCATAGGCGGTCTGATAGATAGGCGCGCTGAAGTACGCGATTTTTTTGCAGCCGCGGTCGAGCAGGAATTTCGTGGCGACATAGCCGCTCTCGAACGAATTGCAATACACGCCGGGCGTAAGGAAGCCCACCAGCGGGCGATAGCAGCTGATCAGCTTGACCCCCGTCTTTTGCAGGCGGCGGTAGAAGAGCGGATTGGTGTCGCCGTGCGTCGCGGGAATGATGATGATGCCCGATACGCCGTCCCGCACCAGCTTGATCAGGCAGTTCTGCTCGTTGACCGTGTCGTTGTCCGTGCTGCACACGATGACGTTTATGTTGTGACGGTCGGCCACGTCCTGCACGGCGCGGATGATGTAGGGATAGATGTCGCCTAAGATCGAGCTGCACAGTATGGCCCATGTCTTTTTGTTAAAGTGCGACGCGCTGAACTTGAGCGCGTTCAGCTCGCGCAGGCCGGCGTTTTCCTCAATGCCGGCCTTGCGGACATAGGTGCCGCTGCCGCCGCGGCTGGAAAGAAAGCCGCTGGCGATCAGCTCGGCGATCGAGTGCTCGAGCGTCGTCCGCGCAATGCCGAGCTGCTCCGACAGGATCTTCCTGTTCGGCAGCTTGTCGCCGTCGTCCATCGTTTCGATGAGCTTCTTCAGGTGCTCGCTGGCGTCCTGATATTTGTAGCCGTTTCGCTCCATTTTGTAACCTCGCATATCGTTTCGCGCTGTGGCGGCCTAAAAGACTTTATCAGTATACACTTCACAAAAAAGCGTGTCAACGCTCCGGAGCTTAAAACTCGGGAAAATGTGATAATACCGCATGGTTAAAAATTCAAAGCAGTACCAAAATCGTGTTTACAAAAAATGTCGTATGGCTTATAATGCTGTTACGAGGTGCTTGAGGATGATTTGAGGAGGAAATGAGCGTGAGCGTCAACAGAGAGATAAGGCGCGGTCGTCCGCTGAAGGCGCGTTTTCGGCGGGTCGTTCGCCACTGGGAACTGTATCTGCTTCTGCTTCCCGCGGTGGCGGCGGTGATCGTGTTCAACTATGCGCCGCTGTACGGCATACAGCTGGCCTTTAAGGAAATGCGGCTCGGCCAGACGATTGAGAGCGCCAGGTGGGTGGGCATGAGGAACTTTGTGCGCTATTTCAATTCGGGCTGGTTCTGGCGCACGATCAAAAATACGTTTATCATCGGCATAACCGCCGAGCTGCTCTTCCCGCTGCCCATACTGCTGGCCATATTGATGCACAACTGCGTCGTCCAACGGCTCAAGAAGCTGACGCAGACGGTGACCTACATTCCGCATCTGGTGTCGGTCGTCGTGACGATCAGCATACTGCTTCTGTTCTGCGACGGCGAGACGGGGCTGATCAACATCTTCCGCAGCCGGCTGGGGCTGAGCAAGGTGTCGTTCTTCGGCGCGGATCGCTATGTCTTGCCGATGTATCTGATCACGGGCGTCTGGCAGGGGACAGGCTCCGGCGCGATCGTCTATCTGGCGGCGCTTTCGGCGGTGGACAACGAGCTGATCGAGGCCTCGATGATCGACGGCTGCTCCAAGTTCAAGCGCATGATCCACATCGACCTGCCCACGATCATGCCCACGGTCATCATCATGCTGATCATGAGCCTGGGCCGCTGGTTCGGCGTGCAGACCGATAAGCTGCTCCTGCTGCAAACGCCGCTGAACATGGGCGCGTCCGAGGCGACGGGCACCTACACCTACAAGGTCGGCATACAGAACGCGCAGTACGGCATGGGCACGGCGATCGGCCTGTTCGTCAACGTGATCAACTTTGTCATGCTGATCTCGGCCAACTTCATTTCAAAGCGCGTTTCCGAAACATCGCTGTTTTAAGGGGAGGTGTGAGTCATGGCTATCGCAAGGAGCCGGGGAGATAAGGTTCTGGACGGGGGCATCATCGCTCTGATGGTCGTCATTACCGTCTGCACACTGTATCCGCTGTGGTTCGTTCTGATCGCGTCGTTTTCGAACCCCACGGCCATCAGCAACGGCAAGGTTATTTTCTGGCCGGTCGGCATGAACGCCTCCGCCTACGGCAAGCTCTTCAGGACGGCGAAGATCTGGATCGGCTATCGCAATTCGCTGCTCTATACGGTCTTTGGGACGTTCATCAATCTGCTCGTCACGGTGTCCGCGGGCTTCGCGCTTTCCCGAAAGACGCTGCCGGGGCGGCGGGCGCTGCTCGTGTTCTTCATCATTACGATGTATGTCTCGGGCGGCACGATTCCCAGCTATCTGCTGATGAAATCGCTGGGCCTGCTCAACACGGTCTGGGCGATCCTGCTGCCGGGCGCGATGAGCGTCTATAACATGATCATCGCCCGCTCGTTCTTCGAGAGCGGCATTCCGGAATCGATCTATGAATCGGCGACGATCGACGGCGCGGGCTGGCTGCGCTGCTATACGCGCTTTGCCATTCCGCTCTCCAAGCCGATGATCGCGGTGCTGACGCTGTTCTTCGCGCTGGGGCACTGGAATTCCTATTTCAACGCGATGATCTACATCTCCAATGAGAAGATTCAGGTCCTGCAGGTGATCATCAAGCAGATCACCGCCAACATCAGCTCCGCGCTCGCCGAATCCATGACCGACGCGGAAATGATCAAGCAGGTTCAGGAAAAGCAGCTGCTGAAATACGCGGTTGTGGTCGTGTCGGTCGTGCCGATGGTGCTTCTGTATCCCTTCGTTCAGAGGTATCTGATTCAGGGCATCATGATCGGCGCTGTCAAGGGATAATGGCGGCCAAGAGCGCCGCTGTTATAAATAAGAAGGAGGAGACACTCATGAAGAAGTTCCTGTCCGTCCTGTTCGCACTGCTCGTGGCGATGAGCGCATTACCCGCTCTGGGCGAAGAGCTGTTCCCGCTCGCGGAGCCGGTTACATTCAGGATCAATGTGGCGACATCCAACGATGTGGCCGATCTTGAAAAGTCGCCCTACTATCAGGAGATGCTCGAACGCACCAACGTGAAGATTGAGCTGGTCAGTCTGGGTCAGGCTGGCGAGGACGCGCTCACAATGCTCAATCTGCTCTACAACAGCGGCGATTACGGCGACGCCATCTGGGGCGGCTCCCTGATTGCCGAGGCCGACTATTCTCAGCTGGCCGCGGCCAACATTCTGGCCGACCTCAAGCCCTACATCGAGGACGCGGCGGTCATGCCCAACTTCAACAGCGTCGTGCTGGCTGAATCCCCCAACACCAAGGCGTTCATCACCTCGCCCGACGGCGGCATCTATTCGCTGCCCGGCTACAACAAGGAAGCGGGCGCTTATCTGGAAAGCCCGATCTGCATCAACGCCAAGTGGATGGAGACGCTGGGGCTGGAGTACCCGACGACCATCGAGGAGTTCAAGCAGGTGCTGATCGCCTTCCGCGACGGCGACCCGAACGGCAATAAGATCAAGGACGAGATCCCCTACATTTTCCTCGAGGGCAACGCGTGGCAGCATCTGGAGGCGCTGCTCGGCTGCTGGGGGCTGGCCACGAAGGACAACACGCTGGACAACTTCGTCATGGTTCAGGACGGCAAGGTCATTTTCGTGCCGACCGCCGAGGGCTACAAGGCCGCGCTGACCGAGTTCAACGACTGGTATGAGGAAGGCCTGCTCTGGAGCGAGGGCTTTGTGTCCAACAACGAAACGCTGATGGCGAAGCGCACGAGCGATCCCGAGGTCGTAGGCGTGTTCAGCGTTTACGGCGCCGCCTACTATGGTCTGGACGTTGAGGAACCCAACGACTGGGTGCAGATTCTGCCGCCCACCGTCGAGGGTTATGACCGCTGCTGGTATTATCATCCCGGCTGGCAGGGCATCAAGGGCAAGTTCTCCATGACTACGAAGTGTGAAAGCCCCGAAATCCTGATGCACTACATGGATACCTTCTACGATCCTGTCGAAAACGTTTACTTCTACAGCGGCCATGCGGAGGATGGCCGTTATG
Source organism: uncultured Clostridia bacterium (assembly GCA_934631025.1). Taxonomy (GTDB): domain Bacteria; phylum Bacillota; class Clostridia; order Christensenellales; family Aristaeellaceae; genus Firm-10. Next base: position 4,961 of record CAKTXR010000074.1, read on the forward strand.
AGATCGAGGAGGACGGCCGCATCAATTTCCTTACGCTCGACGATGCGGCGGCCGCCGAAATCAATCAGGCTGTTCCTGCGTACGGTTCCTTCATCACCGATTCGTTCATATGCCGTCCTGCGTCCTTCTATACGGATATGCTGAAGGCCAACGACGGCAACGCTCTGGTGCGCGCCGCCGCCTACAAGATGTACTCCGAGGCGGGCATCATCAACGACGAAATCTGGCCGCGCCCCTACATGAACGAGGACGATTCCGTCCGCCTGAGCGAGCTGCGCACCGACATATTCAACGTCGTGACCGAGAAGCGCGCAAAATGGGTGACCGGCGAGGCCGACATCGAGGCCGAATGGGACGCGTATGTCGAGCAGCTGAACAGGCTGGGTCTGGAGGAATTCCTCTCTATCCTGCAGGGCGCTTACGACGACTATCTGTCCCATATGTAATTCAGAGCCTGCGGCGCAAATGGGGACTGATTCGTCGGTCCCCATTTTCAATATCCCAATGAAGCGAAAAGAGGATAACCGAATGAAGAACAAGCTGTTTACCGGCATCATGCCCGCGCTCATTACCCCCATCGAGGAGGACGGCGCGCTGCGGGTAAGTTCCGCGCAGAGGATCATGGAATACGAGCTGAGCGAGGGCGCGAAGGGCTTTTACATCAACGGCAACACCGGCGAGGGGCTGTTTCTGTCCGAAAAGACGCGCCGCGAGCTGGCCGAGCTGGCCGTGGCGGTCAATCGGGGGCGCGGCGTTGTGATCAACCATGTGGGCGCAGTGGACGCGCTCTCGGCGCTGCGGCTGGCGCGCCATTCGGGCGAGATCGGCTGCAACGCCATATCCTCCATGGTGCCCAACTATGTCGCGACCTACACGGACGATCAGATTCTGGACTACTATAAGCGTCTGGCCGACGCAAGCTCCCTGCCCGTGCTGGTCTACTGCACCGGCCTTCTGAAGGGCAATCCCGTGGATTTTATGGAAAAGGCCATCAAAATCGACGGCGTTGTGGGCGTGAAATACACGATGACCAATTACTACGATATGCACCGCATCACCGAGCTGAACGGCGGCGACATCAACGTGATCAACGGCCCCGACGAGATGCTGATCTGCGGCCTGACCATGGGTGCGGACGGCGGCATCGGCTCGACCTACAACCTGATGACGCGCCGCTACTGCGACCTGTACGCCGCGTTTATGGCCGGCGAGTTCCAGAAGGCGCGGGAAATTCAGTTTGGCATCAACCGGATCGTGGCGGTGCTGCTCAGGCACGGCTGCATACCGGCCATCAAGGAAGCGCTGACGCTCAAGGGCTTCGACGCGGGCCATGTCGCCTATCCGGGCAAGCGCTTCGACGCGGAGGAGCGGCGGCAGCTGGCGGAGGAGCTGCGCGCGGCGGGCTACGAAATCTGACGATCTCATGACGAAATGCGGGGGGGCGTATGGGGCGCTTCCCGCATTTTCTGCAATCCTTCACGCAATCGCGGGCGCGGCGTTTACACAGGGCGCGCTATAATAATGGAAAAGACCGCTTCCGGCGACGATGAGAGGATGGAGGATATGAAAAAATTCGCGGCGATTCTGGCGGCGCTTCTGCTGCTGACGACGGCTTCGGCCTGTGCGGAGGGCGAATTCCGCACGGCGCAGGCGATGGGGCCGTTTTCCGAGGGCTATGCCGCTTTTCAGAACGAGCAGGGCCTGTGGGGCTATATCGACCGCACGGGCAATGTGGTCGTCGATCCGGCATGGGCGCTGGCCGATCCGTTTATCGAGGGCATTGCGCGCGTCGGCACGGCCGATCACCATTACGGCTATATCGACATGACCGGCGCTGTGATTTTCCAGCCGGTCAGCACGGCGGCGACCGACTTCCACGACGGGCTGGCCACGGTGCAGGTTGACGGCGCGTACGGCTTCATCGCGTCTGACGGCAGCTATGCCTATGAGAAGCGCTGGACGAACGCCGGCTATTTCAGCGAGGGGCTGGCTTATGCCGCGGACGGCGGGGCGGTCGGCTTTATCGATAAGAGCGGGAATATGGTCATTGGGCCGCAGTGGGAGCGCGCCTACGGCTTTTCGGAGGGGCGCGCCGCCGTGCGCAGCGGCAAGGTCTGGGGCTTCATCGATGCGCAGGGCAGCGTGATCGTCGCGCCGCAGTACGAGTACGGCGCGTTCTATTCGGAGGGTCTGGCGGCGGTGAACCTGAACGGCCTGTACGGCTATATCGACGCGCAGGGCGAGACGGCGCTGCCCTTTGCCTACGAGGTGGCCGCAGGCTTTGTGAACGGCCGCGCGTGGGTCAAGCAGGACGGACTCTACCGGCTGATCGACAAAAGCGGCAATGAGCTGAGCGATGAATACTGGGACAACGTGTTCAGCGAGTTCAACCGCGCCGCGTACAGCCGCGTGATGAGAAACGGCCTGTGGGGCTACGCGGACGAAAACGGCGCGATCGCGCTCCAGCCGGTCTACGAGAAGGCCACGCGCTTCAACGACGGTCTGGCCGCGGTGCAGAAGGACGGGACGTGGTATCTGATCGACGAGCACGGCGTGGACGTTCTCTCCGGCGAGGACACGCAGGCCTGAGCGGATATAATTTGAACCGGCGCGCAAAACGCTTGAAGGGGCGTTCTGCGCGCCGGTTTTTTGCGGGGCGCGGCGCGGACGCGATTTGTAAAAAAACGGCTTGCCTTTTCGCGGGGATGCGCTATAATGGAAGCAGACATCATTGCTTCGCAGGGAGGACGGTCCTATGAGCTATCCCATTTCTACATCGATTCATCTGTTTTTCAAGCCCGACGGCGCGACGCTGAACGCGCAGATCGAGCGGCACATCGCGGCGGGCTTCCGCTTTCTGGATTTCAACTTCCTCGATTGGGCAGCATTTCCGGATTGTCCGTTCTGGTCGGAGGACTGGCGCGCGTGGATTGATTCGGCGCGCGAGACGGCCGAGCGGCACGGCGCGCGGTTCAATCAGGCGCACGCGCCCTGTCCCGTGCAGAATCTGAAGGACGATCTTGATCTGTACGAGACGGCCTGCGCGCGGGCGTTCGAGGCCTGCCGGATGCTGGGCGTGCCGTGGATGGTGTTCCATCATGTGAACAATCCGGCGCAGTACGGCTCGACGCTGTCGAAATTCGAGTTTGACAGGGCGTTTTTCACGCGGATGCTCGAACACGCGCACCGCTGCGGCGTGGGCGTCGCCATCGAGAATCTGTTCAACGGCGGCGAAGTGAACGGCGAGATGAAGAATCCCGTCGACTACGCCATTGCGCTGGCCGACGCGCTGGCTGACCCTCTGGCCGGCGTGTGCTGCGATACCGGCCACTGCCACATCGCGCAGTATAATCTCCTGGGCCGCGCGGACGATACGATCAATCCCGCGGACGACATCCGCCGGATCGGCGGCAAACGCCTGAAGGCGCTGCACATCCACGACAACCACACGCACGGCGACGATCACATTCCGCCCTTCTACGGCTCGATCGACTGGGCCGACGTGATGCGCGCGCTGGACGAGATCGGCTATGAGCACAGCTTTACCTTCGAAGCGCACAACGCCGCGCGCGGCCTGCCCGAGCCTCTCAAGGACGAAGGTGCGCGGCTGCTCTATCGCATGGGCGAGACGCTGACCGGCTCCATGGCAAAGTAAAAATAACGCCGCTCCTTCCGAACGGGTCTGTTCGGAGGGGCGGCGCTGTTTCTGGATGTGAGTTATCGGATAGGCGGTCGATTGCCCGTCGGCGATCTTCCGCGCAGGGATTACACGCCGGCGACGCTGATGCGCTCGCCGATGTGGCGGCCGGAGGTGATTTCGTCGACCAGCGCGACGGCGTAATCGGCATAGCTCAGCACGCTCTCGCCCCTGTCGTTGAGCACAAGCTCCTCGCCGCCGGGAATGTAGCGGCCGGTGCGCTCTCCGTCGGCACGGAAGTCGGCCGCGGGGCTGACGTACGTCCACTTTACGCTGTTCTGCGTGCGCAGGAAGGAGAGGGCTTCGTCGTGCGCGGCGGCCAGCGGCTTGAACGCGTCCGGGAAATCGGGGCCGTCGGCCACGCAGGCGGTGTGCTCGGGATTGACGTACAGGCTGCCCGCGCCGCCGACCACGATCAGCCGCTTGTCCGTGCCCTCGATGAGACCGCACAGGTGGCGCACCGCCGCGGGAATGCCGCTGACGGCGTCGGCTGTCCACGCGCCGAACGCATCCACGATCACGTCGAAAGGCTTGAGATCCTCGCGCGTCAGCTCGAACAGATCCCGAATGAGCGCGCTTTTAGCCACGCTGCGATTTTCGCCGCGAACGACGGCGGTCACGTCCAGACCGCGTGCGGCGGCCTCCTTGACAATCAGACTTCCGGCCTTGCCGTTGGCACAAACAACTGCGATTTTCATGATGATGTTCCTCCTTGGGTGGGGTCTTTCTCTCGCCGCTTTTTTTCCTCAGCGACAGACACAGTATAGCGCCGCGCCGCCGAACCGTAAAGTACGCACTTTTTTGTGCCGCAGTCACCGGCCGGTAACGATTGGACGGTTTCCCGAAGGATACTCTTTTGCGCGGCGGCGGTTTTTGCCTTTTCGGGAGCCAGATGTGCAGCATATAATTAACTTGACGCTTTTGATGCGGCGCGTCATACTAATGGTGTCAAACGGACTGTAAAGGTCAAAATCACCTGCAAGGAGGGCATACGGATGGAACGCACGGATTTGCCGGCCTGTCCGGTGGAGACGACGCTTTCGCTCATTTCCAATCGCTGGAAGGCGCTGATACTGCGCGATCTGCTCACGGGGACGAAGCGCTTCGGCGAGCTGCGCAAGTCGCTTAACGGCATATCGCAGAAGGTGCTCACGGCCAATCTACGCGATATGGAGGCCGACGGGCTGCTGACGCGCACGGCCTATGCCGAGGTGCCGCCGCGCGTGGAATACGCGCTGACCGAGCTGGGCGAGAGCCTGCGCCCCGTGCTGGCCGCGCTGTTCGACTGGGGAATGGCCTACAGGCGCGCAAACGGCTGTCCGGAGAGCGAGCTGGCCGACGCGCTGGGCGATATGCTGCACGGCGATAAGCCTGAAGCGCGCCTGAAGTAAGCCGGAAATCGGGTTATAATAGAAGCAGAAACCATGCAGGGAGGGAAATCAGCATGAGAAAGAATCTGGGCGCGAAGCCCTATACCTATCCGCAGCCGGTATTCATCATCGCAACCTATGCTTCGGACGGCGCGCCGGACGCCATGAACGCGGCGTGGGGCGGCGTCAGCGACGACAAGGAGCTGAGTATGTGCATCAGCGCGAGCCACAAGACGACGAAGAACATCCTCGCGCGCGGCGCGTTTACCGTCAGCATGGGCGAGGCGGCGTACACGGCGGCCTGCGACTATGTGGGGCTGGCCTCGGGCAACACCGAGAAGGACAAATTTGGCAAGGCGGGCTTCCACACCGTCAAATCGGACTTTGTGGACGCGCCGCTGATCGAGGAGCTTTCCATCGCCGTCGAATGCCGGCTGAAGAGCTATGATCCCGAAACCGGCCGTCTGGTGGGCGAGATCGTCAACGTCAGCGTGGACGAGCGCGTTCTGGACGAAGACGGCCGTGTGGACGTGGCCAGGGCGCGGCCGATTACGTTCGATCCCTTCAACAACACCTATGTGGCGCTGGGCGAAATCGCCGGACGGGCGTTCCACGACGGACTGGCGCTCAAGTGAGCGTAAAAACGGCATAAGACAACAGCGGCGGGCAAAGCCAGATGATGGCTTCGTTCGCCGCTGTGTTTTTGTGCGTCAGCACTCGCCGGTCAGGCACCACATCTTCGTGTCGCCCAGCTTCATATCCACGTCGATATGATCGACGCTGCGGCCATAGAAGCGCTTTTCGTATACTTCAAACGGCGA
>CAKTXR010000075.1 GCA_934631025.1 uncultured Clostridia bacterium
ACATTGACTATTATACTCACCTCAACCCCTTTTGTCAATACCTTTTTTTGTCTTCTTCAAATTGAGTTCCTTCCTATTGTATATGTCTATTTTTTGCATTTTTCAGCTTGTAAAGAGATGGTAAAGCAGTCAGCTTTCCCTCTCTTTTTCGCGGTTTTCCATAGCTAGACGGCGGTCAGGCTCCCGTGAATTAACACGCAGTTTACACTGCAATTCTCTTCCTGCATCGGCCAGTTTGAGTGTTGCCGCACCGTATTTTATGGGCAGTTTCTACCTATTATATAGAGTCCTTTTTCAAGTGCATCGTTCGGAGTTGTATGCCTTTCAGGCCCGCAGCCGTCATTGAATGTTCGTGTTTTGAGTGAGACGGTCGTCGTCATTACAGACGGCGCGACGCAGAATATCCCCGCGCGGAGCCGCAAAAGGAATTGCCGCGAAGTGGAAAAGCGCATAAAAAATCCCGTCCGGCAGATACGCTAGGCGGGATGCTGAACCATTAGTCGGCGAGGAAGAAACTCATGCACAGATCGTCGGACTCAGGATACCCTTCATGGGCGAAATCGGGATAGATCACAACACTCTTCTTCGCGGTAATTTTGTTGTAGACGGCGAACTGCGTGGAGGGCGGGCAGATGTTGTCCATCAGGCCGGTGAACATCTTCACCTCGGCGCGGATGCGATGCGCCAGGTGCTGATTGTCGATATAGCCCAGCTTGGTGAAATACTCCGTCTCATGCTCATGCCGCGGATCGGTGTAGCGGAAGAACTCGCGCAGCTCAGAATAGGCGTGGATATCCAGATCCATCTCCCACACGCGGCGATAATCGCAGAGGAAGGGCATCATGGGCGCGGCGCGGAAGAGCTTCGGGGTCAGCGCGGCGCAGGCCAGCGTCAGGCCGCCGCCCTGAGAGCCGCCGGTCGCGCACACGCGCGTCTCGTCCACGTCGTCCATGGCCATGACAATGCGCGCCAGCTGCGCTGTGTCCAGAAAGACATTGCGGAAATACAATTTGTCCGGATCGGGATCAGCCAGGCCGCGGATGATCTGGCCGTGCAGCGTATTGCCGCGCACCGGCACGATGTCCTCCGACTTGCCCGCCTGGCCGCGGCAGTCCAGATTGACCGCCACAAAACCAGCCGCCACCCAGCGCAGCAGCCCGCTGAACGAGCCGCCCGAGCCGGAATAGCCATGGAAAATGCACACGGCGGGACGCTTTACGCCCGCCTGCCTTTTCGGGCGTGCCAGACGGCCGTGGATGCGTGCGCCGCCCACGCCGGTGAAATACAGTTCAAAGCACTCCGCGCCGGGAATCTGGAAATCGGCGGGAATCAGCTCGCAGTCCGTGCCCAGCGCTTCCATTTCAGCGATGGCGCGATCCCAGTATTCCTCCATATCGGCGGGACGTTCGTTGAGACCCTCAAATTTGTACAGTTCCTTCAGGGGCATGTCGATCATTGGCATGTCAAATCAACTCCTGTTCGTTTTATCGTCCGATGCGATCTTCTTAATGTGCGTCTCCGTCTGCTGCGCGGTCTTATCCGCATCCGCGAGCCGGTTCGGATCGACGCCGAGATCCTGTTTGAGCGCGGCATACGGAAACTGCGCGATGCGCAAAACCGTATCGCCATAGGGCACGAGACACAATGCGCGCGTATAGCTCTTCTCGAGCAACGGCTCAACCGGCGTGGGCGCGCAGTTTGCACCGCGTTTTTTCCATTCGGGCAGTTCAACCGCCTGCGCGGCGACCGCCGGCCCGCTCCCCTTGCCGAAGCACCTTTCGCGCTTGGCCGGCATCGTTTCGAGCTTTCCGTCCGCGACGAGCGCAAAATTCCACGGCGCTTTCGGCCTTACCTCATAGTCAGGCGCGTCGGGATCCTCGCGAATGCACTTCTCTTCCGCGCGGATCGGCATGGCCATGAGCAGCGGCCCGTATTCGACGGCGGCGCTGCGGCGGCTCCAGCGCGTCACGCGCGCTTCCATCGGGAAAACCAGCGTCACCTGATCCCCGCTCTGCCAGACGCGATTGATCTCGAGATAATCGCCCTTTATGCCGCCTTCGTACTCTTCGTCGTTGACGAGCGCGCCCAGAACGCCGTTCGTCCAGGCAGGCACGCGCACGCGAATGGGGAATTTTTTCGGCTGCGCAGTCGAAACGCTGATTTTCACCGTGCGCTCGAAGGGATAGCACGTCTCCACATCGATGCGCACAGGAACGTTTCCCGAGAGGAACGCCACCGTGCAGGGGGCGAAACTCATGCAGTAGAAGCCCTCATCGCGCGTGGCGTACCACAGCGAGGCGGCGTATTTCGGCCAGGCCTGATGCATATTGGCGGTGCAGCAGCCGTAGTTCGGCTCCAGCCCGAATATGTTGGAATCGTCGGCGTTGTTATACCAGGGACGCTTCTCGACGGTGCAGCTGATCTGGTTGACCTGCTGATCGTACTGATGCGCCATCATGTCGGCCGAAATGGCGGCGGGCAGCGCGTTGAAGGCCAACTTTTCCAATATATCGCCCGCACCCGACCAGTCCGCGCCGGTGATGGGCAGCAGCTCGCAGGTATACATCATTTCCGCAACGGCGCACAGCTCGGTTCCCTGCGTGGGCGCGTTGCCGCTCAGGTGCTCGTCGCCGTTGAACATACCGCTGGCCACGCCGTGATAGCGCATAAGCCGGTCGTAGCCCACGGCGAACGCTTCCCGATCGCGCGCGCTGTCGGTGAACTGGCTCATGATCGCGCCGGCGCGCAGACCCATCGCCGTGTTGACGACGTGCGAGAGGTGATACTGCGTGGCGTAGTAGGGGCGATCCTGCCCGGAAAGCGGCGAGTTTTCCTTCGCCAGCCCCGCCTTCAGCTCTTCCCATGGCAGCATCTCGCTCAGGGAGCGCGTGTACGGAAAGGCGTGGAAATGCGCCGTCCAGTCGAGCGTCTGCGCACGCAGCCGCTTCATCAGCGAGAGCAGGAATTTCGAGCCGGTGAGGTTATACAGCCACACGACCGATTCGATATTCTCCGCGCCGCGCGGCACCGCCCAGTCTTTAAGCGGCTTCTCGTCGAGCATTCTGTACTGATACTTAAAATACCTGAACATGAACTCGGGCACGCGCTCGTCCGCCGTGGCGGTGTAATACTGGATGAGCGCCTTGAGCATCACCATGCGCGGCCACCAGTCCTCGTTGTCCGCGGGGCCGAAGAAGCCGTCCTCGCGCTGGCTGGCGAGTGTCCATTCGATGTAGCGCTCAGCTTTTTTCTTCAGCTGTTCGTCGCCCAGTATCCACGCCAGCGGAATCAGACCGTCCAGATAGTAGGGCGCGCGCTCCCAGCCGTCGCCCGCGCCGCCGCGCCAGGCGCTGTCCCTGACGCTCGGCCAGAAATCGTCCAGCCGCCCCGTCAGGCCGCCCGCAGCCGTTTCAAGCTGCTCCTTCAGCCACTGCCGCGGCCTGATCGCGCCCAGCGGCAGCGCGGCCAGCTCGTTGCGAGCCAGCGGCGCGCGGTTGAAAATCGTCTTGTTGATCATGCCTTTTTGTCCTCTCTGCACCGCAAGCGCCATGCGCTCTCTTCATGCGGCGCGTCGGTCGTTATGATCGCCGTCATGCCACAAATCGCTGCGAAGGCCGGAGCGCATCCGCAGATCCGCGCGTTCCGGCAGATTTCCACTCAATGCCTCCAAAGTGCAAAAATGTCAGAAAATACCGCGCACGAAACTCCCGCGCACTCCGGAACAGGTCTTAAAAAGGGAAATGGGCTGCGGGCGTTTCAATGTTCTTCCCGGCACGTTCCAGTTCGCCCGCTTTATCCTATCCCGCCTTGATCTATTATAGCAAACCCCGAATACTGTGTCAAGAAAATGACGGCGGCGCAATAAAAAACTGCATCCTCCGGCGGCGCGCGCGAATGTTCTTGTCAGGCGGCGAAAAGTGTGCTAAAATAAGACAGCATGAATCTTTGAAGCATAAGGAGAGACGATATAATGCAGGTTCGCACACGTTTCGCGCCCAGCCCGACCGGCTATATGCACCTGGGCAATCTGCGCACGGCGCTTTACACCTATCTCTACGCCCGCCGCACGGGCGGCAAGTTCATCCTCCGCATCGAGGACACCGACCAGGGCCGCGAGGTCAAGGGCGCGGTGGACGTCATCTACAAATCACTTAAGACCGCCGGCCTCGAGCACGACGAAGGCCCCGACGTGGGCGGCCCCTGCGCGCCCTACGTTCAGAGCGAGCGCCGCGGAATGTATCTGCCCTACGCCAAACAACTCGTCGAGAGCGGCCACGCCTATTACTGCTTCTGCACCGAGGAGCGGCTCGAGCAGGCGCGCGCCGAAGCCGAGAAGAAGGGCGAAACCTTCAAGTATGACAAGCACTGCCTGCACCTGAGCAGGGAAGAGGTGCAGCGCCGTCTGGACGCGGGCGAGCCGTACGTCATCCGCCAGAACATCCCCACCGAGGGCAAGGCGAGCTTTGACGACGTGATCTACGGCCATGTCGAGGTGGACTGCTCCACGCTGGACGACAACGTGCTGATCAAAGCCGACGGCCTGCCCACCTATAACTTCGCCAACGTCATCGACGACCACACCATGGGCATCACGCACGTCATGCGCGGCAACGAGTATCTCTCCTCCGCGCCGAAATACAACCTGCTCTACGAGGCCTTCGGCTGGACGCCGCCCACCTATGTCCATCTCACGCCGGTCATGTGCCGCGACATTCAGAAGGACAAGGACGGCAATCCCGTGCTGGACGAGAACGGTCAGACGATCGAAATCACGCGCAAGATGTCCAAGCGCAAGGGCGATCCGTCGTTCGAGGATCTGCTCGCTCAGGGCTATCTGGTGGACGCGGTGATCAACTACATGGTGCTGCTGGGCTGGAGCCCCCGCGGCGAGCGCGAGTTCTACACGCTGGACGAGCTGAAGCAGGCGTTCGATCTGGAAGGTCTGAGCAAATCGCCCGCGATCTTCGACATCGCCAAGCTGAACTGGTTCAACGGCGAGTACATCCGCAAGCTCACGCCCGAAGCCTTCCTCGAAGCCGCCATGCCGTGGTTCGAGAAGGCGATCGACGTGAAGAAGTTCGATGTGAAGCGCCTTGCGGAGCTTTTGCAGAATCGCGTCGAGGTGCTCAATCAGATTCCCGAGATGATCGATTTCTTCGCCGAGCGTCCGGCGTTCGATCCCGAGCTGTACACCAACAAGAAGATGAAAACCAATCCGGACGTGGCGGCGCAGGCGCTCAAAATGGTCAAGCCCGTGCTGGAAGCGATTCCGGAAGCCGAGTGGACGGAAGCAAATCTGCACGACCGCGTCATGGCGGCGATTGCCGAAGCCGGCATGAAGAACGGTCAGGTGCTCTGGCCACTGCGCATCGTGCTCTCCGGCAAATCCAGCACCCCCGGCGGCGCGTTCGAAATCGCCTATCTCCTCGGCAAGGAAGAAACCCTTCGCCGTCTGGCAAACTGAGTTTGCATCCGCACCGCTTCGCGCACGGCGGGCAGTGCCCGCTGACACACTGCTTCGCGCGTTACAACCCGACTCCGCGCCTAGGGGCGGCTCGAGTCTGGACGTTCGCGCGCGTTGATATGATCTCTATACAACCCGACCTGACCGGCCATAAATTGGAGCCGGTCAGGTCTTTCCGTGCCGCAGTGCGGCTTCCTCTCCGCTTCGCGCCCGCAACCCGACTCCGTGCGTATAGATAACATCTATATACAGCCCGACCTGACCGGCCATAAATTGGAGCCGGTCAGGTCTTTCCTTGTACCAGAGTGACGGCGGGACGTATGAACAACGATTCGGCCATGCGACTTATTGCAATGATTGATTTGGGGATCCCTCAAGCGCATAGCCGACTGCGCAATCAAACATGAAAAGTAGGACGGCCAGCCATCACGTCAACAGCCCTTCAAACGAACATTTCAGCGCTGATGCTGCGCCGTTTCCAGCGCATAAAGCTGCATAATATTCAATTCGGGTGCAATAATTACACGCTCGACAGGCGCAGAGAATAAACACACCCTCATCGAAATTACCGCCGGAAATCATTGCCATTTTCAAAAGCGCGCGGCGCTCGAATCGTTGTGATCCGAGCGCCGCGTGTTTTATGAACCTCGTTTACACTTCCCGATAGGCGAATATCGCGCCGTCGTTCGCGCCGAGCGTCAGGCAGCCGTCCTTGATCAGCCCGTTATGCACCGGCGTAAGCGCCACGCCGTTCAGCCCCACGCGCACCGTGCGCGGCCGGCGGTCGTAATTGACGAACGCGACATAGCCGCTCTTCTCCGCCATAGGATGCTCCGTCGCATGGACGAAGGGCGAATCGACCGTCACGCGCCGCCTGATTCCCGCCGCCTTAAAGAGCGCCTTATAGACCAGCTCGTAGGCGGGGGCGTTTTCCTCGCTGAACGCGCCGGGATGATCGTCCGCGCCGCGCTCGAAGGGCATGGTCATGAAGAACACCTGCCCGCGCCCATAGGCATGGCGGAAGAAGCAGGGCGCGCCCGTCTCGTCGTGCGCGAGAATTTCCGCGTCGGCCGATTCGACCTCATAGCGCACCGGCGCGTGAAGCGGCAGCTTTTCGCCGCGGAACATAACCGTCCGCTCGGCGGGGATGCACGCGCGCCACGCCATCTGCACGCCGGTGATCTCCGGAATGCGCCGGAACAGCGTGTCGTCCAGCGAGAGGAACAGCACCGCGCCCGCCGCCACCTTTTCGAGCAGCTGATCCAGCCGCGTCGCCGTAATCGACTGCGTTGTGCGCAGGCTGGGCAGTATGTAGAGCGGCGCGTCGGGAATCGGATCGAGCGCATAGGCAAAGCGCACGTCATAGCCCGCGCGCTCGGCCAGAATGAACGCCGCGCGCGCCGTTCCGTAGTCTGCGTCGCCGTTGTCGCGCGGGACGAGAATCACGCCGTCCGTGCGGTGGGCGGGCAATTCGCCGACGGGCAGTTTTTTGAGGAGCGTCTGAAATTTGAGATTTTCCTCGGCGATAGGCTTTGCCATGCGCTCCTTGTCGAAAAAGCCGTAGTCGCTGCCGATGTTATTCCACTCGTAGGGTGCGAACCGCAGCTGGCCCTGATCGAACGCGCACCACCACATTACGCCGTGGCAGCCGTGCGCCAGCGTCGCATACAGGCAGGCGCGGTAGAAGTCGGCCTCGGTTTTCGGCGAGCAGTTCAGATAGCCGATCGAGCCAAACTCCTGCACGAACGTCGGCACGCCTGCGATGTCCTCGCCATAGCGGCAGCGCGCCGTGAGATCGCACACCGGCTTCATCGAGGGCAGCGGATCGCCCTGCGTGGCGAAGATGTTATAGGGATGGCAGGTGTGGACGTCGCACGTCTCGCGGATGACCTCGTAATTGGACGCGTCCTTCTCGATGGAGAGCGCATCCATGCCCGAGACGACCGGATGCGCCGGATCGCACGCGCGCACAGCGTCCGCAATCGCCGAACACCAGACGTAAAAATCATCCTTCACAAAGCCCTCGCCGCTGGCCATGTTGTTGACCTCGTTGCCCAGATCCCAGCCCGCGATGGCCGCGCGATCCTTAAACCGCCGCACGAAATAGCGCACGAAGCGCAGCTGCCACTTGAGCACCGTCGGGTCGCTCAGGCGCTGCTTCCCCTCGAACGCGGGCGGCGCGAACTCGCGGAAGGACATATGGCCCGTAATCAGGCCGACGACCAGCTTGAAGCCGTATTGCTCGGCAAGGTCGCAGAAGCGCTCGAATTTCCGGCAGGCCTCCTCGCTCACGCCCGCGCGGCCGGCCTCGGTGTCGGGGCGTGCTTCCTCGCCGAAGCGGTATTCATAGGGCGTCAGGCGCGTGGTATAGAGCGCCTTGAGCGGCTGAAAGACGTGCCACGTCGGGAACACGCGCAGATGCGTCACTCCCGCCGCCGCCATGGCCTTCATGTCCTCCTCGATCGAGGCTTCGTCGAAATCCTCCCACATATTGGTGGCGTTCTTGAGCGCCCAGTAGTTCACGCCGGTAAAAAAACCGCCTGAAAACAGCTTGTCCCCGTTCATGAGCTTCTTTCCCTCCGTTTGACTTTTTTTCAGTTCGATGCTATGATTATAAGGCGTATTCCGGCGAAATGATTGCCGTTTTTTCATCAATAGTTTGCGTTTTTTCAGGAAGGAAGCGAGGATATGGAACGCGTCGACTGTCTCACGCGGGAGAACACGCACGGCGGGCTGGCCGTCACCTCGAGCGAAGTGTACGCCTATCCCCCGCACGCCCACGCCTACTGCGAGATGACGCTCTACGAGCCGTTCGACGGCGCGATCACCGTCAACGATCAGCGCGTCGATATGCGCGCGGGCCGCAGCGTCATCCTCATGACCCCGCTGGACGTTCACCGCATCGCCGTGACCGACAGCCAAGGCGCGCGCTTCATCAAAATCGCCTTTGACGAGGAGTCCGTCCCCGCCAGCCTGCCCGCCGCGCCGCTGATCATGCAGCGTCTGGACGCGGGCGCGCTCGTCTGTCAGCTCTTCCGCGAGCTGTCCGAAAACCGCGCCGACCGTCCCTACGCCGCCGCGCTGACCGCCGCGATCCTCTGCCACATGACGCGCCGCGCCCAGCCGATCGGCGCGATCCAGCCCAGCGCTCCCCGCGCTCTGGCTCTGAGCGCCGCGCGGTGGCTGAGCGCCCACGGCTGCGAAGGTGTATCGTCCGCCGACGCGGCCAGGGCGCTCAATGTCTCCGCACCGTATCTGTCGGGCGTGTTCTCGTCGGTCATGGGCGTGACAATGCGTTCCTATCTGACCGAGCTGCGCCTGCGCCGCGCCGCCGAGCTGCTGGAGAGCGGAGACATGAGCGTCACGGCGGTGTGCTTTGCCTGCGGCTATTCGAGCCTGTCGCACTTCCTGCGCGCGTTCCATCAAAAATACGGCGTGTCGCCCGGCCAGTATCGCCGCCAGCGCGACAAAAACGGCGGCGCGAGATAACCTCACGCCGCCGAAAAAAAGTATAATTATTCAATATGTGTCTCCACCGAGCAGCAGCGCCGCGAGCGCAACGTTGAATGAAGCAACGTCTCATCGAAGCGGTCGTCCCCGCCGCGCACGATGCCCATCTGCGTGCGAACAGCCGCCGCAACGGCAGCCGCTCTATCACGCAAGCACGCACGTCTATCCGTAAACCGCAATCACATATCAAGCGCCCATCCATCCCGCTCATCACGCAACGCGCTTTCCTATTTGCTCACGACAATCCGCCGGTGAACGTTATACGCCGCGTCGCTCCCCGCATCGGGCTTGGCCGCGGCGAAGAGCATCGCGGGCGCACCGTTTTCCTGATAGACGAACGGCCGCTCCAGCCGCGCGATTTCCCGCTCGCCGCCCGCCTCGAACGGCACGCGCCGCGTTGAAAAGACAAACGGCTCGGCCTGCTGCCAGCTCTCGCCCAGATCGCGCGACGTAAAATGTACCAGCGCGCGTTCCTCATCCGCACAGTAATAGCGCCCCATATCCTTCATGACGCAGTGCAGCGCGCCGTTCCAGTAAAACAGGCAGGGATCCTCCGCCGAAAAACGCGCGCCCTCGACCGCAAAAATCGGTTTATCCCGCCGCGTCCACGGCCCCACGGGATTGTCCGCGAACGCCGCGCCATGGCTCACCACGCCATTTTTATACGCGGGATGCGGCGCGGAACCCTTGTAGATCATCATAAATCGCCCGTCCGGCAGCGCGCAGACCGTCGGATTGCTGGTGATGCCCGCGTCGAACAGGCCGGGGCGCGAGGGCAGTATCGGCGTATCCAGCCGCGTCCACGGGCCGTTCGGCTTGTCCGACACGGCCACGCCCACGCGCTGGCGCTTCTGATGATCCCAGTATTCGCCGTTTCCCCAGTTGCCGACATAGTAGAGATAGAAGCGGCCGCTATGCTGCAATATCCACGGATTGTGGATCACGTCGCGATCCCAGTCGCCGTCTCTGTGCGTACCGTCCAGCGTCGCGCCGTGGAACGTATACGGGCCGTCGGGATCGTCGGCTGTGGCATAGCCCGCCTTCGAGTGCGTCACCCAGCCCTCGAAGCCCCACTTTTCCTCCCAGATCGACAGATACAGATGGCATTTTCCGTCCGGCGTGCGCGTCATGCTGCCGCACCATGTGATATAGCCAGGCACGCTCACCGCGCCATGGCGCGATACGGGCCGCAAGTTCAGCTTCATAACGATTCTCTCCTTTGCGGACTTTTCGTCACCGCCATTATAGCAGAGCCGCGCGCCGCCGGTCAAGCCGCCTTTGCGCGCAAAGCCGCCGCCCGAAAAGCAGGCAGGCGGCCGTAAAACAGTTAACAGCCACAGCCGTGAACTGCTGTGACTGCTCTTGCATTCTATCCCGCTTTGTGCTAACATGGAATAAAGCAGACCTGCAAATCGAAATTTATTAAGGAGGATATGGATGAAACTGTTTTTATGTTCGCACTTTTCAAGTGTAGGAAGTTTGATA
>CAKTXR010000076.1 GCA_934631025.1 uncultured Clostridia bacterium
GCGGGGAATCTGTTCATCGTGACATTTCCGGCAAGGCACGCGCCGAAGCTGCGGGAGTACGCCTATCCCGACGCCTTCGCCGATACCCTCGAGGCGCTGAACGTCTTCGTCCAGGACGCCATTACTCAGTTGATTCAGGATAAATTGAGGAAAGCTTGAGCATGGATCTGCCCCCCGCCGCGCATTCTTTGATGGATGCGCGGAGTGAGGGATTGTAGTGGGGCGTTGACTCGGTTAGTGGCGGTTGAAGAGCGTTTTTCAAAGATAGTCATGTGTGATCAGCCCGGCCATCAGGCGGCATTTTCACTGGAGACGCAAGCCGTCGCTCCAGACTCATGACAATGCGGTTCATGGCGTTTGACGTTCAAATTCAATCATTTCTTTCATGTGATGTATTGTAGAGCTGCGTTTATTTGGAATATATTTAAAATTGTGTATTAAATTCGAAATACGTGTGTAGTAAAATGAATTATAGATACATGATTAAATGCGATGCTTTTCGAAGCTGAGCGCGATGTGAGAAGTGTTCCTGTACGACTTCTGTTGCAAAGGAGATTTGACTATGTCGCGAACTCTGAAGGTCGTTCTCTCACTGATTTTGGCGGTGGCCTGTCTGGCAACGGGCCTTGTTCCCGATGTGTTTGGGGCGGCGCTCGTGCAATCGATGCAGGCCCATGCGGAGGCGGATAAGGCCGCCGACGATGCGCAGCCGGTTACCGGCGAATTGGCCAGCGGCGGATGGCGGTATCGGGTCTGTGCCGACGGCTATATTGAGCTGCTTGGTTATACGGACGCTTCCGCGACGACGCTGACGCTGCCCGCCGCCCTTGAGGGCGCGTGGGTTGTTCGCATTGCGGAAAACGGCTTTGCGGAGAACGCGGCGCTCAGCGACGTGACCATTCCCGCGCAGATCAGCGAAATCCCCGATTCGGCGTTTTCCCATAACGCCAGCCTGACGATCCATGCCTATAACGGCACGGCGGCGCTGCTGTTTGCGAATAAGCGCGGATTTGTGCAGGACAATCGCTCTGAGTTCGATTTCTTTGAGGATATTCTCGATCTCAGCGAAATGAAATCGGCCCAGTGGAGCCTGAGCGGTTCGTCGGTGACGTTCGAAGCGCCCTATTCGCGGATGCTGCGCGCGGGCATGAAGGTCTATCTGCCCCGAAAGGGCGAATTGACCAACGGCCTGCCGGTCAGGATCGTATCCTGCGCCGATGGAACGGCGAGCTATGAGGAGCTGAACTTTGCCGATGCGATCAGGTCGTTCGACGTGCAGAACGTGCAGCTGACGCCGGACGTTGAGAATATCCAGATTCTGGCCGAGGGCGTTGAGCTTGATCCCACGACGGCAAAAAGGACGATTACGGGCAGCGCTTCAGCGCCACTGAAGTTTAAGCTTAAGTTCAAAGTCAATGAGATATTGAGCGTAAGCGGCAGCGTCAGCTATACGCCCAGCCTGTCTGCATCGCTGGATTACGGTTTTTTCAAGCTCAATGAGCTTGCCTATGAATGCAAATCAACGATTTCGTATGAAATAAAGGTAACCGGTAAGAGTAAGCTGATCAAGAAAAATTTGAAGACAAAGTCTCTAAAGCTGGCCAGAGTTCCAATGGTCAGCGGGACGCTTGTCCGTTTCTGGCTTGAGCTGACCCTTGAAGTTAATCCGGAGGGAGAAATCACTGTCAAAGGCACCATGGAGACGTCGGAAAAAGTGTCTCTGAAGAACGGAAAGGTGACAAAGTCCAAGAACGTTTCCAATAAACCGATTAACATCTCGGCGGCGGCGAGCCTGAAGGTCGAGCTTAAGGGCGCAATCACTATGCGTCTGGGATTCACATCAATTCAGACAAATATCAAAGTGGCCGAGCTGGCTGTTTCCTATGGATGGAAGCTTTCGGCGGAAACGAGTACGGAGGCAGTGCCTGCTTGCGTGGATTTGACTTACTCTCAAACATTCAAGGTTACGTTGGAAGCCGGCATTTTGGAAGCGAAGGTTGCAGGCAAGGAAATTAGGACGACCAAGATTTTTGGCGGCGAAGTATTCAATGAAACGCATGAAAGGGCAAAATTGCACTTTGAATATGCATTGGGAAAGTTTGTGAGCGAGTGCACGCGCAGCCGCTATGCGACCGTCAGCTACTATATCGGGCCGAACGATCAGAAGGCGGATTGTATGACGATCACGGTTAATAAGGGCGCGGTGCTGTCCAAGCCGTCGAATCCCTCTCGCAGCGGATATACATTCGAAGGATGGTATAAGGACGATAAATTCAAAACGCTCTGGGATTTTGCCAATGACAAGGTGACAGGGGACATAACGCTGTACGCAAAGTGGAAGAACAACGCGACGGGCGCGACCGTAACGCCGGCCCCTGAAGAGCCGGACGAAGAAGGGCCGATTCCGGATTCCTCGCGCCTGCTCACGGCGGCGGAATCGATGCCGTATCTGAAATATGAAATCACCGACGACGGCGTGGAAATCACGGGTTATAACGGCCGCCCGATCGCGCTCACAATCCCCGATGAAATCGAGGGAAGAAAGGTTGTCTCCATAAAGGAACGCGCCTTTAAGGGCTGCAAGACGCTCAAACAGATTGTTCTGCCGGACGGCATAACGACGATGGGAGAGTGCGCGTTCCAGGGAACGTATCTTACATCCGTGCGAACGCCCGCCAGCTGGACGAAGGTTGTCAGTTCGGCGCCTGTTGTTGGTGACATTGCGCTTATGTCGCCTTTCGCGGGATGCACGACGTTGAAAAGCGTTGCTGTGCCGCAGGGCGTGACTATGGTGCCCGATTATGCCTTTAATGGTAGAGCAGAGGACGAATGCCCGACGGCCAGCATTACGAGCGTCAGTCTGCCGGATACGCTGACTGAGATTGGCGTGTATGCTTTTGGTGAAACAGGTATTTCGTCGATCGTATTGCCGGACAGTATAACAGCGATGGGATCATTTGCGTTTGCAGGAAGTCATCTTAGCTTTGTGCGAACACCTGTCAGTTGGACGGAAACTATTCCGTATAAAAGATTGAACACATACTATGCTTCTCCTTTTGAGGACTGCGAAATGCTGAAAAGTGCCGTTGTGCCCGAAGGAGTAAAAGTGTTGCCGCACTCTGCGTTTGATTTTGCTAAAAATCTTGTGGACATTAGCCTTCCGAGCACGCTTGAGGAGATTGGTAATAATGCTTTCTACGCGACAAGTATTTCGTCAATAAAACTTCCAGATGAGCTTAAAGTTATAGGAACGGAAGCTTTTGCGGAATGCGATAATTTAAAAAGCATAGTACTTCCGGATAGCATTACAACCATGGGAACAAATGCGTTCGCTTATACGGGTCTTACATCCGTAAGAACGCCGCTTAGTTGGACGGATATTATTTCACCGGAATATGATGACGGAGCATATTGCCACTCACCTTTCGACTGTTGCGACGATTTGAAAACAATTGTTGTGCCGGAAGGCGTGACTAAACTGCCTGATTGCGCTTTTCATTCAAATCCAATTGAAGGATGGATTCCTGATGTGGATGTAAGATTGCCGAGTACGCTTGAGGAAATAGGAGCGTGTGCTTTTTCATCGTCAGGCATTTCGTCGATACGACTTCCGGAAGGACTTAAGGTCATAGGTGCGTCCGCATTTGAAGATTGCGGATGGCTAACGGACATCAACCTGCCGGACAGCATTACGACGATTGGTGCTTACGCGTTCTTTTGGACCAGCCTTACAACTGTGCGGACGCCTCTTAACTGGACAAAAGTTACTCAGGGTATACATGAATACGAAGGTGTAAGCAGGAAAACAGGTTCTCCCTTTGAGGGATGTCAGACATTGAAAAATGTTATTGTGCCCGAGGGGGTAACTGTACTGCCCGATAATGCTTTCAACTTTAAGGAACAAAATCCTTTTGCTTTAAATGTTCGCGAATACGGCGATATGACCATCAGCCTGCCCAGCACGCTGACAAAGGTGGGCGAAAACGCCTTTGCCGGAACCAACTTTTCGGAAATCGTCCTCCCAAAGTCGGTCGCGGCGATCGGCGCGAGGGCGATGGCGAGCTGCGCGTCGCTGAAGCGGATCGTGTTCATGGGCGACGTTCAGTCCATGGGCGAGGCCGTGCTCGAGGATACGCCGGTCGAGCAGATCTGCGCGCCGAGCAGCGGCAGCAGTGTGAGGAGTTATCTGGAGAAAAACTATCCGGCCGTGCGGCTGTTCGGCCTGCCCTCGGACTACCATGTGCTCAGCTGGCAGAACACCGGCGACGCGGCGCTGCCCGATCAGACGGTTCAGGCCGGACTGAAGATCACGCGGCCGGCGGAGCCTTCCTATGCCGAGCATACCTTCGGCGGCTGGTACAGCGACGCGGCCTGCACGCAGGCGTGGGATTTCGAAAAGGACGTCATGCCCGACGGCAATCTGACGCTCTACGCCCGCTGGCTCTATACGCCGGCCGGCTTCAGCTATACGATCGCGGACGGCTTGGCGACCATCACGGCGTATGAGGGCAGCGCCGTCAATCTGGTCATTCCCGATGAAATTGGCGGCGCGGCGGTCGGCGCGCTGGCGGCGGAATCGATTCCGGACAGCGTGGCCCGCCTGACCATTCCGGCCGGCGTTACGGAGATCGACGCGAAGGCGTTCCGCTATGCGGGCGGCCTGACCTCGATTGCGGTGGCGGCTGGAAACGCCGTCTATCGCAGCGAGGACGGCGTGCTCTATCGCGGCAATACGCTGATCTGCTATCCGCAGAGCCGGGCCGGCGAGAAATTCACCGTGCCCGACGGTGTTTCCGCCATTGGCGAGCGCGGCTTCTATGACTGCGATATTCTCCGCGCGCTGACGATCTCCGCGGGCGTTGGGAGCCTCGGCGAATATGGCGTATACGACTGCGACAATCTCACATCGGTCGCCTTCGCCGCCGACGTGAACGCGATTGCCGACGGAAATTTCCTGCTGTGCGCGAACGACCTGAATGTGACCGGCCCGATCGGCGCGGAAAAGCTGACGGCCTATGCGGACGGCGCGTATGTCAATTACAATATGTATAACCTGATCTACGTCCAGGGCGGCGCGGCGATCGCTTCCAGTTCGCTGCGCGCCGGCGAAAGGATCGGGGAACTGCCCGCGCTCGAAGCGGAGGGCGAGAAGGCGTTCCTGGGCTGGTCGACCACGGAGGACGGCGGCAGTCTGTGGACGGCGGGCGATACCCTGATGCCCGAAAGCGATATGATATTCTACGCCGTATTCGGCTATCTTTTCGAGTATGAAGCGGCGGACGGCGGCGTGATCCTGACAAAGTATACCGGCGCTGAGACGCGCGTCAAGGTGCCCATGAGCATCGACGGGCAGAAAGTCGTCGGCATTCGAGCGGATTGCTTTGCGGATAAGAGCGTTACGCTCCTGGGTGACGGCAGCACGCTTGTCGAGGACTTTGCCAGCGCGTGGGGACTGACCTTTGAAAAGATTGCGTATCGGCTGAGCTTTGAAACCAACGGCGGCACGAAGGCCGCGGCCAGAGAACTGTGCGCGGGCGACGAGATCATTCTCCCCACGCCGGTGCGGCAGGGCTATGCGCTCAACGGCTGGTATACAAACGCGGCGCTGACGGAAGCGTGGACGGCGGACGATCCGATGCCTGCCGGCGATCTGACGCTCTATGCGCGCTGGAAGCGCACCGACGAGACGGCCGTCAGCGTGCCCTTTACGTTCGAAGAGACGGAGGGCGGCCTGACCATCACCGGCTTTACAGGCGAGTTTGGCAAGGTCGAAATTCCGGAAAGCATCAACGGCCAGGCGGTCGTCGGTATCGCTGATTATGCCTTTGAGGGCAACGCCTATATGCAGGTGGTCAGCGTTCCCGCATCCGTCGTGTCCATTGGCGAAAACGCCTTTGCCGACAGCGCGCTGTACAGCATAACGATGGCGGGCGTAAAGACGATCGGCGCGCACGCGTTTGAGGGCTGTGCGGCGCTGGCGGAGGTCGCGCTGCCGGATACGCTGACGGCGCTCGGCGCTTATGCGTTCCAGGATTGCAGCGCGCTGCTGAATATCGAGCTGCCCCAGAGCGTTGTGGCGCTGAGCGAGGGCCTGTTCTCCGGCTGCGAGTGGCTGGTGAGCGTCGGCCTGCCGGCGGGGCTTGAAACCATAGGCGCAGGGGCCTTCCGCGGATGCGCGCGCATTGCGGCGATCGACGTCGGCGCTAATGTGTCCGAAATTTCTTCGGACGCGTTCGACGGCTGCAGCGCGCTGACGGCGTTCAGCTCTGCGGATGGCAATATGTACTATAAGACTGTGGACGGCGTGCTGTTTAATAAGGCCGGCACGCAGCTGATGGCGTATCCGGCGGGCAGGGCGGATTCGATTTACGCGATTCCCGGCGGCGTGACCATGATCGCCGCAAACGCCATGCGCAGCAGCCGGATTACGGAATTGCGGCTGAACGACGAGCTGACGGCCATCGGCGAGGGCGCGCTGAGCGGCTCCATGCTGCTCGAAACGATCGCCTTTAATAAAAAGCTGACCGACATTGGCGCGAACGCCTTTGAGGGCTGCGCCAATCTGCGCGAGGTTACAATTCCGGACAGTGTCGGGAAGATCGGGGCGGAAGCGTTCGATATGACGGGGCTGACTCGGATTTATATTCCGCCGCAGACGGAACTGGGCCGGAACGCCGTTCCCGCGCTGGACGGCCTGACGATCTATGGACAGGCCGATTCCGAGGCGGAAATCTATGCCGAGGCGCAGGGAATACGCTTTATCGACTCCTCGAGGGACGTTGAAGTGACGGGAATATCCATACCGGAAACGCTCAGCATTCAGCCGGAAACGACGGCTGCGCTGACGGCGACGCTCGAGCCGTCCGATACGACGGAGCGGCGCGTGCTCTGGAGCAGCGCGGATGAAACGGTCGCGGCAGTGACGGAGGACGGCGTCGTGCAGGCGCGGTCGATCGGAACGACGGTCATTACAGCGAAGGCGGCCAACGGCTCGACGGCGGAATGCACCGTCACGGTGGCTAAAGAGAAAATCACGGCGGAAAGCATCGCGCTTTCTGCGGCGGAGATCAATCTCCTTGTCGGAGAAATGCGCGCCGTTTCGGCGACGGTGCTTCCGAACAACGCCGACGACGGCGCGGTGAGCTGGTCTGTCGAGGATCCCGAGATCGTCTCGTGGATCAACGGAAGTCTGGTCGGCATGGCCGTGGGCCAGACTGTCCTGACTGCGACGACGGCGGGCGGCTTGAAGGCCCAATGCACGATAACCGTAAAGCCCGGGCCGATGGGCAGGCCGGATTTCGAGCTGCCGCAGGCGCTCAAGGCGATCGAGCCCGAGGCGTTTACAGGGCTGGCGATGAAGATCGTGCTTTGTCCGGACGGCCTGGAGACGATCGGCGCGAGGGCCTTTGCGGGCTGCGAAGCGCTGAGACAGATCTATATTCCCGCAAGCGTTGCCGAGATTGCGGCGGATGCGTTCGCGGATTGCAGCCGCTTCTTGGTCATATACGGCGAGGAGGGGAGCGCGGCGGAGCGATTTGCCGACGAGAACGGCTATGCCTTTTCATCGAAAAGGTAGACGGAGCCTATCATACTTAAATATTGCAGAACCTCAATGAAGGGCGGAACGATGATTCGCAGGCTGAGATTCCTCTTAGGGGTTTTGCTGATCTCTTCGATATGCGCAGCGCGGGCTGAACAGCTCACGCTGCCCGCGCAGCTGCTGGAAATCGGCGAAGAGGCGTTTGCGGGGAATACGGAGATCAGCGAGGTTGTTCCATGAAAGCATTGGTTAACATATTCTAACATGGGGATTTACGATGGCAAAGCCCCGTTCAGCGCGTCTGGGAACTGGGCAGGGACGAGCATGGACGGCTCATAACCGCCGTGCTGCTGGCGGTGCTCGGCGCGGTGGGCGGCGTCGCGCTCTGTTTCGCGGCGGCGAAGATCATCGTGCTGCTCATTGCGGGCGAGAAGGCGCTGGGCGCTTATGCGCCGTGGCTTCTGGCGGCGCTGGCCGGCTATCTTCTGCGCACGCTGCTGTATAACGGCGCGCTGTCCATATCGCACAGGGCGACGTTCAGCATCCTCAAGACCATCCGGCAGAAGCTGCTCGCAAAGCTGCCGCGGCTGTTGCTGGGTACGGTGATGGATACCTCCAGCGGTCATTTGAAGGAGGTCATCGTGGATCAGGTGGAGAGCATGGGGACGACGCTGGCGCATCTCTTTCCGGAGATGACGGCCAACATCGCCGCGCCGCTGCTCACGGTGGTCTATCTGTCCGCGCTGGACTGGCGGCTGGCGCTTTTGTCGCTGGCGGTGTTCCCTGTGGCGTTTATGTTCATGATGATGGTCATGGGCAGCTACGCCAAGGACTATGACGGCGCGGTCAAGGCCACGAACGTCATGAGCGGCGCGATGATTGAGTACATCAACGGCATCGAGGTCATCAAGGCGTTCAATCAGGGCAAGAAGTCTTACGGCCGCCTGATCGACAAGGTGCGCGCCAACGCGCGTATTATTACGACTGGATGCGGCGCAGTCAGCTGGGAATGTCCATGGCCTACGCCTTTTTTCCGGCGCAGATGCTGACGGTGCTGCCCGTGGGCTGGCTGTTCTATCTGAACGGCTCGCTGACGGCCGAGACGTTCGTGACTGTGATCATACTGGCGCTGGGCATGTCTGAAGGACGTGTCCGTGACGCTGGGCGATAAGACCACCACGGCGATCGTCGGCCTGTCCGGCAGCGGCAAGACCACGTTCTGCAACCTCATCGCCCGCTTCTGGGATGTGGATCAGGACAGCATAAGGATCGGCGGCAGCGACGTGCGCGATTACACGCTGGAATCGCTGATGGATCAGATCAGCATTGTGTTCCAGAACGTCTATCTCTTTGCCGATACGATCGAGAACAACATCAAATTCGGCTGCCCGAACGCTACGCACGCTCAGGTGGTCGAGGCGGCGAAGAAGGCCTGTAGTGACGATTTTATTGAAGACCTGCCCAAGGGCTACGACACGGTGATCGGCGAGGGCGGCGCAAGCCTGTCCGGCGGCGAAAAGCAGCGCATTTCCATCGCCCGCGCCATGCTGAAGGACGCGCCCATCGTCATACTCGACGAGGCCACCGCCAACGTTGATCCGGAAAACGAGGACCGGCTGCAAAGGACCATCGAGGCGCTGACCGGCGGCAAGACCATCATCATGATCGCGCATAGGCTCAAGACCGTCAAAAACGCCGATCAGATACTGGTCGTCGATCACGGCGAGATCGTGCAGCAGGGGCGGCCCGAGACGCTGATCAATCAGAAGGGCGTCTATGCGGACTTCGTCGGCAGCAAGCGGGAGACTGTCGGCTGGAAGCTGAAATAACATCCCAAACATTGCGCTATGAGCGCCGGCGGCTCGCTGAGACGGGCTGCCGGCGTTTTCTGCGGCGCGGCTTGCCGGCGCGTGGGCGATATGCTATAATGGGTGCAGAAGGCGCGTGCCCCCAATCGGACGCGCGCTCACAGATGTTTACATAGAGGAAGGTATCGTTATGCGCAATATCAACGGACATTCCGTCATGCTTCAGGCGCATCGGGGCGACAGCGCCCAGTGCCCCGAAAACACCATGGCCGCTTTTCGCAGCGCCGTGGCGCATCGCTTCGATCTGATTGAGCTGGATCCCAAGTTCACGCGCGATAATCAGTGTGTGATTCTGCACGACCGCACGATCGCCCGCACGGGGCGCGATGCGGAGGGCCGTTCCGCCGATATGCCGATCGCCGAAATGACGCTGGCCGAGGCGCGCGCCTATGAGTACGGCGGCTGGTTCGGCGCGCAGTTTGCCGGCGAGCCGCTCCCTCTGCTGGAGGAAGCGCTGCGCTTTGCCCATGAAAATCATATCGCCGTCAAGATTGACAATGTGATCGAGTCCTTCACGAGCGAGCAGACCGCGATCCTGATGGACGTCGTTGAAAAGAGCGGCGCGGCGGACGTGACCGGCTTTACCTGCACGCGGCCGGACTATGCGGCTGTCGTGACGGCGCGTTTTCCGAAGGCGACGATCCACTATGACGGCGCGCCGGACGAGGAGAGTCTCCGCGCCATGGCCGGCGTGCTGAAGGAGAACCCGCTCGTGGTGTGGCTGCGCTATCCCAACCGCCAGACCGGCTGGTGCAAAACGCCGCCCGCCAGCGAGGAAAGCGCGGCGTTCGTGCGGCGCATGGGCGCGAAGGTGGGGCTGTGGAT
>CAKTXR010000077.1 GCA_934631025.1 uncultured Clostridia bacterium
CGGAAGGCAGCGTCACGGCGTTCTCGGTGACGGTGAAGCCCGCGTCCGCGCCTTCCTCCGGCTGAGCGTTCAGGATCTTGTAGCGCTCCAGCCAGGTTTCCTTAAAGTCCTCGCTGCGGCGAACGCGGATAATGCCCTTCGATATGGTTTCAATTCTCGTCTGCATGACTTTTCTCCTTAAATATGTTGGGTTCCGTGCTTTTTATATTCGATCAGCAGGCTGGATCTCGGCCGGTCTGCCCGAACGACAAGGGATTTGAGCGCGCGTCCGCTCAGCGTCTTTCTTTCGGCGTCCAGCTGCTCGTCCGAAAGGATCACGTCGTAGTCCGCGTCCGCTTCGATCGCCTGCGCGCGCAGCTCGAACGCCTCCTGCGGGCAGCAATCGCGCCGGAACGCGCAGATCACGCCGCCGTCCTCTGAACCAAGCTGCCACGCCGCCCAGCAGTCCTCAGCGTTCGAGGGCGCTGTGAGCGGATAGAAATCGCCCGTCCAGTACGACTGCGTGCGCTTCAGCTCGTCCAGCACGCGGGAAGCGCCGCTCACGTTGAAATCGGGATTGAGCAGATCGAACGTGCAGGCAATGCCGCCCGAATAGGCCGAGCGCATCGAATACGCGTCCGCATCCCAGCTGGCGCAGGCATGGAACGGGATATACTGCGTCAGCGCGAGGATGTGGTTCTGGCTCCATGTGTCGCCGCGATGCGTCTCGCTGACCGGCGAGCAGCCCGTATCGCTGCGCCACAGCGGCACGGCGCGGCTGCACGTTTCCAGATCGATGCGTCGCCCGCCGCTGGCGCAGTTGTCGATCAGCAGCTTCGGGAACGCCGAAATCAGCGCGTCCCACAGCGCGTAATGCCCCGCGACGTACTTCATCTCGGTCACACCGCGCCGGCCTTCCTCGTCGGCGGCCAGCCAGTATGGCAGCGGCTCGAAATTGAAGTCCTGCCGGTAAATGTCAATGCCGTTGTCGCGGATGAAGGCGGTCAGCTTGTCCCTAAGCCATGTCCACGCGCGCTCGTCGGCGAGATTGAACAGATAATCGTCGCTGTCGGGTTTTGAGAGCAGCATATCGCGATGCTCCCTGAACACCTCCGTGTCCTTATGAACGCGCTCCGGCTCGAACCAGAGCATGAAGCGCAGCCCCTTCGAGCGCGCATAGTCGCTCACCGGCCTCAGGCCGTTCGGGAAGCCCTTTGCAAAGCTGTAATTGCCCACGCCGTAGGGAAAGCCCACGTCAAACCAGCCCGCGTCCAGCCACTGCGTGTCCATATGGCAGGAAACAGCCGCGTCCGCGCCGCGCTTCTGCCCTTCCTCGGTCGCCCAGTCTTTGCGCCGGCGGCCGCCCTGATACCACGGCACCGTCTCGCTGTAATAGTAGAGATCAAACGGCTGATAGGCCGTGGGCAGCGTCATGTCCGCGCCCAGGAACGTCCGCGGTCTGAAGCGCTCCAGCATGACGCGCCGAAAGCGCCGCCGCGTCTCTTCCGCATCCCCGCCCGATACGCACAGCACGCGCGCCGTCCTCACACGCTCGCCGCTTCTTAGATAAAAGTCCGCCTCGGCCAGACCGACGCGCACATGGCCGCGACCGTTTTCAACGCCTATTTCCGCGATCCACTGGCCGCTCCAGCCCACGCCGAACGCCCACGAGCGCCCCGTGCCCGACACATCGAAGAATGGGAACGCCGTCGTATTGGACGAGCGCCCGCCCAGCGGCTGCATCGAGCGGCTTTCGCCCTCATCCAGCTCGAAATCCAGCGGCGCATAGCTCTCCGCGCCGCAGGAATCGCCCAGAAAGCCGTGGAATGCCAGTGTTTTCACATCATCGAGCATCAGATCGAGCGAGCGCACGCGGCTGATGCGGCCTGACGGCGCGTCTCCACCATGCTCAAAGGCCAGCATGACGGCGAACGCGCCGCCCTCATAGCCGTCGACGGTCAATCGAACGCGCAGCCCGTCCGGCATAGTCTGTTCATACTCGTTGAGGGCGATCGGCTGCATCCTGGCCGGAATCAGCGCGACCGGTTCTCCGTTATACTCAAAGGATGCGAGTCTCTCCTTCATAATGGTCATCGTGTCGTCCTCCCGTAAGCATCTTCAGAGTGCGATAGAACCTTTCGAATAGAGCCTTCCGAGCAAATCCACATCCAAATCTTCTTCCAAATCTTCTTCGGAATGTTTTCGAAAACATCCTGCTGTTATTATACATGGCTCTTCACCAATACGCAATACAAAAAATCTGATCGCGCGCGGTTTTTGCTCTTTTCAAAGCGCGCAAATGATGGTAAAATGAAATTGAATAATCTTTCATGGAGGATTGATCTATGCCCATTTCATTTAATGAGTCCACCCGCGTGTTTCATTTGCAGGGCAAATCGTTCAGCTATTGCCTGTATCTGGACGACGCGCAGGGACTTATGAATCTCTACTGGGGCAGCCGCCTGCCTGACGGCGACCTCGGCTATCTCATGAACGGCTACTGGGGCGGCGCGTCCTTCGACTCTGCTACCAGCCACGCCCCGCACGAGCTGCCCACCCGCGGCGCGGGCTATTACGGCACGCCCGCCGTATGCGCCATGAACGAGCAGGGCAACGACCTGGTCAAGCTCAGCTATGTGAGCCATGTCATTACCGCCGGCAAGAAGAAGCTGGAAGGTCTGCCCGCCGTCTACACCGAATCCGACGCGGAGGCCACCTCGCTCGTCATCACGATGGCCGACCCGCTGACCGGCCTGACCGTCGAGCTGCAATACAGCGTGCTCGAGGAGCTGGACGCGCTCACCCGCAGCATGCGCCTTGTGAACGCCGGCCGCGAAAACCTGACTCTCACCTATATGCAGAGCGCCAGCGTGCCGCTCTACGGCTGCGATTACGACTACATCAACCTGAACGGCGGCTGGGCACGCGAGCGCGCCGTCTGCCGCAATCCCATTGGCCGCGCCACCGTACACGTCGAGAGCCAGCGCGGCGCGTCCGGCCATGAACAAAACCCCTTCATCGCCGTGTGCGAAAAGGCGGCCACCGAGCATAACGGCTCCGTCTGGGCGATGGCGCTGGTGTACAGCGGCTCCTTCCTGGCTGCGGCGGAAGTCAACAACTTCGACAACACCCGCATGTCCATCGGCCTGAACCCCGAGGTCTGCCGCTGGCGTCTCGAACCGCAGGAGACCTTCCAGACCCCCGAAGCCATCATGGTCTATTCCGGCGAGGGCCTGAACGGCATGTCCCAGCGCTTCCACAATGTCATTCGCCGCCGCATCGTGCGCGGCGTGTGGCGCGACAAGGCGCGTCCCATCCTGCTCAACAACTGGGAAGCGACCTATTTCGGCTTCAACGAGGAGCTGCTCGTGAAGATCGCCGAGGGCGCGAAGAACATCGGCGCTGAGCTGTTCGTGCTCGACGACGGCTGGTTCGGCAAGCGCGACAGCGACAACTGCTCGCTGGGCGACTGGGTGGTCGACAGGCGCAAGCTGCCCGGCGGCATCGAGGGCGTGGCGAAGAAGGTCACCGAGATGGGGCTGCTCTTCGGCCTGTGGTTCGAGCCGGAAATGGTCTCGCCCGACAGCGATCTCTACCGCGCGCATCCCGACTGGTGCCTGCACGTTGACGGCCGCTCCCGCACCGAGGCGCGCCAGCAGCTGATCCTCGACCTTTCCCGCAAGGAAGTGCAGGATTACATCATCGACGCGGTGTCCTCCGTGCTCAGGAGCGCGCCCATCTGCTATGTCAAGTGGGACATGAACCGCAACATGATGGAGTATTTCTCCGGCGATCAGGTTCCCGAGCGCCAGATGGAAACACAGCACCGCTATATGCTCGGCCTGTACCGCACCATGGACGCGCTGACCACCGCCTTCCCCGAGGTGCTCTTCGAGGGCTGCTCCGGCGGCGGCGGACGCTTCGACGCGGGCATCCTCTACTATATGCCGCAGATCTGGACGAGCGACGACACTGACCCCGTCGAGCGCATGTCCATACAGTACGGCACCAGCATGGTCTATCCGCCCAGCGCCATGGGCGCACACGTCAGCGCCAGCCCGAACCACCAGACTGGCCGCTCCACCTCGATCAAGATGCGCGCCGACGTCGCGCTGGGCGGCAACTTCGGCTTCGAGCTGGATCTCAACAAGCTTAGCGCTGAGGATCTTGAGGAATGCCGCAAGGCAGTCGAGACGGTCAAGGCCGTGCGCGACACGCTCCAGCAGGGCGAGTTCACCCGCCTGGAAAGCCCGTTCAACGGCAATTTCGCCGCCTGGCAGTTCGTCGGCGACGCGGGCCGCGACGTGGTGCTCTGCACCTATCAGCGTCTCGTGCGCCCCAATCCGACCTGCCACCGCGTCTTTATGAAAGCGCTCTGCCCCGACGCGCACTATCGCGACATCGAGAGCGGCGCGGTCTATTCCGGCGCGGCGCTCATGCACGCGGGCCTGCCGCTGCCCAAGGCGCGCAACGACTACAGCAGCTGGATTTTCCGCTTCCGCAAGGTGTAATCGATCATTAAACGCATAGAGAACCGCCGCCCCGCCCGCAGATGAAACGCGGAAGGGGCGGCGGTTCTCTATGCGCCGGAAATTGAGCGCTCAGTTCTATCAGGCAAACCTAGGCATTGGGAATTTTCACAAACATATGCGCGCTTTCGGCAGGAATCACTGAATGGAACAGCGTAAAGGGATAGCGCCTTTTCCCATGCGCCGCGCCATGAATCGCAATTTCAACAAGCAGCGCGCCTTCACCGGCAGGCAGCTCGTTTAGCGGCACGCGAATTTCTTCCCGACCACCCTCAAACGTCACGGCTTTAATTTCACCCACAGCCGGCTGGTTTTTGAATACATATGTGATTTCGCCCGGGCATCGCAGCTGCGGCGCCAGTTCCTCGCCATGCGCACCCCAGACGACCGCGTTACATTCTCCAAAATCCGTTTCCTCGGCCGTAAAGAGTACCTCGCCCGTCCGGACATCTGCTGCCCGCGCCGCATAAAGCGTAAACGAATACCGGCTTTCACGCGTCACATCGCCCGCCAGCACAAGCGCGCCATCCTGAACCGAAAGACGCATCGTGCCGGGGCATTCGCCGTAATAGTTGACAAAACCGCACTCGAAACCACGCGCGTCGCCCTCCAATTCAACAAATCGCCATGCGCCGTCCACTTCGATGCCGCTGCTGCCCACGCTGAGCAAATAGCGCCCCGCCTGCAATGTCAGGGGATAAACCTTTTCATACGTCTCGTCCGGCTCCAGTATCCAGTCGAGCCTTTTGCGCGTATCGGCCATATTGGCCGGCGCGACGTTCAGCCAGACGTCGCCCGACACGCGCTGATCGCTCTCGTTTTTCAGCGTCACGCGCGCTTCTCCGTGCCATCTTCCCCGTTCATCGCGTTCAAACGAACCAACCTCCAGCGTTGAAGCGATATGCCGGATCGGCCGCAGCGTCTCGTCGGCGGAAAACGTCACATTTTTCACATAGTCGCGAATATCCAGCCGACATTCCTCCGCCGTACGTGCTGCGCGGCCCAGCATCGTGACGTTTTCAAAGCGTACGTTTTCAATGCCATGCGCCGCATCCAGCCCTTCGAGACGACTCGGTTCGGGCGGAATCTCCAGTCCCGGCTTGCCGACGAGCGCGATATTGCGGAAGAGAATATCATGGATGCGTCCCTTGCGCGTATCGGTACTCCAGACGGAGTTCGTCATGCGGAAGTCAAACATCTGCGCGCCCGGCGCATCCTCTATTCGGATATTTTCGAATATCACATCGTGAACGTCGGCGCGATCGCCGTGATGCGCGCCCATAAGCGGGTATCCGGTCGTCGAATGAATGATGTCGATATCCTCATAGCGCAGGCGGCTCACCTCATCGGCGCGCAGCGACACGCCGATCTCTATCGGCCGCGCAAAGTCGTTCCAGAGCGTGCAATGCCGGAACGTTACGTCATGAACATCGCCCAGCCCTTCAAAGCCGGCTGAAAAGTCGGAATCCGTGCCCGGATAATTATAGTGGACGCTGCGCTTGTCGGTCTCGTCCACGCCCTTGACCACCAGAGAATCATCCCACACGCGCGTGAAAACATTCTCCGCCAGAACACGCCGCGAACCGCACACGTCGATGCCATCCGTATTGCCACGGTGACCGATAATCTTCACGTTGTCGATCACAACGTCCTCGCAGCCGAACACGCGGATGCACCAGAACAGCGAATCCAGCACGCAAATGTCCTCAATGCGCGCGCCCCGAACGCCCACCAAATCGACGGCCACCCTGTGACGCACATCGCCGTATTTTCCATCGTCCACGCAACCCGCGCCGCAGACCAGCAGATTTTTGCAGCCGTTAAACTCAAGCTTTCCCAATAGCCGCGCGCCCTCGTCAATATAGACGATCACATCGTCGCCGCCGATCACCAGCTTGTCAATATCATGTACGCCAGCAGGATAGTAATAGACGTGCGCGTCGTTTGCGTCAAATCCGTAGCTTCTCACCGGTGAAGCAAATACGCACAGATTGCCGTGCGCCGTGCCGTTGATCTCGAGTGAAAAATTGCACGCGCCCCTGAGACGCAGCGTCATCGTATGCTCATCCCGAATCTCAGCCTGAAGCCCCAGCGACAGCGGCCGGACGACCGCCTCCCTGACCGCCGTTTCTGAATGAACCGTCAACACGGTCTCGCCTGAAACGCGCAATATGACAAATTCGGCCTGCTCCGTCTCGTTATATGGCGCAGGACGGACGGTCGTCTCGCCGACCGGTACAATGCGTTCACCTGCGTATACGCGATAGTTCATGCCTTTTTCTCTCCTTCGCATTCTCGCCATTAAACCGCATCAAGACCGCCGCACCCATCGGACGCGGCGGTCATATCGCTATGCTATTCAAACATCTTTTGAAGCTCTTCGAACTTCTCGTGCGTAATCAGCGCGTCGCGCGTCGTGCCGTGGAGCTTGACGATGAACGTCCAGCGGCCGTAGGGCGTGATCGAATCGATCTGATTGATGTTGACGATGTAGGATTTGTGCGTGCGGAAGAACACGTCCCTGGGCAGCTTTTCCTCGATTTCGCCCAGCGAATCGCCCGTCGAATAGCGCTTGCCGTCGATGGTGTCGATCACCGTCATGCGATCCTCGCGCTGCACGAGCAGTATGTTGTCCATGCTCACGAAGCTCACGCCGTCCTTGCCGCGCAGCATCAGGCGGCCTGCGGCGGAGCGCATCGGCCTTTCAGCCAGCGGCGTTTTCGGGCTGCTCTCCGCGCGTTCGCCGAGCCGTTCGCGCGCCAGCTTGAGCGTCTTGAGCGCCCGCTCCAGCTTGAAGGGCTTGAGCAAATAGTCGAAGGCGTATACCTCGAACGCGTCCGACATATAGCAGTCGTGCGCGGTCGAAAAGATGATAATGACGCGCGGATCGCGATCCTGTATGGAGCGGGCGCAGGACAGGCCGTCCATCTCGGGCATTTCCACGTCCAGTATCACCGCTTCGGGATGCTCCCGATCGAAGATTTCGAGCATCTGCGCGCCGTTTTCCGCCTCGCCAATCAGCTCGTAGCCGCCGTCGCGCTCGATGATCTTGCGCAGGATTGTCCTCATGCCGGCGTCGTCGTCCGCAATGGCAATGCGCACGTTCTTCATCGGGCGCTCCACCTCCTCCGGCGCTCGCAGGGGCGCTTGAGGATCTCCGCCATGACGACGGCACGGCGCATCTGCTCGAGAGTCAGCTCGGCCACGGGCGTTTCTTCATCGTCCACGGCCTGTGTTTCGCCCACAACGTCCTTGCGATTGACGTGAACCTGCGTTTTGACCGTGGTTTCAACCTCGGTTTTGACGCGCGTCTTAATTTGCTGCTGCGCATGGACGAACGTCTCGCCCATGCCCTGATGATCGGCGACCTCCATCGAGCCGCCGAGACTGCCGTGATCGCAGCTGCGGCTCTCGCCCTCGATGAGCACAGTCGGCGCGTGGTCGCTCTCGTCCAGCGTGCCGCACGCGTCGAACACGGCCGCCGATTCCTCGGCGCTCTTCACGGGCGCTTCAGGCGGCTCGCTCTTCACCGCGGGCGCGGCCTGCTGCACGGGCGGCTGCTGCGCCTTGCCGGGCGCGTTGTTGACCACCTTTTTACCGGCCTTCATAACGCGTCCGACGGCCCACACAATAATGATGAGTGCTATAATCGCCTGCAATGCGATTCCTCCTTCCAGTCAGCCCGGAAGCGAAATCACTTGCCGGCCTTGTTCTGATCCTCGGTCTTTTTTCCGGTGCCGGAGATGGCCTCGCGCATCTTCGTATCGGAGATGACGTTCTGCATCTGATAGTAGTCCATCACGCCCAGCTTGCCCTCTTCGAGCGCCTTAGCCATGGCGTGCGGCACCTCGGCCTCGGCCTCGACCACCTTGGCGCGCATTTCCTGCACGGCGGCGATCATTTCCTGCTCGTGCGCAACAGCCATGGCGCGGCGTTCCTCGGCCTTGGCCTGAGCTATGCGGCGGTCGGCCTCCGCCTGATCCATCTGCAGCTGTGCGCCCACGTTGCGGCCCACGTCAACGTCCGCGATGTCTATGGACAGTATTTCAAACGCGGTGCCCGCGTCCAGACCCTTGCTGAGCACGGTGCGGCTGATAAGGTCGGGGTTTTCAAGTACCTCCTTATGCGTGGCGGCGGAACCGACAGTGGTAACGATACCCTCGCCGACGCGCGCGATGATGGTTTCCTCGCCCGCGCCGCCGACCAGTCGGTCGATGTTGGCGCGCACGGTAACGCGCGCCTTGGCGCGCAGCTCGATGCCGTCCTTGGCTATTGCGGCGACTACCGGGGTTTCGATTACCTTAGGGTTAACGCTCATCTGCACGGCCTGCAGCACGTCGCGGCCCGCCAGGTCGATTGCGGTCGCGCTGGAGAACTCCAGCGGTATGCCCGCGCGCTGCGCCGCGATAAGCGCGTTGACCACGCGGTCGACGTTACCGCCCGCCAGCAGGTGAGTTTCAAGTCCGTTGATCGATACGTCCAGGCCGGCCTTGGTGCCCTTAATCAGCGGCAGCACCACGCGCTCGGGATTGATGCGGCGTATGCGCATACCTACCAAAGTGCCCAGGCCAATCCTCACGCCCGAAGCCATAGCCGAAATCCACAGTCTGAGCGGCACCATTGACAAAAAGATTATCAGTACGATCAGTATGATTACGATTGTTACTATGAGTCCGATTATTCCACTTTCGACGAACGGCATAAACATTTTCTCCTTTCAACAAGAAACATTGCCTTCCGTTTGGATCTGAATGAGCTGCAATGTTCAGGCAGCAAGCGTCACATCATTATCCCCTATGCGTCCAATCGCCTTACCACAATGCGGTTGCCCTCGACGCGTTCCACGCGCACGGGCATATTATCGTCGATGAACTCGCCGTCGGATACCACGTTCAGCTTTACCCCATCGAATTCCGCAATGCCCGACGGTCTGAGCGCGCATGTAGTGCGGCCGTTTTTGCCTATGAAGAACTTCAAGTCGCCCTCTGACACCTCTGAGGCATCGCCCTTACTAACGTCGCTGAGTATCAGCGACGAGCGCGACAATCGCCCGCGCGCGGCGCTTCTGAGCGCAATCGACAGTGCTATACACAGCAGCAATATTATCGCCGCCGCGATAATGAGCGCCTCGAGCGGCGAGCGCGCCTTAAGCACCACGCCCACGACAAGCAGTATTATGCCCGATATACCGGGCAGTCCAAAACCGGGTATGAACATCTCCACCACAACCAGCGTAAAGCCGGCGAGCAGGCAGAGTATCGCAGGCAGGTTTGCCAAAATAAACTGGCTTACATCCATCGCCACCATCCCTTCTACGCGCACCGGTAAGCGTGCGTTAAAGTAATGCCCTGCCCGGTGCGGCTACGTCGCAGGGCCTTCAAGCAACTTGATTATACCATGATACGCGCAATATGAAAACCGGATTACGCCAAATCATACGTTTTAGCGACTGAATCGTCGCGAGCGGGGGATGAATGGGGACGAAGGGGGGACGTGTTCTTTCTTTTCAGGAGAAAAGAAAGAACCAAAGAAAAGCCGATTGGCTGTTCTCC
>CAKTXR010000078.1 GCA_934631025.1 uncultured Clostridia bacterium
GTCATACATTGGCAGAAGGTGAATGTGGGTGACGCCCAGCGCCTTGATGTGGTCAAGGCCGGTGGGATGGCCGCCCCGGGTCTTTGTGCCGGTTTCGGTCAGACCCAGAAACTTGCCCCTGTTCTCAATATGGGCGCTGGGGTCGGCGGACAGGTCACGGATGTGCAGCTCGTAAAGAACGGCGTCGGTGATAGACTTCCCGGCGTGGGGGTCGGCGTCGGCGTGGGGGTCGCCGTCGGCTCGGGCGTATTGGTGGGCACGGGCGTCGGCGTGGGGGTCGCCGTCGGCGTCGGCGTGGGGGTGACGAGCGGGTTGACGGCGGAGATCAGGGTGGGCTTGGAGATCAGCATATAGGCGATCAGCGCCAGCAGCACCAGCACCAGAATCAGCCATATGGCCTTCAGCACGCGGCCGAATCCGCCGGACTTTTTCTTTCTTTTCTTCTTGGCCATGATCAGCGCTCCTTCATTCAGACGAATGGTTCGTTACTGAGCATCGGAAATCGTGGGCGTGGTGTTGTCGGCAGGCTCAGGGAAGAGCGTGTTGACAAAGGACACGCGGGAGCCGAGGTTGTCGCGCAGCCAATCCAGCTTGAAGTAGCCGCCGGCCTCGCCGACGCGCAGCGTAATCACCAGCAGGATGAGCACCAGCACGATGGCCAGCAGCGCGCGGATGAAGCCGAAAATGCGCTTGCTCACGCTCACGTCGTCCTCATCGTCATCATC
Organism: uncultured Clostridia bacterium; assembly: GCA_934631025.1. GTDB lineage: Bacteria > Bacillota > Clostridia > Christensenellales > Aristaeellaceae > Firm-10. Next base: position 726 of record CAKTXR010000078.1, read on the forward strand.
GTCGTCGATGTCTTCGTCGTCATCGTCCTCGTCGTCATCGTCCTCGTCGTCGTCATAGACGGGGCGCTTGGCCTTCTTCCTGGCGGCCTTAGCGGGCTTCTTGACCTCTTCTTCCTCGTCGTCCTCATCCTCGTCGTCATCGTCGTCGAGCACGACGGGCGCTTTCTTTGGCGGACGGGTACGCACGGGCTTGTATTCGACGGTCGGTTCCTCGACCTCGGCGTTGTCGTCGCTCAGGGCAGGCGCAGCTTCCTTCGCGGGAGCCTTCGCGCCGGCGGCTTCGTTCAGCATTCTGCGTTCGCGGCGGGACAGGGAAGGTGTTTCGCTCATGCCTTCCGCCATCAATTCGGTCATCGATTTCTGCTTGTTGTCCATAGTGCTCTGTTCTCCTTCCATGTCTTGCGCGTCGGACGCATTGTGTGCGGCAGGGGTGCTCAGATCGTCGTCGCCATCGTCCTCAATGAACTGCGACCAGTCCTCGTCGGACGCGTTCTCATCGTAGAGGTCGTCGTCCTCTTCATCGTCTGCCTGAGGAGTCTTTTTGGGCGCTTCATCCTCGGCTTCATCGTCGGAGGGAAGCTCTTCATCCTCGTCGTCGGCTTCTTCTGTTTCTTCCTCTTCTTCGTCCTCCGCGTCCGTGTCTGCCTTGTTAGCGCGGCGGGCGAAAAGACCGTGAACGCGGCTCATCAGGCGATTCAGCGCGGACGGCTCGTCGTCGTCATCATCGTCGTCATCATCGTCGTCATCATCGTCGTCATCATCGTCGTCATCATCGTCCTCGTCATCCTCATCCTCGTCTCCGGATTCGTCGGACGCGGTATCCTCGTCAATGATCTGCGGCTGAACGGCGGCCGGCTCGACGGGCACTGCGGCAATGTCCACCATGTCCTCGTCGTCGGATTCGTCACCAAGCATAGCGTCGGCCGAATCGTTAGTCGAATCGACGGTCGGTTCGGTGGGAGCAGACGTTTCAGCGCTTTCAACGTCAGCTTCGGACGATTCGGTGCTGTCAGCAGGAAGCTCATCGGCGGGCGCTTCATCGGCGTTGTCCAACGGGGCTTCGTCATCGGCTTCAGCAACGGCCTCTTCGGTCGGCGCGCTGGATTCTTCGCCGGCATGGTCGTCGACGGCGCTGTCGTAATCGTCCTCTTCGTCGGCAGTTTCTTCTATATTATTGCGGTGCGTCAGCGCCTTCAGGCGGTCGCCCAGCGCGCCGAATTTTGCACCCACACCCTTGAGAAGCGTGCTGAAGGAGGATTCGCTCTCTTCGCTTTCCTCGTCCTCTTCGTAATCGCCTTCGTCGTCCTCATAATCCTCGTAGACGTCCTCTTCGTCGGCGGTCTCGGGGAGCGCGTCCTGCGCGGGCGTGGTATTAAGCGGCGCGGCGGCTTCCTCAACAACCGGTGTATCTGCCGCTTCGATTTCAGGCTCGATGGGAGCCGGCGTGAGAGCGGGCTGTTCTATAACCGGCTTCTGGACGGCGGCTTCAGCAGCTTCGGTCACATCGGCAACCGGCCTGGCAGGGAGCGGCTGTTTTTCGCGAACGGGCGGCTGCGGCTTGACCGCCGCGCTCCGAGACGCCGGTTTGGGCGCGGCCTTTACGGCTTGAGCGGGCGAAGGCGAGTCCATATCGGGGAAACCGGTTCGCTGCGGACGGGGCTGCGGCATGTTCGCCTGGGCTGCTGAAGCCGCCGAGCGCTGAGCGGCGCGGCGTTTCTCGGCCAGTTGCCTGCGAAACTCGTAATATTCGCGTTCGACGTCCTGGGCTTGTTTGCGAGACATTGGCTTTACACCTCGTTTATACGGCGATTTAATTGGATAGACTGACAGTATACCAACAGATACTCTCATACTATTATAGCACACAAAAAGTCAAACGCAAGCTCAAAGAGGGCAAATTACAAAAATTTTCAGTGAAAATGGCGGGATTTCAGCGCACAGTGATGAAAAATGATCGTCTTTACGGTTTAGAGAACCACAACTATCGTTGAACGATAAGGGGGTCAGGAAATATCATCACGCTTTCCGCTTCATGAATTCTCTTTCCGGGGATTCGTTCGAGTTTCTTTCTCACCCTGCGTATCATCAACGACATTGCCATTTCTCTGTGGAGGCGTATTGGCCATACGGTTTAATCGCCAGTCGAACAGGGAGACTTGTAATGCTTGTTTGGCTGCCATACAAAAAGCTCTCCGCTCCGGGGAGCAGAGAGCTTTGAAGCCAGTAAAGACCAGACGCGATCAGCGCTTGGAGAACTGGGGTGCGCGACGAGCGGCCTTCAGACCGTACTTCTTACGTTCCTTCATACGAGGATCGCGCGTGAGGAAGCCGGCCTTCTTGATGGCGGGCTTCAGGTCGATGTCGGCCTTGACCAGAGCGCGGGCGATGCCGTGACGGATCGCGCCGGCCTGACCGGTGTAGCCGCCGCCGTGGACGTTGACGATAACGTCGAAACGGCCGGTGGTCTCGGTCAGCGTCATGGGCTGACGGACGACGGTCTTGAGCGTTTCCAGACCGAAGTAGTTGTCCAGATCGCGCTTATTGATGACGATGTTGCCCTCGCCGGGGATCAGACGAACGCGAGCGATCGCCTTTTTTCTTCTGCCAACAGCATTGTAGCAAACCTCAGACATGATTCGTCCTCCTCCCTTACTTGTTCAGAGTCTTCAGGTCAAAAGCGACGGGCTTCTGAGCCTGATGCTCGTGGGTGGCTCCACTGTAAACGTGCAGCTTCTTCATCATGGCATAGCCGAGCGGGCCCTTGGGCAGCATGCCGCGGACAGCTTCCTTCAGGACGAACTCGGGCTTCTTGTTCATCAGAACGCGGTAGGAGATCTCCTTCTGGCCGCCGGCATAACCGGTGTGGTACAGATAGGTCTTCTGATCCAGCTTCTTGCCGGTCAGAACCATCTTGTCGGCGTTGATGACGATCACATAGTCGCCGGTGTCCACATGAGGCGTAAAGGTCGCCTTATGCTTGCCGCGCAGGATCAGAGCGATCTGAGAGGCCAGACGGCCCAGTACCAGTCCTTCGGCGTCGATGACATACCACTGGCGTTCCACGTTGGAAGCCTTTGCCATAAACGTACTCACGGTAAAATTCCCTCCCCAGTTATAAAGACAAAGTGGCTGCTCGGCGGTGGTCGGTCGCCTTGCCGCAATCATCAAAGGGCTCGGGGCTAGTGAGCCGCAATGACACAAGTATTATTTTAGAACAGTTCCCCTGATTTGTCAATGGAAAATCAAACTTTAACATCCAATGCGCTTATTTTTCCGCGTTCTTCCAAGGCGTGTTGATGAAGCCGACCTGCGCGAAGCGGTGCATATCGCTGCGGATGATGTAGTCGATATAGGAGATCGTCATGCGCGCGGTGAGCAGATAGCCCATCGGGTTCATGTGGCCGCCCAGGAAATACTGATGGCGGAAGTCGTCGTCATAGACCGGCGCATAGGCGCGCAGATCCAGCACGAACACATTGGGGAACAGCCTGGCCAGGGCATAGAGCAGCTCGCGGTGCTGCTCCTCAAAGGGAGTGCGCTCGTTGTTTTTGCCGTTGTTCGGGATGGTCATCAGGAAGAAATAGGAATCGGGCGCGATTTCGCGATAGTGCTGGAGGATGCGCGCGTAATCGCCGATAAAGCTGCGCTTGTTGTTGCGCCAGTCGGCGGGATCAATGTCCTCAATCGAGCCGAGGTCGGCGTGGTTGCGCACAGCGTCGGAAACATCGTTCACGCCCAGCGCCATGATGTAGGCCTGGCTGGCCAGATCATGGTTCCACAGTCCGCGCTCGTCGGCGAAGGAATCCAGATACCAGCGCGCGTTCATGCCGCCGCGGGAGAAATTGTACACCTTGCAGCCGGCGATGCGCGCCATATACTGGCCCCACGAATACTCGTACATATCGTGATAGGTTTTCTGGCCTTCGCTGCCGGTGCCTTCAAACTCGCCGGAGGAGAGGGAATCGCCGATGCAGGCGATTGTGCGGAAGATGCCGACGTTGCCGCCGTCCGTCAGCAGAGTGTCCAGCGGCTTTTCATTTGGATCGAAAACGGGCAGAACCATATAAAATCATCCTTTCATATATGCTTTCACAACTGCTGACAAGAGTATAAGGGCTTTTGACGCGTTTGTCAAGACATGAATCGGCGCGGCGCTTAACTTTTTCATGCCGCAATCCCTTGACAGCGCGGCGGCGGAATGGTACAGTAAAGACGGCGTACACAAGCGTTCATATATAAAGGAGAGAAACGACATGGCCAGCCGTCCCAATATCGTCTTTTATTTTACCGATCAGCAGCGGCCGGACACCATCGGCTGCTATGGCCAGAAGCTGCCGGTTACGCCGCGTCTGGACGAAATGGCGCGCGAGGGCGTGCGCTTTGAGCGGGCCTTTACACCGCAGCCGGTATGCGGCCCCTGCCGCGCGATCTTCCAGACCGGCCGCTATGCCACCGACACGGGCTGCTATCGCAACGACGTCATGCTGCCCAGAAACGTCAAAACGCTGGCTAACTATATCGAAGAGGCGGGCTATGAGACGGCCTATGTCGGCAAATGGCATCTGGCCAGCAACGGCGAGCTTTATGGGAAGAAGGACGTGGATTACACCGTGACCGCCATTCCGATCGAGTATCGCGGCGGCTATACCGGCTACTGGCGCGCCGCGGACGTGCTGGAGTTCACCTCGCATGGCTATGACGGCTATGTCTTTGATGAAAACAACCGCCGCGTCGATTTCAAGGGCTATCGCGCCGACTGCATCGCCGATATGGCGCTCGAATATCTGGACGGCTATACGGGCGAGAAGCCGTTCTTCCTGACGATTTCCCAGATCGAGCCGCATCACCAGAACGATCATCATCACTACGAGGGGCCGGTCGGCTCGAAGGAGCGGTTCGCGCATTATGAGCTGCCCGGCGACCTGGCGGCGCTGCCCGGCGATTACCGCGAGGAATACCCGGACTATCTGGGGCAGTGCGCGGCGCTGGACGAAAATCTCGGGCGGCTGATCGACAAGCTGAAGGAAAAGGGGCTTTACGACGACACGGTGATCATATTCGCGTCCGATCACGGCTCGCATTTCAAAACGCGCAACCGCGACGCGCATCTGTGCGGCGGCGACGATTACAAGCGTACCGGCCACGATGCGGCGCTGCATGTGCCGCTGATCATTCGGGGCGGCGCGTTCACCGGCGGGCGCGTGGAGAAGCGGCTGATCAGCACGGAGAGCCTGCCGAAAACCATGCTGGCCATCGCAGGCGTGGACGTAGGCGATAAAATGATCGGCGAGAACCTGTGCGCGCTGATCGATTCGGACGATCCCGATCGCCCCAACGAGGTGTACGCGCAGATCAGCGAGAGCCGCGTCGGGCGCTGTGTCCGCACGGAGGATTATCTCTACGCGGTCTATGCGCCGCATCTCGACGGCGGGGCCTACGCGTCCTCGCCCGTCTATGCGGACGATTATCTCTACGACATGACGAAGGATCCCTATCAGCTCAATAACGTCGTTTCCGATCCGGCCTATGCTGCGGTCAAGGCGGCGCTGCGTGAAAAGCTGAAAAGCTGGATCGAGCGCGCGGAGCACATGAACGTGCGCATTGAGGATTGAACCATATAGTTAGGTAGAAAGGGATGCAGACCATGAAACTGGGCATTGATCTGAGCTATGTGATGAAGAAGCGCGACGGCGGACTGCGCACGGCTGAGGAAGCGGTGAAGCTGTGCGCGGACGCGGGCTTCGACTGTCTGGACTATGTGAGCGATTATAAGCGCGGCGACTGGCGGGAAAACGCCCTGCGCGAGCGGGAAATCATCGAGAAGGCCGGCCTGTTCGTCGAGCAGTCTCACGCGCCGTATAACCGCTATGATCGCGCACCGATTGAGGTATTCGGTCCGGAGATGCGGCGCTCGTTCGAGGCGGCGGCGCTGCTGGGCGCGCGGCATATGGTGGTTCACGCCGACGAGTATACGCCCGTCGATCACTGGAATCCCGAGGAAATCGCTGGCCAGATGTATGAGTTTTACGCGCCGCTGGTCGAGTTCGCAGGCGCGCATAATATGGACGTGGCGTTTGAAAACCTCTTTGAGGATCACTGCTTCAAGGAGATCGACGGCTGTTCCCGCTATTGCTCGCGTGTGGAGGAAATCCTGTGCCTGCTGGAGCGCTTTAAGGGCGCGCCGGTATCCTGCTGCTGGGATTTCGGCCACGCCAAGTGCGCCTATGGCACGGATAAAATGCTCGACGCGCTCGAGAAGGCCGCGCCATTTGTGAGCTGCACGCACGTCCACGACAATTACTATGGCCACGACCTGCACATCCTGCCCTTCATGGGCGAGACCGACTGGGAAGCACATATGGCGCTGCTGAAAAAGCATGACTATCGGGGACAGATGACGTTCGAGTTCGTCTATGGCCGCTTCCCCGACGCGCTCATGCCGGTCTTTATGACCATGGCCGCGCAGACGGGGCGCTATCTGGTCGAGCTGTTTGACAGGGCGTGACGGGAATTTGCATAATGCTGCCGCCGATTCGTTCATTTTCAACGTTTTTACACGGCTTTCGGCGCGAAAATGATTGATTTCGGCCGAGAGGTATCGTATAATAAAAGATATTTGGCGGCGGGACGGGCTTCGTTCAGCCGGCCGGAAAAGAGGCGGCATTGATGAGCAAATCCTGGATTCCCGCATCCTATCGTTCCACACTGAGCCTTTATGAAACGCAGGCGGCCATCGGCCAGCTCAAGCGCATCTTCGAGGATACGCTGGCCTGCGCCATGAACTTGAAGCGCGTTTCCGCACCGCTGTTTGTCGATCCGGACACCGGATTGAACGACGATTTGAACGGCGTTGAGCGCGCGGTCACGTTCGACATTCGCGAGACCGGCACGCGCGGCGCGGTCGTCCATTCGCTGGCCAAGTGGAAGCGCGTGGCGCTGCGCGATTACGGCTTCCCTGTGGGCGAGGGCCTGTACACCGACATGAACGCCATCCGCCGCGACGAGGAGATGGACAACCTCCATTCGATTTACGTCGATCAGTGGGACTGGGAGAAGGTCATATCGCCCGAAATGCGCACGATGGACTATCTCAAGAGCACCGTCGAGACGATCGTTGGCGCGATCTGCCTGACCAACGACGCCCTGCGCGCGCGCTTTCCCGCGCTGAGCTGGAAGCCCGATCGCCATGTGGCCTTCGTCACGACGCAGGAGCTGGAGGATATGTATCCCGATCTCACGCCCAAGCAGCGCGAGAACGCCTTCCTGGCCGAGCACATGACCGCCTGCATCATGCAGATCGGCGGCAAGCTGCGCTCGGGCAAGCCGCACGATGGCCGCGCGCCCGACTATGACGACTGGACGATGAACGCCGACATCATGTTCTATAACCCTGTGCTGAAGTCGGCCTTCGAGATTTCCTCAATGGGCATCCGCGTCGATCCGGCGGCCATGGATCGCCAGCTGCACGAGGCGGGCTGCGATAATCGCCGCGCGCTGCCCTTCCACAAGGCGCTGCTCGCGGGCGAGCTGCCGCTGACCATCGGCGGCGGCATCGGCCAGTCGCGCCTGTGTATGCTGATCCTCGGCAAGGCGCATATCGGCGAGGTTCAGGCCTCGATCTGGGATGAAAACACGCGCCGCGCGGCTGAGGAAGCCGGCGTGATACTGCTGTAAATTCAATAGGAAAGGCGGGGGACGCGAGGGGCGTTTTCCCGCTTTGTCCATACAGGAGGAGAAGAGTATGAAAGCGTTTGAAATCATGGACGAAATCTTTGCCGCCGCGCCCGGCGATTACAGCGTGACCTGCGATACGCTCAAGGCCGGTTCGCCCGAGAAGGAGGTCGGCAGGATCGCCGTGTCGATGTTCGCCACGCCGGAGATCGTGCGCCGCGCGGCTGAATGGGGGGCGGATCTGCTGATCGTTCACGAGCCGACCTACTACAACCATATGGACGTTCATTCCGACGAGGCGCTGGAGTGCGAGAAGCGCGCGCTGATCGAGAAGAGCGGCCTGACCATCTATCGCCATCACGACCACGCGCACAGGACGCAGCCCGACACCATTGTGGCCGGCGAGATGAAATACATGAAGCTGGACGCGCGCATCGACGAGATCGACGGCTTCGACTGCGTGCGCCTGACGCTGAATCAGCCCATGACGCCCCGCGCTCTGGCGGCGCACATCGAGCGGGAGACCGGCATCGCGCACATTCGCGTCTGCGGCGCGGCCGACGTGCCCTGCACGAAGGTGACGGGAATGTTCGGCACGCCGGGCGGCGTTTTTGAGGAGCTGAAGAGCGAAAACAGCGAAATCGTCATGACCGGCGAGGCCTGCGAGTGGATGCTGGGCGAATACGCGCGGGACGCGGCGCAACTGGGACACAAAAAGGCGCTGCTCATTCTCGGCCACATCGGTTCCGAGCGCGACGGCATGCGCTATTTGGCCGACGAGCTTAAAAAGGCGCATCCCGAGATTCCCTGCGAGTATTTCGAGTGCGGCGAGGTGTACACCTACACCGATCGATAATCGCGAACCCCTGCGAATCGTCGGGGAGGCTGTTTGAAAACAACTGCCCCGACGAAGTGGGGGAGCACTTTGGAGCATTGCTCAAAAACTGTACCGCGATTTCCGTGTTTCAATTGAAAAATACGACGAGTGAGTAAGGGGCTGGCGGAATGAGCGAGGGTTCACGCGTGCGGCGGCGTACCCAAAGCTATCTTCTCATGAATGTTAAGAAAAGCGTAAAAACTAAAAAGACGGCTTGACAAAATGAGGGGATGAGCGTATAATTTGTAATTGTTCTGAGGGACGGAAGCGGTTCGTTCGAATAGGCGTCCGGGATCTGTCAGGCTTCATGCGGGCGTGGCGGAATTGGCAGACGCGCCAGATTTAGGTTCTGGTGTCGCAAGGCGTATGAGTTCGAGTCTCTTCGCCCGCACCATATATGCGGTAGTAGCTCAGTTGGTAGAGCGCCACCTTGCCAAGGTGGAGGTCGCGAGTCCGAGTCTCGTCTACCGCTC
>CAKTXR010000079.1 GCA_934631025.1 uncultured Clostridia bacterium
CCTTCCAAGTAAGCACATACGCATATACGAAAGACCTGACCGGCTCTGATTTATGGCCGGTCAGGTCGAGCTGTATAACGGGAACAACATGAAAGTACAATCGCCTGTTGCGTCCGGCGGCAGCAAGCGGAAGCGGGCACTGCCCGCCCTTATCCCTGCACCATCTCGCTGAACAGATTCGGATTGATCCCGCGCGCCCAGTTGAGCATCGCCGTGCCGAAGAACGACACCGCCAGGAGCGCGATCAGCAGCAGCGCGCCGGTCAGGATCAGACAGGCGATCGCATAGGTGCGGCGCGAGGGGCGCTTCGCCGTAAACGCCCAGATCACCCACAGAATGATATTCACAGCCGGCACGCAGCCCAGCAGGATCGTGCCCAGCCAGCCGCCGACGCTCACAGGCTTTTCGCCCGATTCGATCAGCGTGGTTTCCAGCGTGACGTTTTCATAGGATTCAGCCATGATGCACCTCCAAAAAATTATGTCAAAAATGACAATTTGCGGAACTTTTTGCCACAAATTCCTTCTAATATATTATACAGCAGATGTTCCCGCCGCGCAAGCCCTGTCTTGAGGGAGTTTCTTCCTATTATATAGGCGCTTACGTCTGCCGCGCGCAGATTTTTTATAAATTTCCAATCCGACTTTATGGGAGGTCAATCTGATGAAACGCAGAATTCTGACGCTTCTCCTCGCCGCGCTTCTGCTGATCCCGCTTCTCGCGATCGGCTCGGCGCAGGCCGCCGTTACCCCCGCCGTGGTGCAGCTGAGTCAGTCCAGCGCCGTGATCGACATGGCCGCCGGCCGCCGGCTCGATCTGGCCGCGACCGTGCTGCCCGACGGCGCAAGCCAGCGCGTCACCTGGACGAGCAGCAACCGGCGCGTCGCCACCGTCAGTTCCAGCGGCGTCGTCACCGCCAAGACCCGCGGCACGGTCACAATCACCGCCAAGGCCCGCGGCACAAACGTCTCCGCCAGCTGCACAGTCACCGTCGTGAACAGCACGCTGCCCGACGGCATTTCGCTGGGCCTTACGCACGTCAACATGGAGCGCTTCTCCACGCGGCAATTAACCGCCACCGTCTGGCCGGATAACGTCGATACCTCGGTCAAGTGGAAGAGCAGCCGCTCCTCGATCGTCTCCGTCGACAAGAACGGCCTCCTGACCGCCAAGAAGGCCGGCGTGGCCACCGTCACCTGCTATTCCGTCAAGGACAAGACCGTCAAGGCCACGCTCACCGTCACCGTCTATCAGAAGGCCACGCCCCGCTCGCTCACGCTGACCCCCTCGACAGAGGTACTCGTGCGCGGCGACACGGTACAGTTCAAGGCCACGCCCGTCCCCTCCGACGCGAGCGCGTACGTCACATGGAAGGTGAACAACAAATCGCGCGCCAGCATCACGTCGGACGGCCTGCTGACGGCCAAGCAGACCGGCTGGGTCACCGTCACCGCCACCTCGCGGCAGAACAGCCGCATCCGCGTGACGCGCAAGATCCTGATCGTCGCGCCCGATTCCCCGCAGTCGCTCTCGCTGGGCCTGTCCAGCATCACGATGAACCCCGGCCGCACGCGGCAATTAACCGTCGCCGCCTATCCGCTCGGCAAGAGCAATGAGGTCAGGTGGAAGAGCAGCCGCACCAGCGTCGTCACGGTCAGCTCGAACGGCCTGCTGACCGCCAGGCGCGCCGGCACGGCCACGATCACGGCCACCTCGACGGTCAATTCCAACGTCAAAATCACGCTGAAGGTCACTGTGCAGAACCTGCCCGCGCCCACCAGCCTGACCATCACGGGTTCGCGCAGCGTTGTAAAGGGCGCTTCGGCGCAGCTTTCCGTCACGTCCTTCCCGTCCAATACCAGCTCGGCGGTCACCTGGAGCAGTTCCAACCGCAAGATCGCCACGGTTGATTCGAGCGGCACAGTGCGCGGCGTGAAGGGCGGCGTGGTCACGATCACAGCCACCTCGACCGCGAAAAAGACCGTCAAGGCCAGCTATACCCTCACCGTGACCGACCCCGAATCCCCCACCGCGATCACGCTCAACACCGGCTCCTTCACCATGGAGGCGGGCGGCACGTTCCAGCTGAGCGCCGGCGTGCTTCCGGAAAATTGCAGGTACAAGAGCGTCAAGTTCACCTCGTCCAGCACGCGCGTGCTGCGCGTCAGCTCGAACGGGCTGATCACCGCGCGGCAGGCGGGCACGGCGGTCGTCACCGTGCGCTCGAGCTATGACAGCGGCGTGTCCCGCGCTCTTCAGGTCACCGTGGTCGAAAAGGCCGCGCCCACCGCGCTGAAGATCACCGCCCCCAGCCAGTGGCTCAACAAGGGCGAGACGGCCACGCTCACCGTGACCCCCACGCCCTCAAGCGCCAGCCGGCTGTACGGCTTCAAGAGCAGCAATTCGTCAATCGCCACAGTTGACTCAAGCGGCGTTGTGACCGCGAAAAAGACCGGCACGGTGCGCATCACCGTCTATTCAAAGAAGAAATCGACCGTCTCGGCCAGCATCACGCTGACCGTCGCCGACGCAAGCACGCCGCGCGCCATTTCGCTGCCCAATCCGCAGATCTTCCTCGGCGAGAACGACTCCACGACGCTCGTGCCCACCGTCTCTCCGGCCAACGCCAGCCGCGCCGTCACCTGGAAGAGCAGCAATACAAACGTCGCCACGATCGGCGCGGACGGCACTGTGCGCGCGCGCGGCGTGGGCAGCACGGTCATTACCTGCACGACGGCGGTCGGCGGTCTGTCGGCCAGCTGCACCGTGACGGTGTACAACACCACGCTCACCCGCGTCGTCCCCGCCCGCACGACCAGCACCTCCGGCATTGTGGAGAACATGGCCAAGATCGAGGCCATCCGCCGCAGCGCCGACAGCCAGATCACCATCCTGCAAAAGAGCGGCAAGATCACCTCGGCGGAAGCGGCGCTCCGGCATGACGTCATCAACCGCGCCTTTGAGATGCAGGCCTTCCCGTGGATGACGAAGAGCACGCAGGAATACTGGAGCAAGGCCTACGCCTACAAGCGCTATGTGCCGAACACCGTGTACTACGGCCTGCCCTACATCCAGACGGCCGCCTCGGGCAGCTATCAGAACCGGCGCTACAATGTGGAAAAGGCCGTCGCCGAGGGCCGCTACTACTCCAGCGGCAAGGGCTATTACTGGCTCAACCAGTCCAAGCTGCTCGAGAACATGTACGTCGGCTGCGACTGCTCGTCGTTCGTCTCGATGAGCCAGTTCGGCACGAACCACACCGCTTCCTACCTAAACACCACGGCGATCTACAAATCGACCTACTACAACACCGTGAATAACGGCTACGCCAACCTCCGCACCGGCGATCTGCTGGTCAAGAGCGGCGACCACACGCTTTTGTTCCTCTACTACACCAACACGGCCAAGACCGAGATGATGGTGATCGAGCAGGGCGGCGACGGCAGCACGGTCATCTGCTCGCTCTACAATCCGACCTACTTCTCCTCCAAGGGCTATATCGTGCGCCGCCGCAACGGCTTTAACATGAAGTAAGCCCCTAAGACAGCGCCCCCGCTGAAACGCAATGCTTCAGCGGGGGCGCTTTTGTTGTATGCGATTTTCAGGTGTTATCAAGTTCCACCGCGCGCCCGTCGCGCAGCGTTGCCCGCATATCGATCAGGCGCTGGTTCTTCGAGCCGCGCCACGGGCAGTCGAGCGATTTCTCGGCCAGCACGAACGGGCCGTCCACCAGCACGTCGGTCTCCTCGATCAGCGCGCGTATGTCGCCGCGCTCTTCGCTCAGCCCAAGCAGCGTCTCGACCGTGTAGCCGGTGTACGTCCACACGTTCAGCCCTCGCGCGTGCGCCTCGCGGGCAATGCGCGCGCAGGGCAGCGGCTGCTCGAACGGCTCGCCGCCGGAGAGCGTCACGCCCGAGAGCAGCGGATTGTCGTCCAGCCTTTCGAGAATCTCGTCCATGCGCCGCTCATGCCCGCCCGCCGGATCGTGCGTCTGCGGGTTGTGGCAGCCCGGGCAGCGATGCGGGCAGCCCTGCGTGAACACGGTCAGCCGCAGCCCCGGCCCGTCGACAATGGAATCCTCCACCAGTCCGGCCAGCCGAATCACATCGTCCGTCATGTCAGAACACTTCTTTCAAATTCGCTCAATTATCTGTGCAGCTTCTCCCTAATCATGCCCACGCCCTGCATCGCCCAGCGCACGCGCAGGCCGATCGCGGCGGCGGCGTACACGATGAGCGACGCGCCCGTACACAGCACCAGCCGTCCGAACGAACCCGCGCTCGTCGACGCGGCGGGCACAAAGTGATTGAGCAGCATGCACACAAACGCGGCCAGCGCCGTCGCAATGGTGATCTTGAGCAGCTCCTCGACCGTGCGGCGGCCGCGCATACGGCCCAGACGGCGGCGCAGCAGCAGCATGAGCGAGACCACGCCCACCGTCGCGGAGATCGACGTGGCCAGCGCCAGACCGCCCACGCCCATCACGCGCACCAGCAGCACGTTGAGCACGACATTGACGACCACGGTGCCCACGGCGTTGAGCATGGGCGTGCGGGTGTCCTGACAGGCGTTGAACGCGCGGGTGAGGATGTCGCGCATGCCGTAGCTGAACACGCCGAGGATATAAAAGCGCAGCGCGATACCGGCGGCGGTCACGGACTCCTCGCTGAACACGCCGTGCTTATAGGCCAGCCGGATCACGTCGCCGGGCATGATCGCGCCCACGGCGATGATCGGGAAGATGATCAGCGCGACCAGCTCCATGCTGCGCATGACCATGCGGGAGAGGCCCTTTTCGTCGTGCGCGGCGGTTTTCATGCTCATTTTGGAGAACATGATGGTCTCCAGCGGCACCAGCACCACGCCGGTGAGGAACGTGATCAGCTTGAAAGCGAGGTTCATGCAGGTCAGATGGCCCGCGGGCAGCGAGCTGGCCAGCATTTTGTCCACCATGTGGTTCAGCTCGTTGACGGCCATGTTCATCACGGCCGGCCCGGCCAGCAGCATCAGCCGCCGGAAATGCGGATCGCTGAAGTCGAACGACGGCCTGAAGCCGTGGATTTTCCGCATGGCGGGCAGCAGCACGAGCACCTGCAATATGCCCGAGAAGAACACGCCCCACGCCAGAGCGCGCACGCCCATGGTGTTTGAAAAGCCGATCGTGGCAATCAGCAGCGCAAACGTGAGCGGGAAGCCGGTCAGCTGCGCGGCCATATAGTTTTCGCGCGCGTTGAGGATCGACGAGAGCACGATCGACGTGACGATGAAGCACAGCGAGGGCAGCATGGTGCGCAGCAGCCGCGCCGTGAGCGCCTGCCCCTCGGCGGTAAAGCCGCCGGCCAGCAGCGAGACGAGCGGCCCGGCGAGCAGATACATGAGGACGCTCGCGGCGATGGCAAACACCGCGAACAGCGATATGACGTTGCTGGAAAAGCGCTCCAGCCGCTCCGGCTCGTTGCGGCGCACCTGCGCGTAGACCGGCACGAGCGTCGACGTGATGCACGAGTTGAACAGCAGCACCGGCACATAATACAGGCTATAGGCCATGTTGTACGCGTCCATCTCCGCGCCCGCGCCGTAATAGGCGGTCATGACAATCTCGCGCAGAAAGCCGCCGGCCTTGCTGACGAAAATCAGCAGCGTCACGGCCATCGTCGTTCTGAAGAGCGTTTTCTTCGCCACGAAAAGCACCATCCTTCGCATCGCATGGAGCGCATCTGCTCTCAGCCTATGCGCTTACCCTTTATTATATCACACGCCCGCCCGCAATGAAAGCGCTGCGCGTTAATTAACGCCGGCCGAGCCGGTTCCGCTTGCTGCCGCGCAGAATCACACGACTTGCCAAACCATAAATTGGAGTTTGGCAAGTCTCCGATAGAGCTAAATCCGTTATTCCGCGCTGACGCGAAGAAGCGTTATCTATTTTACCGTATGTCAGTGAATTGTGCGCCGGCGAGATGTTACAGCCTGCCGGATATAGACCGGCATAGGCGTTTGTGCGCGCGGGCTGTTCTGCGCGGCGTAGGATAAAAAAAGCACAGCGCAGCTTGACAAATCAGGCCGCGCTGTGCTATAATGTTGGCATGAAGGGATGACGCTTTCTGTGTGGCTTCTTCCCCTCGGTTTAGAACACCAAGAAGTTAAGCCGCTTTCCGGCGACCACCGGATGGCGGCTTAACTTATGCCCTTATTTCTTGTTGCTGCTGCCATAGGCCATGGCGGCAATCACAAGAGAAATAATCATACCAACTACAGACAAAATCTGAAAATCAGTCATGATTTTTTCCCCCTTTCGCTGTTGTTGAGAGCTAATGAGGGGAAGGCGAAAAGCCAAGCGCCATCTGATTCCTGTCATGCCGTGGAGCCGTTTTTGCAGCTCCATGGTTTTATTTTATCATAGCGGAATTTTCCTGTCAATCTTATCGGATAATTTTACAGTATGTTTGTTTGGATGTGGGCGGCTCTATTGCGTTTCGCATTCCTGCATAGCTTTGCCCCGCGCTGGGCAGACTATCGTCGAAAGATTGCCGGAAGGAAGGGAAAATTATGGCCGATAAGCCGGACGAGCAGCTCCTGCGCGAAAAACTGACCGCGCAGCTGGACGAAAACAGAACGCGCCTGAATGACGCGCTCAACGGAAATATGAGCGCCGACGTGGTGCAGCGGCCGCTCTCCTCGGGCGGCGCGCGGCTGTGCCTTGTGTTCCTCGACGGCATGGCCGGACGCGGCGATATAGACCGCTTCATCCTCGAGCCGTGCCAGCGCCGCATCTCTCCCCTGCCGGAGGGCGAAGCGCGCGCCGACGAACTGGCCGAATCCGTGCTGTGCGTGGACGACGCGGAAAAGATCGCGCTCGTCGGCGAGGCGGTCGAGGCGATCCTGGACGGCAAAAGCGTGCTGCTGATCGACGGCTGCCCGTGCGCGCTGGCGCTGGAGACGCGCGCCTATGAAAAGCGCGGCGTGGGGCGCACCAATTCCGAATCGGTCGTACAGGGGCCGCAGGAGGCGTTCGTCGAGAACCTCAAGACCAACGTGTCAATCATGCGGCGGCTGGTGCGCAGCGAGATGCTGATCGGCGAGAGCCTGAAGGTGGGCACGAAGCTGCCGACGCAGGCGACGCTGATGTATCTGCGCGGCGTGGCGCAGGGCGAGACGGTCGATCTGATCCGGCGGCGCATCCAGTCGCTCACGGCGACGCGCTGTCCCGGCACGGGCTATCTGCAGCAGCTCATCGAGGATCATCCGCTCTCGCTGTTCCCGCAGATGCTGCAAACCGAGCGGCCCGATCGCGTGGCGGCGGCGCTGGCGGACGGCCAGATCGCGCTGTTCGTGGACGGCTCGCCCTACGCGCTCATCGCGCCGATCACGCTGTTCCATCTGCTGAACGCGTCGGACGACACGTTCATGCGCTGGCAGTACGGCACGTTCGTGCGCGTCATCCGGCTGCTGGGCGCGCTGATGAGCCTGCTGCTGCCCGGCATATACGTCGCTGTGACGCTGTTTCACGTCCATCTGATTCCGCTCAATCTGCTCACATCCATTGCCGAGACGCGCGCGCGCGTGCCGTTTTCGGTGATTGTCGAGGTGGTGTTTATGGAGCTGTCGTTTTATCTCATCAACGAGGCGGGCACGCGCATCCCCAGCCAGCTCGGCTCGGCGCTGGGCATTGTGGGCGCGCTGATACTGGGTCAGGCCGCCGTCGAGGCCTCGATCATCAGCCCGATCCTGATCATCGTCATATCGCTGACCGGTCTGGGCGGCTATGCCATTCCGAGCTATGGCCTGAGCGTGGGCGTGCAGATCGCGCGCATGGCGTTCGTCGTGCTGGGCGGGCTGCTGGGCATCTACGGGCTGGTGCTGGGCGTGGCGCTGATGACCGGTTCTCTGAGCCGGATGGAGTCCTTTGGCGAGAAATATCTCGCGCCGGTCGCGCCGCACTATCCGCACAACGGCGATATTGCGGTGCGCCTGCCGCTGTTCATGCAGACGCGCACGCTCTTCACCGTGGCGCGCGATTCGTGGCTGCAACGGACGAAGCGCGCCGTGCGGCCGTGGAGGAAGCGCGCATGACCGGCCAGCGGCGGGGCGTCTGCGTGCTGGGCGCGGCGGCGGTGATGCTGCGCGTGTTCGTCATGACGGTGTTGGACGAGCCGTATCTGCTCAACGCGGGCTGGCTGAGCGCGCTGTGCGGCGGAGCGATGGGGATGATCGCGCTTTTGCCCTGTCTGCTCGAGGGGCGCTCGGGGCGCGGCGGGTTCGAGACGCTCTCGAGCGGCGCGGGGCGCATATCGGCGCTGCTCATCGCGCCGGTGCTGGTCTACGACGCGGCGGCGGTGATGCGGCTGCTCTCGGGGCTGGCGGCATATTCGGCGATGTCGAGCTTTCCGCTCTATGCGCTCTATCTGCCGATCGTCGGCGCGGCGCTGCTGTTCTGCCTGATGGGGCCGGGCGCGCTGACCGGCACGGCGATCATCTGGCGCAAGCTGGGCGTCGCGCTGGGCGTGATCCTGCTGGCGACGCAGCTGGGCGACATGGAGCCGTCGAATCTCGTGCCGCTTCTGGGGCCGGGCGTGCCGCTGCTGTTCGAGGGCGCGTGGCGCGCGGCGGGGCTGACGGCGAGTCTTGTGCTGGCGGCCTATGTGATGATGGGGCCGCGCGTGAAGGGCAAGGCGGCGTTTCCGGCGGCGCTTGTCGGGGCGCTGATCATCGGCGTGTTGGGCGCGGCGGCGTTTTCCATGCTGGTGCCGGCGATGCCGAGCGGGCCGGCGACGCGCCTGTTCCGCATGGAAGCGCTGATGGACAACGGGCTGAGCGGCCTGTCGATGGATCTGGTGTATGTGCTTCTGCTCGAGGGCGGCCTTGTGCTGACGGCGTGCTTTGAGACGATGGGCGCGGCGGCGTGCCTGATGCGGGCGTTTTCGAGCGGCCGCGCGGCGCTCGACCGGCCGGATACGCGCGGCAAAGTCATAGCGATTGCGGTCTGCGCGCTGGAGACGGCGCTGATTGCGTTCAATCTGGCGGGGCGCGCGGCGATGCTGGCGGTCAGCGCGTGGTATTATCCCCTCGCTCTGGCGGCGGCGGCTCTGGCGGCGGCGGGCGTGCTGCGGACGAAGAAGAGCGCGCAGTGAGGTTTCACGCTGGGCGTTTGCGTGGGGCGGCGCAGGCTGAGCCTGCCTTCACTTGCTGCCGCGCAGAATCACACGACTTGCCAAACCATAAATTGGAGTTTGACAAGTCTCCGATAGAGCGGAGTCGGTTCCGCTTAAAAACGTTTGCCCGCGCTGACGCGAAGAAGCGTTATCTATTTTGCCGTATGTCAGTGAATTGCGCGCCGGCGAAATGTTTGTGCTGGCCGGATTTAGCCCCGGCACAGGCGTTTGTGCGCGCGGGGAACGGCGGGGGAAAATTCCGAATTTGAAAGGAGGCGCTCTCAATGAGACGTTGGCTGGCAATCCTGCCGCTCGTCCTCCTGCTGAGCGGATGCAGCGCGGCGCGGCAGGTCGAGGGGCAGGCCTACGCGGTCACGATGGCCGTGGACGCGGCGGAAACCGGCGGGATGACCGTCTCCGTGCAGGTGCCCTCGCTGGGCGGCGCGGCCAAGGCCGACGGCGAGGGCGACGACGGCGGCTATGTGATCTCCTCGGCGACGGGCGTAAACTTCGAG
>CAKTXR010000080.1 GCA_934631025.1 uncultured Clostridia bacterium
TCCCTGCCCTCACGGGCGAGTTGGCTCAGGCGGCGCAGGCGGTTGTTTACGCCCGATTTGCCGATGGGAGGATCGAGCAGCTCGCCCAGCTCGGTGAGATTCGCGTCCGGATTGTTGACGCGCGCCTCGGCCATCTGCTGAAGCGTGCGCGGCAGGCTCTGCAATATGCCCCGTTCGCGCAGAAAATTGATGTCGCGAATCTGATTCTCGGCGGCCTTGACCGTCTTGTCAGTGTTCGATTCGTCGCAGTTGAGCTGCCGATTCACGCCGTTGTGCAGCTGCTTGACAATGCGGATGTTCTCGCAGGCCATGTAAGCGTTGAACGCGCCCATCAGCGCCAGCAGACGGCTCACGCCCTCGAAGTCCTTCACATAGACGACAGTCTGGCTCTTGCGCGGCGAGACCCCCGCGCGAATCCCCATGTCGTTTAAGAGACGCGCCGTGTACTCGGCGTGATCCTCGCCCGAAAGCGCAAACTCAACGTTGTACGCCTTCTCCGGCGCGGCCACCCAGCCCGTCGCCAGAAACGCGCCGCGCAGCCACGCGACCTGCTCAGCCTCGCCGTCCAGCTGCGGCGGCTCGCGGCGTATCCCCAGAAACGCCGCCGGATCGAGCAGACCCAGCTCGTCCAGCAAAAGCGCCGAATCCGTCTCGCTCAGCTCCAGCTTGTAGCGCGTGTGATCGCCCAGCTGACTGGAGCGCACCGTCTGAATCTCCGGCTTGATCTCCGACAGACGGCGCACCTGCGTAAAGCAATAGCGCGCCACCGCGGCGCTCTCGCTGCTCATCGACAGCAGATAGCGCCCCGCGCCCTTGAACGATATGCTGCCCGCCAGCAAAAAGGCGGCGTTCATCTCGCACCGCACGGCGTTTTCCTGCTTGCACGGCGCGCGCATGATCTCCGATTTTGCATCCGTCGCAAAGGACATCGTATTCCTCCCCCGCCGGTTTTTTGCGGCGTGTACGGCCTTCCTGCATATGATATTCGCGCCGGTGAACGCGCAGCGCCACCCCACTCAGCGCAACGGATAAAGCGTCAGGCTCTCGCGCTCATTTCCTGAATCCCGCAGCTATTTTTGAGCCGAAAATACACATCGCCGCTCCGTTCAGGCATGGCGGATAAAGCGCCGAACCGTCGTGCTCATTCCGCGAATCTCGCAGCCATTTTTCAGCCCCACGAACGCCCGCTAGACGCGCCGCCCGCGCTCTTTTCAGACGCGGCCGTCAACACATCGGACGATTTCTTCCATTTCTATGCGATGCGCGCCCTCAGCCGTCCTCGCCGATGACGCGTACCTCCGGCTCGATCGTCACGCCGGTCTGCTCGAACACGATGCGCCGTACGTCGTCCATCAGCGCCAGCACGTCGCGCGCCGTCGCGCCGCCCGCGTTGACCACAAAGCCCGCGTGCAGCTCGCTCACCTGCGCGCCGCCCACTCGATAGCCCTTCAGCCCCGCGCCCTCGATCAGCGCGCCCGCAAAATGTCCGGCGGGACGCTTAAAGGTCGAGCCTGCGCTGGGCATATTCAGCGGCTGCTTTTCCCTGCGGCGCGCGGCGTAATCGGCCATTTCGGCCTGAATCGCGTCGGGATCGCCGCTTTGCAGCTCAAATTCTGCGGCCAGCACGATCAGCCCATGCCGCAGTATGAGCGAATCGCGGTAGGAAAGCGCCAGCGCATCCGCGTCCATCCAGACCGGCTGCCCGTCGTCCAGCACCAGCACGCGCGCCAGCACGTCCTTCATCTCGCTGCCGTACGCGCCCGCGTTCATCGCCGCCGCACCGCCCACTGAGCCGGGGATGCCCGAAAGCGCCGCCATGCCCTGAAGGCCCGCGCGCTGCGCTTCCCGGCCGACGCGGCTCAGCAGCGCGCCCGCCTGCGCCGTAACGCGCCGCCCCTCGATACGCACGCCGCTCATCGGCTCGCCCAGCACGATCGTCAAGCCGCGCAGACCGCCGTCGCGCACGAGGACGTTCGTGCCGTTGCCCAGCACGCGCCAGGGCGCGCCCGTGTCCTCCGCCGCAGCAATAGCGCGCGTCAGTTCCTCCGCCGTCGCAGGCAGGAACAGCGCGTCCGCCGCGCCGCCGATGCGGAAGCTGGTGTGCCGGCTCATCGGCTCGTTCAAAAGAAGCCGTTCGGCGGGCAGATCGTTTTGCAGGCGGGTCATCAGCTTCATTCTTTTCCTCCCAGGAGCGCGCTGACCGCCTCGCGCACATAGCCGCCGCACGCGCCGAGCGCTTTCTCGGCCTGCTCGCGCGTTTTACCGGTCACGTTCATGACGATCGCCGTCTTGATATTGCCGTTCGCCTCGGCATAGAGCGCGGCGGCGGCCTCGCGGTCAAGGCCGGTGGCGTTCATGGTAATGCGGATGGAGCGATCCTTCAGCTTCACGTTGGTGGCGCGCACGTCCACCATAAGATTCCTGTAGCACTTGCCCATCTTCACCATCGAGGCGGTGGAGAGCATATTGAGCATGATCTTGGTGGCGGTGCCGGCCTTCAGGCGCGTGGAGCCGGAGAGCACCTCGCTGCCGGTGGGCGCTTCGATCGCGATGTCGGCGTGGCTCGAGGTGTTCGCGCCGGTGTTGCAGCTCATCGCCACGGCCAGCGCGCCGATCTCGCGGGCATAATCCAGCGCCGCGACGCAATAGGGCGCATAGCCGCTCGCCGAAATGGCCACGACGACATCGTTTTCCGTCAGAGAGCGCGCCTTCAGATCGGCCACAGCCAGCTCGCCGCTGTCCTCCGCGCCCTCGACGGCATTGCGCAGCGCCGTGTCGCCGCCCGCGATGATCCCCTGCACCAGCTCGGGCGATACGCCGAACGTCGGCGGGCATTCGGACGCGTCCAGCACGCCCAGCCGGCCGCTGGTGCCCGCGCCCATGTAGATCAGCCGGCCGCCTTTCTTCATCCGCGCGACGATCGCGTCGACCGCCTCGGCCAGCGCGGGCAGCGCCTTCGACACGCCCGCGGTCACGTCGGCGGTCACGTCGTTCATCAGCGTGACGATCTCCAGCGCGCTCATCTGATCGAGCCGTTCGCTGCGTGCGTTCACCTGCTCGGTCGCCAGCGAGGACAAAAGCGTTTTCGTATCCATGATATAAAACTCCTTCCCGCACCGGCATGAATCGCGTTCCGACCGGCGCGCCGCGTTTTTTACCATTATTATACACGATGCGGCGCTTTTTTGCAACCCGCCCCCTTTCCGGCAGGAAAAGCGCGTTAGAAACACGAAATGATAAATGATACCCTCTCTTGAAAGGCAGGAGATTCCTTCCATGAAGCCCCAATTCATTCGCACGGCGCGCCTGATCGGCGAGGAAGCCGTGAACGCTCTGGAAACGAAAAACGTCTGCATATTCGGCATAGGCGGCGTCGGCTCGTTCACCGCCGAGGCGCTCTGCCGCGCGGGCATAGGCGCGCTCACGCTGATCGACGGCGACGCCGTAGCCGAGAGCAACTTAAACCGCCAGCTGATCGCGCTCCATTCCACAATCGGCCAGCCCAAGGTGGACGTGATGAAAGCGCGCATGGCCGATATAAACCCCGACGCGCGCGTCACGGCGCTGCATATGTTCTATGACGAAAGCACCGCCGATCAGCTCGATCTTGCGCAGTTCGACTATGTTGTGGACGCGATCGATTCCGTGCCGTCCAAAATCGCGCTGATAAAGCGCTGCCGCGCGCTGAACGTGCCGCTCATCAGCTGCATGGGCACGGGCAACAAGCTCGACCCTTCAAAGCTGGTGATCACCGATATTTCAAAGACCAACGTCTGCCCGCTGGCGCGCGTCGTGCGGCGGGAGCTGCGAAAGTGCGGCATAGCGCACCACACCGTGCTCTATTCCACCGAGCCGCCGCATAAGCCGCTCTTTGAGGATGAAAACGGCCGCTCCTCCCCCGCGTCCATCGCGTTCGTGCCCTCCGTGGCCGGCCTGATGATCGCGGGCTACGTCGTGCGCGCGCTCGCCGCGCCGTACAGGCCGAAGAACGAAGAATGATAAAACGCGCGGCGCGCCCTCCCCTCGGAGGATGCGCCGCGCGCGTTGTTTGTCACAGCAGTATGCAGATCATGCCGCCGCTGCCCTCGTTGATGATCTTGGCCAGCGCCTCTCGCATTTTCGGCTGCGTCTCGGCGGGCATTCCCGTGAGCTTGCCGGACAAACTCTCCTGCACCATCTCGCCCAGCGATTTGCCGAACATATTGGTCGTCCACAGGCTCTCGGGATTGTTCTCGACCTCGCTCTTGAGGTGCTCGGCCAGCTCCTCGGACTGCTTCTCCGCGCCCATGACCGGACTTAATTCCGTCTGAATGTCCACGCGGATGATGTGCAGCGAGGGCGCGCTGGCCTTGAGCTTTACGCCGAAGCGATTGCCCTGCCGGACGATTTCCGGCTTATCCAGCGTCATTTCGCTCTCGACGGGCATGACCAGCCCGTAGCCGTCCTCCCGCGCCGAGGTCAGCGCGCTCTCCACGCGGTCATAGGCCTTCTTTGCGCGCACCAGCCCCTGCATGAGCGACATGAGGTGCTCCTCGCCCTCGATATTCTCGCCGCACTGCTCGCTCAATATGGTATAGAACAGCCCGCTCTTCGGCTCCGCGCGCTCCTCGACAGCGCCCTCGTTCAGCCGGACGGCGCGCACCTGCGGCGTTTCAAAATGACCGCCAGCGAGCGTCTCGGCCACGGCGCCGTAATCGCGCACGCGGCGGATTTTGCCCGCCGCCTCGCGCAGAGCGCCGGTCAATTCCTCGTTAAGCCAGTGCTCCTCGCCCAGCGCCTCCAGCCATGCCGGCGTTTCCAGCCAGATTTCGCGCGCGGGGAATTCGAGCAGCGCGTCCTCGAGCAGGCCGGAAACGTCCTCGTCGGTCATGTCCTGAACGCTCAACAGGCGCACCGGCACGTCGTATTTCTTTTGGAGCGTCTCCCGCAGCGAACGGGCGGCGGCGCTCAGCGGTTCCCTGCTGTTGAGCGCCACGACGAACGGCTTGCCCAGCGCCTTTAATTCCCGCACGACGCGTTCCTCGGCGGCTTCGTAGGCCGAACGCGGCAGATCGGTGATCGTGCCGTCGGTGGTCACGACCAGACCGATCGTCGAATGATCGGCGATGACGCGGCGCGTGCCCAGCTCGGCGGCCTCCTCAAAGGGGATGTCATGATCGAACCACGGCGTGCGCACCATACGCGCGCTTTCGTCCTCGCGGGTGCCCAGCACGCCGTCGATCAGATAGCCCACGCAGTCAACCAGACGCACGCGCAGCTCGGCTTGATCGCGCAGCTGAATCACCGCCGGCTCATCGGGCACGAACTTGGGCTGCGTGGTCATGATCGTGCGCCCCGCGCCGCTCACGGGCAGGCTGTCGGTCGCGCGCTCGCGCTTCCCCGCGTCCTTCATGTCCGGCAGCACGAGCCGCTCCATAAAGCGCTTGATAAAGGTGGATTTTCCGGTTCGCACCGGCCCCACCACACCGATATAGATCGCGCCGCCGGTTCGCGTCGCAATATCGCGATAGATGCTGTTATCCGTCATCGATGCGTCCCTCCCACACTCGATTGGTCTGTCACATGATATGGGAGCGCCGCGCCGGTTATGCCTGCCCTCCCCCGCGCGAAATATTATGTCGCCCGAAGCGCCGCCGCGTATTGCCTGACAGGCGCGCGGCGTGCTATAATGAACGCGGCTCAACCGACACTCAAAAGCGAATCGGAGGATACGCCCATGAAATCCATCGCTCTGGATACCGCCTGGAAATTCTATCGCGAAACGGCTGAAGAAGCGCCGTTCGATATGACCTCCCGCAAGAATCAGGAATCCGGCGGCTATGCCGCGCGCTTTTTCAACGCCGCCCACTGGCAGGACGTGACGCTGCCCCACGACTGGGCCGCCGCGCTCCCCTACGACGAGGCCGCCAGCAACCGCCACGGCCACCGCGCCGTCACCGCCGTAGACATGGACGGCGAGGTCCCCGGCCGGGATCACTATCGCCGCGTGCCGTCGATCGCATGGTATCGCCGCACGTTCGACGTGCCCGCCGAGTGGCTCGGCCAGCGCGTCTATATCGAATTTGACGGCATATACCGAGACAGCCGCGTCTACATCAACGGCCAGTATATCGACCGGCACTCAAGCGGCTATATCGGCTTCCGCTACGACCTGACCGACAACCTCTATTACGGCGGGAAGAACGTGATCGCCGTGGCCGCCGACGCGCGCGAAATCGAGGGCTGGTGGTACGAAGGCGCGGGCGTCTACCGTCATGCGCGGCTGCTGCTCTGCGACGCGCTCCATCTGGACAAAAGCGAAATCACCGTGTCCGCGGACATGGACGGCGCGTTCACATTCGGCGGCACGGCCTTCAACGACGGCGACGACCCCAGAGCTGCGCGCGTCGTCTGCACGCTCACGGACGGCGAAAAGGCCGTCTATACCGCCGTTAAGCCGCTCGGCGTCGACGCGTGGGACAGCGCGTCCTTCTCCTTCGAGGGCAAAATCGAGAACGTGAAACGCTGGAGTCCGGACGAGCCGAACCTCTACCGGCTGACACTGCGCGTTGAGAACGAAACCGGCGCGGCCGACGAGGAAAGCCTGAACGTCGGCTTCCGCACGATGCGCTTCGACGCGGACGAGGGCCTGTTCGTCAATGGAGAGCCGCTGAAGATCCGCGGCGCGTGTATGCACCAGGACTTCGCCGGCGTGGGCACGGCGCTGCCCGACGGACTGCACGAATACAAGATCCGCCGCCTGAAGGAGATGGGCGCGAACGCCTATCGCTCCGCGCACCACGCCCCCGCGCCGGAAATTGTGGACGCATGCGACCGGCTGGGCATGCTGCTGATGGACGAAACGCGGATGTTCGGCAGCACGCCGGACGCGCTTCACGATCTCGAAGCGCTCATCCGCCGCGACCGGACGCACCCCTGCGTGCTGATGTGGTCGATCGGCAACGAGGAGCATTCCGTGCAGAACACCGAGGTCGGCGCGCGGCTGGCCCGCACGATCAAACGCGCCGTCCGAAAACTCGATCCCACACGCCCCGTGACCTACGGCGGCAACAACGGCGGGGATTACGAGGGCATAAACGCCGAGGTGGACGTGCGCGGCGTCAACTACGTCCACATCCGCCAGCAGGATTTCGTAGACGCATATCATGCCGATCACCCGCATCAGCCGATGTACGGCTCGGAGGAAACCAGCATCGTCATGGCGCGCGGCGAATACCGCGACGGACGCGAGCCCTATCCCACGGCCTACGGCGAAATCGCCATGCCCTGGGCCTCGACCGCCGAGGGCTGGTGGAAATATTACACCGAGCGCCCCTTCCTGGCGGGCGGCTTCATCTGGACGGGCTTCGATTACGGCGGAGAGCCTTCGCCCTACGCGCGCAATTCCTCCTCCAGCTTCGGCGTGATCGACATCTGCGGCTATGCCAAGGACCCCTATTATTACTATGAGTCATGGTGGACGGAGAAGGACGTGCTGCACCTCCTGCCCCACTGGAACTGGCGCGCGGGCGAGACGGTGCGCGTGATGGTGTTCTCCAATCTCGAACGCGTGGAGCTGTTCGTAAACGGCCGCTCTCAGGGCGCGCAGGATATGGAAAAATACGGTCATCTCGAGTGGAACGTCGCCTATGAGCCGGGCGTGCTCGAGGCCGTCGGCTATCGAAACGGCCGCGAAGTGCTGCGCGAGCGCCGCGTGACCGCCGGTACAGCCGCGAAGATTCAGCTTGCCGCCGAGCAGAGCGCGCCAGGCAGCGATGTCTATCTCATCCACGCGCTGCTGACCGACGAGCACGACACGCCCGCCCCCACGGCCTGCAACGCGCTGACCTTCACGCCGAACGCCGCCTGCACACTGCTCGGGCTGGGCAACGGCGACGCGGCCTCGCAGGAGGATCAGCAATTTGCGCGCAAAACCATCCGGCAGGAGCTGCTGGGCTGGCGCAGGACGGAAAACGGCGCGACCATTCCGTGGAACGCCTTCCAGATGCGCGGCAGCGAGCACTACTTCGACCGGCTCGTCTCGCACGAAATGGTGCGCATGGACAATTACGAGCCGTTCCGCGATCCCTTCCGCGTCATCCCCACGTCGGCCAAAATTCCCTGCACGGCGCGCTTTGAGACGACGTTCTACGCCGAGGACACGCGCTTTGACCAGCTCTATTTCGAGCGGCTCGAGGGCAGGCACACCGTGAAACTCAACGGCGAGGTGATCGGCGCGGGCAACGCGAAGGGCTATCCCTGCGCGTTCGACATTGCGCTCAAGGCCGGTGAAAACCGCCTTGAGGTCGAGTGCAGCGACAATCTGGACGCGGGCGGCGTCTACCGCGGGGTGTGGCTCACGCGCAAGGTCGACGGCGTATGGACGCGCAGCGCCTACAACAGCCGCGCCCTGGCCATCGTGCGCAAGACGGGCGACGCGGCGACGATCACCGTCTCCGGCGACGATCTCGAAACGGCTTCCATCACGTTCTGACAGAGCAGATCACAATGCGGCGCGAGAGCGCATCCTCCCGCGCCGCCCCCATTCAAATCAAACTATAAAGGAGCGAACCGACAATGGCAGATCAGCTGAATTCCTTTTCCATCACGGGCGTAGCGGCTTCTCTGGCCGCGGCAATGGGTATCGAGGCCCCCACGCAGGCCAATCCGGCGATCGATCAGATCGTCAATCTGGTGAAGAACGGCATAGACGGCGGCCGCGTGGATCGCGTGTTCATGTACAATCCCGACGCGGTCGCCATGTGGCTGTATCAGAAGTACACCGCGCTGTTCGACAATGTGGTCAAGCACACCTCGCTCTCCGTGCCGCTGCAGACAGTCATGCCGTCGGTCACGCCGGTCTGCTTCGGCTCGCTGTATACCGGCGCGTTTCCGGCGGTTCACGGCATCCAGAAGTACGAAAAGCCGGTCATCCGCATCGACACGCTGTTCGACGCGCTGATCCGCGCAGGCAAAAAGCCAGTCATCATCGGAGACCCGCATTGCAGCCTGAGCCACATTTTCCTCGAGCGCGATATGGACTACTTCACCGGCGACACTATTGAAGCCATCAACAAGAAGGCGATGGAGCTGATCGAGGAGGACAAATACGACTTCTATGTCGTCTACAACGGCAATTACGACTCGCTCATGCACAAATTCGGCCCGGAAAGCGACGAAGCCATGGCGCAGCTGCGCGACAACGTCGCCTCGTTCGATCGTCTCATCACCGCGCTCAAGCAGAAGTGGACGAACCACGACACGCTCTTCGCCTTCGCAATGGATCACGGCTGCCACGAGATCGACGGCAGTTGCGGCTCGCACGGCCTGGATATGCCCGAGGATCTCAACATTCTGCACCATTACGGCCTGATTCCCCACACTCGCTAAGCGTTTTTACATAAGTATAACACGCAAGATCCGCATGAGCTATTGACAGGCGCCTGTGAACGCGATAAAATATATATCGTTCGTTGATCAAGTTCATATGCGCCTTTAGCTCAGTTGGTAGAGCACCTGACTCTTAATCAGGGTGTCCAGGGTTCGAGTCCCTGAAGGCGCACTGAGAAGCTCAGAATCGCAGGGAACTGTGGTTCTGAGCTTTTTTCATATGTGCGTGCTTTGAAAGTACATCTCACAATCGTCCTGTTCACC
>CAKTXR010000081.1 GCA_934631025.1 uncultured Clostridia bacterium
CGGGTACACGGAAAGACCTGACCGGCTCCAATTTATGGCCGGTCAGGTCGGGCTGTATAGCGATCATATCAACACGCTCCAACGTTCAGACTCGAGCCGCCCCCAAGCGGCGCGGAGTCGGGTTGCAACGCGCGAAGCGGTGTGGATGGCAACTCAGTTGCCCTTGGAGACGTTTTCGATGCTGTGGCGCACGGCGTCGAGGGTGGCCTGAACGTCGCGCTCCATTTCGCGCAGAATATTCTCGGCATAGCGATTGGCGCTCAGGCGCTGCTCGTTGGCCTCGGCGCGGGCTTCCTCGCACATCCTGTCGGCTTCTTCATGCGCCAGACGCACGATCTCCGACTGATCGATCATGTGGCGCGCGCGCTCCTCCGCCGCGGCGATCATGTCGTCGGCGCGCTTCTTCGCGCTGCGCTCAAGCTCCTCCGCCTGACTCTGCGCGCTGACCACAATCGCGTCCGCGCGGGCGTCGGCGGCCTGAAGGCGCGTGTTCGCACGCGATTTCGCCTCGGCGATGATCTGGTCGCAGTCGGCCATGACGTCCATGGCGTGACGCACCTCTTCCGGCAGATTCGCACGGATGTCCTCCACGATGTCCAGCATCATCCTTGCGTTCACCGCGCGCCGGCTGCTGTTGAAGGGAACCGGCTTGGCCGCGGTGATCTCCTCCACCAGATAGTTCAGCAGCGTCTCCAGATTGTTCTCGACATGCTGATCCTCCGGCGCATCCTCGTAGACCTCTTCCTGCTCCGGCTCGTCCGGCTGATCGGGCGCGCCGGTCTGCTCCTCCTCGTCCTCGTAAACCGGCTCGTCCGCCGGCTCATAGCTCTGGCCCGCGCGCTCCTCCTCGCGTTCATCCTCATAATATCTGTTGTCCTTGTCAGCCATGGGTCATCGCTCCTTCCGAACTTTTACAAACGTCTCTATTTCATTCGCTGCGTCAGCCGCTCGATCAGGCTCTCCGGCGCCAGGCCGTCCAGCCGCCCGCCGTGCCGAATCACGTCCCGCACCAGCGTCGAGCTGATAAATCCATACTGCGGCGCGGTGAACAGCGCCAGCGTGTCGATATTCCCGACGTGCCGGTTGCCCGCCGCCAGCGACGCTTCCATGCCCGCGTCGCCCTCGCCGCGAATCCCTCGCAGCAGCACGTCCGCGCCCACAGCCTTCGCCAGATCGAGCGTCAGGCCCGTGCCCGTGGTCACCGTCACGTTTTTCAGGCGCGATACGCACTCTTTCAGCATATCCGCGCGCTCCTCCGCCGTAAACATCGGCGTTTTGGCCGCGTTGATCATCACGGCCACCGTTACATGGTCAAACAGCTTGCTTGCCCGCTCGATGAGGTCGATATGCCCCACCGTCGGCGGGTCAAAGCTGCCTGCAAACAGCGCGTGGCTCATGCGTCCGCACCGCCCTTCTCAGTCTGCTTAATCCGCACGAACGTCAGCGCCGTGTCGCGGTACTTCCGCTCGTCGACGATCTCGAAGCGCCCGTCCAGTCCCGCGATCGGCTTGTCCGCCGCGCGCTCCATGACGATCAGCGCGTCCCCGGTCAGATGCCCGCCCGATATGAGCGCGTCCGCCGCCTGAGCGTAAACCTCGGTCAGGCGATACGGCGGGTCGATAAATACCAGCGAATAGCGCCCGCTCACAGCGCCGCGCCAGTCGCCCTGAATCACGCGCGCTTTGTCCGCGCAGCGCATGAGTTCGATGTTGCGCTTCACCGCCGCGACCGCCTTTTTCGATACGTCGCAAAACACGGCGCTCTCCGCGCCCCGACTGATCGCTTCAAGCCCCAGCGCGCCGGAGCCTGCGAACAGATCGAGTACATGCGCGCCCCAGACGTCGCCGCGGATGATGTTGAACAGCGCCTCGCGCACCTTGTCCGACGTGGGCCGCGTCTCGTCGCCCTCGGGCGCGAACAGCCGCCGGCCGCGCGCCTCTCCTCCGATGATGCGCATTACACTTCCGCCTTCGGGCCGCGCGGCGTGCGCTGCTTGTGTACCTTCAGGTTGCGCGCCTTGCGCTTCTTGCCCAGCGCGATGTCGTGCAGCTTTTTCTGCCTGAGCTTCGGCCCCAGCATATAACCGCAGAAGGCCGTCAGCGGCGCGATGAAGGCATAGAGCATGAACAGGGCGTTCAGCGTGCCGTTATTGACATGCGAATAGCTCGTCACAAAGGGCATATACACCAGCCGCGCCACGATATTGGGGCGGCAGACCGGCGCGGCCTCCTGCACCGCGTCCGGATCGTAGGAGAACGCTTCCTGCTCCTCCTCCTCCGGAACGGCGGGCGCGCTCATGTCCATCACGCGCGGCGCGGCGATCAGATTGACCGTGCTCACAAGCAGGAACGGCGCAAGGCAGATCGCCAGCATGATCACGCCGGTCCTGCGGCTGAACACCTGCTTTTTGAGCCGCTCGTCGACCGACCGGCCTTCCTTGACCTGCTTGTCGAGCGTCGCCGCCAGCGTGCAGGCCTTCTCGCCGTTATAGGCGGCCTCGTTAAACATCAGCACCAGAAACACCAGGAGCAGCGCCGCATTGAGCAGCACCGCCAGCACGCCGCCGCCCAGTCCCGAGACGAACAGCACGCTCAAAAGCACCAGCACCGCATACAGCCCCCACGTCTTGGAGGCATACTTCAGACTGACCATCATTCTTCCCCTCACTCTCCCATCGAATGCGTCCGCTCATTTTCAGGCCTTATCCGCGCCGCGAACGTAAATCTTCTCTTCCGTAACCACCTTGTCCATCGGTATATCGCCCTGATGCTCGGGCACATGATCGACCATCTGCATCTCGTAGGCCAGCCCCACCTTCGGGCAGGCGCAGTCCTTGAGCAGCCGGTCGAAATAGCCCTTGCCGTAGCCCAGGCGATTGCCCTCGCGATCGAACGCCACGCCGGGCGCGAGCACCAGATCCATATCGGAAATCTGCGCCAGCTCGTCGGTCACCGGCTCGGGCACGCCGTATGCGCCGCGCTCCATCTTCATGCCCGCCGTCACGCGCGCGATTTCCAGATCACGCCCGCGCGTGCGGGGCAGATACAGCTGCCGTCCCGAACGCAATATCTCGCGCAGCAGCCCGCCGGTCTGCACCTCGTCGGGCAGCGCCGCGTAGCACAGTATCCGCTTCGCCTTCAGGTATTCGGCCATCGCCACGATGCGCTCGCAGATCCGCGCGGACATCTCCGCCGCCTGGATCTTGCTCGCGTCCTCGCGCCTTTTCTTCACACAGGCGCGGATTTCTTCTCTCGTCATACCTTACTTCACCTCTCTGACAAATCTCTTGCCAAAGCCCAGCATGATTTCATAGGGAATCGTTCCGGCCAGCGCCGCCAGCTCGTCGGGCGTGATGTGCTCGTCGCCCTGCGCGCCCAGAAGCACCGCCTCGCCGCCCAGCGCGTCCTCGGGAATGTCGGTCGCGTCGGCCATCATCTGATCCATGCACACGCGGCCGACCAGCGGCGCGCGCCGTCCTCCGATCAGCACGTCGGCCTTCCCGCCCAGCGCCCTCGGATAGCCGTCGCCATAGCCCACCGGCAGCGTCATAAGGCGCGTGCGCCTTTTCGCCCGCCATGTGCAGCCATAGCCCACCGGCTCGCCCGCTTCGATCCATTCAAAGCGCACGGGCCGCGTTTTCAGCGTCTGCGCGGGCATGACGCCCGGGAACAGGCCGCTCACCGCCGCGCCGTAGAGCACAACGCCCTGCCGCACCGCGTCGAAGTGATAATCGCTTCCCAGCGCGACGCCCGTGCTGGCCGAAAGATGCCGGATCGGCCGAAAGCCCGCCT
Source organism: uncultured Clostridia bacterium (assembly GCA_934631025.1). Lineage (GTDB taxonomy): Bacteria > Bacillota > Clostridia > Christensenellales > Aristaeellaceae > Firm-10. The sequence continues at coordinate 3,792 of CAKTXR010000081.1, forward strand.
TCGCAGCCCGCTCGCAGGCCGCGATGAAACGCGTCCTCTGCCGCGCCGTGAATTCGATATCACCGTCTGCGTTGGCCAGATGGCTGAACAGACCCTGCATTTCAACGGCGGGGCACTGCCGCCACATTTCCAGCAGCGCGTCGATTTCCGCGTCCGTGCGCGCGCCGATGCGGGACATCCCCGTGTCGATCTTCATGTGCCCCAGCGCGCGTTTGCCCGCCCTGCGCGCGGCGTTGTCCAAAAGACGGAGCGTTTCCGCGTCGCCCACCGCCTGAGCCAGATCATATGCAAGCTCTGCTTCGGCAATGCGCTCGTTCATCGCGCCGCCCAGCACGAGTATGGGCGCGGCAATGCCCGCGTCCCGCAGCTCTATGCCCTCGTCTGCGCAGGCCACGGCCAGCCCCCACGCCCCCGCGCCCAGCAGGCGCTTCGACACGGCGGCGGCGTTATGGCCATACGCGTCGTCCTTCACCACGGCGATCTGCCTGACCTCCGGCGCGCAGAACGACCGCGCGATGCGGAAGTTGTTTTCAATCGCGTCCAGAGAAACCGTCAGCGTCGTCACGCTGTATGTCTGCATAAAAAGACTCTTCTTTCCGCGCCCGCACAGGAGCGCCCCATCTGCCTATAGCTTTTTTTATTATAACTCAAAGTCAACCTGAAAGTAAATCCTTTTCTTGTAAATCTCTGGATTTTGCGCTATAATGGGAAGAGAAAATCCGTAAAATGCAGGAAACCGAGGGAGGAAATCCCCGCCCCGCCGTTTCCCGCCTGTTTTTTTGTGGGAGGATACCATGCCGAAGAAGAAATCCAAGAAGGCGCTCAAGGCGCAGAGGGCGCGCGCGCGCAGAAAGCGCACGATCAGGGCCGCCGTCGAAACGATCGCGCTGCTCGCCGTGCTGCTCGTCTGCGTCGTGCTCTGGCGCGCCACGTCAAACCCCGCCGCCCCCGCGAGCGCCCCGACCGCCAGCCCGACCATCGCCGCGACTGGAACGGACGCGCCGACCGCCGCGCCGGAAGTCACCGCCGCGCCCACCACTGAGCCGACCGCCACGCCGACGCAGGCTCCCACCCCCACGCCCGAGCCGACCAGCGTCTCCATCACGCTGACCGCCGTGGGCGACTGCACCATCGGCGGCGACATGAACGGCTCCTCCGAGGAGCGCTTCGCCGATATGGTCTCGGACGGCGCGGGCGGGATCGATTACGACTACTGCTTTAAGAACGTCAAGTCGATCTTCGAGAGCGACGACGTCACGCTGGTCAATCTGGAGGTCGTGCTGACCGATTCCTCCAATTATTTGAAGCGCGACGACAAGATCTTCATCATGCGCGGCAAGCCGGAGTATGTGAACATGCTCACCGGCTCGTCGGTCGAGGTGTGCAACATCGCCAACAACCACATGACCGACTTCGGCGACTGGGGCATTGAAGAAACCGAGAAGCTGCTGGGTGAAAACAATCTGGGCTACTGCGGCTACGGGCGCACCTGCCTCACGGAAGTGAAAGGCGTGAAGCTGGGCTTCGTCGGCATAAACTACTGGACGACCAAAGAGGACGAAATGCGCCAGACCATCACGGATATGCGCGAAAAATGCGACATACTGATCGTATCGATGCACTGGGGCAACGAGCTGGCCGAATATCCCACCGACTATCAGGAAAAGTGGGGGCACATCGCCGTCGATCTGGGCGCAGACGTTGTGATCGGTCATCATCCGCACGTCGTGCAGGGCATTGAAAACTACAAGGGCGTAAACATCGTCTACAGCCTGGGCAATTTCTGCTTCGGCGGCAAGAAGAACCCGACCGACAAGGACACGTTCATCTATCAGACCACATTCACAGTGAGCCCCGACGGACAGCTCGAGAGCACCGACTTCACCGTCATACCCTGCAAGATCACATCGGTCGCCAACGAGAGCAGCAACAACTATCAGCCCACGCCCGTGACCGACGTGAAGGAAGCGAAAAAGATCCTCGAGAAGATCGAATACCGCTCCCGCAAGCTGGACAATCCGGTCAGGCTGACCGAGGATTAGGAGAACGCCATGCTCCCTCAGGCCTTTATCGACAATATGCGCGCCCAGTTCCCCGACGAAGCGGAGCCGCTCTTCGCCGCGCTCGATCAGCCCTATGCCGCCGCGCTGCGCCTGAACACGCTGCGGGGCGAGACAGCCGCGCTGGCCGAAATCGCCGCGCCCTTTACGGACGGCGCGGTTCCGTGGTGCGCCTGCGGACGCTATATAAAGGAAGGCACGCGGCCCGGTCTTTCGCCGCTGCACCACACGCCGCTGTACTACATTCAGGAGGCCAGCGCCATGGCCCCCGCAGCGCTGCTAAACGCGCAGCCGGGCGAATATGTGCTCGATCTGTGCGCCGCGCCGGGCGGGAAATCCTCGCTGCTGGCCGCCGCGCTGAACGGCGAGGGGCTGCTCGTCTCCTGCGAGCCGGACAGCGGCCGCGCAAGTCTCCTCTCGTCGACGCTCGAGCGCATGGGCGTAAAGAACGCCGCGGTGATCAACGCCTATCCCGACGCGATCGCGCGCGTGCTTCCCGCCCTTTTCGACGCGGTGCTGGTGGACGCGCCCTGCTCCGGCGAGGGCATGTTCCGCCGCGACAGAGCCAGCCGCGAGGCGTGGCAGAACGGCTCGTGCGCGGGCTGCGCGTCCCGTCAGGCCGAAATTCTCGACGAAGCCGCGAAAACGGTCAGGCCGGGCGGTCGGCTGATCTACTCCACCTGCACGTTCGACCGGCGCGAAAACGAGGACAACGTGAGCGCGTTCCTCGAGCGGCATACCGACTTTTCCATAGAGGATTTCGAGCTGCCCGGCCTGGGGCGCTCAGAAAACGGCGGCCTGCACGTCTGGCCGCACAAAGCGCACGGCGACGGCCAGTTCATGGCGCGCCTGCGCAGATCGGGCGAAGCGCCGCAAAAGAACGCGCCGAAAGCCGATCACAGACCCGCAAAGCCCGACCGCGACACCCAGCGCGCGACCGAGCAGCTCATGGAAATCGCGCCCGGGCTGGAAAAAAGCGGCGAGATCGTGCGGCGGGGCGATATGCTCCTGCTCGTTCCGCGCGGCCTGCCCGAGCTGAGCGGCCTGCGCGTCTTGAGAGACGGCCTGCGGCTGGCGCGCGTCGGCAGAAACTACGTCGAGCCGGATCACGCGCTGGCGATGGCGCTCTTTCCCGATCAGGCGGCGAACGCGCTCGATCTGGACGAGGAAAGTGCGCTTAAGTATCTTTCGGGCGAGACGTTCGACGCGTCGGGCCGCGGCTGGACGCTGGTCACGCACAAAAGCCTGCCGCTGGGCTGGGGCAAAATCGCGAACGGCACGCTGAAGAACCACCTGCCCAAGGGACTGCGCCGCGCGGGGCGATAGAGCCGGACGGACAGCGCGTATTCAGGCGTGTACACGGCGAATGTGCAGAAGCGGCGCTTTTTGCGGACGGTGCAGATTATTCGCACGCGTGCGCAAGGGTTGGCCGCGAAACTGCGGTGCGATCTGCACACGGCGTGCGGAAGCGTTATGCCGCACAACATATTATATTGAAGAAAGAGGAGAATCAACCATGCTGGAAAGACTGGACGCGCGCGATTTCGAGGGCGTGTTCCGCCTGATGGCGCTGAGCTTCCCCGAGGACGAATACCGCACGCGCGAGGGACAGCGCGCCCTCTTTGAGGATCCCGCCTACCGCCTGTACGGCCTGCGCGATGGAGACGGCGTGAGCGCGCTCTGCGCGGCGTGGACGCTGACGGATACTCTGTTCATCGAGCATCTGGCCGTCGACCCGGCGCGGCGCAACGGCGGCGTGGGCGGGCGCTTTCTGGACGCGGTAATCGCCGAAAGCGAGCGCCCCGCCGTGCTCGAGGTGGAGCCGCCTGAAACCGACATTGCGCGGCGGCGCATCGGCTTTTATCAGCGGCACGGCTTTTTTCTGAACGACTACGAATACTATCAGCCGCCGATGCGCGCAGGGCAGGAGAAGCTGCCGCTGCTGGTCATGAGCACCGGCGCGCCGCTCAGCCGCGCCCAGTTCGAAAAGACGCGCGGCGAGCTATACGCGCGCGTGTACAAATATGATGTGAAGGGTTGATGCGCTTCGCCAATCGCGATGACCGGCGGCCTTGAGACGATCGAGCGCGTTGCAGGCGGCGGGGATGCGGAATATCATCGCGCCGCGGCAGCGCGGACGGCGGTTTGCCGCGCGCGGGTCGCTTCTTGAAAAATATGGCTGCGCATTTCGCGCGGAAGGGAGCCGTTATGGCCGGAAATATTGTGAGCTATGCCGAGCGGGCGTTCGACACGTTCGACGAGCGGCCGTTCAATTCGGTGGACAGTCTGATTCTCGCGTGGTTTTCGTATTTTCATCTGAACGGCGCGTTCGAGGGCGTGTCGGCAGGCGAGGCGCTAAGTCTGACGCGGCTGTATCGCTCGGAGCTGTTCGACGAGATGTTCCGTGATTTCTGGGACGCGCCGAGCACGCTGCGGCTCTTCGCCGCGGTGATGGCGAGCCGCCGGTTCCGCGACATGCGCGCGCTTAATTATGTGGAGTCGTTCGACAGCGCGGAGGAGAAGCAGTTCGCCGCGGTGAGCTTCCAGCTGACCGACGAGCTGGCCTACGTCGCCTTTCGGGGCACGGATTCCTCGCTGATCGGCTGGAAAGAGGACTTCAGCATGGCGTTCAAATCGCCCGTGCCCGCGCAGGAGAGCGCCGCGCGCTATCTGAGCGAGACGGCGAAGCAGCTGCGCGGCGCGCTGCTGGTGGGCGGCCACTCGAAGGGCGGAAATCTCGCAGTCTACGCCGCGGCCGAGTGCGACCGCGCGGTGCAGGATCGCATTGCGCGCGTATACTCGCACGACGGGCCGGGCTTTCTGGAGAGCGTGCTTCAGAGCGAGTCGTTCGGGCGCATTGCCGATCGCATTGAGAAAACGCTGCCGCAGTCGTCGGTGGTGGGGATGCTGCTTGAGCATCAGGAGCGCTACAGCATCGTCAGGAGCAACCGCGTGAGCTTTTTGCAGCACGATCCGTTCTCCTGGCAGGTGGAGGGCGGCGCGTTCGTGCCGTTCAGTCATCTCACGTCCGACGCGCTGTATCTCGACCACACGATCAGCGCGTGGCTGGCGCAGCTGAGCGAGGCCGACCGCGAGCGCTTCGTCGACGCGCTGTTCGACGTGCTGAACGCCAACGACATATCGACTGTGGACGAATGGAAGGCGGGCTGGCCGAAGAACGTGCCGGCGGCGGTGCGCGCGCTCTCGCAGATGAATCCCGACACGAAAACGTTCTTCAGCCACACGCTGCGCGAGCTGGCCGCACTGAGCGTCAAAAACTTCCCCGAACTCCTCGGCCGGCCGGCGGGCAGTGCCCGCTGACACACCGCTTCGCGCGCTGCAACCCGACTCCGCGCCGCTTGGGGGCGACCGCAGTGCGGTTTCCTCTCCGCTTCGCGCGCCGAAACCCGACTCCGCGCCGCTTGGGGGCGGCTCGAGTCTGGACGATTGATATAGTAGGAATCATCGATGTACCGCCCGACCCTGCCGAGCATAAATTGGACTCGGCAGGGTCTTTCCGTGTACCCGAGTGCTGCGGGGCGTAGTCACGCCAATTCGGAGATCGCAGTTATTGCAAGGTTTGGCAAGGCGGTACTCCGCCGCGAACCCAATGAAGAGAGTCCAGAGAGTCGAAGACTCTTTGGCGCAGTCTGGGGCGCGCAGCCCCAGCGTTCTCCCCGCGGAAAACA
>CAKTXR010000082.1 GCA_934631025.1 uncultured Clostridia bacterium
ACCATGATCCCGAGATCATGATCAAGGCGTTCGAGCTGGTCGGTCTGGGCGAGGCCGACGTGAAGGCCAAGTTCCCCGCCATGTATAACGCCTTCTGCTACGGCGCGCCGCCCCATGCCGGCATCGCGCCCGGCGTCGACCGCATGGTCATGCTGATCGCGGGCGAGGAGAGCATCCGCGAGATCATCCCCTTCCCGATGAACAAGAACGCGCAGGATCTGATGATGGGCGCGCCCTCGTTCGTCGATCAGAAGCAGCTGGACGACGTACACATCGCCATCGTCGAAAAGGAAAAGTAATATATTTGAGCGCCGCTGCCCGAACGGATTTCTCCCACGGGCGGCGGCGCTCTGCGCTTTATTCAATAATAAGTCGTCATAAGGAGGTCGCTTCCATGTTCACACAGTCTCTCGACGCGCTGTCCTGCCTGTCCGCCTCCGTGTCCTGCTCCATCTCCGCCGAGAATATCACCGGCGAGCCGGGTCAGGGCGGCCGCACGCCGCTCAGTGAAGGCTCCGCCCGAAACGCCGCGCGCGATCTGGGCGACGGCTGGAAGGTCAATCCCTATCTCGTGGCCGCGCCGGGCGAGGATTGCCTGCTGGCCGATATCACCGGCTGCGGCTCCATCCGGCACATCTGGATTACGCCCAGCTCCCATGAATGGCGCAATCTCATACTGCGCTTTTACTGGGACGAAAGCCCCGTCCCCTCGATCGAATGCCCCATCGGCGATTTCTTCGCGAGCGGCTGGGGCGAATACGCACAGATCAATTCGCTGGCCGTGTGCGTCAATCCCGGCCGCGCGTTCAACTGCTACTGGACGATGCCCTTCCGCACCCATGCGCGCGTGACGCTCGAAAACCGCACGGAGAGCGACGTGTGCATTTACTATCAGATCAGCTATGAGCTGGGCGCGCTGCCGGAGAGCGCCGGCTATTTCCATGCGCAGTTCAACCGCACGAACCCGCTGCCCTACAAGCAGGATTACGTCATACTGGACAGGATCGAGGGGTGCGGCCAGTATGTGGGCACCTGCATGAGCTGGGGCGTGAACAATTCCGGCTGGTGGGGCGAGGGCGAGATCAAGTTCTTCATGGACGGCGACGAGCAGTACCCCACGATCTGCGGCACCGGCACGGAGGACTACTTCTGCGGCTCGTACAACTTCGACGTGGGCGGCCAGTACACGCCCTTCTCCACGCCTTATTCCGGACTGAGCCATGTGCTGCGGCCGGACGGGGCGTATCGCTCGCAGACGCGCTTCGGGCTTTACCGCTGGCACATCACCGATCCGATTCACTTCAAGCGCGATCTGCGCGTGACCATACAGGCGCTGGGCTGGCGCAGCGGCGGGCGCTATCTGCCGCTTCAGGACGACATCTCCTCGGTCGCCTTCTGGTATCAGGACAAGCCCTGCACGCGCCGCGCCCCGCTGCCCGACAAGGAGCGGCTCGAGATCATCTGACGCGCATAAAAACCGCCCCGCCGCTTCGTCATTGTCAAGCGGCGGGGCGATGTGCGTTATCCCCAGATATTTTCAAGCGGCCATGCGGCGATTTCCGCGCCCGCGCATTCGACGCGGTTGAGGAAGAGATCGCTGCGATGCTCGATCAGCATGGTGGCCTCGCCGCCGTTTGCATACACCTCGACGGCATGAACGTCCTGCACGATGCGCAGCCGCAGCCGGCCGTCCTCCGGCCAGACGCGCAGCTTTTCGCCGTTTGCGGTCAGCTTGCCGCCTTCATAGGCGATTGTCAGCCCGAACAGCGTCACGGTATGCCCGTCCTCCGCCGGCATGGTCAGCTCAACGTCGTTGGCGCGGCCGGTCAGCGTCAGGCAGCCGCGTCCCTCGCGCTTTTCGCCGCGCAGCGCGTCAAATTCGGCGGCGGGATACGCGCACAGCTTCATCGCGCCGCCGACGCGCCTGAGCGTCATCTCCTGCGGCGTGGTCATCGAGCCGTTAAACGGCATATTCGGGATGTTCGATCGATTCCAGCCGAAGCGCACGCGGCGGCCGCCCGCAAGGCCGAAGCAGCTCTGCGCGGCGTAGCTCTTGCCTGCGTGCAGCATTCCGGGCGACTGAACCGGCTGGAACAGGCCGCGCTCGAAGCGCCCGATGAGATAGTGATCATGCGCGGCGGTCAGCACCCAATAGCGCGCGCCCTCGCACTCGAGCGGATAGAAATCCGGACATTCGTCGTCGTCCTCAAGGCAGAGCCGCTGATGCTCCGTCCAGTCCAGCAGATTGTCCGAGCGATAGAGCGCGAATTCCCGCCCGCGCAGATAGAGCGCCATGACGTAGCACTCAAGCTCATCGCACCAGATGATCTTCGGGTCGCGGTTGCACTCGGCGATGTGCGGCAGGATCGCATGGGGATATTTAATGAACGTCTCCCCGCCGTCGACGCTGTAGGCCAGCCGCTGCGTGAACAGCGCGCGCTCGCTCATCTTCCCGCTGCCGCCCGCCGCCGTGTAGAACAGCAGAAGCGGCGCGTGCTCGTTCTGCTTCAGGCCGGTCAGATTGCGCTCGTCGATCACCGCCGAGCCGGAATACATCGCGCCGTGCTCGTCCTGAAAGAGCGTCTCGCCCCTGTCCTCCCAGCGGACGAGATCGCGGCTCACGGCGTGCCCCCAGTGCATATTGCCCCACACCGTGTCGGCGGGGTTATGCTGATAGAACAGATGGTACTGTCCCTCATAGTAAACGAAGCCGTTGGGATCGTTGATCCAGCCGCGCGGCGCTGTGAAGTGCGCCGCGGGACGCAGCTTTTCGCGATACAGGCCGCTGTCGTCCGGCGCATCCGCAAAGACCGGCTGAATGTCGATCTCAGGCTCGGTCGCGAGCGTCATTTCCTGCCCGATGTAATCGCGCAGATCGTAGGGCAGCAGATAATCGGGCGCGGCGCTCAGGCGCGCGTCCAGCTCGACGCGGATAGCGCCCGCCGCGTCGTGCAGCAGGAGCTTCTTCTTCTGCGCCTCTGTGCCGATGGGAACGAGCATATAGCGCTTTTCAATCCGAATTTTCATGGCCGCCTCTCCTCTCAGACCGCGCCGCCGCGCATTTTGTTGACCGAGCGCTCCACCGCGTCCTGACTGGTTCCCCAGGGCTTATCGCGGTTGCGATAGTCGAACTTGAGCGTGAACCACTCGAGATCCTTCTCCACGCGATTCAGATTGTCCATCTCGATTTTCGAGACGGTCTCTATGAATTCCTGCAAATCGCGGCCATGAAGATGCTTCGGCGCTTCCTCAAGCACCTGCGCGTAATGGTCGAGGCAGAAGCCCTTCGATTCGGCCAGCGCCTTTTTGAAGTCCGGCTCGTGCGCGTACATATACAGAAGCGTATAGACATAGCGCTCCATGGCGGCGTTTAGCCGGTCGCAGAATATGCAGCTGGCGGTCATGGCGCGCACCTCGGCCGCGGCGGCGGGAATATCGGCGTTTTTTTTGCCCATGCGCGCGAACAGGCCCTTCTGCCCCTCCTCGCGCGCGGCGGCGGCCAGCGTCTCGGCGTTCTTCGTCAGCTTTTCAATCGTGCGGCGCATATAGGTATCGGTCATCAGCGCCAGCCCCAGCCGGTTGCCCGCGTCGAACATCATCTTGAAATGGCGGCGGCAGAAGCCCTTTTCGTTCACCTCGACCCGACGATCCGGCTCCATGACCGACGCGCCGAGGAAGTTGTCCACATAGTCCTCTTCGTTCTTTTTCATCAGCGCGCACAGCGGGCATTCGCAGTCGGTTTTATAGGCGTCCCAGACGGGAATCGTATCGATATGTCGGCTCATAATAACGTCACTCCTTCACATGATCTTATCATAGCAGATGCGCCCTCTTCGCGCAAGTCTTTTCTTGCCCCCGCGCGCCGTTTCTTCATTGAAACGTGCTTGACAAACGGAGCGCGCGCGTATATCATTCAATATGGTTTGTTATATCATATCATCCGTGCGTCATGCAAAGGAGAATGACATATGCTGGTTCAACGTCTGGTCTACCGCGCCCAGCTTCTAAGGGGCCATGAGGACGAAGGCAGGCGCGTCCTGAACGAGACCGCGCTGCCCGAGGATGTGCTCACGCTGAGCGTTTTCCGCTTCCATCGCAATCTGTTCTTCTATTACGAGTGCGCCGCCGCCGTGCGCACGCCGGACGAGCTGTTCCCCGCGCTGAACGCGCACCTCGAGCCGGTGCCCTTCGCTGAAGAAAAGCGTCATTATGTGCGCATGAACGAGGTGTTCCACTACAACCGCCCGACCGAAAACGATCCGTGGCGCGACAAAGAGCAGGGTCAGCCCTTCGGCCGGCTCAATCGCCTGCGCCCCGAGATGATCTCCAGCTATATCTTCTATCACAATCAGCTGCAGGAGGAAAAACCCGGCTGCGGCGACAAATACGGCCTGATCGCGCTCAATGAAAATCTCATGTTCTTCTATGAGGAGCGCCCGTACCGCATTGAAAAGGCGCTCTACAAGGGCCGTCTTGACACGCACAACACGCCGGGCGGCTGGGGCGAGCTGATGGCGCAGCATTTTATGCCCTGGGAGGATACCGACGCTGTGTGGCGCGACGATCTGGAGCTGGTCTGTTTTAAGAGGTGTCAAGTCATTGGAAAGTTTTGACGTTATCGTCGTCGGCGCGGGTCACGCCGGGTGCGAGGCCGCTCTGGCCTGCGCGCGGCTGGGCTTTAAGACGCTGCTTTTAACGCTCAATCTGGACGCGGTGGCGCTCATGCCGTGCAACCCCTCGATCGGCGGCACAGCCAAGGGGCATCTGGTGCGCGAGCTGGACGCGCTGGGCGGCGAGATGGGACTGGCGATCGACGACACATTTCTCCAGTCGCGCATGCTCAACACCGGCAAGGGCCCGGCTGTTCACTCGCTGCGCGCGCAGGCCGACAAGCTGGCCTACCGCCTGAGGATGCGCCGCGCCATAGACGAGCAGGAGAACCTCGTGCTGCGTCAGGGCGAGGCCGCGCGCATACTGACCGAAAACGGCCGTGTGACCGGCCTTGAAACCACAACCGGCGCGGTCATCGCCTGCCGCGCGATGGTGCTGGCCTGCGGCGTATACTTGAAGAGCCGCATCATCATCGGCGACTGCGACTGGCAGGGCGGCCCGCAGGGACTGACCTGCGCGACGAAGCTCACGCAGTCGCTGGTCGATCTGGGCTTTTCCGTGCGCCGCTTCAAGACGGGCACGCCGGCGCGCGTGGACGGCCGCACGATCGACTTTTCCAAGATGGAGCCGCAGTACGGCGACGAACCGGTCGTGCCGTTCTCCTTCATGACCGACAGACCGCTTTGCAACCGCGCCGTGTGCTATCTCACCTACACCACGCCCGAAACGCACGACATCATCCGCGCCAACCTGCACCGCGCGCCCATGTACAAGGGTACGATCCACGGCACCGGCGCGCGCTACTGCCCCTCCATCGAGGATAAGGTGGTGCGCTTCGCCGACAAGGAGCGCCATCCCGTGTTCCTCGAACCGGAGGGCGATTACACCGTCGAATGGTATGTGCAGGGCGTGTCCACCAGCATGCCGGAGGACGTTCAGCGCGAAATGTATCGCTCCATCCCCGGCCTTGAGCACGCCGAAATCGTGCGGCTGGCCTACGCCATCGAGTACGACTGCATCGACCCGCTTCAGCTGAACGCCGATTTTTCCACAAAGCCGGTGAGCGGCCTTTATTGCGCCGGACAGATCAACGGCACCTCCGGCTATGAGGAGGCCGCCGCGCAGGGGCTGTACGCCGGCGTCAACGCCGCGCTCCATGTCCGCGGGGACAAGCCGTTCATACTCACCCGCGCCGATTCCTATATCGGCGTGCTGGTGGACGACCTGACCACAAAGGGCACGGACGAGCCGTACCGCATGATGACCAGCCGCGCCGAATACCGCCTGCTGCTGCGTCAGGACAACGCCGATCAGCGCCTGACCGAAATGGGCTATAAAATCGGGCTGGTGAGCCGCGCGCGCTATGAAAAGATGCTCTTAAAGCGAGAAAACAGCGAAAAGATCATCCGCCATCTGCGCGAAACCTACGTCCCTGCGGACGAAAAGCTGCAGTCGCTGCTCGCCGCGCACAATGAAGCGCCGTGCGAGAAGGGCGCGCTGGGACTGCGCGAGCTGCTCTGCCGCCCCTCGATGAGCATGACCGATCTCTTCGCGCTGGACGAATGGCTCGCGTCTCAGAACGCCGACGCGCTCGAGCTGGCCGAGATCTCCGTCAAATACGAGGGCTATCTCGACCGCCAGCGCGCGCAGATCGAGCAGTTCCGCCGCTCGGAAGAGGTGCTCATTCCGGATGAAATTGACTACATGACGCTCGAGACGCTGCGCATCGAGGCGCGCCAGAAGCTGACCGCGCGCCGCCCGCGCTCGATCGGACAGGCCGCGCGCATCCCGGGCGTTTCGCCGGGCGACGTGGCCGCGCTGATGATCTATCTTGAAAAATACCGCCGCGAACACAGGGAGGACAGCCCATGCGCGAACTGATCCGCGCCGGCGCCGCCGCCATGGGCATCGCACTGCCCGACGACGCGCCGGACAAGCTCGTGATCTATCACGAAATGCTCGTTGAAACCAACAAGGTGATGAACCTCACCCGCGTGCCCGACGATCCCGCCGAGGCCGTTGACCGCAACTATCTCGATTCCCTCGCCCCGCTCGCCGCGCCGCAGCTCATGGACGGCGTAAAGACGCTGTGCGACGTGGGCACGGGCGCGGGCTTCCCGGGCGTGCCGCTCTCCATCGCGCGGCCGGACATTCACGTCGTGCTGATGGACTCGCTGGGCAAGCGCGTGAAGTTTTTGCAGAGCGTGATCGACCGGCTGAATCTCAACGCAGAAGCCGTCCACATCCGCGCTGAGGACGCTGCAAAGCTGCCCGACTGCCGCGACCGCTTCGATCTGGCCGTCGCCCGCGCCGTGGCCGCACTGCCGACGCTGTGCGAGCTGACGCTGCCCTTCGTGAAGGCCGGCGGGCGCTTCATCGCCTACAAGGGGCCGTCGCTGGACGAGGAGCTTTCTCAGTCGGGCGCGATCCTGAAGCGCATGAAATCCGAGTGCCTTGAGACGCTTCCCGTCGCCTTCCCCGGCCGCGACTGGGATCACCGGCTGTGCGTCGTCCGCAAGAACGCGCCCACGCCCGCGTCCTTCCCGCGCAAGGCGGGCGAAGCCGGCCGTAATCCCATTCTGCGCTGACGGAGGCACTGTATGCAGAGAATCCGCGCCTCCGTGGGCGACTATTACTACGACATTCATCTGGACAACGGCCTGGCCGGACGGCTGGGCGACCGATTGGCCGAGACGCTGCGCCCCCGCCGCGCGCTGCTCGTTCTGGACGAAAACATCGACCGGCTCTACGGCGCGCGCGTCGTGCGTTCGCTCGAAGCGGCGATGATCCGGCCCTATGTGCTGACGCTGCCCGCGGGCGGCTATGCCCAGACGCTGGACGCGCTGCGCGAGATCACATCCGCGATGACCGACATGGCGCTCTCCCCCGAGGACGCGCTGGTCGCCATGGGCGGCGGCAAGCTGTGCGACAGCGTGGGCTATGCCGCGTGGAACTACAAATCGGTCGTGCGGCTGGTGTACGTCCCCACGACGCTCATCGGCATGGCCGACTGGGCGGTCGGCGGCAAGACGGCGCTCGAGTACAAGCTCGGCTCGCGCATGATCGGCTCGTTCTTCCCGCCGACGCTGACGCTGATCGACCCGCAGACCGTCTGCACGATGCCCGAGCGCGAATTTGAAAGCGGCATGGCCGAGGTCATCAAGAGCGCCTGCGCCGCCGACGCCGCGCTCTTTCATCAGCTCGAAACGCTCACAGGGCGCGCCGCCGTCGAGGTGCGCATGGAGGAAATCGCGTGGCGCTGCCTGGCCATCAAGCAGTCGCTCTCCAGCCGCGACCGCACAAAGCTGCTGCTGGGGCACGGCGTGGCCAACGCCATCGAGACGGCGCAGCGCTATCGCGGCCTGCTCCATGGCGAAGCGGTGGGCGTGGGCATGCGCGTGACCGCCTGCGCCGCAGAGCGCTGCGGCATGAGCGCACGCGGCACAGCCGACCGCATCACCGAGTGCCTTCAGCGCTATCATCTGCCCATGACGGCGGTGGTCGATCCCGATTTCATGCTCCGGCGCATCCGCGCGCTGGGCGAAAGTCTGGATACCGCCGTGCCCGAGCGCGTCGGCTGGTGCGCCGTGCGGCATCTGGGCAACGCCTTTTTCGCCGACGCATGGTTCAACACGCCGATGTAAGCGCCCGCGTATCACACGAGCCGCCGCCTGAGCCGAAGCTTCTGAACCCAAGCCGACGGAAGCGCCGAACATGCGATTTGCCGCGCCGATGTAAGTGCCTGCGTATCACGCAAACCGTTTTGTGTCAGACCGGCTTTCGGACTCTAGCCTGATGGAAAACGCCAGACGCGCAATTCACATTCGCCGCGCAAATGTAAGCGTCTGCCGCCAAAGATGTGCTCTACTAAGGAAGAAACCGCATTCCAACAGATTCTTTTGTCCGTTCAGGGCAAGGAATCGAAGGATTGTGGCGCTGAACCGAGAACGCCATGCTCCGGCATGACAAAGAACGCTGAATTCACGTCTCCGGCGCATTGCGAGCCTTAACGGCGCGCATCGTCAGCGCCTCCTCCCCCATAAGCGCACTGCGCTCGACAATCAGCCGCCGGTCAATCGGCGCATATGAGGTTTTCAAACATGAAATATGGCTTTTCTCCCGCCCGCAGATCAATGAGCCTGCTGCTTGCGCTCCTGCTGCTCCTGACGCTGAGCGCCCCCGCGCTGGCCGAGAGCGCCGAGACGGACGTTTCGGCGCAGGACGAGATTCTCTCCGCGATGACCGTCTATTCCTGGTTCACGATCGCGCCGCTGGACGTAAACGGCGACGTGCCCGCGCCGGACGGCGGCAAATACCGCGTGCTGGACGACGAACTTGTCTCGGCCGAAGCCATGCAGGCGACGCTTGCCGCGCATTTTTCGGATGACGTCATCGAGGAGCTGTGGGCGTGGGGTTCATATGAGACGGTGGACGGCCTGCTGTACGGCTACTATCCCGGCGAAAGCCCCTATGAGCGCCCGATCGATCCCGATATTTCCGAGGTCGAGTACGCGCTGGCGCTGCACACCGACGACGCGCGCATTTACACCGTCACCGTGTACTCCCTCTCCAGCGACGAACCGCTGCTGTTCGAGTTCATTCAGGAAAAGACCGAGGACGGCCGCTGGGTGTTCACGCAGTTCCCGTTCTTCTGGTAAAACGCTTTGTGCCCGGGCCGATGCGCTCGGGCCTTTTTTATGGCTTGAATTTATAATCTAAGTGCAACAGAAAAAGTGGCATCAGAGCGAACATTCCGATACAATAGAAGTT
>CAKTXR010000083.1 GCA_934631025.1 uncultured Clostridia bacterium
GACTCCAATTTATGGTCGGGCAGGTCGGGCTGTATAGCGATGATTTCAGTACACACTAACGTCCAGACTCGAGCCGCTCCCAAGCGGCGCGGAGTCGGGTTGCGTGCGCGTTAGCGGTGTGAGTGCAGGCTCAGCCTGCCTAGACGACGGTGCCGGTTATGGTGTAGAGGTAGGAAAAGACGCAGGTGAGGACGATCGAGAGTGCGATGACGACGAGATAGGCGCTCTTGCGGCGAGTGATGACCGCGAGCATCGGATAGAGCGGGTACATCGCCGTGATCAGACGCGGGCCGCTCAGCAGCCAGCTGGGCGAGAGCGTCAGCGCCATGTAGAGCCAGGCGTACAGACCGTCGCCCGGCTGAATGACCGTGCAGAACGAGAGCACCATGAGCGCCGCGGCGAAAATCGCGATGGCCTGCGGAATCCATGTGCCCAGCTGCCAGCCCAGATCGCCATAAGTGAAGGCCAGATCGACGGAATAACGCTGCGTTTTCCAGATCGAGCCGAAGCCCTGGCTCCAGTAATCACGCAGCGTGTCGATGAACGCCACGGGCGAACCGGCCACCAGCGCGTTGATCAGCATGTACGCGCATGTGCCCAGCGGAATGAGCAGACAGAGCAGCACATACGCCGCCAGCAGCCGGAAAAACCGTGCGCGATGCGTGTGATAGAGATTCAGACAGTGCAGATACTTCAGCATTTCCAGCAGAATCGGCACGATCGCCAGCACGCCCGCCAGCCGCGTCGCCGCGCTCAGCATACCGAACAGCACGGCCGGCAGAAACGCCCGATTGCGCGCGCACAGCACCGCCAGCAGCGTCAGCATCAGAAACAGCGATTCCGCGCATGGCACCGAGAAGAACAGCGACAGCGGCGAAAACATCATCAGGATCACCGCGCGCCGCGCCGCCCGCTCGCCATGCTCCGCGCCCACCAGCCGGAACAGCGCCCAGCCCGCCACCAGCAGCGCCAGATTCGACACCAGAAAGCCCGCGAATACATAATGCCCGAAGCACAAAAACGCGAAAAACCGCACCAGATATGGATAAAGCGGCAGATAATTCAGCATGTCCGGCGCGGACGCATAGCCGTTGCGCGCCAGATTGATGTAGCCCGCCGCGTCCCAGCGCACCCAGTGGCTGATCGCCGCGTGAAACAGCTCGTCCAGCGAGCCGGTCAGGCAGCTGCCCACCATCGCCGCGGCCAATATCAGCAGCCGGCTGAGCAGCATCAGGCACAGTATCCACACGATCAGGTGAATCTGATTGTGCAGCGCCCATTCGTTGCGCCTCAGCCTGCGCCGAAGCTGCCGCGAAGCCACCGACGGCTCGACCTCCGGCCCCTGCGGTTCCAGCGCCCGCCGGTCGATCAGCCGCCGAACCAGCGGCCCGAACTCGATGCCCGGTGCGAGCGGCTCGGCCAGATAACGCAAAACGAGTATGACAAAAGAACATCCCGTTATGGCCGCCAACAGCCACGGGACGAGCGATGAGAGCAAATCGGCCAATGTGTTCACAGTCAAAATTCCTTTTCTGCCAGAGCGCGCTCCTTAAAGGCGGCGGAAGGCCGCGGTGCGAATGCGTTGCGCTCTGGAAATGTGTGCCCGCGTGGGCGGCGTGTGCTTTTCCTTGGCCGCGGCGGCGTGGGCAAGGAGAAGCATACGCGGGGTGATGTTCGCCGCTGAAGAACGGGGGAGATCGTTGCCGCGTTCGGGTGCGCGGTGATGGCTTTCAGCGATGCGGCGCGCGTTTTGCATGATGGCCTGCCGGTAAGCGCATTACGATGAAGCGGTCAGGCACTCGGATTTATGGCGGCGGCTCCCGCGAGAAAGCGGCGATGCGGTCGAGGTGCGCGTGGGCGGAAGGAGGGGCGTCGTGTTTTGGACGCGAGACAACGGCTTCCGGCGAGATGCGCTCGAATCACAGCAAACGGCTGCCGACCATGGCGCGCGGCTGCGTGGGGATGACAGGCGATGCGGCGCGATTTGCGGGAAAACCTGCCGGTGCGTGCATCGCGGCGAAATAATCGGGCGCTTGAACATGCGCGGCGGTTCCCGCACGGAAAGATGCGCCGAATCGGAGCGCGCGGCGTGGTTCAGACCCGCTGCGAACGGCTTCCGGGGATGCGGCTGCCGTGGAGAACCGTCGGGCACTCACAGACGCGGCGGCATTCCTTATCGGAACGGTGCGTTCTCTCGCGCTCTATCGCGCGCGGCGACAATGCGAATATCTCGGCCGGGGCGGCGGGCTTACCGGCGGAACGGCTCGTGAAAGCGCCGCGCCCGACAGACGTTCAGGCCCGTCCGGCGCGGAGAGCGCGGCCAGGCAGGCTGAACAAAGCGCTATATAATAGGTAGGAACTCACTCGCATCAGCGCTTTTTTTCGCCGAAAACCGGCAGATGACGCTGCGGGCGCGCATCGTGCTTTTCGCCCATCGCGGGACGGCCGTAGATCGACGGATCGTAATCGGTGTGACGCGGATCGCTCGCGTAGGGGTCGGAATCGCTGTCCCAGTCGGCGAAATCCGCGTCGGATTTGGGTGCGGGCGCGGCGGCGTAGGGATCCTGCTCGTTCTCGGCGAAGGGATCGTCAAAGTCGCTCTGCTGAGCGGCCATCTGCGGCATATGGCGCACCGGCTGAGGACGCGGCGCGCGCTTTTTGCTCGCGACCGGCACCTCCTCATAGACGATCTGTCGCTTGCGCAGCCACAGCCAGTACGGTCGCCAGCGGATCATCCAGATCAGCCAGTCGACCACAAGACCGACGACGATCAGCGTCAGCGCCAGCGATTTCCAATGATCCGAAAACCAGCTCAGGAAGCCGCCCGCCATGTCCGCCTGAAAGAAATTCCAGACCGACAGCGCGACCAGCCGCATCCAACTGAGCATCACTTCAATCAAACCTTGGGCAAAAACGCTGTTTTCCAATATGCAGACCTTCTTTCAATGCGGGGATCACTCGATCGTGACGGTGACGACTGTGGGATCCGTTTCGATTGTGAGGTTCGAGACGTCGCCGCCGTCGATCGCTACGGATACGGGCAGCTCGTACTGGCCCTTTTCAAGGCCGGTCACATCGACATAGACGTTTACGTCGCCCTCCTCGAGCTTGTTGACCAGCGAATAGGGGCCGCTCAGCCGCACGTCCGCTTTGTCGACGGAGAGCGTGACCGTCCGCTCGGCCGCCTTGCCGCGCACGGAAATGGGCAGCGACTGGAAGGAATCGGTGAGCGTGCTCTCGGCGATGTAGACGGTGACCGTCACCTGCTCGCTGGAGATATAGCGCATATCGCGCAGCGCGTTGATCGTGGAGATGGCGGTGAAGCTGCTTGTGCGCCCGTCCACGCTGATGGGCACGAAGCTCAGCTCGTCCAGCTCGTCGAGCAGCGACTGCTCGCCGGCCACGGTGACCGTTTCCGGCTGCACGTCCACGCCGGTGATCTCGTAGCCCTCGGGCAGCGTGCCGACGGTGGCGGTGTCGACGTTGTGATTGACGCTCAGCTGCGCCTTGGGATAGACGTCGATGCTCATCATGATGAACGAGGGCGAGGCGGTCAGCGCGCTGCCGATCTCGTTGCCCTGCTCGTCGAGCAGCGTGAGCGGGGCGGAGCGGTCGTAGGAGGCGGTCTGGCCGGTCACGTCGATCTGGACGCGCGCCGAGGCCACGCTTTGCAGCAGCGACGACGGGCCGGACACCAGCACCTGCGCGGGGTTGGTGCGCGTGATGTTATACCACAGATTGCTCTTCACGTCGCCGGTGAACTCGACGTTGACCGGCACATAGCGCGAGCCGCGGCTCTCGATGGTCACCTCGACGCTGGAGGGCGTGACCTGAACCACCTTGCCGTAGGCGGTCACGCCGATCAGATCGACCTGCTGAACGCCGGCCTTGGTGACCTGCGACAGATCCAGCTCGGCGCGCACGGTGTCGTTGGTGACGCGCGAATAGTAGGACTGGCTGGCCTCGACGCGCACATGCACGGGATCGAGCGCGCTCACGTCGGTCAAGAGCGCCAGATCGCGGCTTTGCAGGATGGTCAGCCCGCTGGTGGAAATCTCCACATTGGCGAGCGTCTTGATGCTGGTGATCGAGGAATCGACTGAGATGATATAGCTCCACAGGAACATGGCGCACACGATGGACACGATTTTCCAGCCCAGATTGTGCGCGAGAACGCCCCAGAACTTCTGAAGCGCGCCTTTTATAATCGCCCAGACGTTTTTCATTGCGCTTTCCCGTCCTTTCCGCTCTTGCCGGCGACGCGGGTGAACAGGTGCCGCGCGCCGCTCTGCTCGTCGCCCGATTTCATCAGCTCGGCGAGGATGCCGTAGAGCGCCTTCGCGTCCAGATAGCGGGTGAGCCGCCCGTCGTGCGCCATGGAGATGGTGCCGGTTTCTTCAGAGACGATGAGCACGGTCGCGTCGGTCGTCTCGGAGATGCCCAGCGCGGCGCGGTGGCGGGTGCCCAGTTCGCGGCTGATGGAGGAATTTTCAGACAGGGGCAGGAAGCAGGCCGCGGCGGTGATGCGCCCGGAGCGCACGACCACGGCGCCGTCGTGCAGCGGCGTGTTCGGCTCGAAGATGTTTTCGATCAGGCCGCTGGAGATTTCCGCGTCGACCATCGTGCCGCTGGCGATGATGTCGTTGAGGCCGGTCTTGTTTTCGATGACGATCAGCGCGCCCACCTTGCGGCGGGAGAGGTTGGTGAGGGCGTGGATCATCTCCTGAATATCGTGTTCGGAGGACATGGGCTTGTGATCGCCGGTCAATACGCCGCTGCCGGGGATGTTCGAGCGGCCGATCTGCTCGAGACCGCGCCGCAGCTCCGGCTGGAACAGCACGACCAGCACGACCACGCCGGTGTTCATGATCTGGCGCAGGATCCAGTTGAGCGCGTTCAGCTCCAGCATATCGCTGAACCAGGTGAGCAGCAGCACGACGGCCAGACCCTTCAGGACGGAATTGGCGCGCGTCTGCCGTACGAGCTTGATGACGTAATAGATCGCCATGGCGACGGTCAGTATATCGAGCACGTTGCGCCAGCTCAGGCTGCCCACAAGGCTGTTTATTAATAGCAGGAACTGCTGCCACAGATAGCTGATCTGAACCATACCCCAACCTCCTGATGAAGCGCGCCTGAAAAGTCCATGGGCCGCAAGCCCTCGATTCAGACTCGCTCCAGCTTTCCGCTTCTATTATAATACAAAATCGGCGTTTTGAAAATGGTTTTTATCGTCTTTTTCATAAAACTCTACAGCACTATGATTATAGTTTAGACGCGCGGACGGAGTGAAAAGATTCATGCGCGGAAAAATATTTTGTGTTTGACAGCGGGGAATGAATATGCTAGAATTTTATTGTGAACAAAATATGGCAAGAGGTGCGAAGTTCAATGAAAAAGAGTCTGCTGGCGGCGATACTGGCCGCGCTGATCATCCTGCTGGGCGCGTGGGCGCTGGCCGATGAGGACACGCTCGCCGTGACCGTAAACGGACAGGCGGCTGCGGGCGTGATCGAGGTCGACCTGAGCCGCGTAAACACGCTGAAGCTGGAAGCCAACATGCCCGTGAAGAGTTACCGCCGTTCGAGCAGCAGCCGCTGCGACATTGCGCCGGACGGCACGCTGACGGTCAAAAAGACCGGCGGCTTTACCATCACCGTGACCGCGGAAAACGGCCAGAAGGCGGCGGTGAAGTTCAAGGCCGTCAAAAAGGCGACGGCGATCAACGTGACCGGCAAGAGCCATGAGCTGGCTGCGGGCAAAAAGCTTTCTTTGAAGGCGAACGTTCAGCCCTCGGGCGTGAACAATAAGAAAGTGACCTGGGCGAGCAGCGACCCGTCCGCCGCGACTGTGGACGCGCGCGGCCGCGTGACGGCGCAGAAGGTCAGCGAGCGCAAAAGCGTCACGATCACCGCGACGGCGCAGGACGGCAGCGGCGTAACAGGCAGCTATGACCTGACGATTACGCCGGTCGCGTCCGGCGTGAAGCTCTATCTGGACGGCGAAATCGTGAACGGCAAAACGCTGTATGTGGACGTAAACGCCGTGAACGCGCTCAGGCTGACCGCCGAGGTCGAGCCGGCGGGCGCGAGCCAGAGCGTGAAGTGGAAAAGCTCCAGCCGCGGCCGCGCGACCGTGACCGGCGGCAATGTGGCGATCAAAAAGCGCGGCAATGTGACCATCACCGCCGTGACCGAGGACGGCAGCCGCGTTTCCGCGCGCGTTATCCTGAAGATCGCCGCGATCAGCAAGACCGTGACCGTCAGCGGCGCGGACACGCTGCCCGCGGGCAAGAGTGCGAAGCTCTCCGCGCAGGTGCTGCCCAGGGACACGACCGACAAAAAGGTGATCTGGTCGAGCTCCAATCCGTCCGTATTGAGCGTGGATTCGAGCGGCCGCATCAGAGCGGGCAGCGTGACTACCGCGACGAATGTGACAATCACCGCGACCGCGCGCGACGGCGGCGCTGCGGGAACGCGCACAGTGACCGTGACCCCGCGCGCCATGGCTGTGAACGTCACCCGAAACGGCGCGGCGATCCCGAACGTCGTGTTCATCGACTCGGGCACGATGACGCCGGTCAGGCTGGGCGCGTCGGTCTATCCGGCGGACGCGGCGCAGAACGTGACCTGGAAGAGCGGCAACAACCGCGTCGTGCGCGTCGACAACAACGGCGTGCTGACCCCTGTCAAGAAGGGCAAGACCATCGTCACCGCGTCGGCCAACGACGGCACCGGCGTGAAGCGCACGTTCTATGTGGCCGTGGGCGACTTCAGCCAGCTGCCCTACTATATCGAGGTGGACAAGACCAATCAGGTCATACGCGTCTATGAGCGCGGCGACGGCACATACACGCATCTCATTCGCCGCATGGTGTGCTCGACCGGGCGCATCGACAGCAAGCTGCCCGACAAGCTCTACGAGATGAGCGGCGCGCGCCTGAAGTGGTGCCGCGCGGCCGACGGCCATCTGTACATGCAGTACGCCACGCGCATATACAGCTCGTATATGTTCCACGGCGTGCCGACCGACGGCGTGGGCGGCAGCCGCGTCAAGGCCGACTATTACAGAAAGCTGGGCGAGCGCGCCTCCGGCGGCTGCATACGCATGCTGTGCGCCGACGCGAAGTGGATATTCGACAACGTGCCCAATGGCTC
This sequence comes from uncultured Clostridia bacterium, assembly GCA_934631025.1. Lineage (GTDB taxonomy): Bacteria > Bacillota > Clostridia > Christensenellales > Aristaeellaceae > Firm-10. The sequence goes on from CAKTXR010000083.1 coordinate 7,158, forward strand.
GTTCGTGCTGGTGATGAAGGGCGCGCGCAATCCCGCCGAATACGCATCTGTGACCGTGCCCGCCGCCAACCAGACCGGCAGCCTGATCTGGGACCCCACCGACGACAATCCCGCCAACCCGTACTACAACGCCGATTACACCTCCGAGGTAAAATAAGCGAATAAAGAAGCACCGGCTCGCCCATGCGATTGGGGGAGCCGGTGTTTTTGCATGCGGGGGAAAGTTGGCGAAACAGACTGCGGTTTGTTGCTTGCGGCGGTGGCATCGGCGAAAAGGGCGTATTGATTGCGATGGGAGGCGGGTGTGCGTGCGGGCGGGAGATGTGCGCGACGGGGAACAGACTGCGGTTTGTTGCGGGCGCGGCGGTTCAGATGGAGCGTGAGAAAAGGGCGGCGTATTCGCGAGCCTTTGCGCGAGGGGGGCGGACGAAGCGGCGGCTTTTGCGTTTGCTCTGACGGCGCGGGATTGATGGCGCGGCCGTTTTGATGTGGGGAGTGGCGGCTGCGTGCGCGGCGGTTCAGATGGAGCGTGAGAAAGGGCGGCGTATTCGCGAGCCTTTGCGCGGAGGAGGACGAGAGAAGCGGCGGCTTTTGCGCCTGTTTGACGGCGCGGGCTGAGGAGTCGGGGGAAAAGAAAAACGGCTCTCCCGTGCGATTGGGGGAGCCGGTGGGGGGCGGGGGATCAGCCCTTGCTCAGCGAGCGCGCGACGGCGGCGGCGTAGATGTAGAAGGGCAGCGCCACCTCGGGCGCGAGGTCGCCGCTGGCAATCTCGAGGTTGTAATAGCCGTCGTAGCCGATCTCGCCGAGCGCGCGGGTGAAGGCGTGATAGTCCATCTTTTCGCACCAGCCGGAGGACGTGTAGGGAATGATGTGCTCGTCCTTGCCCGCGTTGCCGTTGACGTGCAGCGCGAACAGCTTTTTGCCATAGATGCGCGCCATTTCGGCAATGTCCAGATGGAATATGTTGGCGTGGCCGGTGTCGATGCACGCGCCCACCAGCGGATGGTCGATTTTCTCGATGATGGGCATGATATCCTCGGCGCGCGCGACGTGGCTGTCGGCGTAGTTCAGGCCGTAGACGTTTTCCAGCGCCAGCTTTACATGGTGCTTTTCGAGCAGAGGGAGCATCTTTTCGGTCATGCGCAGATTGCCCTCGAACGTGAGAGAGGCGCTCTTTTCGTCAAAGAACGGATGCAGCACCGCCACGGGACAGCCGATTTCGCCGCAGATTTCCAGCGCGCGGATGTACGAGGGCAGCATGAAATCCTCGAACGCCTGCCATGTGCCGTCGCCCGGCAGCGCGATGTGGCCCGGATAATAGGGCAGGTGGCACTGCGCCAGCTCCAGCCCCGCGCGCTTCAAGTCATTGGCTTGCGCGACGATCTTCTCGCGCCATACGCTCTGCGCGATGATTTCCGGCTCCGTCGAGTGCGCGTCCATCGCCAGATCAACGCCGTCGAAACCCGCCAGCTTCATCAGGCACGCCGAATCATACGCGCCTATGCGCGCCATGCGAATGCCATGCTCCAGTGATGTGGATGTTTTCATGTCTTTCATCCTCCTGTGATGGGATGGTTTCATTTTAGCACACGCGGCGAAAAATGACAAGCCTGATGTAAAACGGACTCCGGTCTGATTTACGCTTTCGGGCGCGAAATAGACCGGAGTCTGCATTGCACGCACAAACGCCGCGGAATTGGAACTGCTGAAAAGCGATTCCGCGTCAGCGCGGAACAACGGATTTAGTTCTATCGGAGACTTGCCAAACTCCAATTTATGGTTTGGCAAGTCGTGCGGTGCTGCGCGGCAGCAAGTGGAAGCCGCACAGCGGCCGCCCGTGCGGAATAACGGATTTGGCTCTATCGGAGACTTGCCAAACTCCAATTTATGGTTTGGCAAGTCGTGTGGTGCTGCGCGGCAGCAAGTGGAAGCCGCACAGCGGCCGCCCGTGCGGAACAACGGATTTGGCTCTATCGGAGACTTGCCAAACTCCAATTTATGGTTTGGCAAGTCGTGCGGTGCTGCGCGGCAGCAAGTGGAAGCCGC
>CAKTXR010000084.1 GCA_934631025.1 uncultured Clostridia bacterium
GGAGCATAAGGGAGTCGAACCCTTGGCCTCCACAATGCCATTGTGGCGCGCTACCAACTGCGCTAATGCCCCGCAACGTTTATAGATTATAGCATGGGGCATCGCGCTTGTCAAGCCCTTTTTGCAAAAAAATGTATTTGCAGGGGAGAATGCGCCGGTTTATGAGAGGATGTTCGCGCCGGGGCCGATCTGGATGGACGACCAGCCCGCGTCGGCATAGCTGCGGCAGGGCAGCATTTTGCGGAAAATGTCCATGGCCCTGGAGCAGGTTTTTGAAAAGCTCATGACTTCGCGGCCGTGCCACATCAGATCGCCCGCGTAGACCAGATGGGGGATCTGGCGGCCGAGGGTATGCCATGTGGTTTTCATGAAGCCCATACAGTCATGCGCGCGGATGGTGTTGAGCGCGGTCCGATAGTTCGCCTGATTGCTGAAGGAGCAGCAGAGAACGTCGAAGCCGGCTTCGCGGAAGAAGCGCGTCGACTGCCAGACGGAATCCGAGACGACGGTGTACTGCCAGTCGGCGATGACGATGTCCTTGCGCAGACCGGCGCGCAGGGCGGCGGCAAATTCATGGCTGGAATTCGCGTCGTAATATTCGCCGTTTACGCGGTGGGCGAGGGGCATATCGGCGGCGCAGAGCAGCATATCGCCCCACATGATCGCGCGCCGTCCCTTAGAAGCGAGGTCGGCCTGAATGCCGTTCAGATATTCGCACAGATCGCGGGCGATTTCAAGCGAATTTTCGCCCTGACCGAGATCGTCGGCCTCGTCGCAGCCGATCATGAAATAGCGCCCCTCGCCGCAGAGCGCGCACAGCTCGTCGCGAACGTCGGCCAGCAGTCGGCGCACGGCGGGCTTTGTGTAATCCCACACCCAGCCGTAAAAGCCGGGCAGATACAGATATTCCAGCTCGGGCGACTGATCCAGCACGACGTGCTTGCCGCTCGCGCCCTGACGGGACATGGACGCGTGGCCGAGGTGCTGAAGCATCGGGATGATCTCAAGCCCCAGAGATCGCGCCCGCCGCACGAGCGCGCCGATCTCCTCCTTTGAGAAGGCGAACGGCCAGGCCATCTGCGGAAAGCTGTTCAGCCGGATCATGCCCCAGAATTCCAGAACCACATGGGAATAGCGGCAGAACGCCGCCGTGCGGACGCACTTTTCGAGGAAGGAAAGCGACGTTTCGGGAAACACGCACAGGTGTGCGGCGCGCATCCTCACGTCGGGCGACTGGCGCAGAACGCCGCACTCGGCTCTGTAAACGCCTCTGTCGCAGCAGAACAGCCGCTCGAGGAAGGCGTAAAGCCCGCGCATCAGAGCCGCGTCGTCCGCGCCTTCTATATACACGCCCTTCGGTGTGATGCTCAGTGCGAAATCGTATCCCTCGCGGTCGACGGGCGAGCCTTCGCCGATGACGATGACGCTTTCCTCATGATCGCGGACGATTTCCCACTGAACGCCGAGACTGTACGCGCTGATCAGCTCCATGACGGCCGGTTCCGTCATCGTGCGCGGCAGGCGGATGGTCTGCGATCCATTGACGACATAATAATCCATGCGAGCGTCTCCTTCGGGCGTTTTTGCGGGCGCGGCGCTGCGTTTGCGCGGCGGCCCATGGCTATTATAGAATTGCGGACGCGGCCTGTCAATCCCGTCGGGCTATTTTGCGAAAACCGGCGAATCAGCCCGCCGAAAAATAGGCGCACACCACCGCGCCCGGGCCGCCGTGAACGCCGATGACGCTGCCCACCTGCACGCAGCGCAGCGCGTCCTCGTGGCCTTCCCAGAGCGCGCGGCTGTCCGAAATGTATTTTTTCAGCAGCGCGTCGTCCAGGCCGGTGTAACCCAGCAGCAGCGGCATCGAGAAATCCACGCCGCCGCTTGAGCGAATCTTTTCGCACAGCAGGTTGTTTCCCTGACGTGAACCGCGCGCCTTGCCCAGCGGGATGACCACGCCGTTCTCGATCGCGATGACCGGCTTGAGGTTGAGCAGTCCGCCCGCGATGGCCGCAGCCTTTGAGATGCGCCCGCCGCGCTCGAGATACTTGAGCGTGTCCAGCAGCGCCACGACGTGAATGCCGGCGCGCTTTTCAGTGAGACGCGCGGCAATCTCCGCCGCCGTCATGCCCTGCGTGCGGCAGGTCACGGCGTAGTCGGCGAGCGCGCCTTCGCCCACCGTCGCCGTCAGGCTGTCCACGACGAATACGTTGTCGAATTCCGCCGCCGCGATGCACGCGCTCTGATAAGTGCCGGACAGGCCGGAGGAGATCGTGATCGCCACGACGTCGTCGCCCGCGCGGCGCGCCTCTTCAAACGCGTGCGCGAACATATCGGGCGTGGCCTGGCTGGTTGTGGGCAGCGTCTCGCTCGAGAGCAGCAGCTCGTAGAACGCCCGCTTGTCCGCCGGGCCGCAGCCGGTCAGCTCGCGATCGCCAAAGCGCACGATCAGCGGCATGATCTGCACCTGTTCAAGGATTTCATCGCGCATATCCGCGCCCGTATCAACGATAATTCTTACGCTCATGCTTCCTCCCGCTTCCGTTCACAGACGGTTTCCAGATTCTGGCAGATTGTGCCGAGGGCGCGGTACATGGTCGCGCGCTCATCCTCGCTCAGTCCCGCGCCCGCTTCCGCGACCACGCTGTCGATGCGCCGCGCGATTTCCTCGCACACGCCGCGTCCCTTGTCGGTCAGGCTGATCAGGCTCTTGTAGCGCGTCTCGCCGCGCCGGATATAGCCGCCCTCGTCGAGCGTTTCCAGCGCGCGGGAGAGCGCCGCCTTGTCCTCGCCGCACTTCTCGCACAGCGCCGCGGCGGTCATTGCGCCTTCGTCATAGAGATAATACAGACAGGAGACGTGCGGCCCCTTCAGCTGAAAATCCGCCATCTCGCCCGCCTTGATGCGCCTGATGCTGCGCATGAGCCGCGTCATCAGGCCGGTAAACGTTTTATAACGCGTTTCCACGGCGCGTATCCTCCTTTTGCGATGTTGATAAGTCAACATCTGATGGGAATTATAGCATTGAATTGTTGATTTGTCAACATGAGTTTTTTCGCTGGGCGCGGTTCCGCAATCGCTCCGCAAAAAGAATTTTGCCGCAGCGATTGCGCGTCTGTCCGGCAGTATGTTATAATTTAGAAAAAAGCAGGGGAGGCGAACCGATTGAACGCTGATTCGATCGTTGCAAAAATTGAGCGCACCGTGCAGGCGCACCGTCTGTCCGAGGGCGCGTACAGCCGCTATCTGTGGCAGGACGAAGCGGGAAGCCGCAAGATGGGCGTGAACGAATACGGCTGCGCCGACGCGGCCAACATCCTCTACACCATCGGCCGTTTTGAGGGCGACGCAGACAAACGCGCCTGCTGGATCCGGACGATGCAGGCCATGCAGGATCCCGAGACCGGCCTGTTCCACGAGCACACGCACCATCCCTTCCACACAACGGCGCACGTCACCGCCGCGCTGGAGCTGTTCGACGCGCGGCCGCTGTATCCGCTCACGGCCATGCTGCCCTATCGCGACACGGCGCTGCTGGACGATTTCCTCGAGCATCTGGACTGGGAGCACAAGCCGTGGCCGCAGTCGCATCAGGGCGCGGGGCTGTTCGCGGCGCTGACGATTACCCGCAGCGTCGACCTCGAGTGGCAGCGGCACTATTTCGACTGGCTGGACGCGCGCTGTGATCCGCAGACGGGCATCAGCTACGGCGCGAAGCACGGGCAGGACAGCCTGCCGCACCATCTGTACGGGTGGTTCCACTATATGTTCAACCATGAGTACGCGCGCCGTCCCATGCCGTATCCTGAGCGGATGATCGACAGCTGCATTGATCTGTACGACAATCATTTCGACGAGCTGTCGCCCTGTTTTGCGCGGACGTGCGGGTTCTGCGAGATCGACTGGGTGTACTGTCTCAACCGCGCGACGCGGCAGACGCCCTATCGCTTCTGGGAGGCGAAGGATCGGCTGCGCGCGATGAGCCGCATTTTTGTCGATTATCTGGCGGCGGAGGACGAGACGAAATCGGATCCGTTTAACGATTTGCATATGCTCTTCGGCGCGGTGTGCGCGCTGGCAGAGCTTCAGCAGGCGCTGCCCGGCGAGATTGAGACGAGCGTGCCGCTCAAGCTGGTGCTGGATCGCCGGCCGTTTATCTAAAGCGGGCAGTGTCCGGCGGCTGAGCCGCATCCAGACCGCTTCGCGCACGCAACTCGACTCCGCGCCGCTTGGGGGCGGCTGTTCGGGGATGGCGGTTATTGCAAGGTTTGGCAAAAACGTACTATGCCGCGAATCAAATGAAGAGAGTCCAGAGAGGCCGCAGTGCGGCTTCCACATTTGACTCTTTGGCGCAGTCTGGGGCGCGCAGCCCCAGCGTCCTCCCCGCGGAAACCATGGCAAAATTAATATGCTCACGCAAAATCGTACTCACACTGCGCCGCCGATTCCGTAACTCCATCGGGATCGCCATAAGACAACGCACAAGCTCCAAGTGAACTAAACAAGCTCGATAACCGTATGACGCCTGAGAACGCACGAATGGCGATCCCGACCCACGGCGGAATAGAACCGGAGCATTCCGCAAGCCGTTTTGTTTGGCGCTGTGCGGCAAACAGCAGGCGTGAGACAAACGCAAGACCCTCCAATAGAAACGCACCGCTTCGCCGCCAGACCCCGGCGCGCACCCACGCCTGTGCCGGAGCTAAAACCGGCCGAACGCAACCTTTCGCCGGCACACAATTCACTCGCATACGATAACCAGCCAACGCATCGCCGCGACAGCGCGGACAAACGCCATAAGTGGAAGCCACACTGCGGCCGCCGCGACAGCGTGAAATAACGCCCTAAACAAAAATGCGCTGTGATCGACAGGAAAACGACAGTAAGGAGAATCGCCATGACACAGTGGTATGAACGCCGCTTCCGGCGGCACCTGCTGGATATGCACATAGACGATTGGAGCGACGAATTCCTCAGCCGCTTTTCGTGCGAGGACTACGCCGAGAACCTCGCGCTGGCGCATATCAATATGCCCATGCTCTACCTGCAATCCCATACGGGACTGTGCAACTTTCCGACGAAAACCGGCCGGATGCACCGCGCGTTTGAAAAGGACCCCGACGCCATGCGCCGCCTGACTGCGCTCTGCCATGAAAAGGGCATGGGCGTCGTGGGCTATTACAGCCTGATCTATAACACCTGGGCACACGATACGCATCCCGACTGGCGCATGGTCGATGAAAACGGACGCTCCCAGCGCGATCAGGGCAGCCGCTACGGGCTGTGCTGCCCCAATAACGCCGATTACCGCGCGTTTGTGTTCGCGCAGGTCCGCGAAATGCTGGACTATTTCGAGGGAGAGGGCATGTTCTACGATATGCCGTTCTGGCCGCAGGTCTGTTATTGCCCGGCCTGCCGCGCGCGCTGGGCGCACGAGGTCGGCGGCGAAATTCCCTCGGCACGGACGGGCGCTGAATGGGAGAAGCTGCTCGAGCGCCGCCGCGTGTGGATGGGCGAGTTCGCACAGGCGGTGACCGACTGCACAAAGGCGCTCCGGCCGGGAATCAGCGTGGAGCAGAACTTTGCCTGTTCGATCGCCAGCGGCGCGGAGGCGGCCATCGGCGACGAGGTCAACGCGGCCTGCGACTATACCGGCGGTGACCTGACCGGCGGCGTCTACGAGCAGTCGTTCACCTGCAAGTATTTCGGCGCGGCGAGTGCGCATCAGCCGTTCGAGTACATGATCGTCCGCTGCGATCCCAACCTGACGAAGCACACCATCACGAAATCCCGCCGCGAGCTGGAAACCGCCGTCATGCTGACGTGCGCGCATCACGGCGCGTCGCTGGCGATCGACGCGATCGATCCCGCCGGCACGATGGACAGGCGCTTTTACCGCCTGCTGGGCGAGGTGTTCGCGAAAGAGGAGCCTTACGAGCCGTATCTGACCGGCGATATGCTCTGCGACGTGGGGATCGTCTATCACCTGCCGTCGAAGGCGCTGCGGCGCGGCATGACGTTCTCCAATCACCATGCGGCGCTGGGCGCGGCGCGGCATATGCTGGAAAGGCATATCCTCTGCGGCGTGGCGGGCCACAGGCAGATGGAATCGCTCTCCCGCTATCCGGCGCTCATTGCGCCCATGCTGCGCTGCCTGAGCGACGGGGAACGCGCCGCGCTCGTCGATTATGTGACGGCGGGCGGCCGGCTGTATTTCTCCGGCGGCGAGGACGGCGCGCTGGTCGAGGCGCTGCTGGGAACGCGCGTGATGGGCTTTACCGGCGAGACGGTGACCTATCTCGCGCCGGAAAACGGACGGGAAGCGCTGTTTGCAGATTTCAACGCCGATTATCCGCTGCCGTTCGACTGCGACGCGCCGATTCTGGGCCGGCTGCCGGAGGACGCGCAGGTGCTGGCGCGCATAAAGCTGCCCTACACCATCCAGAACACGCCGCGCTATGCGTCCATCCACTCGAACCCGCCGGGCGTTATGACCGGATGGCCCGCAGTGGTGCGGCGGCGCGTGGGGCGGGGCGAGGTGATCTGGAGCGCTCAGCCGATCGAAAGGGAGCGACAGGCAGTCTATGGCGAGACGCTGTGCAATCTGCTCGCGCTCATGGGCTTTGAAAGCCGGCTGCATACCGGCGCGCCCCGCATCGTCGAGCTGACGGCGTTCGAGGATGGCGACGCGGTGCGCGTGAATATTGCGCGGCTGAACAGCGATTTCGAGGGCGCGCTGCCTGCGTTCAGCGTATCGCTGCGCTGCGGCGACGTTCGGGAGGTCGTGCGGTTGCCCGAGGGCGAAAGAGTTTCCTTCGAGCGCGACGGCGGCGAGACGCGCTTCACTGCCCGCGCGCTCGATCTGTTCGATATGTACGAGCTGCGGCGGTAAGCGGTTTGGTCGACCGGCATGAAAACAATCCTCCCTGTGATCGCAGGGAGGATTGTTGCGTTCTATCGGGGCGTTACGCCTTGGGGCTGTACTTTTCCGTCAGGTAGTTGACGTAGTAGTCGGGATTGAACTTCGCGCCGGCGGCCTTTTCGAACAGCTCGCCCGGCTTGTAGAGCGAGCCGAAGCGCCAGATTTTGTCCTCCAGCCAGGCGTTGATGGGGGCGAAATCGCCCTTTTCCAGGCAGGCGTTCACGTCGACGGTTTCCTTCATCTTTTCCAGCAGCTGCACGCCGTAGGCCGAGCCGAGCGCATAGCTGGGGAAATAGCCGAACGCGCCGCCCGACCAGTGGGAATCCTGAAGCACGCCCTCGCGGTCGGAGGGCACGTCGATGCCGAGATATTCCTTGTAGAGCGCGTTCCAGGCTGCGGGCAGATCTTTGGCGGTCAGCTCGCCGGAGAACAGCTTCTTTTCCAGCTCGTAGCGCACCATGACGTGCAGGCAGTAGGTCAGCTCGTCGGCCTCGGTGCGTATGAGCGAGGGCTGGCTCTTGTTGATGGCGCGGTAGAGCGTCTCGTCGTTCACGGCGTTCAGGCTGGGGAAAAGCTCGCGCAGCTTGGGCGCGACATGGCCGATGAAGGCGCGGCTTCTGCCCAGCAGGTTTTCGTAAAAGCGCGACTGGCTCTCATGGATGCCCATGGACACGCCGCCGCCCAGCACGGTGTAGGCGAATTCGTCGGCGGGGTGGGTGTCGTAGAGCGCGTGGCCGCCCTCGTGAATCACGCTGTACATGGACGAAGCGAAGTTCTCGCGCTCATAGCGCGTTGTGATGCGCGCGTCGTACTTTGTGAAGCTGGTGGTGAAGGGATGCTCGGTCTCGCCGATGCCGCAGTGTGCGCGGTCGAGCCCGATGAGGTTCATCAGATAGTCGGACAGCTCGCGCTGCTTCTCGATCGGGAAATCGCCGTGCAGGCAGTGATCGTCCACAGGCTGCGCGTCGCAGACGGCCTTTACCAGCGGCATAAGGCGCGCGCGCAGCGTCTCGAAGAACTGATCGCAGGTCTTGCGGTCGAGACCCTCTTCATAGGTGTTGAGCCAGTGGTCGTAGGGATCCTTATCGGGCGCGATATAGCCGGCCTGCTTCTTGAGCGCGGCGACGATTTTGTCGATGTAGGGCGCGAAGATCGCGTAGTTGTTCGTCTCCTTGGCGGTGTGCCACACGTCCTCAGATTCGGTTACGAGCCGCTGATAGGCGGTGTATTCGTCCATGGGGATGGCGCGCAGCTCGACGAGGCTCTTGCGCATCAGCTCGACCATGCGGTTGTGCGCTTCGTCGAGGGCGGCGCGGTTTTCGTAGAGGAAATCCAGCAGCGCGCCGGTCTCCTCGCCGGTGGAGAGCTTGTAGGTCTCCTCGCCGAGTATCGCGAGTGATTCGCCGCGGTTGGCGGCCGAGCCCTTGGGGGCGGTGGTCGCGCCGTCGTAGTAGATCAGCCCGGCGGCGTGGTTATAGGCGCAGAGCTTCCTCTGAAGCGCGTTCAGTTTGTTGAGGCCTTCTTCTATGGTCATTGTGGGGGACTCCTTTCTGATTGGTGCATTGAGGGCGTGTCTATAGGATGCGTGAAGGCGAGCCGGCGCAATGTTGCGTTTGGCCGGTTGCAGCTCCGGCACAGGCGTTTGTGCGCGCAGGGGTCTGGCGGCGGGAGGATACGGTTCTGGCGCGGCGGGGAAGAATTCCTCCAACCTTGCTTCGCTCGGCCACCTCCCCTTGCAGGAGGGAACTTGGGCTGTTTCCATTACGCGCCATGTCTTGCGTTCGGCTTACATCGGCTGTGCGTTCCTATTGGAACGTTTTGCGCTCGGTTCACACCTGCTGTTTGACGCACAGCGCCAAACAGATCGGCTTGCGGGAGGTTGCGTTTCTATTCCGCGTGGGTCGGGATCGCCGGTAGAGCGTTCTTGAGCGTCGTGCGGTTATCGGGCTTTGCGAGTTCGCTTCGGGATTGTGCGTTGTCTTATGGCGATCCCGACGGAGTACGGGGTTACGGAGTCGGCGGCGCGGTAGAGTACGTTTTTGCGTAAGCACATTGGTCTTGCCATGTTTTCCGCGGGGAGACCGTTGGGGGCTGCGCGCCCCCAAACCTGCGCCAAAGAGTCAAAAGTGGAAGCCGCACTGCGGCCTCTCTGGACTCT
>CAKTXR010000085.1 GCA_934631025.1 uncultured Clostridia bacterium
CTATATGGATCGCGTGCCCGATTATGCGGCGGTCGACGAAGCGGTGAACCAGATCAAGAAGTTCGGCCGCGAAAAATACGCGCCTATGATGAACGGCGCGCTGCGCAACCTGATCCGCGCGCGCGACGCCGGCGAGCTGAAAACGCCCGACCGCGCGGCCAATCCCGTGCGCTATCTGGCGATCATGCACTCGCTGCCCGAGACCATGGTGGCGCGCCTGATCAACGACTACGGCGAGGAGACGGCCGAGGCGATCATTTCCTTCAGGCCGGCCGAGCGCTGGGAGACCATCCGGCCGAATATCAATGAGATCGACGACGCGGCCTTCGAGCGCCGCATGGTCGAGCGCGACTGGCATTTTGTTAACGGCACCGTGCCGCACAGCTATCATGTGCTGAACGCGGGCGATCTGCCGAGCGATCCCGATTACCGGCGCGGCCTGTTCAGCATCCAGTCGGAAAGCTCGATGCTGGCGGCGATGGCCGTGGGCGCGCGTCCGGGCATGAACGTGATTGATGCGTGCGCCGCGCCCGGCGGCAAAACTGCGCTGATGGCCGAAATGATGCAGGACACAGGCCGTGTGTACGCCTACGAGTTGCACGAGCACCGCGTCGAGCTGATCAAGAAGAACGCCGAGCGGCTGCGCCTTTACAACATCCGGCCCGTCTGCGCCGATGCGACCGTGCTGCGTCCCGAAAACGAGGGCGTTATGGACGCGGTGTTGCTGGACGCGCCCTGCTCCGGATTGGGCGTGATGATGAACAAGCCCGATCTCAAGTACCGCCTGAAGGACGAGAACATCGCCGAGCTTGCCGATATTCAGCGCCGGCTGCTGGATACCTGCTGCCGCTATGTGCGGCCCGGCGGAACGCTGGTGTATTCCACCTGCACATTGCTGAATGCGGAAAACCGCGATCAGGTGCAGGCGTTCCTCGAACGGCATCCCGAATTCGAGCTGGACGCCGAGCCGAGCTGGGTGCCCGAAAAGCTGCTGGGGCGCTTTGAAAACGGCATGATGCAGCTGCTGGCACACAGGGATCGTGGCATGGACGGCTTCTTCATCGCCAAAATGCGCCGCGTGAAATAAGAGAAGAACGATATGGAACAGCTGCTATCAATGTCTCTCGAGGAGCTGACCGCCTGGCTGAAGGCGCAGGGTTGTCCGGCCTTTCGCGGAAAGCAGCTCTATGAATGGCTCCAAAGGGGCGCGTCCTTCGACGAGATGACCAATCTGCCGAAAGATTTTCGCGCCCGCCTGGCCGAATGCGCCACGGCCAATCCGGTGCGCATTCGCGACGCGTTCGTCTCAAAGCTGGACGGCACGGAGAAATATCTCTACGAGCTGGACGACGGCAATCTGATCGAGGGCGTGCTGATGCGCTATCATCACGGCAACACGCTGTGCCTGTCCACGCAGATCGGCTGCCGGATGGGCTGCGCGTTCTGCGCCTCGACACTGGAGGGCTGTGTGCGCTCTCTGACTCCGGCGGAAATGCTGGGGCAGATCGTCGCAGTCAATCGCCGCCTGAACGGCGACGGCCGCGTGGGCAACGTCGTGCTGATGGGCAGCGGAGAGCCGCTCGACAATTACGACAACGTGATGAAGTTCCTGCGGCTGATGAACGACGCGCGCGGGCTGAATATGTCGCTGCGCGGCGTGTCACTCTCGACGTGCGGGCTGGTGCCGAATATGTATCGCCTGGCCGGGGAGGGACTGCCGGTGACGCTCTCCGTGTCGCTGCACGCCCCCAACGACGAGATCCGCAAAAAGCTCATGCCGGTCGCCAGGACCTACGCCATGGAGGATGTGCTGGCGGCCTGCCGCAACTATGTCGACAAGACCGGCCGCCGCGTGATTTTCGAATACGCCATGGTGGGCGATATGAACTGCGAAATGGCGCACGCCGACGAGCTGGCGCACAGGCTGCGCGGCCTGCAATGCCATGTCAACCTGATCCCGCTCAACGAGGTCAAGGAGCGCGGCGCGCTTAAAGCGCCCACGCCCGCGCAGGTCGAGCGGTTCATGAAGCGGCTGGAGGAGAGGCATATTTCCGTCACCCGCCGCCGCGAAATGGGCGACGACATACAGGGCGCGTGCGGCCAGCTCAGGCGGCACACGCTGATGAACGAACAGAAAGAATCTTCTGATACTGAAGGTAAATAGAAATGAGCCGGGACGGCAAGGGGAGGCGCTTGAACAGGTGAAAGTCTATGCTCTGACAGACGTGGGCCGCGTGCGGTCGGTCAATCAGGATTCCTTTTATTTGCCGCGCCCCGGCGAGAACTTTGTCGTCGTGGCCGACGGCATGGGCGGGCACAAGGCCGGCGAGGTGGCCAGCGCCATGGCTGTCGAAGAATTTACGCGCTGGCTCAAATGCGCGCCCGCGCCCGATCAGGGCACGCTCGAATACGCCGTGACCGAGGCCAATCGTGTGGTCTACTATGCCGCGAAGGCCAACAAGGAGCGTGAGGGCATGGGCACGACGCTCACCGCGCTCTGGCAGGATGACGACAAGGTCTATCTGGCGCATATCGGCGACAGCCGCGCCTACCGTCTGCGCGGCGGCGTATTGGAACAGATGTCGCGCGATCACTCGCTGGTCAACTCGCTCATGGAGCAGGGACTGATCACCGCCGCGGAGGCACGCGTTCACCCAAAGAGAAACTATATTATGAAGGCGCTGGGCACGAGCAACAGCGTCGAGCCGGACATCTGTTGCTTTGAGCGCCGCAGGGGCGACGTCTGGCTGCTTTGCTCGGACGGGCTGAGCAACTATTACGATCTGGACGAGCTGCGCGACATACTGTCCGGACGCAGGAACTGGAAGGCCAAGGCGGAGGCGCTTTTGCGCGGGGCGCTCGATCGGGGCGGCGCGGACAACATCACGCTGCTCATCGTCGTCTGCGACGGAGGTGTGCTATGAAGCGGCCGCCGCTCTCCGGACGCTATGAGCTGGAAGAAATCGTCGGCACGGGCGGCATGGCGGTTGTCTATCGCGCGTGGGATCTGAAGCTGGATCGCGAGGTAGCGGTCAAGGTGCTCCGGCCCGAGTACATGGCCGATCAGACGCGCTCCAGTCAGTTCAATCACGAGGCGCAGGCCACGTCGAAAATGTCGCACCCCAACATCGTCGGCATGTACGACGTGGGGCAGGACGGCGATACGCGCTATATCGTCATGGAATACGTCAGGGGCGTGACGCTCGAAAGCCTGATCCGCAGCAGCGGCACGATTAAGCCGCAGCGCGCCGTCCAGATTACGCTCAAGATTTTGCAGGCGCTCGGCCACGCGCACAAGAACAATATCGTCCATCGCGACATCAAGCCGCAGAACATACTGGTCGATGCGGACGGGCGCGTCAAGGTGACTGATTTCGGCATTGCGCGCATGGTCGGCACGACAACCTCGACGATCAACGGCCAGAATATACTGGGCAGCGTCCACTATTTTTCGCCCGAGCAGGCGCAGGGCAAGGTGGCCGGGCCTCAGAGCGATCTCTACTCCGTGGGCGTAGTGCTCTACGAGATGGTGACCGGCCGCGTGCCGTTCGACGGCGATACGCCCATGACCATCGCGCTCAAGCACGTCGGCGAGGAGCCGGTTCCGCCCTCGCAGCTTTCGGACGAGGTGTCAAAGGGCCTTGAGGAGGTCATTCTCAAGGCGCTCAGCAAGGATCCCGAAAAGCGCTATCGCACGGCCTTCGAAATGGCGGTCGATCTGAAGCGTGCCATGAAAATGCCCATGGGCGGCTTCATCAGCAAATCGCCCGACGAGGTGCAAAAAAGCGCGCAGGAGGAAAAGAAGCTCCAGCGCCGCGCGATGGGCTGGGCGCTGGCGGCGGTCGTGGCGTTCGCACTGTGCCTGTGCGCCTGGCGCGGCTGGACGATCTATGAGCGGCTCAAGACGCGCATCCGCATGCCCTCGCTGGTGCTGACCGGCCTTGAGGACGCGCAGGCGCGGCTGGACGATCTGGGCGTGCTGGCCGACGTGACCGAGGTACACAGCGACGAGGTGATCGCCGGCATGGTCGTTCGGCAGTCGCCCGAAGCGGGCAGCCTGATCTATCCGGGAGAAACCGTGTCGCTCGAGGTTAGTCTTGGCAAGGAAGCGGTGACGGTGCCCGCCGTCACGGGACTGCCGCGCAGCGAGGCCGTTCAGGCGATGGACGGCGCGGGCCTGCCGGTGGCGCAGGTCATACTGGAAATTTCCGACGAAGTGCCCGTGGGGCAGGTGATCCGGCAGTCACCCGCGGCCGAAGCAGAGGTCGTGCCGTTTACGGAGGTCACGCTGTATGTCAGCGGCGAATGCTCCGTTGTGCCGCCGCTGTCGGGCCTGACGGTCGATCTGGCGCGTGCCACGCTGGCCGCGTCCGGACTTCAGCTGGGCGGCGTGATTCAGGCCGAGAGCGACGAAGCGCCGGGCACGGTCATCGCGCAGAGCGTCGAAGAGGGCGAGCGCGTGCTCTGGGGCGAGGAAGTCGACATTACCATCAGCCGCACGGACGACGCGCTCTATTTTAAGGAAGTGACGCTGCCGCTGACCGTGAAGGAAAACGGCATGACGGTGCGCGCGGTGATGACGGACGGCGAGACGGAACGCGAGATTTTCCGAACGGTGCTCAACGCGGGCGAACAGAGCGTGACGCTGACTGCGGACAGCGACAAGGCGGGCGAGCAGACCATCCGTCTCTATGCGGGCGACGAGCTTGTTTCGGAAACGAAAGTGGTATTTGGGGATAACTGACGGGAGGACATCACTTGCAGGGAATCATACTCAGCGGCATCGGCGGCTTTTACACGGTGCTGGACGACGCAGGGGAGCGGCATACGCTGCGCGCTCAGGCCAAGCTGCGTCGGCAGCACATCACGCCGCTCTCCGGCGACTGCGTGACGTTCGAGCCGGGGCAGGGCGAAACGCACGGCTGGCTCACGGCGGTCGAGCCTCGGCGCAATCAGCTGGTGCGTCCGCCGGTGGCCAATATCGACGTGATCGGCGTGGTTGTGGCGGCGGCTTCGCCCGAGCCGGATCTTCTGCTGGTCGACCGGATGCTGATGTACGCGAAAAAGTGCGGCGTTGACGCGCTGATCATCGTCAACAAGTGCGACGAGGACGACCGCCGTGCTGCGGAAATCGAGCGCGAATATCGCGGCAGCGGCGCACGGGTCATTCGCACCAGCGCTAAAACCGGCGCTGGCGTGGATGAACTCAAGGCGGCGCTGCGGGGGCGTGTTCATGCGCTGGGCGGACAGTCTGGCGTGGGCAAAAGCTCGCTGCTCAATCGGCTCTACGGCTTTGCGCGCGAGACGGGCGAGCTGTCCGAGAAGATCGAGCGCGGCCGCAATACGACGCGCCACTGCGAGCTGATCCCGCTGCCGGAGGGCGGCATGGCGCTGGACACGCCGGGCTTCAGCCTGCTGGAGCTGCCGCTGACCGACCCAGCCGAGCTGCGCTTTTTAGTGACGGAATTCGAGCCGTATGAGGGAAAGTGCCGGTTTGCGCCCTGTATGCACGTCAGCGAGCCGGACTGTGCCGTGCGCGCGGCGGTGGCGGCGGGCGATATATCCTGCGAACGCTGGGAGCGCTACAGGCTGCTCTATGACGATATGAGGACAAGATGGAGGGATCGCTATGCTAAAGGTGGCGCCGTCCTTGCTGGCGGCAGATTTTCTGAGGATTGGCGATGAGATTCGGCGGATGAAGGAAGCCGGCGCAGACTGGCTGCACTACGACGTGATGGACGGCGCGTTCGTGCCCAACATTTCGTTCGGACAGGGCATTCTCAAGGCCGCGGCGGGCGCTGATCTTCTGCCCTGCGACGTGCATCTGATGATCGAGCGCCCCGAGCGCTATATCGAGGAGTTTGCCGCAGCGGGTGCGAAGATCATCACGGTTCACGCCGAGGCGACGAATCACCTGAACCGCGTGCTGCATCAGATCCGCGACTGTGGCTGTCTGGCCGGCGTGGCGCTCAATCCGGCCACGTCGCCCGAGTGTCTGCGCTATGTGCTGGGCGATTTCGATCTGGCGCTGGTGATGACGGTCAATCCGGGCTTCGGCGGGCAGAAGATGGTCATGTCGGCCGTTGAAAAGATCGCTGAGATCGATGCGATGCTCAGGAAGGCGGGCGTTCAGGCCGAGATCGAGGTGGACGGCGGCGTAAACGAGCAGAACGCGCCTCTGCTGATCGAAAAAGGCGCGACGGTGCTCGTGGCCGGTTCCGCGCTGTTCCATGCGCCGGACGCGGCGGCGTTCATTCGCAGCGTCAAGGCGTAAAAAGCTGAAAAAAGCAGTCAACACAGGCGGCGCTTTCCGATATGATGTAGAGAAGAATCATGTCGGGAGGTGCCGCCTGTGAAGGTGTGCTCGAAGAAGGTGCGCGGCGCGGCGTCCAATACGGTGCTGAGGATACTGGGCGGTCTGCTGATTGCCATAGGGGTATTGCTGGTGCTGATATTCGTGCCGGCCGAGCTGTGGCTGGTGCTGCTGGGCGCGGCGCTGATCGCCGTGGGCGCGATGCTGGCGTTCTGACGGCGAAGCCACAAAGGCGCATAAGAAACCCGTCTGATCGGATACGCGGTCAGGCGGGTTTGACATATCATGAGGACGCGCGGAAATACAGATGTTATCCACAGCTCTTTCGGCGCGTGAAAAGCTGCTGTTCAGCGCTCTGCTGAACATTCAGTCTCTCAGGGCGCGCGCTGCGGCGGATAGACGCAGTTCAAAGCTCCCGCGCGGAGGTGTTTTGCGGAGATGAAGCGGTGTTTAATGTGTCGTCAACGTTTGCCGTGCGTCTGCCGAGTTCCAGCACATCAAAATGCGTTTCAGGGAGACACGCCGCATGAATCCTCAGCGTTGGCAGGTGCTCTGCCGTCCTGAAGCTGCCACCAAAGTCTGCTGTAAGTCCGTTGAACTTCAGCACATCGAGCGGCACATGCTGAATGCAGCTCAGCTCCGACAGGCCTTTTACAACGCTGAAGCGATCGTTTGACGCGCTGCCATAGTCTGCTATACGCCTGCCGAACTTCGGCACAACAATAGGCGTTTTTGAGGGGAAGGTCTACTTGCTTCCTATTCTGACGGGCGCTTCGTTATCGCCGCGTCCGCTTCTGCGCGCGGTTGTCCGGCGGCAGGAAGGTCATGAATTCGCACTCGAGACGGCCGTTGTAGAAGCGGCGCTTTTTGTCGGCGCGGCGGCCGAAGTTGCGCTCAAAGGCCAGATCGCCGCTGATGGCGCACAGGCTCCAGCCGCTTGAGCGCTCCTGAAGCAGCCCCAGTTGGCGCTCTACAGCCGCGGCGGCGCGCTTGTCGCCCAGTCGCTCGCCATAGGGCGGGTTGCATAGGATCACGCCGTTTTCGCTGTGGGGCGTAACGTCACGAAGATCCTTCTTCTCGAGCGTGATGCGGCCGCCCAGTCCCGCCTGCATGATGTGGCGTTTGGCCAGATCGAGCGCGTTGCCATCGACGTCCGATCCGGCGATGTGAATCGGGCGTTCTTTGCCCGCATTGAACTTTTCCTCCGCTTCGGTGCGCAGGCGCTTCATCTCGTCCTGCGGCATGAAGCCCCACTTTTCGCAGTCGAAGGCGCGGGTCAGCCCCGGCGCGCGGCTGAGGGCGATGAACGCCGCCTCGATCAGCAGCGTGCCTGTGCCGCAGCAGGGGTCGTGCAGCGGCTGCGCGGGCCGCCACGGGGAGGCCATTACCAGCGCGGCGGCCATGGTTTCGCGCAGCGGCGCTTCGCCGTTCCAGGTGCGATAGCCGCGTTTGTTGAGCGCGGGGCCGGAGGAATCCAGGCAGACCGTCACAACGTCCGCGTGGATGGATACGTCCACGGCGTAGACCGCGCCGGTTTCCTCGAACCAGTCGACATGGCAGGTGCGCTTGAGCCGCTCGACGATCGCCTTTTTGACGATCGACTGGCAGTCGGAAGGGCTCATCAGCGTGGAGCGGGCGCAGTGCGCGCGGATGGGGAAAGCGCCGTCCGCGGGGATATAGTCCTCCCACGGCAGCGCCTTGACCGATTCGAACAGCTCCTCAAACGAGCGCGCTTCAAAGCGTCCCACGAGCAGCATCACGCGGTCGGCGCAGCGCAGCCAGAGATTGGCGTTAAATGCCTGCGCAGGCGTTCCCTCAAAGAGCACGCCCCCGGCGGGCTGCGGCGCGGCGCTTTCAACGCCCAGCCATTTCAGGTCTTTAGTGGTCTGTCCCTCCAGCCCGAAGGCGGTGTTGGCGATCCATTGCATGGCGGTTCATCCTTTTCATGAGTGTATTTTGAATGTATTTTGCGGGCGTTTCAGCCGGCTGCGCGCCGCTCCGGGGGATTTTCCACTCCCGAAGCGGCGCGTCCGAATTGAGACATTCTGAAATTGAGATGTTCAGCTTGGAAAGCGGTTATTCGTCGTCCGGCCCGAAGAGCAGGCGGGACTGCGTTTGCAGGAACTGATCAGCTACAGTTTCCGCGTCGTTGACGAACGTGGGAACGCCCATCGTGCTCGCGCCCTCGTCGAAGGGCTGGCCGTTCACCAGCACCTCGACGCTCGACACGCCGGGGAACTGCGCGCAGGTGAGCGCCAGGGAGCGCAGCGCCTGACGGCCGCCGTCGGTCGAATTGATCAGCTCGGAGAATTCGCTGGTCAGGTTGATCGTCACCTTGCCGTCCTTGTCGCGCGTCACGTCGATCAGGCCGCAGCCGGCGGGCAGCGCGCTTTCGAGCGGACTGGAAGCGCCGGGGCCTTTGAGCAGCTCGAGCACAGCCGTGTTGAGATCGGCCTCGCCGTAGACCATACGCGTTACGGGCACGATCAGCGATCCGGTCTCGCCGGCAAAGTAGAGCGTGACGGTCTGCGCGTCGTCCACGGGGAAGGTCGATGAGACCGATTCGAGGTTCAGCGCGCCGCGCTTGAAGGGGCCGGAAACCGGC
>CAKTXR010000086.1 GCA_934631025.1 uncultured Clostridia bacterium
AGATGATCGTCTCGCAGCGCATGATCTGGCGCACAGTCATCGAGATGGCCTGAGAGGGCACGTCGTTCACCGTGGCGAACCAGCCCTCGCCCACCTGCTGACGGCGGCATCGCTCGTCCAGATTGACGACGATATACGCTTCGTCCGTCTCGAAATCAGCCGGCGGATCGTTGAAGGCGATATGGCCGTTCTCACCGATGCCGATCAGGCCCAGATCGATGGGCGCGCTGCGCAGCTCTTCGGTCAGCGCGGCGATGCCCTCGCGCGTGCCGTTCACAAAATGCGCGCACTTGAGCGGAACGCGGCTGACAAAGCGCTCCTTCAGATATTTCCGGAAGCTCGCCGGATGCGTTTCGGGCAGATCGACGTATTCGTCCAGATGAAACATTTCGACCTTGCTCCAGTCGACGTTCTGCCGCACGAGCGCGGAGAGCGTATCGAACTGCGACGCGCCGGTCGAGAGCACGATGCGCGCCGCGCCATGCTCTTTGACGGCGCTGTTGATGACCTCGGCGGCCTGCCGCGCGGCCAGCTCGCCCATAAGGCGGCAGTTTTCGGCGACAATCACTTTCATAGTGCGCTCATCTCCTCCCGAATCTCAGTCAGCTTCTGCCGAATGGCGATGTGCTGGGGACACTGCTTTTCGCACGCGCCGCATCCGACGCAGTGATCCGCGCCGCCCTCCTTTTCGGCGATGCGGGCATACGACGGCTTGAAATCCGCGCCCTCACCGAACATGCAGGCGTTGTCATAGCCGCCGAATATGCGTGGGATCAGTACGCCGCGCGGACAGGGCTGACAGTACGCGCAGCCGGTGCAGCCCACGCGGATGCGCTGCTCGTAGGCTTTGCGCACGCGAGAAAGCATATCGCGCTGCCCGTCCGTCAGGCAGTGCGGCTGGGCGCTGTCAAAGATGCGCAGGTTGTCGTCCAGCTGCTCCTCGGTCGACATACCGGAGAGGATGGTGACGAATTCCGGCTTGTCGAGCAGCCAGCGGAACGCCCACTCGACCGGCGAGCGCTTTTCGTCCGCCGCATCGTAGATCGCCTGCACTTCCTTCGGGGCTGTGCGGGCCAGCGCGCCGCCGCGCAGCGGCTCCATGACCACCACGCCGATACCGCGCTCGGCCGCGTATTTCTGAACGCCGGCATAGGTGGCCTGATTGAACTCGTCCAGCAGGTTCATCTGCACCTGAATGAGCTTCCAGTCATAGTCCTGCGCGATCTGCGCGAAAATATCGGCGTTATCGTGGAAGGAGAAGCCGGGATAACGAATTTTGCCCTTCTTCACCATGTCGTCAAGGAACTTATACGCGCCCAGATCGCGCATTTTGCGATAGGTTTCGGCACGCATGGCGTGCAGCAGATAGAAGTCCACATGATCGGTGCGCAGCTTGGTCAGCTGTTCGTCGAGGATATTCTCCATGTCCTCGTACTTTTCGACCTTCCACAGCGGCAGCTTGGTGGTCAGAGTGACCTTCTCGCGCCAGCCGCCCGAAAGCGCTTCGCCGACGACCGTTTCGCTCTCGCCGCCATGATAGGGATAGGCCGTATCGATGTATGTCACGCCGCTGTCTATGGCGTGATGGAGCATATTGACGGCGCGCTCGCGGTCGATCTCGCCGGTTTCGCGCGTGGGGAATCTCATGCAGCCGAAGCCCAGCGTGGACGCGGTGACGTCGGTGCCGGGGAAATGCCTGTATTGCATTTTTTATGCCTCCTCGCTGTAATCGTCCGCCGTGGCTTCCTCCTCGGCGGGCGTGCTCGTGTAGCGGGGCAGCGTGACGGAGAACTCCGTGCCTTCGCCCAGTTTCGAGTGAACCTCGATGGTGCCGCCCATGCTGACCACGATGTGCTTGACGATCGCCAGACCCAGACCCGTGCCGCCCATAGAGCGGGAACGACCCTTGTCGACGCGGTAGAAGCGCTCGAACAGGCGCGGGATGTGCTCTTCGGCGATGCCTATGCCGGTATCGCTGACCAGCAGATAGGCGTTTTTCTCCGTGCCGTAGACCGACACGCGCACAGTGCCGCCCGGCTGGTTGTACTTGATGGCGTTCTCGATCAGATTGATGAGCAGCTGCTCCACGCGGTCGTTGTTGCCCCAGACGTAGATCGGCTCGCCGTTTTCGTTGATGCTCAGATCGACCTGCTTTTCCTTAGCGTGAATCTTGAGCATCTCGCACACGTCGTCAGCCATCTTGTCCAGCCTGAGCCGCCCCAGACTGACCTCGGTGTCGCCCGATTCCAGCTTGGAGATGGACAGTATGTCGTTGACCAGCCGCGTGAGGCGGTTGGCTTCCATCATGATGATGTTGAGGAACTTCTGCGCCATTTCGGGGTTGTTGATCGCGCCGGCCTGCAGCGTCTCGACAAAGCCGCGGATGGAGGTCAGCGGCGTTTTCAGCTCGTGGGACACGTTGGCGGTGAAGTCGGTGCGCATCTGCTCGAGCTTGCGCAGCTCGGTGATGTCCTCGATCATGGCCACCGCGCCGACGATCTGGCCGTCGCGCTTCATCGGGGAGATGTAGAGCCGCAGCGGCGTGCGGGCGCGGCCGGTCGTGCCCTCGCGCACAGCGATTTCGCCGGTGTATACGCCGTCCTGCGTCATGGCCTCGCTGAAGAGCGGCTCGAGATTGACGTCCTTGCTGATCTCGCCGATCTTTTTGCCCTCGCACGGCTCGTGAACGCCCAGCCGCGTCTTGGCCACGGAGGTCATCAGGATGACCTCATAATCGCTGTTGACGGCAAGCAGGCCGTTCTGCATCTGATTCATGACCACGCTCAGCGCCTGATTGCGGCTGCTCTGGCGCGTGAGCTGCTCGTTAATGCGCGCGGCGTTGGCGTTGATCTTCTCCACACGCGGCGCAAGATGGCCGTACAGCTCGACGCGCGCGTCAAAGCGCCCCTCGGCGAAGGCCTCGAACAGCCCCTCCATGCCCTGAACGAGCTGATCGCTCTCCCGCACGGAGAGATCGGTGAGCAGATAGCACAGCACGATCAGCACGACGGCGATAAACGCAAATCGGCCGAAATGCCCCTCGAGCACCTGTGCGTAGGTGGGCGCCTTCGTCCAGACGCGCACCACCCAGCCGCGCTCGCTCAGCACGGAGGCGAACGTCGCGCGCGTGTTGCCGTATTCGATTGTGTCCGTACCCGAACCGTTGGCGCGCGCCAGCTCCACGTCGCCGGCCTTCTGCGCGTCGTCGTTCATCACGCGTGAATTAAAGAGCAGCTTTCCGTCGGCGTCCATGACGGCCAGCCCGACGCCGGCGCCCTGCGCCATCTCCTTCAGCCGAGCGTTCTCAGCATCGTCGAATGTTGAAAATGCCGCAGTGTCCAGATATTCTGCGGACATGCGGCATATATGCAACAGATTCTCCGTTGCGATTGCGGTCAGATTATTCAGCGTCGCCTGAGCGTACACGACGACAAAGGCGATGCTGCAAAGGAGAGAGACGCAGGTTGCGGTAAAGGCAACCTTTCTCCTCATATGCGATTCTCCTGTCTGTCGTTGAACTTGTAGCCCACGCCGCGGATGGTTTCGATGTAGTGCGCGTCGTCGCCCAGCTTCTGACGGATGTGGCGGATGTGAACGTCGACCGTGCGGGTCTCGCCGTAGAACTCGTAGCCCCAGATGCGGTCGAGCAGGAAGTCGCGCGTGAGCACCTTGCCGCGGCTGATGACCAGCAGCTTGAGCAGCTCGAATTCCTTGAGGGTCAGGGAGAGCTTTTCGCCGTTGCGGAAGGCCTCGTAGTTGCCCACGTCGATGGTCAGGCCGCCGACGTGCAGTATGCCCTCTTCCTCGTTCTGCGGCGCGGCGCGGCGCAGCAGAGCCTTGACGCGGGCGATCAGTTCGCGCACGCTGAAGGGCTTGGTGATGTAATCGTCCGCGCCCATCTCCAGACCGAGGATCTTGTCCACCTCGTCGCCCTTGGCGGTCAGCATGATGATCGGAATATCGCTCGTCGTAGACGTGCTCTTCAGGCGGCGGCAAACCTCCACGCCGTCGATACCGGGCAGCATGATGTCCAGAAGGATCATGGCCGGACGCTCGTGAGCGCAGACAACCAGCGCGTCTTCGCCGTTGGCGGCGGTCACAACTCGATAACCGGACGCCTCGAGATTGAAAGTAAGCAGTTCAAGGATATGAGCCTCGTCGTCGACGGCCAGAATGAGTTCGTTTGCCATGTGCATCTCCTCTTTCTTTTTATACTGGGAAAAAGCTATGAAACATTGGCGCATGGGCGCGCCGCCGAATCTCTGTTACTGTTTCCGGCTCCCGAGCAGCCTGTTAAGCTCCTCCTGGAAGTTTTGCAGATCTGCAAACTGCCGGTAGACGGAAGCGAAGCGGACATAGGACACCTCGTCGAGATCTTTAAGCCCCTCCATGACCATCTCGCCGATCTGCTCGCTGGTCACTTCCTGCTCCGAGGCGTAGGCCTTCATCTCGATCGAGCGCGTGAGCTTGTCGATGTCGGCCACCGAAACGGGGCGCTTCTCGCAGGCCTTCATGATGCCCTGCCGCAGCTTGCCGGAGTCGAACGGTTCGCGCCGTTTGTCCTTCTTGACGACCATCAGCGGAACGCTGTCGATTTTCTCATAGGTGGTGAAGCGGCGGCCGCAGCCCTCGCACTCGCGGCGGCGGCGAATGGCGTTTCCATCCTCCGTAGAACGCGAATCGACGACCCGACTTTCCTCACACCCGCAGTAAATACATTTCATTCGATGTCCCCCATACAGCAAGCCTGTTTACATTTTACAGTTAACCGTTCATTCTGTCAAGTAGTTTACAGTGGATTCGTGAATGATTCACAATTCAAAAAGAAATTAGCGATCATTTCGACTAAAAAAACGCCCCGAATCCGCCCTGAAGCGGTGCGGGACGAGGCTCTGACGGGGTTTTGTGATCGTTAACGCTCGCTCTGACAGGCCTGATCCAGCTCGACGAGGATCACGTCGTCGCCGATGCGCCGCACCCGATTCCACGGAATGACGAAGCCCTCGCGCACGCTTTTGAGCACGCTTTTCCAGCCGGTCTGGCAGGGTACGATCAGCGCGACGGCGCAGGCCTGCTCGCTCAGCTCCAGATCGATGGGATGGCCGTAGCGCTTGCCGTCGCAGATGTTGATGACTTCCTTATCGCGCAGTTCGGAAAAGGTCATCGTTTTCACCTCCCCCTCAATTATATGCGTCCGTCCCGTCAAAGCCGCCCGAAAAGAAACGCCAAAAAGAAGCGGGCGCTTGTCAGACGTATTTCTTCATCTGCCGCAGCGCCGCCTTTTCCAGCCTGGAAACCTGTGCCTGCGAAATGCCGATTTCCTCGGCCACCTCCATCTGCGTGCGCCCCTCGAAATAGCGCCGCTCGATGATGCCCGCCTCGCGCTCGCTCAGGCGCGTCATGGCCTGCTTGAGCGCCAGATCGCGCACCCAGTCGTCCGCGTCGACGCGATCGTCGCGCACCTGATCCATCACGCAGATGGGATCGCCGCCCTCCTGATAGATCGGCTCGAACAGCGACACGGGGTCCTGTATCGCGTCCATCGCAAAGCCGACGTTTTCCGGCTCCTCACCGATTTCCCGCGCGATTTCGGCGATTTCCGGCTCGCGCCCCAGCTGATAGGTCAGGCTTTCGCGCGCCCTGAGCGCCCTGTAGGCCAGATCCCGCAGCGAACGGCTGACGCGGATGGGGTTGTTGTCGCGCAGATAGCGGCGGATTTCGCCGACAATCATGGGCATGGCCGTCTGTTGTCGAAAAGGCGCTTCTACAGCCGGTAACGCACCGTGACCGCGTCGCCGTCGATCTCCACGCGCTCGATCAGCTCCTGTACGACGCTTCTTCTCTCGTCGTTCGTCATGTCCTCCCACGCTTCGGCCAGATGGCGATAGCGCTCGCGGCGGCTTTTGTGCGCCTGCGCCTGCCGGTTCTGCGCCGCTTCGTCCTCGGCCTGATTCTTGAACGTTTCAAGCAGGCGCTTTTGCTCCTCAATGCTCTCGGCGAGCAGATCGTCCTCGGCGGCGGCATAGAGCGCGTAGAGCCGCTTGATGCGCCGCTGCGTCTCTTGGATCTTCGCTTCGAGCGGCGCTTCGTTCGATTCCGGCGCGGGCGCGTCCGCTTCGTCCATCTTGAGCGCGCGGGAGAGGAAATCGCCGACCACCGCCGCCTCGGCTTCGTCCGCCCAGACCTTCGGATTGTCGCAGTTTTCGTCGCGGATCAGGTATTTCTTGCTGCTCTGCTGGGAATAGCAGGTGAGCTTGTATCCCTTATTGCCCCATTTCTGATAGCGCATCCGCGCGCCGCACCGCCCGCAGTACACCAGCCCCGTGAGCAGATGGCCGCTTGAAAAGCTGCGCGCCGCAGAGCGCCGCTTCATCGCCGCCTGAACGCGGTCAAAGAGCGTTTGATCGATGATGGCCTCGTGCTTTCCTTCATATTCAGCGCCGTTATACTCAATCACGCCGGTATACGATTTGCGCGTGAGAATGTCGCGCACGGGCTTGTCGTCGTGAAAGCCGGTCATCTGCGCGATGCGCGCCGCGGACAGTCCCTGCAAATACAGCCGATAGATCAGCCGCACCGTGGCCGCGTCGGCGTTGGGCGTCAGATGGCCGGACGCGCTGTCGTAATCATAGCCGAACGGCGGACGGCCGCCGCCCATCCACAGCCCGCCGCGCACGCGTTCCCGCATCCCCATGCGCGTGCGTTCTCGGATGGTTTCGCGCTCCAGCTGCGCGAACGCAGACATAATGCCCAGCATCGCGCGGCCCATGGGCGTGCCGGTGTCGAGGTTTTCGTTCATCGAGGTGAAGCCCACGCCGGCGGGATTGAAAACGTCCTCGATGAGATAGAGCGTGTCCTTCTGGCTGCGCGAGAGCCGGTCGAGCTTGTAAACCACCACCTGCGCGATCTCTCCGGCGCGTACGTCCTCTATGAGCCGCTGCATCTGCGGGCGGTCGATGTTGCTGCCGGTAAAGCCGCCGTCTATATAGAACCGATAGTCCTTCCAGCCCCGGCTGCGGCAGTAGCCTTCGAGCATATCCTTCTGCGCGTCGACCGAATATCCTTCCTCGAACTGCGCGTCGGTGGACACGCGGATGTAGAGCGCGGCGTATTTCTTCACGGTCTGCGGCTCAGAACGCGCGCAAGGATTTCGTCGATGCGCGGCGACGAAACGGGCGTGTCGCGCAGCTGGCGATCGGTGACCTTCTTTTCTCCCACATAGCGGGACACGATATGGAGCATCGTTTCTCATCTCCCTTCGCTCTTCAATGTGACCGGCGCGCGGCAAATTATTCACCGCTTGCCCCGGAAAGACAGTTTTCACAAACGTAACGTCAAAATCACATTTCATCCCTTTATTCAGGCAAGGCGGACGTGCTATACTCCCACACGGATCAAAGAAATGGCGCCCTTTAATTCAGTCCTGTGAGGCTGGCAAGGTGAGCGGAATTTTCATGGCCTTTTTTCACCTGTGCCTCCCTGTAAAGGACGCACAGGTTTTATTTTTGCCCGAAAGGAGCAAGCGCGATATGCTTCTCAAAGCGCAGATCATGGACGAATGCGCCATGCAGCGCGCCCTGATGCGCATCGGCCACGAGATCGTCGAGCGCAACAAGGGCACGGACAATCTGGTGCTGGTCGGCGTTCGCCGGCGCGGTGTTCCGCTGGCCGAGCAGTTGAGCCGCCTCATCGCCGAGATCGACAGCTGCGATCCCATTCCCGTGGGCGTGCTGGACATCGCCTTTTACCGCGACGACCTCTCCCTGCGCGCCGAACAGCCCGAGGTGCTGGGCAACAGCCTGCCCTTCAGGCTGGAAGGCAAGACGGTTGTGCTGGTGGACGACGTGATCTACACCGGCCGCACAATCCGCGCCGCGCTGGACGCCCTGATGGATCAGGGACGGGCGCAGCGGATCCAGCTGGCCGTGCTGATCGACCGAGGCCACCGCGAGCTGCCCATCCGCCCCGATTTCGTCGGCAAGAACGTTCCCACATCCTCCGAAGAAGTGATCGCCGTCAAGGTAAACGCCTTCGACGGAGAAAACAGCGTCACGCTCTATCAGCTGGACTGACGCACCCCAAAGAACGGTTTCCATAGCACTTTTCAACATATAAAGAGGAGACGATGACCATGACCAAGGACACTGCCATTCGCGACGCCAGACAGCTGGGTTATCCCAAGATGATGCTGCTGGGCTTCCAGCACATGTTCGCCATGTTCGGCGCGACCATTCTGGTTCCGATTCTGACCGGCCTTCCCGTTGCTGCGACGCTGCTGTTCGCCGGCCTCGGCACGCTGCTCTTCCACTTCCTGACCAAGGGCAAGGTGCCCGCCTTCCTCGGCTCTTCCTTCGCGTTCATCGGCGGCTACGCCGCGGTCAACAAGCTGTTTGAGAACCAGACCGCGATGAACTGGATCCCCTACGCCTGCGTGGGCGTCATGGCCGCCGGCCTGATCTACCTGCTGCTGGCCGCACTGTTCAAGGCGTTCGGCGCGCAGAAGGTCATGCGCTTCTTCCCGCCCATCGTCACCGGCCCGATCATCATCTGCATCGGCATGACGCTGGCCAACTCTGCCATCAACAACTGCGCCGCCAACTGGTGGATCGCCATTCTGGCCGTCGCCATCGTCGTGGTCTGCAACATCTGGGGCAAGGGCATGATCAAGATCATCCCGATCCTGCTGGGCGTGGTCGGCTCC
>CAKTXR010000087.1 GCA_934631025.1 uncultured Clostridia bacterium
GCACCGTGGCACTGCTGAAGAACGTCCCGAGCCGCAAGCTGGGCCGCAAGGATATCATTAAAATCGACCGAATTCTGGACCTCGACTGGGACGTCATCGGCTACATCGACCCGGGTATCACCGTCAACATCATCCGGGACGGCGTGCGCGTCGAGAAGAAGCACCTGACGCTGCCCGAGCGCGTGCAGGGCCCGCTCAAGTGCAAGAACCCCCGCTGCATCACGTCCATCGAGCAGGAGCTGCCCCAGATCTTCAAGCTGACCAATCCCAAGGCGCGCATTTACCGCTGCATTTACTGCGAGGCCAAGGCTGAATAAGCATAAAAACATCCGCGCAAGCCGATACGGTTCGTGCGGATGCTTTTTTGTATGCGATTATTCCGCGTCGATGCGGCGGGCGAACATCCGGCCGGTCGCGCCGATCAGCTTGAGCACCTCGGGCATCAGCTCAAGATCGAACACATTGAGCGTATTGAACGTTTCAAAGCTCAGCGCGCCCTGATAGCCCACGTCGCGCAGGCCCTTGATAAAGCGATTCCAGTCCAGACAGCCCATGTACGGCGTAAAGTGCTGATCGGCCTTGCCGTCGTTGTCGTGAATGTGCAGCGTCTCAAGGCGCTCGCCGATCTGCATGATCGCCGTGTAGATGTCCTTGCCCAGCAGCAGCGCGTGGCCGGTGTCCAGGCAGAAGGCAAAGCACTTTTCGCCCGCCATGTCGTTCAGCTCGTCGATGTAGGCGGCGGCCTCGTTCATGTCGGAGCAGATGGCCTCGTACACCTTGCGGCCGTTGGAATTGTAGGTGAACATGTTCTCCAGACAGACTGTCACATGGTATTTCTTGATGTCGGGAATGAGCGCGGAATAGAGCTTGATGTTCGCGTCCCACTCGTCGTCGGGATCCATGCGGTTGTTGTAATCGAAAAACGCCGGATGCACGATCATATGCGGACAGTCCACATAGGCGCAGATGGCCAGGCACTTCTTGAGCGCGTCCAGCACCTTTTCGTTACTGTAGGGCTTGTCCTTGACGTAGGTCGGGAACGGCGCGTGCGCCTGTCCGAACGTCACGCCGTATTTGGCGGCCGCCTCTTTGTACGGGCAGATCGCCTCCAGAATCTTCTCCATCTCCTGATCGAAGAAGCCGGAAAACTCACCGCTGACGATCTCTTTTCCGCTCATGCAGTGATCGATGTTGAAATCCACGCAGTCAAAGCCGGCCTCGTGAATCAGCCGAAAGCCCTCGTCGATCCCCACGTTGTCGAGAATCGAGCCGGTCTGAACGCCTATCTTTCTCATGATCTGTTTTCTCCTTTCGTTTGAAGGGGCGTTTTTTCGCCCGCACCAGCGCGTCTCCTATTATAGCGGATGCCGTGTGAAATTACAATCCCAACCGGCGCGCCAAACGACAAAAAACATAATATAGTTGCGAAAAAACAGAATATAGTTGTTTACGCCGCGCTCGGTTTGTGTTAAAGTGATATTGAAACAACGACAGTCAAAAAAGGAGTGTTGTCATCATGGCCAAGCTCACCTGCCAGCGCACCGTCGTTCCCGCGGCGCATAAGAGCGTCATCTATCAGCTGTTCCTGCGCGCCTTCACGCCCGAGGGCACGCTGAACGCCGCTTCCGAGCTGCTGCCCCACCTCGCCGAGCTGGGGATCGACATTGTCTATCTCTGCCCCATCTGCGTACACGATCCCGACGACAACCCCGAATTCTGGAGCGACCGCCAGAAGGCGAGCGGCTGCAACAACCCGAAGAACCCCTACCGCATCAGCGATTACTATCACGTCGAGCCGGAATACGGCACCGACGACGACCTCAAGCGCTTCATCCGCCGCGCGCACGGGCTGGGCATGAAGGTCATGCTTGATCTGGTGTATTTCCACTGCGGCCCGACCGCCGCCCTGATCGACGAGCATCCCGATTTCGTCATGCGCAATGAGGACGGCTCAATCATCAACGGCCAGTGGCATTTCCCGAAGCTGAACTTTGACAATCCCGCGCTGCGCGAATATCTCTTCGACAACATGGCCTATTATGTGAATGATTTCGACGCGGACGGCTATCGCACCGACGTGGGCGACGGCATCCCGCTCGATTTCTGGGAGGAAGCGCGCCGCCGCCTTGACAAAATCAATCCGGACGTCATCATGCTCAACGAGGGCTTCAGCGCCGCCTCCATGGTGAACGCCTTCGACGTGCTCTACGGCTTCCACTGGGCGAGCACGCTGCGCAATATGCTGCTCAGCGGCAAGCCCGTCTCCACGCTGAGCACAACATGGCTGGAGGATCGCGAGCGGCTGCCCGAAGGCGCGCTGATGACCCGCCACTACGACAACCACGATCTGGCCAGCGACGATTACGGTCACCGCTTCGAGCGCGTGCTGGACAAGCGGCAGATCGATAACGTGCTGATCATGAACATGACCATAGACGGCGTGCCGCTGCTCTATAACGGCGACGAAATCGGCGACGGCCGCCGCCACAGCCTGTTTGCCAGCCCCGCGCTCAATCCGGGCTTCACCATCGACTGGGCGCAGGCGCTGACTGAGCGCGGTCAGGATCGTCTGGCGCTCGTCACCGAGCTGATCGCGCTGCGCCACGGCGAAGAGCTGCTCACCGAGGGCGACATGGCGCTCGTGCCCACCGGCGAGCCGGAAAAGGTGTTCGCCTTCCGCCGCTTCTCCGAATATGAGGACGGACAGATCTTCGTGTTCGTCAGCTTCAGCAAGGAGCCGGTCAAGTGCGCCGTCGAGGCCGATATCGACGATTTCGCCGCAGCGACCATCCTCAGCCGCGGCGGCAATCTGAGCTTTGAAAACGGCAGGCCCGTGCTCGAGCTGCTGCCCTACGGCGCGCTGATCGTCCGCGCCTGACGCTTCAATCGTCCTTCATCCCGCCGTTCGTTTCGTTCGGCGGGATTTTCAGACCACAGGATTTTGCAAAGCAAAATTTTCTTTGCGCCAAGGGGTGACAAATGGGGCGGTTCAATGCTATAATGAGACGGATTCTCATAAAACAGCGAATACCAAAGCCGCAGGGGGATGGCTACCGTGAAACACCTTCATTATAAGGATTCCAGTCTCTATCGTCTCTTTAATCTCCACGACGAAAAGGCCAAGGGACGCAGCGTCATGCTGGCCTCGTCGATCCTGTCCGGCATCATCGGCTGGCTGACCGGCGGCCTGTTCTACACCAGCTTTCTGATGCACAACGGCATCGATCTGGTCAAGATCGGCATCATTTCCTTTGTGCCCTATATCGCCAACTGCTTCGCCGTATTTGCGCCCAGCATACTCGAGCGCTTTCCGAAAAGGCGCTGGGTACTCTTCGGCGGGCGGCTCGTCTACTATCTGCTGACGATCTTCGGCACGACGGTCATGCCGTTTCTCGTTACCGATCCCGATCTGCGCACGCTCTGCTTTGCCATACTGATATTCGCCGCCAACATCACCAACGCGCTCTTTGCGGGCGGCTATTCGGCGTGGCATATCAACTTCATTCCCAACAATGTACGCGCCGAGTATTTCTCCACCAGCTCGATGATCTCCAATTTCATCGCGCTGGGCACGGCGCTCATATCGAGCCTTGTGGCCGACGCGTTTTCCTCCTCGCCCTACGCCTACACGATCATCATCATACTGCGCCTGGCGGCATTTGCTCTGGCGCTGCTGGAGCTCTGGTTTCTGCTCCAGCCGGCGGAATACCCCTACGAAAAATCGGGCGACAAGGTGCGCTTCAGCGACATCTTCACAAAGCCCTTTTCTCATCCGAAATTCATGTACACGCTGCTGCTGATGGGCCTGTGGACGTTCTTCGTCGATACGAGCGCCTCGTCCATCAACTATTATCTGCTCAATAACGTCGGCGTGAGCTATACGTTCACGTTTACGCTCAATATGCTCTATCCCTTCTTCATACTCTTCCTCCTAAAGCCGGTCAACCGGCTGATCCGGCAGTACGGCTGGCTGCCCATGTTCGCCGCCGGCGCAATCCTCTACGCGATCCCCTCGTTCATCTATTCCTTTGTCACCGCCGCGAACTACCTCTGGCTCATGCCCATCGTCCGCCTCACCCAGCACGCGTTCGGCGTGCTGCTCAACACGGCCTATTCCAACGTGGTCTACATCAACATGCCCGAATCCGACCGCGTGAGCTATCTGGCGTTCTATTCGATCTTCATTAACGCGCTGGCCTTCTGCGGCGTGCTGTTCGGCACATGGTTCGTAGGCACGTTCCCGAACCTCGATCTGGTCATCGGCGCGCTGCACTTCGGCAACGTACAGGTGCTGATGTGGGTCGAGTCCTTCGGCCGCGCGTTCGTAGGCATTCTGACGCTCGCCATGATGCGCAGCATCCGCCCCGACGAAGCCTGAAAAAGCATAAAACAGCGCCGTCCGATATTTTCTCGGACGGCGTTTTTTTATGACTTTTCCTGCTGCGCGCGTTCTCTCTCTTCCCGCAGCCGCTGCTTTCTCGCCTCGGCGCGCGCCTGTCCGCGCTCCCAGACGGCCTTCTCCTCATCCGTTTCGAGGATCAGGCCGGGCACGCGGCAGGGTCTGCCGTTTTCGTCCAGCGCCACCATGATGAGACGGGCGCTGTTGATCAGCGTGCTTTCGCCGCTGAGCGCCTCGCGATAGGTCTTGACGCTGACTTCCATAGAACTGGTGCCCACATAGTTGAGCCGACCTCTGAGCACGATCACATCGTTCGGGAACGCGCCCTTGTCAAACTCCAGCTTGTCCACAAGCGCCGTGGTCACATGGCAGCCCGCGTGCCGCCGCGCCACCGCCGCGCTCACCTCGTCGATCCACGCCATGAGCTGGCCGCCGAAGAGACGCTGCGCGCCGTTCATATGCGCCATTGTCAGCACGTGAACCTGTTGCGATTCGGAATCGGCCACTCTTTTCATCGGTCTATCGTCGCTCATCTGACAACCTCGCTGAAGATCGCGCCGAGCCGGCGGATGCCCTCGGCAATGCGCTCGTCGCTCATGGTCGAATAGTTCAGGCGCAGCGCGCTGGATGGCTTGTCCATATCCACCATGAACGTGCTGCCGGGCACATAGACCACCTTGTTCGCCGCGCAGGTCGCCGCCAGCGCCTGCGTGTCCACGCCGTGGCCCAGATCGCACCAGATAAACAGGCCGCCGTTCGGGCGCGTGTACATCACGCCCGCAGGGAAATCGCGCGCGATGGCCTCCAGCATGGTGTGGCACTTGTGCGCATAGTTGGCGCGCATTCTGACGATGGCCGCGTCCAGATCAAAGCGCGTCATATACTCATAGGCGAGCAGCTGCGGCAGCATGGCCGTGTGAACGTCGCTGATCTGCTTGCCCACGACGATCTTCTGCACGATGGCCTGATTGGCGCACACAAAGCCGATGCGCAGGCCGGGCGCGAGGATCTTCGAGAACGAGCCACAGTAGATCACGCGGCCGTCCGTGTCCATGGACTTGATCGTGGGCACCTTCGTGCCGTCGAAGGTCAGATCGCCGTAGGGGTTGTCCTCGATGATGATGAGGTTGTTTTTGCGGGCGATTTCGTAGACGGCCCTGCGCTTTTCAAGGCTCATCGTCGCGCCCATGGGATTCTGGAAGGTCGGAATGGTGTAGATCAGCTTTGCGTTTTTGTTTTCGGCGACGGCTTTTTCGAGAGAGGCGATGTTCATGCCGTCCTCGTCCATCTTTACGCCGACCAGATGGGCGTTATAGGAGCGGAAGGCGTTCAGCGCGCCAATAAAGCTCGGCTCCTCGACGATCACCGTGTCGCCCTCGTTGACCAGCGCCTTTGTGGACAGCTCGATGCCCTGCTGGCCGCCGGAGACGATGATCACCTCGTCGCCCGCGTTGTCGATGTGCTCGACGCGCTTAAGCCGTGCCTTCACCGCCTCGCGCAGCGGCGTATAGCCCTCAGTCACGCCGTACTGAAGCGAGAGCACCGGCTGATTTTTGAGCAGCTCGGCGGCGATATCCGCCAGCTCTTCATTGGGGAACAGCTCCGGCGCGGGGTTGCCGCCAGCCAGAGAAATGACCTCGGGATCGGCTGCAAACTTGAAGATTTCGCGAATGGCCGAGCCGCGCATGGTGCTCATGCGGTCTGAAAAACGATAGTCCATAATGTGTCCCTCCGTTCGGGTTTGTCAGATGCGATAGACGTCCTCCGGGTTTTCGGCCGCAAAGCCACCCGCCGAGAGGATCGCCTCGGCCTTTTCAATATCGTCCACGCGCATCACCACGAGCGCCTTGCCGCCCACGCGGCCCGTGCAGGCGTACATATACTCGATGGCGATATCCGCGTCGGAGAGCAGCGACACCACCTCCGCCGCACCGCCGGGACGATCGGCCATGACCGTGGCCACCATGTCGGTGATGCGTACCGTCACGCCGGAATCGGTCAGCACGCGCTTGGCCTCCTCCGGCCGGTTGACGATCAGGCGCAGCACGCCGAAATCGGTCGTGTCCGCCAGAGACAGCGCGCTCACGTCGATGTTGTGTCTGGCCAGCTCGCTCATGACCGCGGCCAGACGGCCCTTTTTGTTTTCCAGAAATACGGACAGTTGCTTGATGATCATGCGGACTCTCCCCTTTCCTTTTTACTGGCTATTTTACAGCTTGCGCCGGTCGACGACGCGTTTGGCCTTGCCCTCGCTGCGTTCGATGCTCTTGGGATTGACCAGATGCACCTTCGCGCCGATGCCCAGCATGCTGCGCAGCTCGGCGGTGATCTGCTTTTCGATCTTTTCGATGGACTTCACATCGTCGGCGAAGAGCTGCTCGCTCATCTCGACGTTAACGTCGAAGGTGTCGTTGTTGTTCACGCGGTCGACGATGATCTGATAGTTGGGCGTAATGTCGCCCACGCTGACCTTGAGCAGCACCTCCTCGATCTGCGAGGGGAACACGTTCACGCCGCGGATAATCAGCATATCGTCGCTGCGCCCGCTCGGCTTATTCATGCGGATGTGCGTGCGGCCGCAGGCGCACGGCTCGTAGTTGAGCGAGCAGATGTCGCGCGTGCGGTAGCGGATGAGCGGGAAGCCCTGCTTGGTCAGCGTCGTAAAGACCAGCTCGCCCGTCGCTCCCTCGGGCAGCACCTCGCCGGTATCGGGATCGATGATCTCGGGAATGAAGTTGTCCTCGTTGACGTGCATCCCCGCCTGGCATTCGCACTCATAGGACACGCCCGGCCCCATGATCTCGGACAGGCCGTAGATGTCGTACGCCTTGATGCCCAGCTTTTCCTCGATCTGCGCGCGCATACTCTCCGTCCACGGCTCCGCGCCGAATATGCCGCATTTGAGACTCAGCTGATCCTTCACGCCCATCTTTTCGATTTCCTCGCCCAGATACATGGCGTAGGACGGCGTGCAGCACAGCACCGTTGATTTGAAATCAATCATCGTCTGGATTTGCAGCGCCGTGTTGCCTGCGGAAATCGGCACGACCGTCGCGCCGACGCGTTCCGCGCCCGCGTGCGCGCCAAAGCCGCCGGTGAACAGGCCGTAGCCGAACGCCACCTGCACGACGTCCTCCGCGCCCACACCGATCGCCGTGAGCATCCGCGCGATGCAGTCCGCCCACATCTCCAGATCGTCCCGCGTGTAGCCCACGACGATGCGCTTGCCCGTCGTGCCCGAGGACGCATGGACGCGCACGATGTTCTTCAGCGGCTCGGCGAACAGCCCGTAGGGATAATAGTCGCGCAAGTCCTTTTTGTAGGAAAACGGCAGGCGCGGCAGATCCTCAAGGCCGTGAATGTCCTCCGGCCTGAGATTCAGCTCATCCATGCGCTTCCTGAAGCACTCCACGCGCTCGTACATCTGCTTGACCTGCTTGACCAGCCGCTCGCTTTGCAGCTTTCTGAGCGCCTCGCGCGACATCCGCTCGACGCTCTCCTGATAATAGGCCATAGGCTTTTGTTCCTCCATGCCAGACGGCTCGAATTTTATGTGATTGCAAATAACGGCAAAGTCAAACCGACCTGCCGTCATTCGCTCCTGTTCTATTTTACAGTTGATTGTAGCCCATATCAAATGCGCTGAGGTTAACGCTGAGCAATTTTTCCGGTACGGTGGATTTGATCGCCGCGACCCACTTTTCATACGGAATATCCGTGCTCTTGGCCAGCAGACCGATCAGCACCACGTTGACCGCCTTGGCGTTTCCCGCGATCTTGGCCAGCGCCAGCGCGTTGATCGCCTTCACGTCGGCCTGAGCGCTCATCTTGTCGACAATCGTCTGCGGATACTCTGCCGCGCCGGTCACGACGGGCATGGGGTTGATCTGCTGCGCGTTGACGAGGATCTTGCCGCCCGCGCGCAGATACGGCAGCGCCCGATAGGCTTCGAGCAGCTCGAAGGCCAGTATGATGTCGGCTTCGCCCTTGCCGATGATGGGAGAATACACCTTCTCGCCGAACTTGACGTAGGTCACGACGCTGCCGCCGCGCTGGCTCATGCCGTGAACCTCGCTCAGCTTCACGTCATAGCCCTCGCCGATCAGC
>CAKTXR010000088.1 GCA_934631025.1 uncultured Clostridia bacterium
CTGCCGCCGCGGCGTTTATGACGCAAGAAAAAAGCACGGCGCAGCTTGACAAAGCAGGCCGCGCCGTGCTATAATGTTGGCATGAAGGGATGACGCTTTTGACACGGCTTCTTCCCCTCGAATAAAAAGAATCGAAGAGTTAAGCCGCCAACCGGCGTACAACCGGATGGCGGCTTAACTTATATCGTCATTTTTTCCTACCAATGGCGCAGCCGATTGTTACAGCGGCAATCTCCAGGGAAAAAACCATCATGAACTGCGAAAACATCTCAAAATCACTCATGACCGGCTGTGCCGGTTCCGCTTGCTGCCGCCGAACGTAACAGACATTTGCATTTTTATGTTATCCCTGTTATACAGCTCGACCTGCCCGGCCATAAATTGAAGCCGGGGAGGTCTCCATTATACCTGGGCGACGGCGGGCTTCGCCCGCTTATAAAGCCTGTATTTCCGGGTATTCGTAGCTGTTCTCATACATGGTTTCGGGGGCAATATCGATTTCGCCGTCGTTCCACGTTACAACGCCGTATTCGACCTTTGCGTTTTTGAAAATCTTCTCGTCCTTCAGCGGCTGAAATGCGGGAAACGCGAGAAGCTGCGTCGCATCATACAGGCGCTTTTCGCCGGAGCTGAATGTGACGATCATCATCATATCGTCCAGCGGTTTGACAGCGCGCACAGCCGTCTCCTGCATCCTCGCGCCGGCATAGGCAATTCCGTTTGCAATATACATGATTCTCCTCCTTAGCTCAGGGGCTTGATCTTTTCAAACTGCTCGCCGCGAACGGCCTTGTTCCACGCGGCGTAGGCTTCCTCCTCGTGCAGAGCCAGCCAGCCCACAACCATCTTCAACTGCTTTACCGGCAGAGAGCCGGCCAGCAGCTCTCCGTCTATGCCGACGGACGCCTGATACTCGCCATAATAAACATGAACGTGCGGCTTATTGTGTTGCACAGTATCATTAAAGAGCATCTTGATAATGATGCCCGCAAATCGGCTCAACTCCGGCATTTTCACCGCCTCCTTATGTTTAGTATAGCAGTTTCAGCAGCGTTTATCAAGGGATTTTTCCAATACAGGATACGGCCATGTGCGCTTTGCCAAACCTCGCAGTAATTGCTATCCCGAATTGCCGTATTTACGCTGCGCAACACTCGGGTACACGGAAAGACCCGCCCGAGTCCAATTTATGCTCGGGCGGGTCGGGCTGTATATCGATGTTACCTACTCGCTCTATCGGAGACTTGCCAAACTCCAATTTATGGTTTGGCAAGTCGTGTTACATTGCGCGGCAGCAAGTGGAAGCCGCACTGCGGCCGGGTTGCACGCGCGAAGCGGTGTGGATGTCGGCACTGCCGACCGTGCGCGAAGCGGTGTGGAAACCGCACTGCGGTTAGCCCCAGAGGACCGAGAGCATCGGTACAATCTGCTTTTTGCGCGAGAGGATGTGCGGCAGGAAGCAGGTGTTGCCGGTTACCTCGACGTTGAACGCCTGCCGGATGGTGTCCGCGTCGCCGAGGAAGAGCAGCTGCGTGCCCTCGCGCAGCACGTCGGTCAGCATCAGCAGCATCATGTCGTAGCCGCGCTTGGCCACTGTGTCGCGCATGATCGCGAGGAACTCGTCCGCGCGCTCGAGGATGTGCTCGCTGTTCAGGCAGGTGATCTGGCCGATGCCCAGATTGTGGCCGGCGATGTGAAACTCCTTGAAATCGGAGAACAGCAGCTCGGACGCGGGCTTGGCGTCCGAGGAGGAGGCGGCGAAAATGTCGCGCCCCAGATCGTCCAGCGAGACGTTCGCCACGCGCGCCAGCCGCTCGGCCATGCGCCGGTCGCGCTCCGTGCAGGTGGGCGACTTGAACATCACCGTGTCGGAGACGATCGCCGAGGCCATCAGCCCCGCCAGCTTTTCGGTGGGCATGAGCCCCTTCTCCTGATACATCTCGGCGACGATGGTCGTCGTGCTGCCCACCGGCTCGTTGCGGAAGTAGATCGGCCCGCCGGTCTGTATGTCGGCCAGCCTGTGGTGATCGACGATGGCGAGAATCTCCGCCTGATCCAGCCCGGGCACCGACTGCGCCTTCTCGTTGTGGTCCATCAGCACGACGCGCTTGCGCCGCGGCCGCAGCAGGTGATAGCGCGACAGCGTGCCGACCACGCGCTCGTTCTCGTCGAGGATCGGGTAGCTGCGGAAGCGGCTTTGCAGAACCACCTCGCGCACGTCGTCGATAAAGTCGTCCAGATGGAAGCTCGAGATCTCGCCGCGGCTGCATATGCGCTTGACCGGCAGCGCGTGGTAGAGCAGGCGCGCCGCCCGCACCGCGTCGTGCGGCGTGGATATGACGCAGGTTTCGTTCGCCGCGTCGCGCAGCTCCTCGCTCAGCTCGGCCTGGCAAAGGATCACGCACTTCACGCCCGCCTCGAGCGCCGATTTGATCACGTCGTTCTGCTGGCCGCAGAGCAGTATGCAGTCCGGCCGCGTGAAGATCGGCGCGTCGTGCGCGCGGGGCAGCGCGATGACCGGCTCGCCCGAGATCGTGTCGATCAGATTGCCCGCCTCGTTGAGGATGCGCCCCTCGAGCACGCTCAGGAGGTTGAACAGCGGCAGCTCCTCGACGGCGGGCGCGCTGATGGAGCTCATGTCGTAGGCGGCGATGTCGCCGGGGGTGAGCATGCCGTAGAGCCTGCCGTCCTCGTCGGTGACGGGCAGCGCGGAGAGCGCGGGCTTCTCGCGCAGCACGTCCCACGCGCGCCCGACGGTTACGCCGGCCGACAGCGCGGGCGGTGTGTCGAAATCGAGATCGCGCACCTGAGTGCGCACGGTGTGTATGCGCATGGGCGGCTCGAAGCCGAATTTCTTCAGCACGAGCTGCGTCTCATCGCTGATTTCGCCCAGCCGCGCGGCGACGTATTCGCGCTCGCCCAGCGCGTTCTTGAGCGCAGCATAGGCCATTGCCGAGACGATCGAGTCGGTATCCGGATTTTTGTGGCCTGTAACATAGACGGGTTCCATGGTATCAAAAAACTCCTTTCGTAGTGCGGGCAGTGCCCGTTTCCACTTGCTGCCGCGCAATACCACACGACTTGACCGGCCATAAATTGGAGCCGGTCAAGTCTCCGATAGTGCCGCAGTGCGGCTTCCGTTTGCTGCCGCGGCGGGCAGTGCCCGTTTCCACTTGCTGCCGCGGCGGGCAGTGCCCGCTTCCACTTACTGCCGCGGCGGGCAGTGCCCGCTTCCGCTTGCTGCCGCGCAATACCACACGACTTGACCGGCCATAAATTGGAGCCGGTCAAGTCTCCGATAGTGCGGAGACGGCAGGCTGAGCCGGTTCCATTGGGGGTGCTATTCCGCGCTGACGCGGCGATGCGCTGATCTGTTTCGTGGGATCGCGAATTGTACGCCGGCGCGACGTTGCGTCTGGCCGGTTTCAGCTCCGGCACGGGCGCTTGTGCGCGCGGGGTTCGGCGGCGCGGATGGGAAGAACCTTACTCGCGCTTTTCCAGGCTCCGGCAGGAACGCCGCTCTTCCGATTGAGGAAAGCGGATTCAGCATACTCTCCTGGAAAGCGTCGCACGCGCCGTGTTGTGCGCCTGGCTGTCCAAGGCGCTGCGGCGGTTTCTCAAAAAACACGGCGCAGCCTTGACAAGTCGCAGTGCGCCGTGCTATGATGTGAACATGAAGGGATGGCGCTTTTCGGATGGCTCTTCCCCTCTGATTAATAGTTCAGAAAAGAAGCAAAGCCGCTACCAGTTGGCGCTGGATGGCGGCTTTGCTTTAACGGTCCTTATCGACGTTTCCGACGATTGTTTCTCTTGCCCTCGGGCGCAGGCCTGCACTCAGAGCCGTGTATATCCTTGCTCAGCTTGTAGGCTGACGATGCAAACATATACATGATAGAGAGGACGTCATGACCGGCTGGGCCGGTTCCGCTTGCTGCCGCCAAACGCAGCAGACGAAAGTATTTTTATGTTATCCCCGTTATACAGCTCGACCTGACCGGCCATAAATCAGAGCCGGTTAGGTCTTTCGTTTTTGCGTTTGTTGGTATTTGCACAGAGGTGAAAAGCCAAGCGCCATCCGATTCCTAACATGCCATGGAGCTGTTTTCCAGCCCCATGGCATTATTTTATCATGGCGAAATATTCCTGTCAATCGCATTGGGCGATTTTACAGACTGTTTGTTTGGATGCGGCGGCTCTCTTGCGGCGCATTGGAAGTAAATGGCCGCGTCCGGCCGCCGTCTTGCTCATCCCGGCCTGTAACCGGCCAAACGCAGCATTGCGCCGTCAGCGAAAGCCACTCCTGTCCATGCGTTCCCCATCCTCCCCCACTCCGTCGTTCCACCGCGCGCCCCACGCCATTGCCGGTCTATATCCGGCCAAACGCAGCATCTCGCCGGCGCACGATTCACTATCCCGCGAAACAGATCAGCGCATCGCCGCGTCAGCGCGGAATAACATCCCCCCAATGGAACCGGCACAGCCCAACGCCCGCCCACGCATTCCCGTCCCTCCAATTCCGCATTCCGAATTGCCTCGCCGTTCCCCAGCCCACGCCCCCAAAAATCAGGCCGCCAACCGATTGCCCGTCGGCTGGCGGCCTGTATGATTTGATGGATGGAAGAGCGCGCCCTAGCCCGCGCGGCCGAACAGCACCGTCTGGTCGCCCTCCGGCCAGACGCACACGGTCTGCTCGACGCCCGTGCCTTCGAGATAGTACATCACGCGGCGGCTCAGGTAGAGATACATCTCCTGAAGGGTGATCTGCCGGTTCTTGTCCGCGTCGGCCTTCAGCGTGCAGATGCGGTTGCCGATCAGATCCCAGCCCGCGCCCTCGCACAGCGCGCGCGCCATGATCGTGGCCATGCTTTCCTCGCCGTCGCCCTCAGCGAAGGAGCGGCGATAGCTGTCCTGATCCGGCCCGGCCGACGTGAGCACGATGTACTTGCCGTCGGTCAGCGGGCCGTTCGGCCTGGAAAAGGCCGACTGCACAGCGCCCATGAAGCGCCCCGCGTCGGAGAGGAAGCCGCCGCTGCGGCAGCAGTCCATGATCACGACCACCTTGCCCGGAATGCGCCGCAGCAGCAGCTCCAGCTGAGCCGCCGTGACGCGCGTGCCGTCGTGCAGCTCGATATAGGCCGAGCCGTCGTAATCGCCGTGGCAGTTGATGTAAAACAGCGAAATATCCTTGTCGGTCGCATCCGAGAACGTCTCGTCGATCGCGGCGATCAGTTCTTCGCGCGTCACGTCCATGCGCAGCGTCACGGCGTACTTTTCGCCGTCGACGGTCTGCTCGGCCAGCATGTCGGCCACGCCCTGCGCCGTGTTCAGGCCGCCCACGCGCGTGCGCCCCGCCGCATAGTTCTGCTCGCCCAGCACCAGCGCGCGGTATCGCCGGCCGGCGGCCGTGACGATAACGGTCATTCGGGCGCTCAGGCCGCTTTCGCCGTCGCGCACGGTGATCACCGTCTCGCCCTCGGAAACGGCGGTGATCTCGCCGCTCACAGAGACGCGCGCAATGCCCTCGTCCGCGCTCTCATAGCTCAGCGACACGGCGGCGTTTTCCGGCAGGACGGCCGGCGCGGCGGAAACCGCATCGCCCACGCGCAGCGAAAGCTGAGATTCGTCAAAGGCGATCGACGACGCGCGCGTTTCCGGCACGGTCACGCGGCAGGAGACCTCGAGCTGACCGGCGTAGACGTGGATATACGTTTCGCCCGCCGACACGCCGGTGATCACGCCCTGACTGCTGACGCTGGCCACCGCGCTGTTCTCGCTGATCCACATCCGGTCGTCCTGACAGTTCTCAGGCCGGACGTTTGCCGCAAGCGTGTGCTTTTCGCCGATTTTGACGGTGACGGCGGCTTCGTCCAGCGTGAGGCGGATGGGCAGCTGCGCGCCCTTCTCCGGCGCGGCGACGATCAGTCGATAGCTGCCCGTCGCGTTGGACGCGGCGCTGACGCGGATATAATACTGCTTTCCGGCGCTCAGATAGAGACACATCCGAAAATTGCCGTCGCTGGGAAAGAGCACGTCGTCGTTCTCGGCGATCATGCGGCCCGCGTCGTCCATGACGCAGCCGTTCGTATCGAGCGCGCTGCGGCCGGCCGACTCGGTGCGCACGACGTACCAGCCGTCGGTATCGGGCACATAGGCGTACCAGTGCGTATCGCGCGGCTTGACGACGGCGCGGTTATAGGACACGCTGCTGCTGCCCAGCCGCACGGGCTGATTGAAGCAGCGGCCGTACACCGAGGCCATGACCTCGACGCGCGTGTTGACCGACATACTATAGGAAGCCACGACCAGCCGCACAGGTTCGCCCTCGGCCAGCGCGGCCTCGATGACGAACGCGCCGCTGCCGGACTCGCGGCCGATCAGCTCGCCCTGCGCGTTGTAGAGCCGCGCGTACACGGGCGCGCTGACCTCGCCGGCGGGAAAGCCGCGGAAGATATAGACGCCGCCGCTCTCGGGCGTAAACGTATAGACGCGCCGCGTGCCGGTATAGACGGGGCAGAACGTCTCGCGGCTGTTGAGGAACAGCGCGACGTCCCGCTCCTCGGCGGCGGCCAGCGCGGGGACAAGCAATATCATCAGCAGGACGAAGAGCGTCGCCATGCCGGGCAAAATTTTTCTCATCATGCACCCTCTGCGGAAATTTGAACGGCTTTTGAGCCGTCCTCTCTATTATAGCTGTTTTTTGCGCGTTTGTCCAATCCCAGAATGTGGACAATCTATTCCCGAATTGCGGTTTTTTTGCATTTTCCGCGGGAGATTGTTTGGGAAATGCGGAATGTAAAATCTGGAGGGGCGGCGGGGGCTGTTCCGCCCCAGGGCGGCGATACAGCCGCAGTGCGGCTTCCACTTTTATGGCGTTCGTCCGCGCTGACGCGGCAAGCGTTGGTCTGTCATTATATGATTGTAAATCGTGCGCCGGCGAAATGTTGCGTTTGGCCGGATATAGACCGGCAGGGGCCGCCGTGCGCGCGGGAGCCGGCGGCGGGGCGTGGGTGGGAAAACCCCTCCGGCTTCGCTCAGCCACCTCCCCTTTCAGGAGAGGCAATCCGTGCGCTTGACGGGGCGAGAGCCTCCCATGAAAGGGGAGGTGTCGCCGCAGGCGACGGAGGGGTTAAGCCCGTGCCGCGGCGTTTATGTCGCGAGAAAAAAGCACAGCGCAGCTTGACAAGTCAGGCCGCGCCGTGCTATAATGTGGACATGAAGGGATGACGCTTTGGGAGAGGCTCTTCCCCTCTGATTAAGTGAAAAAGAGAAGCAAAGCCGTCAACCAGTTAGCGCTGGATGGCGGCTTTGCTTTAACGCGTCTTATCGATGGTTAGATCGATTGTTTCTCTTGCTCTTCTGCGCAGGTTTGCGCTGGGAGCTGGAGGTATCCTTGGACAGCGT
The DNA here is from genome assembly GCA_934631025.1 of uncultured Clostridia bacterium. GTDB lineage: Bacteria > Bacillota > Clostridia > Christensenellales > Aristaeellaceae > Firm-10. The sequence continues at coordinate 7,402 of CAKTXR010000088.1, forward strand.
ATAAACCGTCGTCACAAACATACACACCATAGAGAAGACGTCATGAATAATCGAGATGATCTCGGAAATATTCATAGCCTCACCCCCAAGCATTTGTGCACAGAGGTGAAAAGCCAAGCGCCATCTTATTCCTTACATGCCATGGAGCCGTTGCCAGCCCCATGGCTTTATTTTATCATGGCGGAATATTCCTGTCAATCGTGTCGGACGATTTTACAGTATGTTTGTTTGGATATGGCGCGGCATGGGTGCATTTTTGCGTGAACCTTTGGCTTTGCTATGCTTTCCGCGGGGAGTACGCTGGGGGCTGAAATGTGGAAGCCGCACTGCGGCCTCTCTGGACTCTCTTCTTTTGATTCGCGGCAGAGTAGCGCTTTGCCAAACATCGCAATAACCGCTATCCTCGAACCAACGCGCCCACGCCCCGCAGCACCCGGGTACACGGAGAGACCCGCCCGAGTCCAATTTATGCTCGGGCGGGTCGGGCTGTACAGCGATGATCTCA
>CAKTXR010000089.1 GCA_934631025.1 uncultured Clostridia bacterium
GCGCCGGACATTCCGCCTTGCCGAGAACTCCGAATGCCCCTTCCACCGCACAAACGCATCCGCTTTGGATTCAGCGCGCCTGCCGTGCAGTCCCCGCTTGTGAAAAAATGATTCTCACTGCGCTTTGAGGATATTTTCACCACCCGCTCCTGCTTTTTCTCGCTGCTGTCTACCCGCGGACGTGCTAAAAGCCCCATTCCGCGCCGCACGAGCATACCCGCATCAGCTTACATCTGCCATGCAATCCTGCCCGCCAGAAAAAGCAGGCTGCATCCTGAAGCTATTCCAATCATCTCCATTTGTTTTTTGCCGTTTACATCCTGCCCTCAGCCGTGTTATAATGCTCTTAACGCGATATTCATGCGAAAGGAGTCCTGCCCCATGACCGTCTGCGACGGACACATTCACCTGAACCCCGGCTTTGCGGACGACGTGCGCCGCGCCGCCGACGCGGAAAACGCCGCGCGCTACACCCTGCTCTCCCTTTCCCAGCTGCGCGACGATCCCGCTCAGAACACCGAAGTGCTGCTGGCCAAGGCGCTCGATCCCACGCGCTGTTTCGCCTTTTGCGGCCTGGATCACGAAAAGCCCGGCCGCCCCGTGCCCGATCCGCTCGAGCAGGTCAGGCGCTGGCTCGACGCGGGCTGCGACGGTGTGAAGTTCATCGAGACCAAGCCCAACTGCCAGCGCCGCCTGAGTGTTCGGCTGGACGATCTGCGTTTTGATCCGATGTTCGCCTATCTCGAGGAGCACAGCGTGCCGATCCTCTGGCACAACGGCGATCCCGCCCCATTCTGGGATGCAAAGCAGTGCCCCAAGTGGGCGATCGAGCGCGGCTGGGCCTATCTCGATCCGAGCTTTCTCTCACTTGAAGCGCTCTATGGCATCGTCGAGACGGTGCTCGATCGGCACCCGAAGCTGCGCGTCACGTTCGCGCATTTCTACTTCGTCTCGGACAATCCCGCGCACGCCGAGCACATGATGACGCGCTATCCCAACGTGCATTTCGACATGACCCCCGGCACGGAGATGTATCCCGCCATTTCCAAAAGCGCCTTCTTCCGTGATTTCCTCATCCGCTATGCCGACCGCATACAGTACGGCACCGATACCGAATGCGACGAGCCGAACCTCACGTTCAATTCGGCCATGCGCGACGGCATCCTCCGCTTCCTCTCCACCGACGAAGAAGCCCGCATCCACAACACGCCCGCGCGCGGCATTGCGCTCCCGAATGACGCTGTGGAGCAGATCATGAGCCGCACGCACGACGGCTTCGTCGGCATGAAGCCCAAGCCCATTGACAAAACCGCCGCGCGCATCGCCTGCGAAGCGGCCATCGAGCGCTGTGCTCCCGCGCAGAAGCCCTATGCTCAGCGCGCCATGGAGCGCATCCTCGCGCTGTAACGCCCCGACAAAGAGCGCCCCGCCGCGATTCGTTTCGCAGCGGGGCGCTCCTTGTCTTTATGCAGGTTCGAAACGGCCGTCATGAACGTTTCTGAAACGCGCTCCGAAATCAGCCGCCTTGCTCAATCAGCATAGAACATTTCGGAATGCCGCCGTTTCCCGATGTGCCCACGGCAAGCCGCACATTTCCCGTGACCTATGCACTTATGCGGCCGTCGTTCCCGACGTCGGCGCGTCGTCTCCCTTTCGGACGATCGCCCGCGCGTTTCCTCACTTGTAATCGCCATAGAGATTTTCGCCGATTTCGCGCGCCAGCTCGTCCTCCGCGCGCATATCCTCCTGCCGGAACCACACGGCCATGCGGTCGTCCTCGCTGCGGCCGGTCGCGCGGCGGCACCACTTGTAATAGGGAATCAGCTTGAACGTCCCGCCGCCCTGCCGCCAGCCGGTCACGCCGTCCTGCGTGCGCGTAAGCCGCGGCTCCTTCGCAATGGCGAAATCCACGTCGCCGCCGTTGTCGATCCCCTCGGCGCAGTACAGGAAGGGGCCGTCCATCACGGCGACGTTCCCCCGCTCGGCCGCGACGCGCGGATTGGCGAACACGCGCGTCAGCCGATCCGCGCCCGCCACGGTCACCGTGTCCGCCCACACGCGCGTGACCGCCGCGTAGCCGTCCTCGATTGCGTAGTCGAGCGGCCGGCCGTCTATACTCAGGCCGAAGCCGTCCGTAAAGCGCGGCATACGCACGCGCAGCGTCAGCGCCTTCCCGCGCGAATCAAGGCGAATACGCCCGCCCTGCTGCTCGACTGAAAATTCCGCCGTCTCGAAGCGGCTGCCGATCATCAGATTGACGGTCAGCGCGCCCGTCCGACAGGCGTAAATATAGCTTTGCAGCGACGAGAACAGCTTGATCAGCATCGGCGGGCAGCAGGGGCAGCCGTGCCATGCCCAGCGCTGCACGCCGCCAGGGCTGACGAGCGGATTCTGATAGAAGAAATGCGTAAAATCCGGCCCGACCGCCGCCAGCACATTGTTGTACAGCGCGCGCTCAAAGCCGTCGTAATACTCGGCGCGGGGGTGCAGGCGGCTCATCTCGCCCGCCCAGAACATGAACGCGATGGCCGCGCAGGTCTCCAGATACGCGTCGGCCGGCAGGTTGTAATCCACATCGAAGCCCTCGATGTCGTGCCGCGTGCCGATGCCGCCGCTGACGTGCAGCTTTCTGTCATAGACGTTGCGCCAGATCGCGTCCAGCGCCGCGATGTAGCGCCCGTCGCCATACTCGCGCGCAACGGCCGCCGCGCCGGTATAGCACAGCGCCGCGCGCACCGAATGGCCGACCGCCTGCCGCGCCTGCTCAAACGGCTTATCGTCCTGATTGTAGGCCGGCGCAAAGCGGCTGCTCAGCCCGCGCCCCTCGTGGCGGCCGCGCGCCTTATACCAGAAATCGGCCATGCGCAGATAGTCGGCATAATCCACGCCGTGCGCCCGCGCGTATTCGTCCAGCGCGCGCGTATCGCGGAAGAGGACGTACAGCCGGACGAACGCCTCCTCGGGCAGCGAATGGCCGGGGATGACGTTGTGCTTCGGCGCGTCGCCCATATAGGCGCAGATCAGGTTGGCCGCGCGCACGGCGCAGTCGAGCAGCTCGGTTTCGCCCGTCGCCCGATAGTGGCTCACGGCGGCCTCGACCAGCGCGCCATGGTTGTAGAGGTCGTGCTGAATCACGATGTCGCCGCCGTTCTCGCCCCAGCGCTTCTCCGGCGCTTCCAGCAGCGTCCATGTGGAGAGGAAGCCGTCCGTGGCCAGCGAGGCCGCGCGCACGCGCTTTACGATTCCGTCAACGCGCGCCTTCAGCGCTGCGTCAGGCCGCGCCGCGAGGAAGTCGCACGCGCCTCTGAGCGTCTCGAGCAGCAGCCCGTCCGAAAAGTGCGGCCCGCGATGTCCGCCCGTCTCGCCCCGCGCCGCGCGGTCGTAATTCTCCAGATAGCCGTCCTCCTCGAATTTGTCCAGCACATAGGGCAGCATGACCGTCCGCATCGATTCGAGATAAGGTGTCCAGAACCGATCGTCTATCGAAACGTCCTTCACACTCGGGAATTGCCAAAAATCGCGCATAAAAGTCCCCTCCCTGTTGATTCGGCGCCGAAAAGCGCGTATAATGAGCCATAGAATCGATGTCTGCGACGTTTTTTCGCAGCCGTCACGCCCATTATAGCGCGCCGATCGCCTTCCCGTAAACCGGCGCAGCTCCCGAAAAGGTGGATTTTTCCGAGATGCTCAACATGATTCTCTCCGACACTGAGGCGGTGCGCTTCGCCTCGGCGGGACAGTTCATCGCCGCCGGCGCGTCGATTCATCCGCGCCGCACGCTGCCCACCGCCGTGCTGCTGGTCGGCGTTTCCGGCCGCTATCCCATCGCGCAGGAGGGGCGCGGCTACGATCTCGCAGTGGATACGTTCATGCTGCTCTTTCCCTTCCGCGAGCACATGGGCACGGCGCTCTCCGAGGGCAGTCAGTCGCACTACTGGTGCCACTTTACCGTGCCGGACAGCGCGCGCTATGCCGACGCGCCTGAATCCGACAGCTTGTCGCTCCCCGAATTCGGGCGCTTGAAGCACCCCGAACGGACGGCGCTGCTCTTTCGCCAGCTGATCGACGCGTCGGAGCGCGCCTACGCCGTTCCCGCCGCGCGCGAGGAGCTGTGCAGCCTCTACACGCGCATCCTCCTGCGGGAAATCGCCGAGGACGCGTTCGAGGAAAGCGGCGGCAGAGCGCGCAGCGGCCGCGCCGTGGTGGAGCGCGTAAAGGAGCATCTGCGCGTCCATGCCGCCGAGGAAATCGCGCTGGGCGACGTGGCCGCGCGCTTTCACTACAACGCCGATTATCTCGCGCACATCTTCCATCAGGAAACCGGCCTGACGATGTGCGGCTATCTGCTCGCCGAGCGCATCGCCGCGGCGCAGAAGCTGCTGCTGGAAACCGGCCTGAGCGTCGCCGCGGTGGCCGGCGCGTGCGGCTTCGGCGATGAAAAGTATTTCATGCGCGCCTTCAAGCGCCGCGTGGGGATCACGCCCTCGCAGTTCCGCCGCGCGCACTGCCGCCTGCACACCAACATCAAATAGACGAACGCTGCGGCGCGTTGCCCCCACGAAGGGGCGCACTTCGCGCTTTAGCCGCGCAAACTGCTTTCAACAAACCGCTTTGCGCAGCGTGATTAATCCAAACACCTCCATAGCAACACATTGTCCCGCAAAAGACCAGCTAAAGCCCCCATTGCGCTGTAAAAATCTCCTCTTCAATAATTGAAGCAAGCCATGGACAACCTTCCCATCCTGCTTCCGCATACAAAAATAACGCGCTCCGCATCCTTACGATACGAAGCGCGCTTTTCATAATCACACGTGTTTATGCTTCCATTTGCCGGTCCTGAAGCGCCAATAGACCACGGCCGCGCGGGCGTACTGATCCAGTATGATGCACAGCCATGCGCCGTCCAACTTGAGATCCAGCGTATAGATGAAGAAGCTGCCCAGCATGACGCGGAATATCCAGATGCCCAGCGCCGAGGCGACCAGCGGGAATTTTGAATCGCCCGCGCCGCGCAGACCGGCGGCAATCGGCAGCTGCGTGAATATGCCCGGCATGCCCAGCGCTATCAGCCTGAGCGCGTCGGCGGACAGGCGCACGACGTCCAGATCGCTGGTATAGATCAGCGCAATCTGACGGATAAAGAGCAGGAACACAATGGCGAAGCAAAACGAGAAGAGCAGCGACAGCCGGTGAATAAAGCGCATATAGCCCTCGGCGCGCTCCTTCTCCCCCGCGCCCAGACTCTGGCCGACCATCGTCGTGGCCGCGATGCCGAACGCCTGCGCGGGCATCCAGGTCAGACCGTTGACGCTCAGCGCGATCTGGTGCGCCGCAAACAGCTGCGTGCCCAATCCGGCCACCTTGCGCGCGAACACGAAGAAGCCGATCTGCATGATGATCTGCTCAACGGCCGCCGTAGTACCCACGCCGCCGATCTTTTTGAGCCACTTCAGGCGGATGAGCCAGTCGGCGCGCAGCGTCTGCTTCACCTCATGCCGGCCGAAGAACAGCACGCCCAGCGCCAGAATCAGCGCGATATAGCGCGACAGCGTGGTCGATATGGCCGCGCCGGTCACGCCCAGCTGCGGGCAGCCGAGCCTGCCGTAAATCAGCGCGTAATTGCCGATAACATTGCAGAAATTGGCGATGAGGTTGTAGACCATGGGCATACGCGTGCGCCCCACGCCGCGCAGAGAGCCGGTGATGGCATAGCACATCGACAGCGGCAGCATACCGACCGCGATGATGCGCAGATAATCGACGGCGAAATCAAGCGTGTCCTCCTGCGCGCCCATGAAAATGATGATCGGCTCGGCGAACGTATAGAGCACCAGCGAGACGAGCAGGCCGATCAGCGCGTTGGCCATCATCGCCGTGCGGACGATCGAGCGCGCGTCGTCGCGCTTCCCCGCCCCCATCGCCCAGGCCACGGCCACGGTCGTGCCGTTGTTGAAAGCCGAGATCATGCCGTTGAACAGATTGAACGGCGAATTTGTCAGCCCCACCGCCGCGATGGCGGCCGTCGAATCGACGCTGTGACCCAGCATGATGGTGTCCACCATGCCGAAGAGCTGGCTCATGACCAGCTCAAACAGCGCCGGCAGCATGATCACCCAGATGATTTTCGTGTCCTCGCGCTTGAGCGAGGTCTTTCTCAGCAATAATTCCATCTCTCGTCTCCCGCGCCCCTGCCGCGGCTTCATCCCCCTTGCGCATTTATCAAATCCTCGTTAAATAATATAATACTCCTCTCTTTCATCAATGTCAAGTCTGGGCGCATGGGCGGCGAGGCCCGCGCATAGAATAGAGACGACACGCAAAGGAAAAAGCGCGCATAGTATGCCGTGTAAGCTGCTGTGCGGAGCGTGGTCAATCATGATTCTAAGAGGAGAGTTGTATATCGCCGATCTCGATCCGGTGGTCGGCTCGGAGCAGGGCGGGCTGAGGCCGGTGCTGGTCGTGCAGAACGACATGGGCAATCGCTACAGCCCCACCGTCGTCGTGCTCGCCGTCACCTCGCAGCTGCAAAAGGCGCGCCTGCCCACTCACGTTCAGGTGCCCGCCGCCGGACACGGCCTGCAAAAGGATTCCGTCATACTCGCCGAGCAGCTGCGCACGCTCGACAAGCGCCGCCTACAGGAGCGCATCGGCCGTCTCACGCCCGAATACATGGCGCAGGTGGAGCGTGCTCTGGCCGTGGAGCTGGGGCTGTGAGCGGCAAATTGTGCGCCGGCGCTTAAAATACGCAATCCGCTCTTGACAAACGGGAAAGGAGACGATATAATAACATTTGTCGTCAGTCGTATCCTGGGGTGTGCGCCACGGCTGCCGCTTTTACCCACATTTCATCAAAAGGATTCCGGGTCGGTATGCGGATGTCATGCCCCCTTGAGCCGCAAGGCTCTTGCCAGGGGACGGCAGTAAGCAGCCGCAGGTCTCCGCCCTGCCGGAGAGGCGGGTGAAAAAGCGGGGTCGAACGGCACTCACGGGATATTCTTTTCGAGCCGGTCATTGCGATCGGCTCATTTTTTGTATGCAAAAGGCGCGCCCCGCCGCTCAGGACGAGACGCGCCGCCGGTCGTTCAACGCTTTTTAAACTCCCTGTACGCCTGAACCAGCACGATAACGGTCGCAATCACCATGGCCGCAGTCGAAACGATCATATATCCCATGATGTTCTTCCCTCCCTGTCCGCGCGTCAGCTAAACGCGGCTCTTATGCTTCCGAACATAAGTATAGCACATCGCCGTTCGTTCGTCAAGTACGAACCTCGCGCCGCGCCAGCCGAATCGGTGCGTGAGCAATGAGCGAAGGCTGCTCCCGCTCAAGGCGTTTGTCCGCGCTGACGCGGCGAAGTGCTATTCCGTATTATACGCGCGTGAATTGTGAGCCGGCGAAACGTTGCGTTTGGCCGGATACAGGCCGGCACAGGCGTGGGTGCGCGCGGGGGGTGGTCTGCGGGGAGATGATATTCTATTGATGCGTTTTGCATCGGAATCACGCCTGCCATACGTTTCTATTGACGTGTTTTGCGTTCGGATCACGCCTGCTGTTTGCCGCCCAGTGGCAAACAGGAACGGCTTGCGATATGTTTCGTTTCTATTCCGCGCAGGTCGGGATCGCCATAGTGCGTTCTCAGATGTCCTGCGGTTATCTGACTTTACGGATTCACTTCAGGTTTGCACGTTTCTTTATGGCGATCCCGACGGGGAACGGGGTCAGCAGCGCGGCGTGAGTATGTTTTTGCGTAATCACATTAGTCCTGCCATGCTTTCCGCGGGGAGTACGCTGGGGCTGAAATGTGGAAGCCGCACTGCGGCCGCCCCAGACTGCGCCAAAGAGCCATTGGCT
>CAKTXR010000090.1 GCA_934631025.1 uncultured Clostridia bacterium
CACCAATCCCGCCTTCATCGAGCTGGCGCTGGGTGACGGCGACGTGCCCTTCCCGGCCTATTTGAAGGCGCTGGAGGAGATCGGCTACAAGGGATTTTTGACAATAGAGCGCGAAGTGGGCGACAATCCCACCGCGGACATTGAAAAGGCCGTCCGCTTCCTGCGCGGCATGATGTGAGGAGCGTGAATACAAATGGATAAGCTTAAGGTTGCGGTGATCGGCAACGGCAGCATTTCCGGCGTGCATCTGAGGGGCTACAGCCTCAATCCCGATGTGGAAATTTACGCGCTGTGCGACATCAACGAGGAGCGCCTCAACCGCCGCGGCGACGAATATCACGTCGATCCCGCGCGCCGCTTCACCGATGTGAACGAAATGCTCGCCGCCTGCCCGGAGATCGAGGCGGTCAGCGTGTGCACCTGGAACGCGGCTCACGCCCAGTGCGCCATCGCCGCGCTCAATGCCGGCAAGCACGTGCTGTGCGAAAAGCCCATGGCCATGACCGTTGAAGAGGCCGAGGCCATGCAGGCGGCCGCCGAGAAGAACAACAGGCTGCTCATGATCGGCTTTGTGCGCCGCTTCGGCAACGACTGCGCCATCATGAAGGACTTTATCGACAACGGCTATTTCGGCGACATCTACTATGCCAAGGCCACCTATCTGCGCCGCAAGGGCTGTCCGGGCGGCTGGTTCGGCGATAAGGCCCGCTCCGGCGGCGGCCCGCTGATCGATCTGGGCGTTCACATCATCGATCTGTGCCGCTATCTGATGGGCAACCCCAAGCCCGTGTCGGTTTATGGCGCGACGTTCAACAAGCTGGGCAACCGCAGCAACATCAAGAGCCAGGTCGGCTATGTCTCCCAGACCAGGGGGAACGCCGATATATTCAACGTCGAGGATCTGGCCACGGCCATGATTCGCTTCGACAACGGCAGCGTGCTACAGATCGAGGCCAGCTTCAGCCTGAACATTGAGAAGGACGAGGGCGTGCTCCAGTTCTTCGGCACCAAGGCGGGCGCGAAGCTCGATCCCGAGCTGACCATTTACAGCGAAATGAACGACTACATGACCAACGTCAAGCTGGCCAATTCCACGGCGCTGAGCTTCGATGGTCTGTTTGAAAACGAAATCAACCACTTTGTGGAGTGCGTGCGCACGGGCAAGCCCTGCCGCAATCCCGCTCAGGACGGCGTGACGCTGATGAAGATCCTCACCGGCATCTACAAGTCCGCCGAGACCGGCCACGAAGTGCTCATCAACGACTGACGGGAGGACAAAAACATGAAAATCGGCGTGAGCAGCTATTCCTTCAGCAAGTACATGAAGGCGAGCGGCTGCAATTATCTGGCCATCTGCGATCTGGCCAAGGAAATGGGCTTCGACGGCATTGAGTTCACTGACCTTCTGCCCGAGGTGAGCGGCTGCGACGCCATGACGGCCGCGAAGCAGATTCGCGAGCACTGCGCGGAAATCGGTCTGGAAATCGCGGCGCATACCGTCGGCGCGAACTTCCTCAAGGACGATCCCGACGCGGAGGTTGAGCGCATCAAGGCGCTGGTGGACGTGGCCGCCGAGCTGGGCGCGCCCGTGCTGCGCCACGACGCGTGCTGGGCGCCCGCCGTGCAGGGAAACGGCTATACCTGGCGCGACGCGGTCAAGACAATCGCGCCCTACATTCGCCGCGTGACCGAGTACGCCGCGACGAAGGGCGTTAAGACCTGCACCGAGAACCACGGCTTCTTCATTCAGGATCCCGAGCGCGTCGAAGCGCTGATTCGCGAGGTCAATCATCCCAATTACGGCTGGCTGGTGGACATGGGCAACTTTATCTGCGCCGACTGCGACAGCATTCAGGCTGTGGCAGTGGCCGCGCCCTACGCCTTTCACGTCCATGCCAAGGATTTCCTCTATAAGCCCGGCACGCAGCCCTGCCCCGGCGACGGCTGGTTCCAGACCCGCGGCGGCAACCATGTGCGCGGCACGATCGTCGGCCACGGCGTGATTCCGGTGGCGCAGTGCGCGCAGATGCTCAAGAAGGCGGGCTACGAAGGCTATCTGTCGCTCGAATTCGAGGGCATGGAGGACAACCTGACGGCGCTCAAGGCCGGATTGGCCTATCTGCGCCGCGTGACTGAATAATTGGGAATACTTACAAAAATGACCGGAGCGCAGCATTTTGCGCTCCGGTTTTCTGTATGGCAGCCGAATAGGCGTTATAAATCATTCAGTTCAACTGGTGGTATGAAAAAGCGTTTTGGCAAAAGTTATGGAACCGCATGTTTGAACGAATCCCCGAGAAGAGTATGATGTTTTTTCTATGCCTTCTTTAGAGGGCGACCACAAGTAGTATGCCTTTATAGGGCCGAGTTAAACCATCCGTTCAACGAGTGGCTGTGATTTGGAGGGGAGAAGAATGGCCTTTGAAGCGATCTATGAAAAGGGGGCGGCGATTGCCGTCCTGCCGGAAACGATGCGGATCAGCGACGCTGCGTCCGCGCTGGATGCGGCGCTGAGCGCGCGCTATGAGACGGGTGCGGATCGGCTGCTGGTCGATAAAAAACTCGCATGCGACGAGTTTTTCATCCTCAGCACAGGCCTGCTCGGCGAGATGCTGCAAAAGTTCGTCAATTATCGCATCAAGGCGGCCTTTTATGGCGATTACGCGCGCTATACCAAGGGGCCGCTGCGCGATTTTATCCGCGAGTTCAATAAGGGGGACAGCTTTTTCTTTGATGCGACGCGTGAGGAAGCGATTGATAAGCTGGCGGGCGCATGAGTCGTGCGCAAAAAAGTCCGCTGTTTCATCAGAGACAGCGGACTTTTGAGTATGCAGTTTAACAATCTTCGTCCTCGTCGGGCAGATGCAGCGTCAGCGCGCCGGGCAGCATCCGGCAGAACGCGCGATCCATCTCGTGCAGCTCGCCGTCCAGATTGAACGTCATGCCCGGTGAGTTGATGGCGACCTCCGTGCAGCGGGTGCAGTGCGCGATGGGCAGGCCGGTGTGCGTGCCCTTAATAAAATGGGGCAGCAGCCGCGCGATGGTGCGCCGCTTCACTGCGTCGACGTAAATCACGTCGAACAGGCCGTCCATCGGGTTGGCGCGGGGCACGGCGTGCATGCCGCCGCCCAGATACTGGCCGTTGCCGATGGAGATGATGGTGATGCGGTGCTTCTCCGTTTGACCGCCGTCGATGGTCAGCTCAATATCCATGGGCTTGAAGCGGCGCAGCGCGGCCACAACGCCGCAGAGATAGGGCAGCAGGCCGCCGCCCAGCCATTTGAAGCGCGTCGTCTGCCGCAGCACCTCGACGTCAAAGCCTGTGCCGGCGATATTGAGAAAATAGCGGTCGTTCACCTGACCGATGTCGACTGGACAGGCGGGGCTGTCCAGCTGGCATTCGAGCGCCTTGATGGGATCCTTGGGCAGGGGAAGCACCTTGACGAAATCATTGCCCGTGCCGCAGGGCACAAGGTAGAGCGTCATGTGTCGTCCGGCCAGTCCGCTGATGATTTCGTTGACTGTGCCGTCGCCGCCGACGCAGATGATCGCTTCGGCGCCTTCGCGGAAGGCCATGTCAGCCAGCCGCATGGCATGGCCGACATATTGCGTTTTGTCACAGCGATAGGCCAGGCCGCGCTTTTCCAGCAGCTGGCAGACGGCGTCGATGACGGAAGCCGCCTTGCCGTTGTGCGCGGTGGGGTTGGCAATAATGACGAGCAGGGGATCGGAACCCTTCTTGTCCTTGCCATACAGACGAGCGTCTTTCAAAAAATCCATAACTTGCACCCTCGGCATGAAGCAGTTTCGCTGACGGGAACATCATTGGGGGAAGTGCGGCGGCATTATAAGAAAACGCTCTTATAATGTATAGAAAAAGGTTCTGCCGAGCTTGGCAGAACCCATTGATGGAGCATAAGGGAGTCGAACCCTTGGCCTCCACAATGCCATTGTGGCGCGCTACCAACTGCGCTAATGCCCCGGAACATGTTTTATTCTAACACACATAAAGCTGCTTGTCAATACTGTTTCGCAAAAAAATGTCGTTTCGCGACGAGAAAATTTGAAATGCATTTGCGGGCGGCGGCATAGTCTGACAGTGCGCGGAGGAAACCGCGCCCAAGGAGGGAACGCTATGGCGGCTTTCACAAATCAGGCCACATTGTCCTATAATAATCTTGTCACCACGTCCAATATCGTGCAGGGCGAGCTGGTTGAAACGCTCACTGCGGCCAAAACGCCCATTGAAAGCAATTATCAGAGCGATGAGGTCGTCACCTATGCGATCAGTCTGGTCAACGCGGGCACGACGGCCTTCACGGGACTGACGATCACCGACAATCTGGGCGCATACGCCTATAATGCGCAGACGCTCGTGCCCATGACCTATGTCGACGGCTCGATCACCTATTTTGCCAACGGCGCGCTGCAAACGGCGCCCACCGTTACGGCCGGCCCGCCCCTGACCATCAGCGGCGTGAGCGTGCCGGCGGGCGGCAATGCCGTTATCGTCTATTCGGCGAGGATTAACCAGTTCGCGCCGCTGGGCGAGGGCGGGACAATTGACAACAGTGCTGTGATAACGGGCGGCGGCCTGACCGCACCGCTGACGGCCACTGCACAGGTCACCGCCGAGCCTGCGCCGCAGCTGTCGCTCGTCAAGGCGGTCAATCCGACCAGCGTTGTGGAAAACGAACCGGTCACCTACACCTTCACTATTCAGAACACGGGCACGGCGGCGGCGACGGCAGCCGACAATCTCGTGATTTCCGATACGTTCAATCCGATCCTGAATATCACGGCTGTGACGCTCGGCAGTACGGCGCTCGCGCCCACCACCGGCTACACCTACAATGCCACGAGCGGCGCGTTCGCGACTGTGGCCGGGCAGATTACTGTGCCCGCCGCCACCTATGCGCGCGATGCGGCGACCGGCGCGTGGGTCGTTACGCCCGGCACGGCGACGCTGACCGTAACCGGCACGATGTAATGCGATAGAGTAAGCGCCCCGAGCGATCTGTTCGGGGCGCTGCTGTAATGCGCTCATTCGCCGCTGGCCTTGTCGGCGACGAGCGCGATGAATTCGCCGTTCGTGGGCTTGTCGCGCTCGGAAAAGAGCTTCACGCCCAGCATCTGATTGGTGCTTTCAAGACGGCCGCGGTTCCACGCCACCTCGATGGCATGGCGCATGGCGCGCTCGACCTTGCTGGAACTGGTGCCGTATCGCCGCGCGATGCCGGGGTACAGCTCCTTCGTGATGCGGTTGATCACGTCGTGATTGTCGATGACCATGCGCACGGCCTCGCGCAGATACTGATAGCCCTTGACGTGTGCCGGAATGCCGATGGAGAGGAAGAGATTGGCCACGCGCTCATCCGGACTCCAGCGGGCATAGGTGCTGGGCGGATCCAGGGGGATCGGGGCGGGGGCGGGCAGCGCGCCGTCCTGCGCGAGCGTGCGCAGCTGCTCGTAGACCTGAGCGGGTGCGGCGGGCTTGACCATAAAGTAAGATGCGCCCAGCTCGACTGTTCGGTTGACCACAGCGTCGTTTTTGAGCGCGCTGAGCATGACGACGTGCGGCCTGTTTTCGCGGCGGTTCAGCTCGCGCAGCACGCCCAGCCCGTCCAGCCGCGGCATGACGATGTCCAGCACGACGAACTGAGGATGAAGCTGGTCGATCAGCTCCAGCGCGTCCACGCCGTTGTCGGCCGTGCCGAGCAGCTGAACGTCGGCGCGCGCCGAAAAGTCGTCGCTTATGGCCTTGACGAGCGCCGCATTGTCGTCGACGAGTATAACAGACATATTTTCCATAGCAAAACCCTCCATAAGAGCAATATTTACATGATCTGCTATATACTTATGAGAGGATTGGGGCGGATTATGACGGAAAATGCGGCGCATATGACAAAAATATCAAAAAATCATCCCGCTGCCGCCGCCCTGATCTGCGACGGGCTGAAAGATAAATCACAACCACCCGTTGAACGGGTAGTTTGACTCAACCCTATAAGGGCATATTACTTGTGGTCGCCTTCCAAAGAGGGCATCGAAAAAATGGTCAATCACACTCTCCGCCTCGCAAATCTCCTTTTCGGGGATTCGTTCAAACTTCTTTCGCATCCTGCATATTATCAATATCTTGCTATTCCCCTGTGGAACCACATCTGCGATGCGGCTCCATGACTTTTGCTAAAGCGCTTTTTCATAAATCCCCAGTTGAACTGGGGATTTATAACGCCTATTCGGCTGCCATAAAAAATGTCCGGCCCATTGCTGAACCGGACATGATGGAAGGGAATTAACCGATCTTAATGCCATGGATGCGTGCGCCGCGCGTGCCGATGACGAGAATGTCATCATAGATCGCGGGGGAGCCTTCGATGTTGCTGCCGTCCACCTCGATGGAGGTGATCAGTTCGCCCGTCTGTGCGTTGATCATGCGCATGATGCTGTTCGAGTTGGCCTGGAACAGATAGGCGTTGCCCAGCGAGTCGAACGCCAGCGTGGGGGAGGACCAGCTGTAGCCGCCGATGTCCAGGGTCCACACCTCTTCGCCGGTCTTTTTGTCCAGCGCGTAGAGCATGTTGCAGCGCTTGTCGGCAACGACGCGGGCGACGGTGAAGTAGACCATGTTGTCGACACTGCCGCGGCCCAAGGCAGGCGTGGCAAAGTTGCCGCCGTGGTCGGGATCGGTGCAACGCACGGTCTTGCACCACACCTCTTCGCCGGTCATGGCGTTCAGGCAGCGCATGTAAACGTCGCCGCTGTTGTTCTTGGCGCTCAGGTCGATCTCGGTGCCGGTGTAGAGGAACACGCCCTCGTCGGTCTCCTCGATGACGATCGATGCGTCGCTGTCGTCGCCGGTGGCGAAATTCCACACGGGCTGCATGGTGTTGAGGTCAAGGCAGGTCAGCAGGCCCGAGTTATCGGTGAAGAACGCATAGCGGTTATAGACGGCCACGGAGTTCTCCATGCCGGGGCGCGTGGTTACGTCGGAGGAATACCAGTAGCGGTCGATCACCGGATTGATGGACAGTGTGCCGGCCTCGGCGTTGTAGTCGGTGTTGAGCGTGATGGTGTAGAGAAGGCCGTTTTCGCCCGCCCAGATGCAGGTGTCGGACGCAGCGTCCACGATGGGCGCGCAGTCGGACGCATACCAGCGGCGCGTGGCGAACTCGTCGCGGCCGTTGATGAAGAGCATCTCGCTCTGATCGATCAGGCTGAATATGCGCATGCCGATCTTGACCGATTCGCCGTTCACCGTGTCGATGCCCTGGCCGCAGTACAGGATCGGATAGCCGCGCGGATCGACCGTGACGCTGCCCTTAATGGGCGCGCCGACCTTGATCGGATCGCGCGTTGCTTCGCCGTCCTCCAGATCGAAGAAGTAGATCTTGCCGTCTAGCGTAGCGTAAATGACCTCGACCAGACCGTCCTTCGCCTTCTTGGACTCGACGATGTTCATGTTCTGGATGGTCTGCTTGTCCCACTTGACGATTGCGGGCTGGCCGGTCCAGCCGACGCCAGTCCAGCTGTCGATGCCGCCGATCTTAAAGGAATAGATCGTGTTCAGCGACGAAGCGTTGTCGGGCACGGTGCCCCAGGAGCCGGTGCTGCGGTAGTTGTTGCCGCGGAAGGTGGTTACGCCCTCCAGCGAGGAATACACGTCGTCGCCGCCAATGTTGATGGGATTGGCGCGCGTGTAGGAGTTCGTCTGCGTGCCGGCGGCGTATACCTTGGTTTGTACGTTGTAGGCCGAGGGCAGAACGCTCTCGCTCAGCGCCGCGGCGTCGACTTCTTCATGACCGATAGGCTTGGGCGTCGGCGTGGGG
>CAKTXR010000091.1 GCA_934631025.1 uncultured Clostridia bacterium
GAGGAAAAAGAACCAACGACAGTATACCACACGGGAGGATGAATTGCAATGATTATTGCCGACATGAGCCTGGACGAGCTGTACGATCTGGCCGATCTGCTCTCGGACGCGCTCTATCTGGCGCGGAAATACCCCATCGACGGCCTTGACGCGGACGCGCTCAAGCGGGAAGCTCAGGCCGTGGACGAGCGCATTGACCGGCTCAACGAAGCCGAGGAAGCCGCCATGAACCGCGCCTACGAAAGGGCGGTGCTGGGATGAACTACACGGCCTATGCCAGCGCGGCGAACATCACGCGCGATCAGTGGCTCGCCTACCGCCGCACCGGCCTCGGCGGCAGCGACGCGGGCGCGATCATGGGCGTTTCGCCTTACAAGAGCGCCTACGCCGTCTGGGCGGACAAGCTGGGCGCGCTCCCGCCCGCTGAAGATACCGAGCCGATGCGTCAGGGGCGCGATCTGGAGGAGTACGTCGCGCGGCGCTTCTGCGAAGAGACCGGCCTGCGCGTGCGCCGGTCTCGGCAGATGCTCCGCTCGCTCGACCATCCCATGATGCTGGCCAACATCGACCGGCAGGTGATCGGCCAGCGCGCCGGACTTGAGTGCAAGACGAGCCGCGACATAAGGATGACGCGCTATAAAAACGGCGAGTATCCGCTCGAATATTACGCGCAGTGCCTGCACTATCTGGCCGTGACCGGCTGGGAGAGGTGGTATCTGGCCGTGCTGGTATACGGCACGGGGCTATTGGTCTACACGATCGACCGGCGCGACGCTGAGGACGATATAAGCGCCCTGATCGCCGCGGAGGAAGCCTTCTGGCGCGATTACGTCGAGACGCGTTCTCAGCCCGCGCCGGACGGACTGGAAGCCACCACGCGGGCGCTGGGGGCCGTCTGGGCGGCTTCTGCGCCGGAGACGGCCATTGATGCGGACACGGAAACCGACGCGCTGCTGACCGACCTGGCGGCGCTCAGGCGGCAGCGGCGGGCGCTGGATGAGCGTATCGCCGAGGCCGAGAACCGCGTCAAGGCGGCCATGGGCGCGGCGGAGGAGATCCGCGGCACGTCGGCGCGCTGCCTGTGGCGGAATGTCACGGCGCGGCGGCTGGACAGAAAGCGGCTGATCGCGGCGGGACTGGAGATCAGCGATTACGAAACGACAAGCACGACACGACGCTTTGAACTAAAGGAGGAAAACGAATAATGGGACGCTTTACCATGATGGCGAACAGCCTGAGCGAAGCCGCCTTCGACGCGGCGGGCACGATACAGACCGTCGGCGCGGCGATCAGCGCCTTGCAGGGCGCGCCGGAGCTGCCCATGCCGGTGGTGACCGTGCCGGAGGGCAGCGGCAAATACTTTGTCTTTTCGGACGACCCGGAGGGCAATGCCGCGCCGATCAACGCCTTTGACGGCGTGATACTGAGCGCGAAATATGTCAACGAGCGCTGGGCCACCAAATACGGCGAGGCGGGCGGCGACAAAGCGCCGGTCTGCCAGAGCGAGGACGGCGTGAGCGGCTGGCGCGAGGGCTGCGAATATGTCTGCAAGGTCTGCCCGTACAACCGCATCGGCTCGGGCGGCGGCAACGCCAAGGCCTGCCGAAACACGGCGCGGCTGACGGTGCTCTGCGCGGGCGAGACGCTGCCGTGGCGCGTGAAGGTGCCCACGATGTCGGTGGCCAATCTGACCGGCTATGTCGCGCGCGTCCTCGTGACGGCGGGATTGCCGATTGACAGGGTGGTGACGCACTTCTCGCTGATGAAGGCGGTCAACTCGAACGGCGTGACGTACAGCCAGATCATGTTCGCGCCGGTCGGGAAGCTGGGCGAGGAGAACGCGCGGCTGGTGAGTTCGCTGAGCGCAAGTCTCAATGCGCTCACGGCGGGCGACGCTCCGAAAGCGATTGAGGGCGCATGAGCAGGGAAGCAAAGCGGCCGGGCATGGTGCTCTATCACGACAAATACCGCGCGCTGTCCGTGCTCGACGATCACGATTTCCGGCTGGTGCTCGACGCGCTGATGCGCTACAGCGAGACCGGCGAGCAGACAGCGCTTTCCGGCTATCTTGGCGCGATCTATCAGCTGCTGGTCGCCAAGCTGGACGAGGACATCGCGCGGTATGACCGTCAGGTAGAGCAGCGGCGTGAAGCCGGCCGGAAAAGCGCCAGAGCACGGCGCGCGGCACAGTCAACGGATGCTGATTTCGTTCAACGAGATTCAACGGTCGTTGATTTCGTTGAACGAATCGCAACGAAATCAACAAACCAAAACCAAAGCCCAATCTCAAGCCAAAGCCAAAAAGGAAACCAAAGCCGAAAATCTCTCCCCCTACCCCCTCAGGGGCAGGAGGACGGAGAGAAGGGAGAGAAAATCCCTGAAATTTTTGAAGTGATGGAGTACGCGAAGAGCGCGGGGTGCGAGAGATGCGACGAAGCGCTGGCGCGGCGCTTTATCGCATCGCAGGCGGCGAAGGGCTGGCTGGGCACGGACGGGAAGCCGATCCGCAACTGGCGGACGTGGTTCGACGGCTGGTATGCGCGCAATGTCAGCGTGACGGCGCGGCCCGCGCCCACATCCATGCAATACGAGCAGCGCACATACACGCCGGAAGCGCTGGACAGGCTGACGACGGCGTGGCTGGAGGACGACGAAGGGAGTGACAGCGCATGAGCGTCCAGCAGACGGCGCTCTTCCCCCGCGCGAAGGCCGGCGCGGCAGACGGGCACAGGAACAGGGGCATGGCCTTTGAACACGCGCTCAGCGAGATGCACGAAATCTACAGGGCATTGAATCTGGCGCGGATCGAGAAGAACTACTGCCCGACGCAGATCGTAAAGGACGGCCAGTGGGCGAAGATCATCGGCCGGAGCACGGTGGACTATGTGGGCGTGCTCAAGGGCGGGAAAATGGCGGCCTTTGATGCCAAGGACTGCCGTGAGGACAAGATCGAACTGAGCCGGCTCATGGAGCATCAGCGCCTTTATCTGGACGAGGTGCAGGCGCTGGGCGGGCTGGCGTTTGTGCTGGTACGCTTTGGCTGCGGCGCGGTGGCGCGGATCCCGATACGGGCGTGGGACTATGCGCTGGCCGCACGGTGCGCGCCGGAGACGGCGGATACGATGACAGTTGACGGCTGGAAGCCGAGCGGGAAGGCGCACATCAAGCTGGCCGAGGTGCCTGAGGGGTGGAAGGTCGAGGGGTATGACTGGGCGAGGAGGTGCGGAGAATGACTGAAATTGATACACGCGTGACGCGGCGAATCGTCGGGCTGCTGATGGATATACGATTGGCGCTGATGGACGATAATGATTTGTCGCTCAATGTCGCGCGGCGGGGATGGATTGCGGCGGTAAACGATCTTGATAGGGCAATCGAGATGATCGTTGGGCTCGAAAGCCTGTGCGCGATACGCAAAAGGCAACTCGCCGACAATAAGGAGCTATTGACGATGTACGACAATATGCTGGGCGGTTATGACGAGGAGACGCTGCCCGCCGATCGCAAGGCTGAGCTGAAAGCGCTGGTGGACAAGTGGCAGAAGGAGGACGAGGCCGAATGACCACACCCGGCCGCATCCCCTCTCCCTGCCTGCACTGCCAGACGCGGCGCGTGGGCTGTCATGCGGACTGCGCGGCCTATGCGCATTACTGTGAAGCGCGGGCCGAGCTCATGACAAAGCGCCGCGCCCAGCGCCGCGACGACGCGCTGGCCATGGCCGGCATCAAGCGCAACCTGAATTACAAGGACAAGGCGCGGCTCCAGCGGCGCGCGCTGGGGAAGCGATGAAGGAGGGATAGGCCTAATGAACGAGGGCGAACACAATGCGCTGGGCGGCCTTGTGATGGCGCTCAGAGCACTGAGCATTGAGACGGGCTCGCTTGCCTGCCTGGGCTGCGAGTATCACGACGGCCTGTGCGCCACGCGCGGCTGCGCGATCATCCGGCGGGCGGTGCGGGTGCTGATCGAGCAGGGGGAGAAGATACGGGAACTTGAAAAGCAGAACGACAGGGGCGCGGACGGAGAGCCGCGCCGCGAGGAAAGGAAGGACACACATGAACAGCATTGAACTGAAGAATCTGGCGGGCGGCGCGGTGCAGGAGCAGTTTGCGCGGGCGTTTGAAAAGGTCGTCGCGAATTTGCAGGACCCCAACACGCCCTACAAGAGCGGCCGCGAGATCACGATCAAGCTCAAATTCGAGCAGAACGAGCGCCGCGACGACGTGAAATGCGCCGTGTCGGTCTGCGAGAAGCTCGCCCCGCAAGCGCCCATGGCGACCAGCTTCGCCGTCGGCACAGACCTGCGCAGCGGGAAGCTCTTCGCGCGCGAGTACGGCAATCAGTGCCTCGGCCAGATCTCGATCGACGAGGCGCTTGAGCAGAGCGAAAAAATCGAGAGTATTGACAAAGAGACCGGCGAGATCAAGGTTGTTGATCTGCGCAAGAACGTACATTGAGGGAGGACAAGATCATGTTTGACAAGGAAGCTCTGGCGTACCTGATGGAGGAAATGGCTCCTGTGACGGAGCATGAAATCGGCGGCGAGACCTTCAGCGACCGGCCGCTGCACAGGGTGGACGCGCTGCGCCGCGCGGAGCCGATCCGCCTTTCGACGCTCTCCAGCCTCGTCGATTTCGTTAAGGCGGGCTATGACATAGATACGCGGCTGTTTGCACACGTCGTCAGCCCGACCGAGGTGCAGCTCTATTCAGAACTGGACGTTGAGCGGGGCCGCGAGCATCTGGTGAAGTGCGTCGCCAACGTGCCCGGCTTTACGTTCGACCGCTTCATGCCGCACGATTCGTTCTGCATCGCCATGCAGTCGAAGTTTATGGACAGTCCGGATCGCGCGCTGCTGCTGAAGTTCGCGGGCACGGTGGAGGCCGGCTCCATCGCCGAATACGGCGACGACGGCGTGACGCAGAAGGCCACGGTCAAGACCGGCATCGCGTCCAAAGGCGACGCGATCGTGCCCAATCCCGTGGCGCTGACCGCCTACCGTACGTTCATCGAGGTGGAGCAGCCCGCCGCGCAGTATATCTTCCGGATGCAGCAGGGCAGCGGCGGCGTGCAGTGCGCGCTCTTCGAGGCGGACGGCGGCGCGTGGGCCATCGCGGCCATGCAGCGGATCAGGCGCTATCTTGAGACGGCGCTTTCGGACGTGGACGGGCTGGTTGTTATTTCCTGATGCTGAAGAAAGGGGGCGCGGCCATGACCGCCAAGGACTATCTATCACAGGCGCGGCAGCTCGATCAGGCGATCGACGCGCGGCTTGAGCGCATTGCCCGCCTGCGCGCGCTGGTGAGCGGCCGCGCCGCCCGCACGGACGGAATGCCCCGCGGCGGCGCGGGCGTCGACTGGACGGATACGGTCGTCAAGATCGACGAGATGGAGCGCGCCCTCGACAGGGACATTGACCGGCTGATCGACTTGAAGCGCGAGATCGCCGCGGTGATCGCGGCCGTGCCCGATATGCGCTATCGGACGCTGCTCGAATATCGCTATCTGTGCGGCTGGGGCCTTCCGAGGATTGCGCGGAATATGCACTACAGCGAGGATCGCATACGGCACATTCACGCTCGCGCGCTGCAAATGGTGCGCGTGCCGGAGTAACTCGACACATCGCGACACATATTTCCTGCTATTATGGTACTGTGCAAAGCTCGACCGAAAGGCCGGGCTTTTTCGTTTGGCAGCGGCGGGGGCACGCCGCCGGGATATTGCCCGATGTGATGCAGGCGGGGGCGGGGCAAGATAGACGAAAAAAGACCCGAAGCCGGATGAGCGGCCTCGGGCGGGTAGATGGGGGTTATTCTTCCATCGGACGGACTGTGAGCGTGTGCGTGGCCGCGTCGATCGTCTTTTTCAGATCGACCGGCTGGCCATCCGCGTCGATGAAGCCCAGCTCGCGCGCTTCCGCGCAGCCAATGGACAGCGTGTAGCTGGTGGCGTAGCCCTTGCCGTTTTTGTTGACGCGCAGGCGCGGCGCCTTGCGGGCGGGACGGATGGTGATGGTGTCGCCCTTGACGGTGACGCCGGGAATATCGGCGACGGAAGAAACAAAATCGTCAAAAGATGTCATTGTAAAATGCCTCCTGATGTGTTATGATGGATGCGGGGAGAGCGGCCACTCTCCCCGCGGTGCTGGTTACTTGCCAGCGGGCTTTTTCTTGGGCTTGATGGTGATCGTGATCTTGTCGATGATGTCGCCCTCAAGCCCAGCCTTCAAGGCTTCCAGCAAAGCCTTGATTTGACCGTCGGTCATTTCCCTCACCCCCTTTCATGACTCTATTATACCATAGCGTAACGCTAATGTCAAGGGGTAAATCCCCGAAATTGAAGATTTTTTTGAGCACGTCCCCGAGCGAGGGCGTGCTTTTTGTGTACGAATAAGCGAGGAGGTTGAGCGCGTGCCTGCGAACAGGGACGAAAGAGGGCGCTTCGTCAAGGGCGCGAGCGGCAATCCGAGCGGGCGGCCCGCCGTGCCGGAGAACGTCAAAGCGGCGCTTTACGAGCTGGTGCCCGAGTCGATTGCGGTGAAGAAGCGGATCCTCAGCGACGAGGGCGCGCCGCTCGATCTTAAAAATCGCGTGGCCGACAGCGTGCTCGACCGCGTCTACGGCAAGCCCGCGGCGGCTTCCGCTGACGCGGCCGGCGAGGAGACGCTGGGGCGGCTCAAGGCGCTGCTGGGGGGCGTGGACGATGCGGCTCAGTCCTAAGCAGAAGGCCTACTGGAACGCGCCGTTCCACCGCTGGAACATAAAGAGCGGCGCGACGCGCACGGGCAAGACATACCTCGACTACTTCATGATCCCGCGGCGCATCCTCGAGCGGCGCGGAAAGGACGGATTGATCGTGCTGATGGGCAACACCCGCGGCACGCTCCAGCGCAACGTGCTCGACCCCATGGCCGAGCTGTACGGCCCGGCGCTGGTGGGCGCGATCCGCTCGGACAACACCGCCGAGCTGTTCGGCGAGAAGGCGTACTGTCTGGGCGCGGACTCCCGCAAGCACGTCGACCGGCTGCGCGGCGCGTCGATCAAATACTGCTACGGCGACGAGGTCGTGACCTGGTGCGAGGACGTGTTCGAGATGCTCAAGAGCCGCCTGGACAAGGCCTATTCCACCTTCGACGGCACCTGCAATCCGAAGAACCCCGACCACTGGTTCAAGAAATTCCTCGATTCCGACGCGGATATTTTCCAGCAAAGCTACTGCCTGGACGACAACCCTTTCCTGCCCGAATCCGTCCGTGACGCTCTCAAAAAAGAGTATCACGGCGTTTTTTATGAGCGCTATATCCTCGGGCA
>CAKTXR010000092.1 GCA_934631025.1 uncultured Clostridia bacterium
ATTATGAACGCCGCCGCCGCAATGGCTGCCGCGATTTTTACCGTGCGCGATTTCATGTCTCTCGCCTCGCTTTCGGGGTTTGTGGGCGTTGTGCGCGCATCGGGGAGCGGCGCGCGTTGTTCCGCGCTGGCGCGGCGATGCGTCGGTTTGTTATTGGAGGTTAGTGAAATTGTGCGCCGGCGAAATGTTGCGTTTGGCCGGTTATAGCGCCGGCACAGGCGTTTGTGCGCGCGGGGGCTGTTCTGCGGGACGCGGGCAGGGCTGTCGCGATGTTTTGCATTTCGTTCGCAACGGGGCTTGGCGATTCTATTGCAGCGTTTTGCGTTTGGCTCACGCCTGCTGTTTGACGCATAGCGCCAAACAGAGCGGCTTGCGCAATGCTCCGTTCCTGTTCCGCGCGGGTCGAGATCGCCTTAGTGCGTTCTCAAAGGCCGTGCGGTTATCGGGCTTGGCGGGTTCACTTCCGGATTGCGCGTTTCTTGTGGCGATCCCGACGGAGTTCCCGACAAATGTCACGATGCAAGTCTCGCACGGAGACCCCGAAGAAGTCCAGGAGGCGACCGGAAAGCCTCCTGGGGGAAGGACAAGCCTTGAACAGAAGCCATATCATTGCGCCGCGGCCTGTAAAGATGATGACTTTGCCGCAATCGAGCCGCAAGCCGATCGTGTTCCTCTGGCGCAGTAACTGCGTATTCGCTATGACGCCGCTGGGAGTACGCTGGGGCTGCGCGCCCCAGACTGCGCCAAAGAGACCAGTCTCTCTGGACTCTCTTCATTTGATTCGCGGCGTGAGTGCGCTTTGCGCAGTAAACAATGTACGGATTCGCGCCGTCACTCGAGTACAACGGAGACTTGCCCGACTCCAATAAGCGGAGGCCGCACTGCGGCTGGTCGGGCAAGTCGTGTGACCGCACTAACGCGCCTGTTCGCTCGATTGTCCAGACTCGAGCCGCCCCCAAGCGGCGCGGAGTCGGGTTTCAGCGTGCGGAGCGGAGTGGAAGTGGGCACTGCCCACTAGGGCATCATGCTGGAGACTTTGCGCGCGATTTTGCTCGCGGTGCGCTCGGCCATCTTTTGCAGACGCTTGCGGTTGTGCCGGCTCATGCCCACCGCCGCCGCCGCGCCCACGCCGGCCATAATACCGACCGCCATGGCGCTCATGCTGGCAATCTTCATGCTTCTTCCCCTCCTTCCGGCGTGTCGATGACGACTTCTCCGCTCGCCCGCACGGAAAAGCGGCCGATGCGCACGCGCCCGCTCGAAAAATCATCGAACAGCCCGCGCGACAGTTCAAGCATATGAATGTCCAGCGTGTCCTCGTCGATCAGCACGTCGGTGATCGCGCCCAGCCGCGCGCCGTCGGTGGAAATCGCCCGCCGCGGCCAGAACGCTTCCGGCAGCTGCGCGCGCTTTCCCGGCGCATGGACGAGCATCGCCACCTCGCCGATCGCGTCCACCTGACCGCGCTCGATCATCCGCGCGCCCGTTCCGCTGCTGAAATAGATGCGCTCGAGATGATCGAGCTGCTCGTCCGGCGTCGCCTGACAGACGTACCCCAGCGGCCTGCACCCCAAAATGACTGGCAGGCCGATCAGCGTTCTCGCGCTCTTCATGCCGCATCCCTTCCTTCGCGTCGCTTGCAATGCGCTTCGGCCTTAACAGTGTCGCCGCGCCGCCGCGTCGCTATGAGCGGAAATTGACGGCAGTGAAGTCTATCTTTAGTCCATAAAGTTCTATGCGCTTTTTCGTTGCGCCGGTTCGGAAAAGCGGTTATAATAGGAGGGAACAGGGAAGGAGGACAGGCGCGCCATGGATATACTGGTCACCGTCACACGGGAGAATACGCGCGTCTTTCCCATGCACCGCCATGTCGTCTGGGAGGTCATGCTCTATACGGCGGGCGTGGGCGCGCTGAAAACCGACGCGGGCGATTTTCCCTTTCGTGTGGGTACGGTGATCGCCGTGCCGCCGCACCTTCGGCACGGTTCGTGCGCCGACAGCGCTTTTGTGAATATCTGCGTTCACGCGCCGCTGCCGCTGGGCGAGGAGCGCGTGCGCGTGATCGAGCGCGCCGACGGGAAAATTCGCGCGCTGTTTGAGCTGATCCGCGATTGCCATTTCGAGGGCGGCGAGACGGCGGGCGTGCTGCCGCCGCTGGTCATGGCGCTCTCTCAGCTGATCGCATGCAGCGAGTCGGAAAAGAACGACGGTGTGCGCGCGCTTCACGATCGGCTCATCGCCGAGTTTTACCGCTGCGATCTCAACGTGGCGGCGCTGATCGAGCAGACCGGCTATGCCGACGACTACCTGCGCACGCTGTTTCTGCGCCGCTATGGCCGAACGCCGCGCGCGCTGCTGGAGGAAACGCGCATGAACTACGCGCAGTCGCTGCTCGATACCTATCGCGGCGCGCTGAGCGTGGCCGAGACGGCGCGGCAATGCGGCTATCGCGACGCGCTCTATTTTTCGCGGCGCTTCAAAAAGTATGCCGGCCTTTCGCCGGAGCAATACATAAAAAATCAGGAAAGAGGAGAACACACATGAAGAAAATCGAGGGCTTTTCCCGCGGCATGGGCATCGGCGGCTGGCTGACCAACTACAAGCGCTTCAACGTGCTGCCGGACGCGTGGCGTATGCCCATCACCATCGGCGATATGGAGCATTTTGAAAGCTACATCACCGAGTCGGACGTAAAAAACATCGCGTCCATGGGGCTGGATCACATCCGGCTGGGTTTCGATCAGGTCGTCGTCGAGGAGGTCGACCGCCCCTACGTCTATCGCGGCGAAATCTTCGCGATCATCCGCCGCTTTGTCGAGCAGTGCGAAAAGTATCGCCTGAACGTCGTGCTCAATCTCCACAAGGCCATTGGCAATTACTGCGACATTGCCGAAAAGGTGACGCTGTTCGATTCGGCCGAGCTTCAGGATCGCTTCGTCGCGCTGTGGGTCGAGTTTGAAAGGCGCTTCGCCGACAAGCCGCAGGTGATGTTCGAGCTGCTCAACGAGGTGCGCGACATCGATCCCAACGCGTGGAACGACCTCGCCGAGCGCACCATCGGGGCCATCCGCGCGATCAACCCTGCGCGCCGCATCATCGTGGGCGGCACCTGCTGGAATAGCCCCGACACGCTCGACCGGCTGCGCGTCTATGACGACGAGAACGTGATTTACACCTTCCACACCTATTCGCCGTTCGAATTCACGCATCAGCGAGGCGTTTTGCAGGCCGCGCCGCTCTACTACAACCGCGCCATGCCGTGGCCGTGCGACGACATCGAGCGCTATCGCGACTATCACCGCCTGATCAGCGGCCGCGACAACGTGTACGCCGAGTTTGACCGCATGGACATCGACTTTATCCGCCATGAGCTGCGCGGCGCGGTCGCGTTCGTCAAGGCGCATCCCGACAAGATCCTCTGGTGTGGCGAGTTCGGCACGATTCGCCACTGCGAGGTGACCTCGCGCGAAAACTGGATGCGCGACGTGATCGCGGTGCTTCATGAGAACGACATGCCGTACTGCGTCTGGAACTACCTCTCCACGCCCAACGACGGCAACCGCTTCAGTCTGGTGGACGACGATCGCCGTCAGATCGTCAGCGAGCGGATGCTGCGCGTGATTCGCGGCGAGGAGGCCTGATATGAAATACGCGCTTCTGGCGCTCTCGATGGGCGCGGCCGTGACGAAGAACATGATTTCGCGTGCGGGCAAGGCGGCGTTCGGCTCGGGGCGGGGGATGTTGCGCGCCAATATGGCCACGGCGGTGCTCGGGCTGGTCGTGTTCGCCGTATCGGGGCTGAATTTCTCGTTTTTCAGCGCCGATATACTGCTGCTGGCCGCGCTCTACGGCCTGCTCACGCTGCTCTCGCAGACGCTGCACATCATCGCAGTGCGCACCGGCCCCGTGTCGGTCTGCTCGCTGATCTATGCCAGTGGTTTCCTCATTCCGACAATTTTTTCGACGATTGCCTATGGCGAGCCGTTTTCGCTCGGGCGCGGGCTGGGCGTGGCGCTGCTGCTCTTTTCCATCGTGCTGGTCAGCGCGCCCTCCGCGTCGAGCCATGGCAAGATGTGGCTGCTGCCCGCGTTCGGCGCGATGGCGGCGACGGGCGGCGTGGGCGTGCTGCAAAAGCTGTTCCGCGCGGCGCATCCCGAGGCGGGCATGAATGAGTTCCTCTTCGCGGCATTCGGCGCGATGCTGCTCATATCGCTGGCGCTCTATCCCGCCTTCCGCGAGTCGAGTGAGCGCGTTAAGGGCGCGCCGCTGATGACGCTCATCCTCGCCGTCACCATGGTGACGGTTAACAAGCTGAACCTGTATCTCTCCGGCGCGCTGCCGGGCGCGGTGTTCTTTCCGTGCATCAACGGCGGCAATATGGCGCTCACGGCGGTGGCCGCGGCCATCGTCTTTAAGGAGAAGCTCAAGCCCAGCCAGATCGCCGGCGTGGTCGGTGCGGCGGCGGCGATTGTGCTTATCGCGGTTCTGTGACCCTGTAATATGAAGAAGCAGCCCTCGAGTCATCGGCTCGGGGGCTGCTTTTGTATATGTACGATTCGGCAAAGCCGTTTTTTGACGGAGGATTGGACTGTCGTGCATGACGCGTGAGAAGTCCATGCAGGCGTTTCGGAATGAGCGATTGCGCTGTTCGCGTCGCAGTTCGTACGCTCTTCGCATGAGACAGTCGAATCGATTTCGTCGCGTTAGTCCAGCATGCACCATGTTTTGTGCGTGATGCCGGCGTATTCGCGCCATTCACTGCTTCGTATGCGCCGGTCAAAGAAGTGAGCGCCGTTTTCCAATGTTTCACATGAGCCAGTCGAAAAAGCCTGCCGTGTTGAATCGCTGTGTGCCGCGTTTTGCCCGCAAAGCCTGCGTGCATTTGCGCCGTGCTCCCCAGTGCTTCGCTCGAATCAGCTGAAAAACTCCATTCCGTTGATTCACTGTATAGCGCGTTTTGTTTGTAAGGCTCGCACCCGTCCACGCTGTGCTTCGCCTGAACCAAGATACAGCCGCCGCGAGCAGCGTTCAGTCGTTCCACGCCCATAGCGGCGCATCGCATGAGCCGATCGTAAAGCCCGTGCCCGAAAACCGTTGCACGCTGCGCCACAGCATGGACAATTCGGCAAAAAAATCCTCCCGCAGATACGCCCGCGAGAGGATCGAAAAACTTAAAGCCTGATTTTTGATGCGTCGATGCGCATTTCGCCTACGTCGGTCTTGCCGAATGCGCCGTGGCAGTCGCTGCCCGCCGTGATTTTCAAGTCGCGCCGCTGCGCCAGCTCGACGAGCGCCTGCGTGAGCGCTTCGTTCTGCGTGGGATAGTAGCACTCGACGCCGTCCGCGCCCGCGTCGATCGCGCCGCCGATCAGCGCCAGCACGTCCCTGTCGTCCAGATGCTTGAACGTCTCGCAGGGGTGCGCGACGACGATTGCGCCGCCCGCCGCGTGAACCGTGCCGATCACCTCGTCCAGCGGCACGAACCCCGCGCCCGCATAGGTCACGTCGTAGCGCGGATAGAGCGCCATGCCCTCGCGGATGCTGCCGGTCACGCCCTTATAGAGCAGATATTGCAACATCGGCCAGCCGCCCTTGGCCGGATCGTAGGCAAAGGCGCGGTATTCGGCCATGTCCAGCGCGGGAAATTCGTCCTTCAGCCGCTCGAGCAGCACCTCGCTCATGTGGTCGAGCGCATACCGCGCGTGCGCGATCAGCTCGCGGAACGCCCTGTGCTCAAAGTCGGGATGGTAGGCGAGCATATGCACGTCGCGGCTGGCATAGAGCGCGTCGATTTCCACGCCGCGGACGAATGAAATCCCCGCGTCGCGAGCCAGCGGTTCGGCGGCGAGAGAACCGGCGATTACATTGTGGTCGCACACCGCCATCAGCGTCACATGATTGCGCACGGCGCGCGCCACGACCTCGGCAGGGGAATAGGAACTGTCCGAGGCCGTCGTGTGGATGTGCAGATCGGCGTAGCCCACGGCGCTCACCGTCCGTCAAGTTCGTCCAGCCGCAGCCGGAGCAGATTCATCGCGCGCAGGCAGCTCATCGAGCGGATGCGGGTGCGGTCGCCGCGCAGATGCAGCTCAAGCACGCGCGTCTTAAAATCGCGTCCCGCCAGCGCGACGAACACCGTGCCCACCGGCGTTTTTTCCGTGCCGCCGCCCGGGCCGGCCACGCCCGTCGTGGACAGCGCATAGCTCGCGTTTGAGCGCTTCAGAGCGCCCTCGGCCATGGCGCGCGCGCATTCCTCGCTGACCGCGCCCACGCCGTTCAAAATTTCGGACGATACACCCAAGACACGCTCTTTCGCCTCGTTCATATAGACCACATGCCCCTCGACCAGCACGTCGGACGCGCCGGGCACGTCGACGATTTGCGCGGCGAGCATACCGCCCGTCAGGCTCTCGGCGACGGCGAGCGTCTCGTGGCGTTCGGACAGACGGCGCACGATTTCGCTCTTCATGGCCGCGTCGATGCCCTCGGCGTAGACCGCGTTGCCCATGCGGCGGCGGATCTCGGCCTCCATCGGGTCGAGCAGGGAAGATCCGTCGTCGCTGCGGTCGACCATCACGGTCATGCGCGCGGTGACCTCGCCGGGATTGCAATAGAGCGCCAGCGTGGGATTGCCGACGTGGAACAGGTCGAGCAGCCGCGTCTCAACCTCGCTCTCGCCGACACCCACGATGTGCAGGAAGCGCGAGCGGATGATCTTGTCCGACAGCGAGAGCAGATACGGCTCCAGCTGCTGCTCGTACATTTCGATCAGCTCGAATGGCGGCCC
>CAKTXR010000093.1 GCA_934631025.1 uncultured Clostridia bacterium
AATGAAGAGAGTCCAGAGAGCCAATGGCTCTTTGGCGCAGTCTGGGGCGCGCAGCCCCAGCGTTCTCCCCGCGGAAAGCATGACAAGGCTAATATGATTGCGCAAAAAGGTACTTTGCCGCGAACCCAATGAAGAGAGTCCAGAGAGCCAATGGCTCTTTGGCGCAGTCTGGGGCGGCCGCAGTGCGGCTTCCACATTTCAGCCCCAGCGTTCTCCCCGCGGAAAACATGACAAGGCTAATATGATTGCGCAAAAGCGTACCCACGCCTCGCCGCCGACTCCGTTCCCCGCGTCCCTTCGTACTCTGTCGGAATCGCCACAAAAAAAAACGCACAAGCCCGAAGTGAACTAAGCAAGTCCGATAACCGCAAGGCCTTTGAGAACGCTCTAATGGCGATCCCGACCCGCGCGGAATAGAAACGCAAGATGCCGCAAGCCGTCTCTCTTTTCCTGACAAAGGAAAAGAGACAGGCGTGGTCGAACGCAAAACATTCCAATAGAACCGCACGGCAGGCATAAACCGGACGCAAAACATTCCAACAGAAACGCATGACAGGCGTGATCGAACGCAAAACACTCCAACAGGAACGCACGGCGCACCTCGACAGCTGCTCAAT
Organism: uncultured Clostridia bacterium; assembly: GCA_934631025.1. Taxonomy (GTDB): domain Bacteria; phylum Bacillota; class Clostridia; order Christensenellales; family Aristaeellaceae; genus Firm-10. Next base: position 618 of record CAKTXR010000093.1, read on the forward strand.
CGTCCGTATGTGTTTCAAACGGAATGCACTACGCGCTGCTCAATGGAAGGCGATTCCCCGCCCACGCCCCGCCGCTCGTCCCGCGCGCGCACAAACGCTTCTGCCGGGACTATATCCGGCAGGCACAAACATCTCGCCGGCGCACAATTCACTATCCTGTGAAGCGGAAGAACGCATCGCCGCGTCAGCGCGGAACAGCATAATCCCCAAGTGGATCCGACCCCGCCGCCGCGTCAGCGCGGAACCCGCATCAATGCAGAGCAAAAATTAATGCGGAATTCCGCACTCAGAATTCCGCATTAAACTGCGCATCGCACAGCGGTCGGCCGCATCCGGCGCGCAGCAACGCCCGCCTATCCGAAAATGCGCGCCCTCTCAGCACGTCTCCCGCACGCGAAAAACTATGCCGCCGGTTCATCGGCTGGCGCATCGGTGGGTTCATCCGCCGGTACGTCCGTCGGCGCGTCGGTGGGTTCATCGGTCGGCGCGTCGGTCGGTTCGTCGGTCGGATGCGCGGCCTGATAGGCGGCCAGCAGCTCGGCCTTCAGCGCGGCGACCGTCTCGTCGGCCTCGCCGCTTTGGAACCACTCGTCGGTCATCAGCATGGCGGCGCAGCGGCCCTCGGGGTCAATCGCCGCGCAGCCCAGGCCGCCCGCCGCGCCCGCGATCAGCGCGCCGGTCCTGCTCTCGTCCGCGGCGATGGAGCGCGCGCCGTCGATCAGCACGTCGATCGCGCCGCTCTGCGCCAGCGTGTCGTTCAGCGCGCCGCCGTCATAGACCAGCGCGATCACCACGTCGCAGCCCTGCTCGCGCAGCGCATTCGCCGCCGTTGTCGCCGCCGACGCGCGCTCTTCGTCCGTGCCTTCCGCGCCCACCGCCACAAGGCCGAAGCGCGCGCCGTCCCGCTCGATCAGCGCCGTGGCCGTCTCGCCGTAGAGCAGACGCACGTCCGGGCAGAGCGCGGCCAGCTCGGCGATGCGTTCCGCGCCGTAGCTCAGATCGGCGGCGCTGGGCATAAACGCGTCGTAGCCCGCGGCGCCCAGCAGCCTCGCGACCGCCTCGCCGCGCGTGTCCTCGGCAAAGGGCGAGCCGGCGATCGTGCCGCCCGCGTCGATCAGCACGACCGACGCGCCGACCTCTTCGAAGCGCTTCTTCGCCCAGGCGGCGCGCTCAAAGACCTGACCGACCGCGTCGCCCAGAGTTCCGGAGGTGTAGAGCATGACGATATAGCCGGACAGCGGCTGATCGGCGGCGGGGGCGGGCGTTTCAACCGCCTCGACCGATTCGGCCAGCGCGGCGGCGCTCAGCGCGAGCATAAGCGCGAGGATAAGGGCAGTCAATCGTTTCATCATGAAGGTATCTCCTTTCGTCGGACGCGGGTTTTGCATATAATTAACTAAACATGTCGAAACAAAGCGACAGCACCGCGTGTCTAAAGTGTATAATAAAAGACGCGATTTGTCTACTGTCAATTTGACGCGCCGCCGCTGCGATTCGTTCCGGCGCGCGCAGGTCGCGTTCGGCTGAAATTTACGGATGCACCCGAAAAAAAACAGGGAGGACTTTCCATTATGAATCGATTTCTGACGCGCCTGACCGCGCTCATGCTCACCTTCGCGCTGCTGCTCGCGCCCATGGCGCTGGCCGAGGAAACCGGCGGCGAGCCGATCGACGAGGGCGCGGACTATGAAGAAGCGCTGCAAAACGAACCCAAGGTGACCGTATCGCAGGACGAGCTGGCGATAACGCCCGATCTGGATCCCGACTGGAAGAACATCCTGCTGGCCGGCTCGGATTCGCGCACGGGCAAGGGCTACAGCCGCACCGACGCGATGATCATCCTCTCGCTCAACGTGCGCAGCGGGCAGGTCAAGCTGACCTCGGTCATGCGCGACATCTGGACGGAAATGCACGGCCGCGCGCCGCAGAAGATCAACGCCTGCACGGTGTTCGGCGGCCCGACGCTGGCCATGCGCACGCTCAACGAGGACTTCCAGATGAACGTCGAGGACTATGTGCTCATCGACATGCAGGCGATCGAGGCGGTCATCGACCTGATCGGCGGCGTGGAGCTGGACATCACCGAGCAGGAGTTTTACGCGCTCAAAAAGTCGCGCAACGCCACCGATACCGATCTGATCACCCCGCCGGAAGCGTTCGGCACGGTGACGCTGACCGGCGAGCAGGCGCTGGCCTACGCCCGTCTGCGCGCCATCGACAACGACTACGAGCGCACCGCCCGCCAGCGCCGCGTGCTGCTGGCCATCGCGCGCAAAGTCAAGACGCTTTCCTTCGGCGACCTGACCAGGCTGATCGCCACCTGCCTGAACTATGTGGAAACCGATCTTACGCTGGCCGACATCATCACGCTGGCGCGCGCGGGTCTGGGCGCGGATCTGGACGCGATCGAGGAATTGCGTCTGCCGGTCGACGGCACCTACACCAGCGGAAAGATGCCGGAAAACGGCCTGTGGGTCATTCAGCCCGACTTTGAAGCCAACGCGCAGGCGCTGCACGCGTTCATCTACGGAACTGCCGCCGAATAACGCGCGGCTCTGATCGCAGCCTTCTCATTTCAAAAAGGAACGCCCTGCCGAACCGGAAAATCGGAATCGGCGGGGCGTTTTTTCAGTCGCCTTCGCGGCAGGCGGCGCACCGGCCGCGGCCCTCGCGTTCGCAGTCGGGGCAGAGCGGCACGGCGCACTCGGCGCAGGGGACGGCGCAGCGCGTCTCGATGCGTTTCCCGCAGCCGGCGCATTCGATCAAGGCCATTTGAAAAGCCCTCCTTCACGGCGTGATGCCGTCAGTTTGCCCGCGCGGCGGGGAAATGATGCGGGGCGATTTGGAGTGCGCAATGTCCTTTTCGATTCAGAATGCGGAATGTGGGGATGGAAACGCGGGGACGGGGCGTTTGGGGAGCAAAGGCGTTTGCGTGCGCTGCTGCAAAGGGCGCGGCGCAGTTGCCGCCCGGGAAATGTTATTCCGCGCTGACAGCCGCCGGCTGTACCGGTTCCACTTTATGCGGCTTCCGATTAAGGCGCTTGCCCGCGCTGACGCGGCGATGTGATATTCCGGCTTATGGGATCGTGAATTGTACGCCGGCGAGATGCTGCGTTTGGCCGGATATAGGCCGGCAGGGGCGGTTGTGCGCGCGGGGGCTGGGCGGCGGGGCAATGTGTTCCTGTTGCGGCGACGCGGGTTGCCTCCCCTGAAAGGGGAGGTGTCGCCGTAGGCGACGGAGGGGTTTTCCTGCGCGTCGCGTTTTGCGCCCGATCACGCCTGCTGTGCGTATCTATTGGAATGTTTTGCGTTCGGTTCACGCCTGCCGTGCGTATCTATTGGAATGTCTTGCGTTCGTTCACGCCTGTCTCTTTTCCTTTGTCAGGAAAAGAGAGACGGCTTGCGGTATCTTGCATTTCTATTCCGCGTGGGTCGGGATCGCCATTAGAGCTTTCTCGTAGGTTGTGCGGTTATCGGACTTGCTTAGTTCACTTCTGGATTGTACGTTTCTTTGTGGCGATCCCGACAGAGTACGAAGGGACGCGGAGAACGGAGTCGGCGGCGCGGCGTGAGTACGCTTTTGCGCAAGCCTATTAGCCTTGCCATGTTTTCCGCGGGGAGAACGTTGGGGGCTGCGCGCCCCCAAACCTGCGCCAAAGAGTCAAATGTGGAAGCCGCACTGCGGCCTCTCTGGACTCTCTTCTTTTGATTCGCGGCAAAGTACCTTTTTGCAAAACATCTCAATAATTGCTATCCCCGAATCATCGCACCCACGCCCCGCCGTCACTCGGATACACGGAAAGACCTGCCCGAGTCCAATTTATGCTCGGGCGGGTCGTGTTGTATAACGATGTTACCTACACGCACTATCGAAGACTTGCCAAACTCCAATTTATGGTTTGGCAAGTCGTGTTACATTGCGCGGCAGCAAGTGGAAGCGGCACAGCCGCCGGGTTGCACGCGCGAAGCGGAGAGGAAACCGCACTGCGGCAGCAAGCGTCAGTCGGCACTGCCGACAGTTACTGTGCGGCAGAGGATCGTCTTGCGCTTTACGCCCGTCTCGTCCGGATAGTAGAAATCGCTGTAGAACACCAGCGCCGTGTCGTCGCTGATCGGAATCAGTTCCGGATTGTTGCACGCGCCGTCCCACTGATGGAACGTCGGATGCTCGATCTTCACGTTCGCCAGAGCGCTGCGGTCGCCGCCGGTCATCAGCTCGACCGGCTCGCTCCACTCAAGCCCCCTGCCGTCCGCGCAGGCCCGAATGTACATCCCCGGCCGCGCGTAAATCACCAGCGTCACGCCGCACTTCAGGCTGCACAGCCGCGGCAGCGTGCCAATATCGGAAAATATTTTCGGTTTCGACCAGGTACGCCCCATGTCCTCGGAGCGCGAAAAATACATCGGGCTCCACTCCTCGCCGGTGCTGCCGTACCAGTTCGAGCGCATGAACCACACCATCGAGCCGTCCGGCATGAACGCGAAATCGCTGTCTGAAAAGCCGCCGCTGGCGTAGGGATAGGTCTTGTTGTCGGCTTCATACTCCATGTGCGCGCGGCGGGTGAACGTTTTGCCGTTGTCCTCGGAGCGGAAAATCTCCGCGCTGTAATAGGGGCTGTACCAGCCGTTTTCCGGATTCAGATGGCCCTCGCCCGAGAAACAGGGCACCCAGACCGCCCCATCCGGCCCGATCTGCGGACGTCCGCGCGGAAAAATCGGCTTCAGGATCGGCTCGCCGTTCGGAATGTCGATGTGAACCACGCGCGTGAGATACGGCCAGTCCACCTGCGCGTATTCCGTGACCGGCTCGGTCTGGCCGGCGGGAATGCGCTTCATCAGCCATTCCTTCTTCGACAGGCTCGGCGGCAGGCGGTCGGCGTTGTAGGCGTATATCTTGCGGCCGACGAACCAGGCCGTCACGCCGTCGGGCACGGGCAGCGTCCCCTCCTCGGCGCGGGCGGTGCGGTCGTAGTCCGGCAGGCGCTCCGTCCACTCGGTCAGGCGATAGTCCTTCAGGCTCACGCCCGACTCCATCGGAAAATAGATTCGATCGCCGTTCGGCAGACGCACGCCGCACTGCGCCGCCGTTTCTGGGCCGACCTCGCGCCATGTTACGCCCTTGTCGCGGCTTTCAAACCAGCGGTTATCCGTGCCGAAGCAGCGCACGTCGTCCGCGTCGACATGCACGCCCACGACCAGCCGGTCGCCCAGATCATACGGGCAGGGGAACTGATACGCGCCCCATGGGTTTTCCTCCGGGCGCATGCCCCGCACGATCACGCGCTCCTCGCCCAGCGTCAGCTTCATAAAAACGCACCTCGCTCATAGTCTGAAATTATATTATGATGCAGTCAGCCGAACGCGGCGTGATACGCACTTTGCTCCCCGCGTAAAGCGCACCCACGCCGCGAATCAAAAGAAGAGAGTCCAGGGAGACTGGTCTCCTTGGCGCAGTCTGGGGCGCGCAGCCCCAACGTCCTCCCCGCGGAAAACACAGCAAGGCTAATAGGCTTGCGCAACAACGCCCCCACACCGCGAACCAAATGAAGAGAGTCCAGAGAGTCGAAGACTCTTTGGCGCAGGTTTGGGGCGCGCAGCCCCAACGTACTCCCCGCGGAAAGCATAGCAAAGCCGATAGGCTCCCACAAAAACGCACTCTGCCGCGCCGCCGACCCCGTTCCTCGTGGCTCCGCGTCTCTTCGTACTCCGTCGGGATCGCCATAAAGAAACGCACAAGCTCGAAGCGAACCAAACATGCCCGATAACCGCACGCCATTCGAGAACGTTCTAATGGCGATCCCGACCCCGCGGAATAGGAACGCAACATCCCGCAAGCCGTCTCTCTTTTCCTGACAAAGGAAAAGAGACAGGCGTGATCGAACGCAAAACCTCCCAATAGAAACGCATGGTGGGCGTG
>CAKTXR010000094.1 GCA_934631025.1 uncultured Clostridia bacterium
TGAATCGTATTATCTCACGCAATAAATCTTATGTTGTCCAAGACAAAAAAACTAACCAAGGGGGTGATAATATCGGGCGAATCGTAATAATGGAGTTCAAAGCACAAGACTCAACAGCCTTTGACGATATGCTGGCTTATGCTGACCAACGAAGAAGTCATTGAAGAAATGCTCACGCTGGCAAAGCAGATTGCAGCAGCACAAAAAGAAGGCGACCAACTCGGACTTACAGCCGATGAGCTTTTACTTATGTTAAGAACCTTGATACCGAGAACACCGGAGATGTATCAGGAATGTTGCTATACGCTAAGACCGATGAAATCGTGCTGCCAAACAACAGCTACAAAATGGGCGGTAGCGCTGGAACGCGCGCCGGAACGAGTAGTCCGTATCGTAGCCGACGCGATCGGCCACCTCCGCGACGCTTGCGCCGCCCGCCAGCAGAGCCTTCGCCCGCTCCATGCGCCTCTGCGTCAGATAGGCGTAGAACGTCATGCCCGTCGCCGCCTTGACGCACTTGTTGACCGTGTTGGCGCTCATCGAAAACGCCTCGCAGATGGTCTGCATGGACAGCTCGTGGTCGGCGCAATGCGCGTCGATATAGCGTGTCATATTTTCGCCGGCGTTTTCCGCCGTATGATCTCCGTCTTCCTCGTCGCTGGGCATCAGCTTCTGCACCCCCTCCCAGAAGGCCTCCGCGTTTTCCTGCTGATAGGCGCGCGTCACTCTTTCCAGCGCTTCGTTTCCATCGGCGCCGCTTTCGCTTAGCGCGCGATTGAAATCCTTCAGCAGCGTTCCCATCAGCCGGTCGTAATCGCGGGTATGGAGCTTTCCGCTTTCGAGGCGGCGCTCGTTTTCACGCCGCAGCTCTGTGCATATGCTCATGGCCACCTGCCTTTTTCCCTTGAGCAGCGCGTCGATCAGCTGAAGCTCCCATTCGATGGGCAGATAGAAGCGCGTCCGGCTCAGCCCGGCCATGCGCTGGCTGCGCTCACGCGCCGTCTGGCAGGACAGCCCGACGCCCACGAGTCCCTTCATGGGGTCGCCGGCAAAGACGGCGTAATCGCCCCCGAGCCTCTCGCGCAGCGCCTGCAGCGAAATGCGCCGCACGTCGCTCTCATCCCGGCCGAGCATCAGCAGCGCCAGCTCGCCGCGCAGCGTGTCGGCCATCTCGCACTTCATCTGCTGCTCTTCGAAAAAGCGCTCCAGCGCCAGCCGCGCTTTGCCGCGTTTCTCGGCGTTCAGGCCGCCCTTTTCCACGCACAGTATCACCTGACAGCAGTCGTTCTCGCCGATCTCAAGCCCTGCCGAGCGCAGCATATCCTCGTCCTGTGTGAAATAGCCGCTGAGCAGCTCGTGCAGCAGCGCCAGCCGCCTCTCGCGGTGGTAGCGGTCGGTGATCGCGTCGATGTGCTCTTCGATGGCCTTGTAGTCGTCCGTGCCGCGGCTGCCCGCGCTGTGAATCCCCGCGTGCGCCATCAGCTTCATCAGCGGCCTGTAGAGCAGCACGGCCAGCCCCCACGCCACGATCAGACAGAGCGTCGCCATCATGGCGAAACGCCCCAGGGGACTGAGCTCATCGCCGGAATAGCGCATGACAACCATCTGTTCGTCTACGAAAAATTCGTATTCCCAGTCGATATAGCCCGATTCCCTTCGATAGCGCGTGACGTTCCTGCCCGCGCTGCAGTCGCCCGCCTCCATGAGCACGTCTCCGTCCGCCGCGTGGGAAATGCGCACGCCGATCACGCCCGTGTTCATCATCTGGATGACCGTCTTTTTGAGGCGGGCGGTGTCGATGCTTGCGCACAGATAGGCGCGCGGTGCGGTGAGCCTCTCTATGGGAATACAGGCCAGCACGCCGCCCATGGGCACGCCCGTGTCGATGGAAAAGGGGCTGTTCTGCTCGGCGATTGAATTGAGCAGCGATTCCCGCGCGTCCTCCGGAATGCCCAGTATGCCGAAATAGGACGAGACGTCCACCCAGGCGCCGCAGCCTATGCATATGTTCTGATAGGGGAAAATGACAAAGCGCTTCGTCATGACGTCGCTCTGCGCCGTGTGAAACAGGAAATCCCGGGCGATCTGACTGCGGCGGTGGTGGTCGAACGTGTCCGCAAACACATCCGAGCCGGACGCGATCTTCTGCGCCCACTCCGTGCTCTGGAGCTGGTTGGCCAGCACGGCCTCCTCCTTGCACATATCCTCCACATAGCCGCGAATCTCCGCGATGACAGTCATGTTTTGGGTCTGCTGTGCCTGGCGCTCTCTTTTGATGTCGCCCTGCCATTCATAGACAAAAATGCCCAGCATGACGCCGGCCACGGCGATAAACGCCGTCAAAAAGATCAGCCAGAACGTGCGGCTCTTTACATACTCTCTCATCGCGGCCTCCGTTTATAAACCCACGAAAGCCGTGGCTCCCCCCGAAGGGAGAGCACGGCTTATGCGGCTGAAATTCAGCGGGTGGTTGATTGTCAGTTGGCGCCAACCGCCGCCACATAGCGATCGCGGCGCGCCTGCATGATCTCCAGATACTCGGTCAGACCCAGACTCTCCAGCTCCTCGATGTAGGAGGGCAGATCGTCTATGGAACGGTTGCCCAGCACCAGATCGGTGAGCAGCTCCTTCATGTAGGTGGTCAGGACGTTCTCGATCTCGCCGGTCTTTTCCATCTCCTCGGTGGTGGGCAGAGCCAGCTTGAGCGACAGAGCGCCGGCGGTTTCCCGGGTGCTGTTCGCGCCGCCTTCGTCCTGGAACCAGATGGTGTATTCATCCTTGAGCTTGTGGTAGTCGTCGCGGATCTCGCGCTTGAACACCTGATAGCCGGTGTTGATGGAGGGGAACGCGATCATGCCGACGGTGTTGAACAGGGACATGCCTTCCCACATGGCGGGGTGAACCTTGGGATCGTACAGCGTATGCGGTATGCCCTTGTCGTCATACTCGAAGGAAATGCCCTCGAGACCCTGCTTGTCCAGCAGCGCGTATTCGTCGGTGTAGATGTAGTCGAACAGATCGACGACCGCCTCGAGATCCTTGCAGGAGGAGGTGACCATGTAGTGGCAGTAGGTGCCAAACAGCGGATCGACTGTGGAATAGGCCTTGCCGTCGTCGTTGATCAGCATGACCGGCGCATAGACGGCGTTGGGATCGGCGCTGATGGTGGGCTCATAGGAGGCCCAGCCCGCATAGTGATAGGCCATGGCGGCCTTGTTGTCGGCGATCAGCTGCGTGATCATGCCGTCGCCCAGAGCGGTGGTGTCGTAGACGCCCGACTCATAGAGCCTGTTCATGTAGGCGATGTAATCCACGAATTCGGGCCTATACAGGCTGTTGTAGATCTTCCCGGTTTCGGGATCCAGATCGCAGAGCATCATGGTCGACAGGCCGAAGCTGCGGGCGACGCCGCCGCCGAAGGCGCTGATGTCGATGGCCGCGATTTCGTCCGCCGCGCCGTTCCCGTTCGCGTCGGCCTTCTGGATGGCGATCAGCGCGTCCAGCAGCTCGTCGCGGGTCATCTGCTTTTTGTACTCAATGCCGGCCTTCTCCAGCCAGTCGGCGCGTATCAGCGTGGTGTAGCTGTTGCCCATAAAGTCCATGGGGGAGCCGTCCTCCTCCACATAGGTGGCGGCGTTCAGATAGGAGAACCAGTATACGCCGCCGTCGGACGCAGTGTTGGCCGCCAGCACGCCGGGGGTGTGATCCTCGTAGAACTTGAATATGCTGCCGTCCTCGTCGTACTGATCGACGATCTCCTTGACGTTGACCAGCAGGCCGTTCTCCGCCCAGTCGAGGATTTCGCTCTCGCTGACGCCGATCCACGCGTCGGCGATCATGTCGGGCACGTCGACCTGCGCGGCCATGCGGGTCTTGACCGCCGTGGCGATGGACGCGTCGTCCACCAGCTCGTATTCGATCTCGATGCCCATGTCGGCCAGCTTCTTTTCGAACGCCTGATAGCACAGGTTCTCGCCGCGCTTGTCCAGCGGCCAGTCGGAATTGAACTTGGCCCGGCAAATGACGGACAGCTTGCGCATCTCCGGCTTCTCCTCGGCCAGCGCCGTGCCGCCGATCGCCGTGAGCGCCAGCAGGACGGCCAGCAGCAGGGTCATGAGTCTCTTCGTTCTCTCCATGGTTCAAACCTCCACCTTTCCTTTTTTATACAAGCGCTCGACGGCGCTTCGTATACATTTTGTCAGCCCTTCAGAGAGCCCAGCATGACGCCCTTGACGAAATGCTTCTGGAACATCGGATAGACCATGATGATGGGCAGCGTCACCACGACGATCATGGAATACTTGAGCTGACGGGCGGACATGGCCTTGGCGGTCATCGCCTCTATCATCTCCTGCGTCATGTTCTGCTCCATCATCTTGCTCAGATCGACCGACTGCTCGACCAGCACCTTCTGCAAATACAACTGCACCGGCTGTATCGCGGGATTGGGCTGATAGAGCTTCGCGCCGAACCACGAATTCCATATGCCCACGATCGTATAGATCGATATGACCGCCAGCACCGGCTTGGACAGCGGCAGATAGATCTTCGAGAGCGCCTGCATATTGCCCGCGCCGTCGATATAGGCGGCCTCGGCCAGCTCGTGCGGTATCGACTGAAGATAGGTCTTGCAGAGTATGATGTTCCATATGCCGTACGCGCCGGGCAGTATTGTCGCCCAGGGGGTGTTGTACAGCCCGAGCTTCGTAATGAGTATGAACGAGGGAATCATGCCGCCCGAAAAGTACATCGGGATCAGCAGGAAGATCACGCACGCCTTGCGCCCCTTCAGGTTGGGCCGCGTGAGCGGATAGGCCACGAGCAGCGTCGTGGCGAGCATCAGCACGAGGCCGACAAGCACATACAGTACGGAGTTGCGCGCCGACAGCCAGAACTCCATCTCCCTGAGGATGATCTGATAGCTGCCCAGATAAAAGCCCGACGGCCAGAACGTCACGCCCGAGCCGGCCGCCACCACCGGATCGCTGATCGACATGATGATGACATACCACATGGGATAGATCGTGATGAAGCACGCGCCCGCCGAGAGGATGAGCACAATCACGTCGAACAGAGTCAGTCGCCTGCCATGTTTCTTTCGCATTCGTATCATCCTTTCGTCACCACAGTGAGAAGTCGGTCAGCTTTCTGGATACCCAGTTGGCCGCATAGACCAGTATGAAGCTCATGACGCTCAGTATCAGGCCGCTGGCCGTGCCGTAGCTGTACTTTGCGCCCAGCAGCGATTCGCGGTAGACATAGGTGCCGATGACGTCCGCCGTGGAATAGACCGCCGAGTTGTACAACAGCAGCACCATGTCCGTATTGGACGAGAGCATACCGCCCACGGCGAAGATCAGCTGAATGACGATCAGCGGCAGCATGAAGGGCAGCGTCACAAACCAGATCTTCTGAAGCCGCGTCGCGCCGTCGATTTCGGCCGACTCATACAGCGCCGGATCGATCGCCGTGATCGAGGAGAGATACAGTATGCTGCTCCAGCCGAAGCTCTTCCAGACGTTGGTCAGCGTGTACACCCATGGGAAGGCGGCGGCGTTGGCGTTGATCGACTTGACCTGAAAGCCCATGCCGTTGATCAGGCGCGTGACGATGCCGTCGTTGGCGATAAAGCTGATCACCATGCCGGCCACGACCACGGATGAAATGAAATTGGGCATATAGCTGACGGTCTGAGTGAACTTCTTGAAGCGCGGGAACGGAATTTCATTGACCGTAAGCGCAAAGACGATCGGCACCCAGAAGCCCATCGCCAGATTCATCAGATTCAGCACCAGCGTGTTGCGCAGTATGCGCGAGAAATAATAGGAATTGACAAACTTCGAAAAGTGCTTCAGTCCCACCCATTTCACGCCCTCGCCCAGGAACGGCCGGCCGGCGCTGTAATCCTGAAAGGCAATGACCAGTCCGAACATCGGCAAGTAGGAAAAGATGAAGATCAGTATGAACGGCACGAGCATCATCAGATAATAATCGATGTTGTCCCGCACGTCCCGCTTCAGAGATCCGGGCACGCCCTGACCGCCCAGAGGCTTTGATCGACTCACGAACTGTTCCTCCCGTCTAACGGTTTGTTAACGTCTGAGACGCTTATAGACACAATATAGCGAACTTGACCTCAAATGTCAACAAACCATTTTCGCATCTATGCACACTTTTCGCATTCAAATCACGATTTCGACGCATTTTGAGCGTTTTTTCCGGATTCCCGCCTGTGTTATGGAAATTGTTTGCCCATGTTACGCAAATCGTTCTTCCGGACGGCTTGCGCTCCGGCGGCGCTTTATGCTATGATAGGCGCGTAAACGGCGCGCGCCGTCTTCCCCCAAGCTCACGCTGCAAAACCGCCCATTATAAAGGAGGAGATCCCATGCCCGTCACCCGCGTCGAACGCTGCCATGGAGAGCCGGCCATCATGATCGACGGCAGACCCTATCCCCCGATGACCATCACCGTGCCCATCAAAAATCCCGCCTATCTGAAGGATCTGGG
>CAKTXR010000095.1 GCA_934631025.1 uncultured Clostridia bacterium
GCGCGCGGTACGACTCTATAAATGGAAGGGATGGCGGCATGACCGGAAAATACCATATCATGAAGAACAGCTCGGCGCTGTACCGGCTGGGGCAGATGTACTTCAACGAGCGGCTCGCGCCCTATAATCTCGGCGCGGGACAGCAGTTTTTCCTCAGCCGCATCGCGCGGATGCCTGGAATCAGCATGGCCGAGCTGGCGCAGATCGGCACGTTCGACAACGGCACGGTGACACGGGCGGTGCGCAGGCTTTTCGATGAGGGCTATATCCGTATCGAGCCTGACGAGAGCGACCGGCGCGTGAAGCGGCTGTATTTGACCGAGAAGGGCGAGCCGCTGATCGAGCCGCTGGCGGAGATGCGCTGCGCGTGGTTCGATGCGGTGACGCGCGGCTTTACCGATGAAGAGAAGGCGCAGACCGGCGCACTTTTGGAGCGGCTGGCCGATAACGCGCGCGATTTTATTCAGGCGATGCAGGACAAAGGCGAGCGGCCCGAGCGGGCGCGCTATGAGGAGGAGTGACGGCCCATGCGGCGCATGATGACGTTTATCAGGCCCTATTACGGGCGCATGGCGGGCGGCTTTGCCGTCAAGTTTTTCGGCACGATCGGCGAGCTGTGGCTGCCCTGGATATTGTCCTATATGATTGAGAAAGTGGTGCCGCAGGGGCGCATGGGGCCGATCTTCATGTGGGGCGGGCTGATGTTCCTCTGCTCGCTGATGTGCATCGCCGGCAACGTGATCGCCAACCGCATGGCCTCGGCGGTCGCGCGGGACGTGACGCGCGAGGTGCGCCACAGCCTGTATCAGCGCATCGCCTATCTGAGCTGCGCGCAAATCGACAAAATCGGCGTGCCGTCGCTGGTGTCGCGCCTGACGACCGACACCTACAACGTGCATCAGCTGGTGGGGCGGGCGCAGCGGCTGGGCGTGCGCGCGCCGATACTGCTCGTCGGCGGGCTGCTGATGACGCTCACGCTCGACGTGCCCTCGACGCTGATCCTGCTCTCCGTGGTGCCGCTGATCGGCGTGTCGGCCACGGTCATATCGATGAAGGGCGTTCCGCTGTTCTGGCGGCTGCAAAGCAGCGTGGACGCGCTGGTGCGCATCGTGCGGGAAAACATCACCGGCGCGCGCGTCATCAAGGCGCTCTCCCGCGGAGAATACGAAATCGGCCGCTTCAAAAAGCAGAACGAGACCGTCTCGAGGCACGAGCTGACCTCCAGCATGGTCATGGGTCTGGGCCAGCCGATCATGAACGTGCTGCTCAATCTGGGCATGGTGGCGGTGATCGTGCTGGGCGCGTATCGCGTCAACGGCGCGCAGATGAGTCCGGCGGTCATCGTGGCCTTCCTGAGCTATTTTACCATCATCGCCAACGCCATGATGGGCCTTACGCGCCTGTTCGTCATGTTCTCGCGCGCGAACGCCTCGGCGGGGCGCATTGCCGAAATTCTCGATCTGCCCGAGGATCTGACGCGCGTGGAAGCGCCCGCGGGCGACGAAAACTATCACGTCGAATTCGACGACGTGACCTTCTCCTACAACAAGCGCAAGCCCGCCGTGGAGCATATATCGTTTAAGCTGCGGCGCGGCGAATCGCTCGGCCTGATCGGCGCGACTGGCTCGGGCAAGAGCACGATCGTCAATCTGCTCATGCGCTTTTACGATGCGGATTCCGGCCGCGTGCTGATCAACGGCCGCGACGTGCGCTCGATCGATCCGGACGAGCTGCACAGGATGTTCGGCGTGGCCTTCCAGAGCGATGCGGTGTTCTCGGCCAGTGCGCGGGAGAACATCACGCTGGGGCGCGACATCCCCGACGCGGCGCTGGAAAAGGCGATCGGCAACGCGCAGGCGGGCTTTGTGAACGCGCTCGAGCACGGGCTGGACGAGCACATACAGTCGCGCGGCGCGAATCTCTCCGGCGGTCAGCGGCAGCGGCTGCTCATTGCGCGCGCGCTGGCGGGCAATCCCGACATACTGGTGCTGGACGACAGCTCGAGCGCGCTGGACTACCGCACCGATGCGGATCTCCGTCTGGCGCTGGCGAAGGATTACGCCCATGTGACCAGCGTGCTGGTGTCCTCGCGCGTCAGCTCGCTGGCGCACTGCACGCACATCATCATGCTGGACGAGGGCCGCGTGATCGGCGCGGGCACGCATGAAGAGATGATGAAGAACTGTCCGGCCTATGCCGATATTGCGCATACGCAGATGGGAGGCGATCACCGTGGCTAAGGGAATGGGCATGATGACCGGCCCGAAAACCTACGTCGCGCCCGAGGGCGGCGCGCGGGACACGAAATACATCCTCAAAAAGCTGGGGCACTATCTGCTCAAATACCGCTGGCTGCTGCTGGCGGCGCTGCTGCTCACGTTCCTGTCCAATATGCTGGCGCTGGTCGGGCCGAGCCTGTCGGGCAGCGCGATCGACGCGATTGTCGGGCCGGACGCGGTGCAGTTTGAGCGCGTGTTCTACTATGCGCTTTTGATGATCGTGTTCTATATCGTCTCGTCGGCGCTGTCCTACGGCATATCGGTGCTGATGATGTCGATTTCGCAGAAGATCGTCGTGCGGATGCGGCAGGATGCGTTCGAGAGCGTCTCGCGCCTGCCCATCGCCTATACCGATTCGCACGCCATAGGCGATATTCTCAGCAAGCTGAGCTACGACATCGACACGGTGAACACGTCGCTCTCGCACGACGTGGTGCAGATTCTCTCCTCCGTGGTGACGGTGGTCGGCTCGCTTCTGATGATGCTCCGGCTCTCGCCGCTTTTGCTTCTCGTCTTCGTATTCACGGTGCCGCTGTCGATCTTCCTGACGAAATACATCACGACGCGCACGCGGCCGCTGTTCCGCAGGCGCTCCCGCGCGCTGGGCGAGCTGAACGGCTTCGTCGAGGAAATGGTGTCCGGCCTCAAGACCACAAAGGCCTACCGGCAGGAGGAAACCACGATCAGCCGTTTCGACGAAAAGAACGAGCAGGCCGTGACCGCCTACTACGAGGCCGACTATTACGGCAGCGTCACCGGCCCGACGGTCAACTTCATCAACAATCTGTCGCTGTCGCTGGTGAGTATGTTCGGCGCGCTGCTGTTTTTCTTCGGCCGCATGACGCTGGGGCAGATTTCGTCGTTCGTGCTGTATTCGCGCAAGTTTTCAGGCCCCATTAACGAGGTGGCCAACATCATCGCCGAGCTGCAATCGGCCTTCGCGGCGGGCGAGCGCGTGTTCCGTCTGATCGACGAGCCGAGCGAAAAGCCCGACGCGCCGGACGCGCTGCCCCTGCCCGGAACGCGGGGCGACGTGCGCATCGATCACGTCTCGTTCGGCTATGAGCCAGAGCGCGTGATACTGCACGATCTTTCGCTCAGCGCGCGGCCCGGCTCGGTGACGGCCATTGTCGGCCCGACCGGCGCGGGCAAGACCACGATCATCAATCTGCTCATGCGCTTTTACGATCCCAACAGCGGATTGATTACCGTGGACGGGAACGACGTCGGCCATATCAGGCGCGGCGATCTGCGCGCGCGCTACGCCATGGTGCTTCAGGAGACCTGGCTGTTTAACGGCACGGTATATGAAAACCTGGTCTACGGCAATCCCGACGCGACGCGCGAGGACGTGATGCGCGCCGCCCGTCTGGCGAAGATCGATCATTTCGTCGAGCAGCTGCCCGACGGCTACGATACCGTGCTCTCGGAAAACGGCGGCAACATCTCCAAGGGGCAGAAGCAGCTTTTAACCATCGCGCGCGCCATGCTGCTGGACGCGGGCATGCTGATCCTCGACGAGGCGACATCCAACGTCGACACGCAGACCGAGAAGGCCATTCAGGACGCGATGATCGAGCTGATGCGCGGCAAGACCTGCTTCGTCATCGCGCACCGCCTGTCCACTATCGAGAACGCCGACAACATACTGGTTGTGCGGGACGGCGACATCGTGGAGCAGGGACGGCACGGCGAGCTGCTGGCGAAGAACGGCTTTTACGCGCAGCTTTACAAAGCACAGTATGAACATTAAGCGCCTGAACTGAATATGGTGTGGGTTATCCACACTGTCCACAACCGCTTGTGGATAGCGTGGATAACCGCTTTTCAAAAGAGCGCGCAAATCAGCGATCTGGGCTGAAAAAAACGCGGAAAAAGGATGTTGCCATGCGCTGCGGCGCGTGCTATAATAAACACGAAGTTCATGAAGAGAAAACATTTTCCGGCTTTTTCCGCAGGACGAGGCGGGTCAGTTCATCAATCAAACGAACCGGAGGGTGGAATATGGAGCGTATCAGGACGGCTCTGGTGACCGGCGCGTCGCGCGGCATCGGGCAGGGGATTGCGCTGGAGCTGGCCGGAGCGGGCTATGATCTGGCGATCAGCTATCGGGGCTATGAAGAGGGCGCGCTGGAGGTTAAGCGCCGCGCGGAAGAACTGGGGCGGCGGTGCGAGATCTATCAGGCGGATTTCGACGACACAGCCGCGCCTGAAACGCTGCTGCGCGCGGTCGAGGCCGATTTCGGCGCGATCGACGCGGCGATCATGAACGGCGCGCACGACGGCCGCATGAGCATACTCACCGCGACGGCCGACTGGATGAGCGCCATGGGGCGGCAGCTGTATCTGTCGCAGATGCTGGCGGCGGGTGCGGCGGCGCGGCTGATGGTGCGCACGAAAACGCGCGGGGCGCTGCTGTTCATCACGTCGATCCACGGGCGGCAGGCCAACACGAACGATTTCTTTTATGGCGGCATGAAGGCGGCGATCGAGCGCTCGTGCAAGTCGCTGGCGATCGAGCTGGCGCCCTACGGCATTCGCGCCAACTGCATTGCGCCCGGCGCGATCAACGTGCGCGGCGTAGACGACACGAAGCTGAAATATCCCTACGCCAATCTGATTCCGGCGGGGCGGCGCGGCGAGCCGGAGGACATCGCCCATGCGGCGGCGTTCCTCATATCGGATCAGGCGAATTACATCACGGGCCAGTCGCTGTGCATAGACGGCGGCATGGCGCTGCCCGGGCAGCCCGAGGGCTGGGCCGAGCCGCATCCGGTCGATTTCGGCTTTGTGAAGGCCGCCTATGAGCAGATGATGAAAAACGAGGAGGAACAAAACCATGTCTGACGTCAAAATCACCAAGGTCAGCGCGATTGAAACCTGCCCGCAGGGGCAGAACCTGATCGTCGTGCGCATCGACACCAACCAGCCCGGCCTGTACGGCTACGGCTGCGCGACGTTTACCCAGCGCCACAGGGCGGTCGTGACGGCGATCCGCGAGTATATGGATCAGCTGCTGGTCGGCCGCGACGCGCTGGCGATCAACGACATCTGGTCGGTCATGATGAATTCGTCCTACTGGCGCAACGGCCCGGTGCTGAACAACGCGATTTCCGGCTGCGATATGGCGCTGTGGGACATCGCGGGCAAGGTCGCGCAGATGCCGGTCTGGCAGCTGTGGGGCGGCAAGGTGCGCAAGGCCGTGCCGGTCTACCGCCATGCGGGCGGCGACGATTTCGGCCGCGTGGACGAGACGGTGGCCGCGTTCATCGAGCAGGGCTATCAGTATCTGCGCATACAGTACGGCGGCTACGGCGGAAAGCAGTCCTATCTGCACACGCCCGAGGGCAGCGAGGACGGCGCGTATTTCGATTCGCTGAAGTATCTGCGCTCCGTGCCGGCGCTGTTCGAGCATGTCCGCGCGAAGTTCGGCGACGAGATCGAGCTGTGCCATGACGTTCACGAGCGCCTCACGCCGGTGGACGCGATGCGTCTGGCGCGCGAGCTGGAGCAGTACCGTCCGTTCTTCCTGGAGGACGCGCTGCCGCCGGAGCAGGGCATGTGGTTCGAGAAGCTGCGTTCTTCCTGCGCCACGCCGCTGGCGATGGGCGAGCTGTTCAACAATCCGATGGAGTGGCAGCCGCTGGTCGAGCATCGCTGGATCGACTTCATCCGCTGCCATGTCTCCCAGATCGGCGGCGTGACCCCGGCGCGCAAGCTGGCGGCCTACTGCGAGCCGTTCGGCGTGCGCACGGCCTGGCACGGCCCGGGCGACGTTTCGCCTATTGGCCACATGGCGAACGTGCATCTCGACCTGACCACCACCAACTTCGGCATTCAGGAGTGGTGCGGCATGGAGACGGACGAGCGCGTGCAGGAGATCTTCGAGGGCTGCGCGCAGATTAAGGACGGCTTCGTCTGGGCGAACGACAGGCCCGGCTGGGGCGTCGAGGTCAATCTGGAAGCGGCTAAGAAGTATCCCACCGACAGCAAACAGCCGCGCTGGCTGCTGGCCCGTCTGCCCGACGGCACGTCGGTGAAGGCCTAAGGCCGCAGTGCGGCTTCCTCTCCGCTTCGCGCATGCAACCCGGCGGCTGTGCCGCATCCATACCGCTTCGCGCGTGCAATCCGGCGGGCAGTGCGGCTTCCACACCGCTTCGCGCACGCAACCCGACTCCGCGCCGCTTGGGGGCGGCTCGAGTCTGGACGTTGGTGCG
>CAKTXR010000096.1 GCA_934631025.1 uncultured Clostridia bacterium
GGAGGGTATTGCGGAATACTCTCCCCCTTTTGTTGACCCTGATTTTGACCCTTAAACGCACGGCAGGGCACGTTACGCTGTTGGGGATTCGGTGATGCTGTGCGCGAAATGTGCTGCTTTTCGGGGCTGTGCGATGGGGATTTGCGTGGGGTTTATCAAAATTTAATTTATGTAAAAAAACGCTCCGACGCGCGAGAGCATTGACGAAACCGCGATTTGAGATTATAATGTAAGACAGTTGAGAAAAACATCCGATGAGGAAGAGGAGTAGCCGGCAGAGCGCGCCCCAGAGAGAACGACCCGTGGGCTGGAAGGTCGTTTGCGCAGGCGGACGGTGAAGTCGCTTCGGAGGAGGAGCCGGTGAACGGATTAGCCGGATCGGGGCGCGCCCCATACAGCGCGTCGAGGAAGCGGCGGAGTATGCTCCGCTTCGCTTCAAATGAAGGTGGTACCACGTCGAGCGCGTCCTTTTTGATGAGGATGCGCTCGTTTTTCGTGACGGCGGTGAAAGGAGGGATCAAAGGTGCTTGACAGGATTTTTTCCGGCGATATGAACGACGTAAGCCGCTTCAGCATAGCCGGACTGATCGTGATGGCGCTGGGCGTTCTCCTTGCGCTGCTGGCGCGTCCCCTTGCGAAGGGCGTTCAGGGGAAGCTTTACTGGGCGATGAAGCTCGGCGGGCTTGCGCTGGTGATGCTCGGCGCGCTGCTCGCGATGAAGGTGCTTTGACAGGTTATCAACAGAAAGGATTGACGCGATATGGAGAAGAAGATCGAAATGGAAAAGGTGTACGCGCCTCGGGAGATCGAGGATCGCCTCTACGCCGAATGGGAAAAGAACGGCTATTTCAAGGCGCACCGCGTGGCGGGCAAAAAGCCCTTCACCATCGTGATGCCGCCGCCCAACATCACCGGCCAGCTGCACATGGGTCACGCCATGGACACGCTGCCTCAGGATGCGCTGACCCGCTATCATCGCATGAAGGGCGACCCGACGCTGTGGCTGCCCGGCACCGATCACGCTTCGATCGCCACCGAGGTGAAGATCGTCGAGGCGCTGCGCAAGGAAGGCCTTGACAAGCACGACATCGGCCGCGAGGCGTTCCTCGAGCGCGCGTGGCAGTGGCGCGAGCAGTACGGCGGACGTATCGTGCGCCAGCAGCGCAAGCTGGGCGCTTCCTGCGACTGGAGCCGCGAGCGCTTCACCATGGACGAGGGACTCAACAAGGCCGTCGTCGAGGTGTTCGTGCGCCTGTACGACAAGGGACTGATCTATCGCGGCAACCGCATGGTCAACTGGTGCCCGCATTGCAACACCTCCATTTCCGACGCGGAGGTGGAATACGAGGAGAAGGGCGGCAACTTCTGGCATCTGCTCTACACGGTCAAGGAGACCGGCGAGCAGCTTGAGCTGGCCACCACCCGCCCCGAGACCATGCTGGGCGATACCGCCGTGGCCATCAACGAGGAAGATCCGCGCTATAAGCATCTGCACGGCTGCCATGTGATCCTGCCGCTGCTCAATAAGGAAATCCCGATCGTGTGCGACGAGCACGCCGACATGACCAAGGGCACCGGCGTTGTGAAGATCACTCCCGCGCACGACCCGAACGACTTTGAGGTGGGTCAGCGCCACAACCTGCCCATGGTGCGCGTCTTTACCTATGACGGCCATATGACCGGCGCGAAGGATGCGGCCGAAACCGCCGAGCTGATCGCCTCGGGCCGCGCGTCCGCAGGCGAGCCGGAAGCGCTGGACTGCGGCAAGTACGGCGGCATGACCACCATGGAAGCGCGCAAGGCGATCCTCGCCGATCTGGAAGAAATCGGCTGCATCAAGAAGGTCGAGCCGCTCACGCACGAGGTGGGCACCTGCTATCGCTGCCATTCGACCATCGAGCCGATGGTGTCCCGCCAGTGGTTCGTGAAGATGGAGCCGCTCGCCAGGCCGGCTGCCGAAGCCGCGCGCGAGGGCAAGGTGCGCTTCATCCCCGAGCGCTTTGCCAAGATCTACTATAACTGGATGGACAACACCCGCGACTGGTGCATTTCCCGCCAGCTGTGGTGGGGCCATCGGATTCCGGCCTACTACTGCGAGTGCTGCGGCGAGACGGTGGTCAGCCGCGAAAACGTGTCGATCTGCCCGAAGTGCGGCGGCAAGATGAATCAGGACGAGGACGTGCTGGACACCTGGTTCTCCTCGGCGCTGTGGCCGTTCTCCACGCTGGGCTGGCCGGATCAGACGGAGGATCTCAAGTATTTCTATCCCACGAGCGTGCTGGTGTCGGGCTATGACATCATATTCTTCTGGGTGGCGCGCATGATCTTCTCCGGCCTTGAGCAGATGGGCGAGGTGCCCTTCCACACGGTGCTGCTGCACGGCCTGGTGCGCGACGCGCAGGGCCGCAAGATGAGCAAGTCCCTGGGCAACGGCATCGATCCGCTGGAAATGATCGACAAGTATGGCGCGGACGCGCTGCGCATTTCGCTGGCTCTGGGCGTCGCGCCCGGCAACGATCTGCGCATGAGCGACGAGAAGATCGAATCGGCGCGCAATTTCGCCAACAAGATCTGGAACGCCGCGCGCTTCGTGATGATGAACATGGAGGGCTTCGAGCGCCGCGGCCTGCCCGCCGACGACAAGCTCACGCTGGCCGACAAGTGGATCCTCGAGCGCTACTGGGAGTGCGTGCGCTCCGTGACCGATCATTTCGAGAGCTATGATCTGGGCATGGCCGCGCAGGAGGTTTACGACTTCATCTGGAGCCAGTATTGCGACTGGTATATCGAGATGGCCAAGCAGCGCCTGAACGGCGACGACGCGGAAGCGCGCCAGACCGTGCGCGAGGTGCTGGTGTATGTGCTGGAGGGCACGCTCAAGATGCTGCATCCCTTCATGCCGTTCATCACCGACGAAATCTATCGCTATCTGCCCGGCACGGAGGGCACGATCATGCTCTCCGCCTGGCCGACGACCGACGATATGCGCGCCTATGCCGACGACGCGGCCCGCATGGAGGGCGTGATGGACGCGGTGCGCGCCATCCGCAATCTGCGCGCCGAGATGAACGTGGCGGTCGGCCGCCGTGCGCGCCTGATCCTGCGCCCGAGCGAGGGCTGGGCGGAGACGCTTTCTCACGCTTCGATCTACTTCAGCCGTCTGGCTTTTGCCAGCAGCGTGGAGCTGATCGGCGAGGGCGACCCGAACCCCGAAAAGTCGGCCAGCGCCGTGTGCGCCGCCTGCGAGATGTATATCCCGCTGGGCGATCTGGTGGACGTGGACAAGGAGCTCAAGCGCCTGAATAAGGATCGCGAGAACATCGAGCGCGAAATCGCCCGCGCCGAGGGCAAGCTGAAGAACGAGGGCTTCCTCGCCAAGGCGCCCGCGCAGCTGGTCGAGAACGAAAAGGCCAAGCTGGAAACCAACAAGGCGATGCTCGTGTCGCTGGACGCGCGCATCGAGGAACTCAAGACGCTGTAATGATGAACAACACAACCGAGTTTAAGGACGCGGCGCAGGCCATCGCATGGATCGACGGCCTGCGCTACGCCAGCGAGAAAAACGGACTCGAAAATATGCGCGCGCTGCTTGATCGCCTGGGCAATCCTCAGGACAGGCTGCGCTGCGTTCATGTCGCCGGAACGAACGGCAAAGGCTCGACCTGCGCCATGCTGGAGCGGATGCTGCGGCAGTGCGGCCTGAAAACCGGCCTGTACACCTCGCCGTATCTCATGCGCTATGGCGAGCGTATGCGCGTGGACGGCGCGCCCATCGACGATCAGGCCTTCGTGCGGCTGGCGAGCCGCGTGCGCGTTGAAGCTGAAAAGCTGGTGGAGGAAGGGGTTCGCCCGACGTGGTTCGAACTGGGCACGGCGATCGCCTTTCTGTGGTTCTGCGAGCAGCAGGTCGATGCGGCGGTGATCGAGGTGGGGCTGGGCGGCCGGCTCGATCCGACCAATGTCATTCACCCCGAGCTGTGTTTGATCGGCCCGATTGGGCTTGAGCATACGCGACAGCTGGGCGACACGCTGGAAAAGATCGCCTTCGAGAAGGCCGGTATCATCAAGGCGGGCGTTCCCGTGGCCGTGCAGCGGCAGCAGACCGAAAGCGTGCGGCGCGTATTTATCGACGCGGCGCAGGAGCGCGGCGCGTCGCTGACCGATCTTTCCGATTATCCGCTCGAGGATGTGCGCAGCGACCGATTCGGTTCTGATTTTACGATCGACGGGCTGCGCGCGCGCGTCAATCTGCCCGGCCGGCATCAGGCGAGCAACGCGGCGCTGGCGCTCGTGGGACTGCGGCTTTTGCAGGCGCAGGGCTGGGCACTGGATACCGGCGCGGCGCTCGAGGGGCTGGAGAAAACGATCTGGCCGGCGCGGCTTGAATGGATCGACGATCGGACGCTGATCGACGGCGCGCACAACGGCCATGGCGCGCGGGCGCTGGCGGACTATGCGCGGAGCTTTCTGAAGGACAGGCGCATCGTGCTGGTGGCCGGCATGATGAAGGACAAGGATGTGGCCGAGTGCGCCGCCGTGTACGCGACCTTTGCGGATGCGGCCGTCGCGACGCAGATCAGCTATCCCCGCGCCATGCCCTGCGAGGAGCTGGCCGGCATTCTGAAGAGCCACGGCGTTGCGGCGGAAGCCGAAGCGGACGAAGAGAAGGCCGTCGCGCGGGCACGGACGCTGGCGGGCGCGGACGGCGTTGTGCTGATCTGCGGTTCGCTCTATCTGGCGGGCGATGTGCGGCTTAAGCTGAAGGACGACGGCGGGCGGCTGTGAAAGCGCCATACAATAAGGAAGATATTCGCATGAAAAAGTCAAATCTCCACACGCATACGGTGCTGTGCGACGGCCGCGATACCGTGCGGCACATGGCCGACCGCGCCTATGGCAAGGGTTTTGTGTCGCTGGGCTTTTCGGGACACGGCAAGCAGACCTGCAACCAGTTCGGCATCCGCGACGAGCACGAGTATGCCGCCGAGGTGCGCGCGGCCGCTCGGGCCTACGAGGGACGGATGCGCATCTGGCTGGGCGTCGAGCAGGACTATTACGGCGTGTGCGGTATCAAGTATGATTACCGGCTGGGCGCGGTGCATTATCTGACCGATGGCGCCGGAAAGCTGTACGGCGTCGATCACAGTCTGGATACGTTTTCGGAGCTGTTTGAACATTTCGGCCGCGATATAGGGGCGCTGGCAAAGGCGTACTACGGCAAGGTTCGCGAAATGGTGGTCAAAAACCGGCCGGATGTGATCGTCCACTATGATCTGATCTGTAAATTCAACGAGAACAATCGCTTTTTCGACGAAGAGGATCCCGTCTACAGGCGCATCGCGCTTGAGACGCTCGAGGCGATCTGTCCGCTCTGCGATATGCTGGAGGTCAACACCGGCGCGATGGCGCGGCTGTGGCGAACGCGGCCTTATCCCACGCCGGAGCTGCTGGGGCGCTGGCACGAGCTGGGCGGCCGCGTGATCATCGGCAGCGACTGCCACGACGCGGAGAAGCTCGACTGGGGCTTCGACGCGGCGCGCGCGCTCATTGAAGGCGCGGGCTATAAGACCGTCTGGCGGCTGGGCGACGCGGACGAACTGTTTGTTGAGGACGAACTGTAAAAGGAGGTAAGGACAATGCCCGTATTTGAGAATAAGGAATGGACGCGGCTGTGGTATGACGAGGCCGCCGACCGCGAGACGCCGCGCGTCATGCTGATCGGCGATTCGGTGACGGCTGGTTATACGCAGGCGGTGAACAAGTATCTGGACAATCGGCTGCGGGCGGATTCCGTCGCCAGCTCGAAGGCGCTGGATCATCCGGCCTATATGGCGGAAATTGACTTTTTTGCCTGCGAGTTCGGTTTTGACTACCGGCTGATTCACTTCAACAACGGCCTCCACAGCCTGACCACCGACCGCGCCGAATGGGAAGCGCATCGGGCTGGGAAGCCAAGTTTCCGAGGGCTTGCCCGCGCGGACATAGACGCCGCTATCAGCAGCGCCTACACCATGCGCTCCTTTTGGAGCGAGCTGATGCGGATGGGCTACCAAGTCAAGCGATCTTCCCAAGTGTCTCATGCGGCAATCAAGCCGCCGGGCGGCCAGCGATTCCTGCGGCTGGACAAGCTGGGAGCGGGGTATAGTGAAGCGGAGATATTATCGCGTCTGACCGCCGGACGCACCGCCGCAG
>CAKTXR010000097.1 GCA_934631025.1 uncultured Clostridia bacterium
TGAAATTCTCACACCGCCGCCGGCGGCGGAGGGCGGGAGCGCATATTAAGGATATTGACGGCGGAAAGGCGATGGAGGGCATGAAAGAAGCCGCCCGAAGCGCAGGGCTTCAGGCGACTCCTTCAATGGGGCGCGATTACTTCTGGGATTCGACAAACGCGGCCAGCTGCGCGTTGATTTCAGCGATGACCTTGTCCTCGCCCGCGGCCTTGAGCTTCTCGTTGCGCTCCCGCAGGAAGGCTTCGGGATCGGCGGCGAGGCCCCAGTTGAGGATGCTGTTGTACTCGGAGCGGACGGCGCTCAGGTTGGTCAGCTCGGCCTCGACGCTGCTCTTGTCAAAGGCGAACTCCATGATGGGCGAGCGGTAGGCGTTCTCGTTGATGCGGAGGGTTTCCTCCCACACGTCGGCCGACTGCCCCACGATGGGATAGGCCAGGAACTGATTGCCGACCGCCCAGCCGTTGGCCTGATAGCAGCCCTCGCGCTGCTTGATGTGGCTCTCGTCCACCCAGTCGTAGTCCTTGCCCTCAAAGCCGTAGATCATCGTGTTGTACAGATCCTTGTTGGTAAAGACCTCCTGGATCAGCTTGAGCGCCTCCAGCGGCTTTTCGGACTGATGCGCGACGCACAGCGTGGTGCCGCTGCCCGTGCCCAGCACGTCGGGGCGATAGGTCATCTGGACGCACTCCACGCCGTAGCGGTTGTACCAGTCCACATCGCCGCCGGGCTTGTGCGTGTCCGTCGAGGTGAAGGACTGATTGGTCGCCCACAGGTCGCTGCGCGGATCGGTGATGGTCAGCATATCGGGGTGATAGAAGCCGTTTTCCTGCCACTTGCGCGTGATTTCGTACATCGACAGCTCGTACTGGAAGCGGGCTTCGTCGTCCATGACCTGCATGGTGCTCAGGTCGATCCTGTAGTTCTGCACGGCGGGATAATAGGTGTATTCGTCGGTCTCGCGGTTGTATTCAAAGTCGTGATCCGGATTGGTGATGATCATGTACATACCCTCGGGCAGGTACTTCTCCTTGACCTCCATGAAGAAGGCATCCATGTCGTTGATGTCCTTGACGGCCGCGATTTCATCGTAGAGATCATGCTGCTCGACGATGTCCTTGCGCAGCAGGAAGCAGCCCGTGCCGCACATGATCTGAAGGCACGGAATGGCGTACAGACCCTCCTGAGGATCGGTGTTCGTGCCGTTCTGATAGACCCTGATCAGCTCCATCAGCTCGGGAACCTCGCTCGTGTACGGCTCGAGCAGCTGCACCATGCCCTGCTCCCACGCCTGCTGCGCCGAGGGCTGCAAATAGCCCGTCCACATGATGTCGCATTCTTCGGCGCTGGCGCTCATGAGCTTGATTTTCTCGCCGTATTCGCCGGCCTCCATCAGGCGCATATCCATCTTCAGGCCCTTTTCGGCCAGGATCTCGTTGCAGTAGTCCATGACCTCGGCCAGACGGGCTTCGTCGGTGTTGAAGAAGTCCGGCGTATACCAGACGATGGTCGTCACATCTCCCTCGGCCAGCGATACGGCCGGCGCGAGCGTGAGGACGAGGAGCAGCGCGATGAGCAGTGACAGTGTTTTCTTCATGGGGAAACCTCCTTATCTATTTATGTATGCGCTCTTGGCGGCGCAGACATTCATCCCTTGACGGAGCCGACCGTCAGTCCCTTGCTCAGGTATTTCTGGAAGAAGGGGAAAATCAGCAGCACGGGGCCTATGGCCACGATGCACATGGCCATTTGCAGCGGCTCGGAGGGCATCCTGGCCACGCTGGCCATGGTCGCCGCGTCGCCGCCCTTCTCGATGGCCTTTTTCATCTCGGTGATGTTGCGCAGCATGATTTGCAGCATATATTGCAGCGGACGCATGGATTTCTCGCTGATGTAGAGCAGCGCGGAATACCACGAGTTCCAGTAGCCCACAAAATTAAGCAAGCCGATCGTCGCCAGTGAGGGGATGGCCAGCGGCAGCACGATGAGCAGGTACTTCTGCCATTCGTTCGCGCCGTCTATGGTCGCGCTTTCCAGAATGGATTCGGGAATATCCTGAAAGTAGGTGCGCATGAGGAAAACGTGCCAGACGTTGCCCAGATTGGGCAGGATCAGCGCCCAGTAGGTGTTGCGCAGATGCAGATATTTGGTGTTGAGCAGATAGGTCGACACCAGACCGCCGCCGAAGAGCATCGTGAAGAACAGATAGAATGAGAGGATATGCCGCCATGCGAAATCCCGTCTCGAGAGCGCATAGGCGCACAGACTGCCCATCAGCAGATAGAGAAACAGCGATGTGAAGGACGTAATGGCCGTGACCTTGTAGGCGTTGAGGATTGTCTGCGGCGATTTGAACAGGATCCGGTAGGCTTCAAAATCGATCTCCCTCGGCAGGATCTTAAAGCCGCTGGTCGCCAGCTCCGCCTGCGTGCTGATCGACGTGGAAAACACCATCCACAGCGGGATCACATAGGCCGCGCACAGCAGCAGGAATATGAGATGAATCCACCAGCGCTCCCGGTTCAGCCGGCTGCGCGCGTCGCTCCGGCCTCTGGAATATGACAAAGCCCGATTCATATGCTTCTCCCTCCCCGCTCAGAACAGCGCCAGCGTCTTGTCGACGCGGCGCACAACGGCGTTCGTCGTCACAACCAGTATCAGCCCGATGATCGACTTGACCAGATTGGCGGCGCTGGACAGGCTGTACTTCGTGTCCTCCATCAGCGCGCGGTAGATATAGGTGTCGATCACGTCGGTCGTCCTGTACAGCATGGCCGAGTTCTGCGTGAACTGATAGAACAGGCCGAAATCCGAATTGAATATGCCGCCGATGGCCTGTATGTGCAGGATAACCAGCATGGGCACCAGAAAGGGCAGATTGATGTGGAGCGTAATCTGCCATTCCTTCGCGCCCTCGATGAGCGCCGCCTCGCGGTAGGCCGGATCGATGCCCAGCAGCGCCGAATAGTAGAGCACCGTGCTCACCGCCAGCCCCTTCCATGTGTTGATGAGCACCAGTATGAGCGGCCAGCGCTCCGGCGTATAATAGTAGTTGATTCGCGCCAGCCCCATGAGCTCGCGCAGCCGGTTGAACACGCCCTTGTCGTAGCTGAGCAGGATCACGCCGATGTAGGCCACGGACACCCACGACAGATAATAGGGAATGAACATACACGTCTGATAGAGCTTGACCGCGCGGCGGCTGTGGATCGCATAGAGCAGAAACGCCAGCGTCACGCTGGTCAGCGTGCCCATGATAATAAAGGTGAAATTATAGCCCAGCGTGTTCCGGATCAGGCGGCCGACGTTGCCCACGTTGAGGAACATCTGGAAGTTCTTAAGCCCCACCCATTCGCTGCCGAACAGTCCCTTGTTGAACTTGAAATCCTGAAAGGCGATGACCACGCCGAACATGGGAACGTAATTGAACAGCAGCACATACAGCACCATGGGCAGCGCGAAGAGCATCAGCATGGGATGCCTGAACCACTTGGAGCGCTTCCGGCGCGGCGTGCCCGTTCTCGGGACTGGCATTTGTGACATTTGCGCACACACTTCCTTTGCTTCATCAATGAGCCCATGTTACCATAATTTTTCACTTGCGTAAATTCCAAATATGTGCAGATGCGGTTCAATTTGCCGGATTTCGGGTTCAAATTTCGCACATTGAGGTTCAAAAACAGCACATGGGCCGTTTTTCATTTGCCATGTGTGTAAGTTTAATGCTATAATGTCGATATTCCGGAAAATGGAAGATCAATTTTTACAACAGAGGGAGAAGAAATTCATGCAGTTTCTGCACAGACGCCAGAGCCTGAGCGCGCGGCTCAGCATGACAATCTGCACCGTGCTGGTGCTGACCAACATCGTCGTCTCGGCGGGGATGCTCGCCTGCTCGAACCGCGTCATACTCTCCACTGTGCAGGATTACAGCCTCAGGATGCTCTCATTGCAGGCCGGCGTGTACGAGCAGCAGGCGCACGCACAGTTCCAGACGGCCATTTCGCTGTTCAACAACGCCGACGTGCAGACGCTGCGCACTGCGCTGACGCTTTCGCTGCACCGCCAGTCGGCCACATGGTCGAAGGCGCGCGAGCTGCTCAGCGCCGGAGACGGCATATTTTCCGTCTATATCATCAATCAGGCCTGCGACAAAATCACATCGCTGGGCAAGTGCGCCAGCTTCCGCACCTTCGAGACGTTTTTCGATCAGGAGGCGCTAGCCATGCTTGAGGATTCCGAGCGCTATCCCAGCGGCGCGCCGATCACGCGTACCGTCCACTATGGCAACGGCCTTTATAATCCGAAGGAAGAGGGGCGCGACGTGGCCGTCTCCACGCTGATTATCCGTGAAAAGACCCAAAACAAATGGAGCGCGCTGATCGTCAACTATACGCTCGATCCCACCCGCGATTATCCCTTCCTGAGCGGCGACGGCTATCACTATTCTCTGCTGGGCGGCGACGGCGCGCTGCTCTACAGCACGGACAATGAGCAGAACGCGCTCAACGCGTCGGTCTATGAGCGCGTGCTCGGCCTTTCAGCTGAGCAGGACAGCGGCGTTACCGTCGAATACCGCTCGGGCGAAAGGGTGATCGCTACATGGCTGCGCGCGGCGCGGGGGCGGTCGGTGTTCGTTTCCATCGTGCCCTATGCCCGCGTCTCCGATGCGGTCGCCGCGCTTTTGACGGCCTCCGCATTGCTGACGGCGGCGGCCTGCATCGTCGGGCTGTGCCTTGTGGTCGTGCTTATACGGCGGCATCTCGCCGCGCTGCAGGCCTTCTTCCGCAGGCTGGGCGAGTTTCTTCGCTTCCCCGCGCAGGACGCCAGCCTGACGCGCGAGGATCTGATGCACTATCAGGAGAGCCTGTCCGCCGATTACGATTATCTTATGCACCTGGAAAAATACCGCGCGCGCAACAGCCGCTATCTGTCTGAAATCTGCGTGCGCGAGCTGCTCAGCCAGTCCGCGCCCCGCCGCGCGCGCGCCGCCGCCGAGGAGCTGGGCGTTGATCCGGGTCGGGCGGCCTATCTGGCCTTTGTCCGCCTGAGCTGCCCTGAGGATGCGGAGGCCTTCCTGCGCGGGCTGTTCAGCGCCCTGCCGCGCTGGCACATTGCCGAAACGCGCGACGATATTGCCGGCGGCTATATGCTGATCCTTCAGCCGCCGTGCGCCGCGCTGTCCGCCCCGACGGAGATCCTCGAGACGCTGCTCGGCTCGTTCAGCGGCTCGGACGGCGCTGCGAGCGGCCTTGCGGAGTCCGCCGCATGGCCGGATACGGCTCAGGCGCTGCGCCGTATGCAATCCGCGCGCTTTACCTTCAGCGTCCATGCGCTGCTCATGCTCGGGCAGGGCGATTTTGACGAGAGCGAAGCCGAACGCATCGCCGAGCGCTTCCGTCTGGCGCTCTGTGAGGGACGATGCGGCGACGCGCTCGGCGAGATCGACGCGCTCGTTGGGCTGCTTCAGGACGCGCCCGACTGCCGGCTGGCGCTCCATGATATGCTCGCCGCGCTGCAAAGGGCCGATCAGAGCATCGAGAGCGCACAGTTCATCGACGGCGTGAGCGCGCTCGGCACGCCCGCGGAGGCCTTTGCCGCGCTGCGGCGTTATGTCGGCGGCCCGCTGATGAAGCGCAGCGCCGCGCGCGCCGGCAACGCCGATCTGGCCACGCGCATCGAGCGGTTCGTGGCTCAGAATCTGCGCGATCCCAATCTTTCCTCGGCCATGATCGCCGAAGCGTTCGAGCTGTCGATCGCCTATGTCAATCGCACGTTTTATCACGCGCGCAGCATCAAGCTGGCGATCTACATTCAGGATCAGCGGCTCAATCTGGCGCGCGAGCTGATGCTCAGCACCGACGAATCAATCGACAACCTGCTCGACGCGGTCGGCTGGGACAACAAGAAATACTTTTATACCATATTCAAAAAGTCCTACGGCGTTACGCCCAACGAATACCGCGTAAACCGCGGCCGCATCGCGCTGTGAAATGCGCAT
>CAKTXR010000098.1 GCA_934631025.1 uncultured Clostridia bacterium
TATCTTACAGCACCATTTAAGAAAGTTACCGAGAAAATAATGACTGAATTTTCGGATTTGAATCTATGCCCAATTAGCAACCGTCAGGGAATTGTAATTGATTGTGAAGGTTCAAAGGTTATTTGCAAAGACTAATTTGAAAATTCCAGTTTGCCGAATGGATAATGGGGCACTTCGATACACATTTCGGTGTACGGTGCGGTCTACAATTTTGCGCGGCGCCAAAGCCTCCCTTGCGCAAAGGAAACCTTGAGCGCTTCCGCGCCAGTGCATAACAGCGAAACCGACCTATGATCGCAGCATAGGCCGGTTTCACTGTTTTACAACCATCCAACTAACAGGCGACGGCTTCTTTTTATATCAAATCATATCGAACAGTCAATATTTCCTGTTTAACCGGCGGCGCGAAACGGCCCTGACGTAAGATACCGATTACAGGCCTTCATAAAGCAGGACACACTCAGCGCACAGCATCCCCGTTCAATGCGCCAAAATCGCTTTATACCCTCACTGCCGCTTCATCTGCCGCAGGAACAGTACCACCGCCAGCACGCAGACCGGCAGCGTCCAGAGCAGCACCCAGCCCAGCTGCGCGGGCATGGCCGCCCAGTCGCCGGAAAAAGCCGCGCGCTCCAGCTCGACCGCGTGAACGAACGGCAGAACGTTCGCGATCGCCTTGAACGCGCCGCCCACCAGATCGAGATCGAACCACACGCCCGACAGCCACGCCGTCAGGTTCGTAAGCAGCGCGCCGCACAGCCCGCCCACCTGCTTCACGCCCAGCACGCTGCCGCAGAGCAGCCCCAGCGCGATGAAGAACAGCGCCACCGGCATGAGGAAAAGCAGCGCCCAGAGTATGCCCAGGCTCAGCTTCAGCCCCAGTATGAGCGCGGCGATATAGCAGACCGCGCCCTGCATGAGCGCGATGGGCAGCATGGGCAGCGCATAGCCCATGATGAAATCGGCGGCGGTGAGCGGCGTGGTGTAGAGCCGCTGGAGCAGCGCCGTCTCGCGGTCGCGCGCAACCAGCGTCGCCGAAAAGAGCGTCATGAACGCCAGACCGAACACGGTGATGCCCGGCGTAAGGCGGTCGATCTCAAACAGCGCCACCGGCACATTCGCCTGAATGGCGCTCAGCAGCAGTATCAGCACCACCGGAAAGCCCAGCCCAAAGGCCAGATTGAGCGGATCGCGCAGAATTTCCTTCATCGTGCGGCCCGCGAACGCCCGCATTTTCATTGCTCAGCCCTCCCCTCGCCCCGCACGAGGGCGATAAACGCATCCTCGAAGCGCTCGCAGCCGGCGCGCGCCTTCAGTTCCTCCGCCGTGCCCTCGGCCAGCACGCGCCCGCTCTTCATCACGGCGATGCGGTCGGACAGCGCTTCGGCCTCCTCCATGTAGTGCGTCGTGAGGATCACCGTCACACGACCCTTGAGCGCGCGGATCACGTCCCACAGCTCGGCACGCGCGATCACATCCAGCCCCAGCGTCGGCTCGTCGAGGAAGAGGATCTCCGGCTCGCCGATCAGCGCCATGGCCAGGCTCAGCCGCCGCTGCCAGCCGCCCGACAGCTTGCCCGCGCGCTTGCCGAGCACGCCGCTCAGATCGAACGCCGCGGCCAGCTCGTCGACTTTTGCGTTCTGCTTCTCCTTGGAAAAGCCGTGAACGCCGGCCATCAGCCGGAGATTCTCCAGCGCCGTCAGCCCGGGCGCGACCGCCGTCTCCTGCGGCGATACGCCGATGACGCGCTTGACCGCGGCCGTCTCGCTCACAACGCTGTGGCCAGAGAGAAACGCGTCGCCGCTCGTGGGGCGCGTCAGCCCGCAGAGCATCTTGATCGTCGTGGTCTTGCCCGCGCCGTTCACGCCCAGCAGCGCAAACAGCTCGCCCTTTTCAATGCTCAGATTGAGCCGGTCAACCGCCGTTATGTCCTTATACTTTTTGGTCAGATTGACCGTCCTGATGGCTTCCATCCTTCTTTTCCTCCTCGATATGCCGCGCGCGCAGCCCCTGATAGGCGTCGGTCAGCGCGCGGCTGGCGAAATCCATGTCCCAGTTCAGATACGACGTGGCCAGCATGGACGCGATGCCGTGAACGTACACCCACATCTCGAGATGCAGCAGATACGCGCGCTCCTCGCTCAGCCCCGTGCCCTTCATGATGACCTCGATCAGCGGCCTTATCGCCTCGCGCTCCCCTTCGGGCGGCGGCTCATGCGTGCGGTCGCGCATATAGAGCAGCTTGAACAGCTCCTTTTCCTCGCTCGCAAAGCGGATATACGCCATGCCGCTGGCCTTGTAGGGCGGATAGCGCCCCGCCGTCATCTCCGCGCGCGTGAGCTGATCCAGCCGCTCAGCCGCCGCCGCGATCACCGTCTCCCGCACGTCCTCCATGTTTTTGAACAGCCCGAAGATCGGCTTTGCGGACGTTCCCAGCCGCTCGCCCAGCGCGCGCGCCGTGAGCGCTTCCACGCCCTTCTCCCGCACCAGCGCCAGCGCCGCAGCGGTGATTTCCTCGCGCGTAAAAAGAAACTTCCTCGGCATCGTTTCGCCTCCCGTCCATTTTAACCACGTATGTTGCGCTACGTTTGTTTCTTTATATTATATACGGATGCACATGGTTCGTCAAGAGGAATTCGTCTTAAAAAAAGGACGGCGCTCGCAGATATGACATTATGAGAGATGAGAGCGCTCCCATGCGGATGAGAGCATATCCGCATAAGAAAAGCTCCGGCGTATCCTGAAACGCCGGAGCAAAAATGCAATATAGAAATTTGAACGGCGTCCCGCCGGACGCGGATACGCAACCGCCCTCCCCACAGGACTCGCCGCCTTTTTCAGTCGTTTACGCGATTGTCCCGCCGATGAACGTCAGAAACGCCGCTGTGAACGGCGCAGCGAAGAGCTGGCCGTCGAAGCGATCGAGCAGGCCGCCGTGGCCGGGCAGAAGATTGCTGAAGTCCTTCACCCCCGCGATGCGCTTGACCGCCGACATCGCCAGATCGCCCGTCTGCGCGATCACCGAGCCGCACACGCCGTAGAGCATGAGCGTGCCGTAATGCACGCTCAAATCGAGCGCACCCGCATAGACCGCCGTGCCCAGCAGCACCAGCGCACAGGACGCGGCCAGCCCGCCCACGCTGCCCTCGATCGTCTTGTGCGGGCTCAGATCGGGCGCGAGCTTAAGCCGTCCCCATGCCCGGCCGATGAAATAGCCCGCCACCTCGCTGGCGACGCAGCAGACGATCATCAGCGCGAGATTGTACAGCCCGTTCTCCATGCGCCGCAGCACAATCAGCGCGCAGAAAAAATACGACGCCATGAGCGATTCCCCCAGCGCCCGAACCGCGCCGAAAGCGCCCGTCTCATGCCGCATGAGAACGCGCGCGTCCATGAAAAAGAAGCCGAGCGCGGCCAGAAGCACGATCAGCGCCCCCGCCGGATAACAGGGCAGCGGCAGAAACGGCAGCGCGGCGGCGGCAATCAGCGCGGGAACGAGCAGCGCGCAGTTCTTCCGCGCGTTGGCCGCAGAAAACAGCTCCCACGCCGCGCCGATATTAAGCAGCGCCACGGCGATATTGAGCACGAGGGGCCGATCCGAGAAAAAGAGGATCAGCAGGCAGACGGGCACGAACACGCAGGCCGTCCTAACGCGCGTTTTCAGCATGATGCGTCATCTCCGATCGCGCCGGTCGTCTCGCGGTAGACGCTCTCCATGCGCTGATCGAGCGCCGCGCCCATCTCCGCGCAGTGCAGCAGTTCCTCGGCGACATGGCCGTCGTCGGCGATGTTCTTCTTATAGCGAATCTTATGCTCGAGGCTCGCCCACCAGTCCATCGCGATGGTGCGCAGCTGCACCTCGACCTTCATGCGGCGCGTGCGATTGTGCAGGAAGATGGGGATCTCGACGATCAGATGCAGGCTGCGATAGCCGTTCTCCTTGGGCGTTTTGATATAGTCCTTGCGCTCGATGAGCGTGATGTCGTCCTGCCGCAGCAGCGCGTCGGCCATCATGTAAATGTCGCCCGGGAAGGAGCAGATTACGCGCACGCCCGCGATGTCGCTGAGGTTCTTTTCAATGCTCTCGGCGTTGAGCGGTATTCCCTTGCGCACCGCCTTGTCGACGATGCTCTCGGGCGATTTCAGGCGCGATTTGACGCTCTCGATGGGATTGCGGTCGTACATCAGCGAAAGCTCCTCGTTGAGCACGTTGAATTTCGTCTCGACCTCCATCATCGCGCAGCGATAATAGCCCATCAGCTCGCGATAGGGCATGGTGTAATCCTGAACTCTGTTCTTGATCTGGCTGTTGCTGAGCTGCCTGACCAGCATCTGGCGCAGCGCGTCCGATGGCGCTTCCATGGGCGTTCATCCTCCCGTATCATACTGACTATAAGTATAGCGCGGCAATATGGCCATGGATACGGACAAATCGTGAAGCCTGTCTGAACTTTGTGCATAATGGGCGCGTTTGACTATAAAAAGAGCCGGACGCACCTGCATCCCGCTCCTTTTTATCACCAGCCGCATTCGACTTTCATCGCACACAGATAAAGTTTTTCCCACGCGGACATGACCTTCACGTCCTCTTCAGTGTGCAGCCA
Source organism: uncultured Clostridia bacterium (assembly GCA_934631025.1). GTDB lineage: Bacteria > Bacillota > Clostridia > Christensenellales > Aristaeellaceae > Firm-10. Next base: position 4,605 of record CAKTXR010000098.1, read on the forward strand.
GTGCTCGCCGCCGGGCATTATATACAGATGCGCATGGTTTTCAGCAGCAAAACGCTCGACAGTCTCCGTAGGGATAAGCTCATCACCCTGTGCACGGAATATGTATGTCCTCGGCGAAACGGCGTAGACGGGATGCGCGCGCGTCCAGCACAGATAGTCCCATGAGAGCGTCTGATCGCCCGCGGAGATTTCGCGCTCCTTTTCGAGCCGCGCTTCGCTCACATTGGCCGCCGCCATCATGTCGGTGATCATGCGCTCCATATCGACCAGCGGCGAGGAGAGCAGACACATATCCAGCGGCGCTTCATCGGCGAACGCGGTGAGCGACATATACGCGCCCAGGCTGATTGCGCGCACGCCCACGCGCTTCCACATCGAGCGGACATAATCGAGGACGGCACGCAGCTCCTTCCCCGCTTCCCATGGCACAAGCGGCGTATTATCCTGCCGTCCGCCGTGGCCGGGCAGATCGACCGCGAGCGTCTGCCAGCCCAGCGGCGCGGCGATTTCGGCAAAGCGCGCGCCCTCCTCCTTGCATCCGCACAGGCCGTGAACGAATATAAAGCCCTTCTCCGACGGCTCGCCGTACAGCGCGGCGGGCATATTGCCAATCATAAGCGACTGAGTTTCCATTTATATCACCTCATGTTGCATTTGTTGTGTAACATATGTATTTTATCATAGCAGAGGTGTTCTGTCAAGCGCGGCGGGGCGATTGGCCCTGTTGCAAGGTTTGGCGTTCGGGGATGTGTTCAGCTCGCGTTTCTATTGTGGCGTTCTGTGTTCGGATCACGCCTGCCCTACGTTTCTATCGAAATGTTTTGCGTTCAATCACGCCTGCTGCTTGCCGCATAGCGTCAAACAGATCAGCTTGCGAGATGTTGATTCCTATTCCCGCGTGGGTCGGAATCGCCAGTAGTACGTTCTCAGATGCCGTTCAGTTATCAGGCTTTGTTGGTTCACTTTGGGCTTGTACGTTTCTTTATGGCGATTCCGACGGGGGAACGGAGTCGGCGACGCGGCGTGAGTACCTTTTTTGCACAAGCACGTTAGCCTTGTCATGCTTTCCGCGAGGAGTACGCTGGGGCTGAAATGTGGAAGCCGCACTGCGGCCGCCCCAGAC
>CAKTXR010000099.1 GCA_934631025.1 uncultured Clostridia bacterium
GGCATCACCGAGCCCACCCCCACCTTCTCCGCCTGCTTCGGCCAGGCCTTCCTGGAGCTGCATCCCACCAAGTATGCCGAGGAACTGGTCAAGAAGATGGAAAAGAGCGGCGCGAAGGCCTATCTGGTCAACACCGGCTGGAACGGCACCGGCAAGCGCATCTCCATCAAGGACACCCGCGGCATCATCGACGCCATCCTGAGCGGCGCCATCCTGAACGCCCCGACCAAGAAGATCCCCTACTTCGATTTCGAGGTGCCCACGGAGCTGCCGGGCGTTGATTCCAAGATCCTCGATCCTCGCGACACCTACGCCGATGCGTCCCAGTGGGATACCAAGGCGAAGGATCTGGCTTCCCGCTTCGTGAAGAACTTTGTAAAGTACACCAACAACGAAGCCGGCAAGGCGCTGGTTGAGGCTGGCCCCAAGGCCTGATCGCTTAACTGAATAGGCATTGCATCCCCGACGAGCCTTTCGTCGGGGATGTTTTTGCGCGGAATTGACCTCCTGCCGAAGCGCTCATGACGAAAGTCTGCTATGATGAGCATGAAACGAGATAAAGGAGAGCAAACATCATGAGCAAATCTGAGGACAAGCGCTTTGAAATGATCTATCAGCAGGGCAGCGTCCTGACCGAAATGACCCTGATCCTGCGCGATAAGGAGACGGGCGCGCAATACCTCTTCGTGCAGTGCGGCTATGCGGGCGGGCTTACGCCGCTCATCGACAAGCTGGGCGAGCCGGTCGTGACGCGTGCCGAGGATTGACTTTCAAACCGCCGTATGCTATACTGGCGGCGAGGTGAGTGCAATGGACGATAAGCGTTTTGAAGTGATCTATAAGGAAGGCAACGCCCTGATGACCGAAAGAACCATAATCCTGCGTGACAGGGAGACCGGCGCGGAGTATCTCTTCGTGCAATCCGGCTATGCAGGCGGGCTTACGCCGCTATTGGACTCAGACGGAAAGCCGATCGTCCAAAAGTGAGGAACCGCCATGCAGCTTGAAACAGAGCGTCTGATTCTCCGGCCGTTTGAGACGCGCGATATGAGCGCGCTCTTTGATCTTCTGCGCGACGAGGAAGTCAACACGTTTTTGCCGTAGTTCCCCGTCGGGAGCCTTGACGAGACCACCGCCTTTTACGAGCGGCGCTTCAAAAACAGCGAATACGCCTTTGCGATCTGCCTGAAAACGAACGATATGCCCATCGGTTATATCAAAGTGGATACGGACGAGAGCCGCGACATGGGCTATGCCCTCGCGCGGCGGTTCTGGCGCTGCGGTTATACGCGCGAAGCCGGCGCGGCGCTGATCGAGCGGCTGCGACGCGACGGCGTGCCCTATGTCACCGTAACGCACGACCGAAACAATCCCCGCAGCGGCCATGTGATGCGCGCGCTGGGGATGTGCTATTGCTACTCCTACGAGGAACAATGGCAGCCCAAGGATTTTCCCGTCGTATTCCGGCTGTATCAGCTCAATCTGGATGGGCGGTCGCGCATCTATCGTGCCTACTGGGAACAGTCCGAAAAGCGATTTATCGAAAGCGATTTATCGAAAACGATTTATCGAAAACGATTTATCGAAAACGATTTATAATGCAAATCCCCTCATGAAACGCGTCATGAGGGGATTTCGTTTATCGCTCGATCAGCGCCTGAAGCTCGGGCAGCAGGCTCAGGCTGCGCGCAAGGATGCCGTTGGCCTGCGCGATGACCAGCCCGTAATTCGTGAAGGGCACGTTCTGCGCGAGCGCGCGCTCCATGCGGCTCGTCACCTCGCGCTCGTTGAGCATACAGCCGCCGCAGTGGATGACCGCCTTATAGCGCGACAGATCCTCCGGAAATTCCGTGCCGGAGCAGGTCTCGATGCGCACGTCCGCGCCTGAACACTGCCGGATCCAGCGCGGAATCTTCACCGTGCCGATGTCGTTGCACTGCCTGTGATGCGTGCAGCCCTCGGCGATCAGCACCGTGTCGCCGTCCGCCAGCGTCTTAAGCGCCGCCACGCCGCGCACCGCCGTCTCCAGAAAGCCCTTATAGCGCGCCATCAGAATCGAGAACGACGTGAGCGAAATCTCGTCCGGCGTATCGACCGCCACTGCCTTGAACGCCTGACTGTCGGTCACCACCATGGCCGGCGGCGTTTTGAGCAGTTGAAGCATGGCCTTGAGCTCATTCGGCTGCACAGCCAGCGCCATGGCGTTCGCGTCCAGTATATCGCGCACAGCCTGCTGCTGCGGCAGAATGATGCGGCCCTTGGGCGCGGATTCGTCGATGGGCATGACCAGCACGACGGTATCGCCCGCCTTGATAAAATCGCCGATCAGCCGCCGTCCGCTCTCCTTCGGCGCCATGTGCCCCAGCCTTTCCTTGAGCGCGTCGATCCCCGCGCCGGTCACAGCGCTCACGCGCAGCGCGTTTTCGGGCAGCGGCGCGTTTTCCTGCGCGGCGAGATCGTGCTTGTTGTAGACCAGCAGCCACGGGAGCTTCTTCTCCGCAAAGAGGGCGATCAGCGCGCGGTCGGTCTCGTCCAGCCCCGCCGTTTCGTCGACCACGAGGACGGCGACGTCGGTCTTGCCCAGCATCTGGCGCGTTTTTGCCACGCGCGCGCGGCCCAGCTCGCCGTCGTCGTCGTCATAGCCGGGCGTGTCGATGACGACGACCGGCCCGAGCGGCAATATTTCCATCGATTTCAGCACGGGATCGGTCGTCGTGCCGCGCCGTTCGGAGACGACCGCGAGGTTCTGCCCCGTCACCGCGTTGACGACGCTCGATTTGCCCGCGTTGCGCCGCCCGAAAAAGCCGATGTGAACGCGATTCGCGCTCGCCACTGAATTCATGCTCATGATTTATTCCTCCCCTTGTGTGTTCTGCGCCCGCGCTCGTTCCCCCTTGAATCGCTCTCAGGCGTATGTCGTCTTGATGCTCACGCCGTGCAGATGATTGATGCGCATGGCCAGCCGCTCGATTTCCGATTGCGGCGCATCCAGCACCACGGTGATCACGCGCACATGGCGATCGGGATACGGCAGGCCGCAGCGCCCGATGATCGAGCCGCCGCAGTCGTGCAGCGCGCGGTTGACGCGCTCCACATCGCCCCCGTCGCCGACGATGATGCTGACCGTCGCCAGCCGGTTGCCCTCCGGCGCGGGCTGAATCGGCGCGCTCTCCCCCGCGCGGACGGCCACCGGCGTGATAAAGGGATAGTCGTGCCCGGGCGTCTGTACGCGCGCTATGACGCTCTCCACGCCGAACGCCGCGCCGATGGCCTCCTCCGTGATCACCTGAAACGCGCCGCCATAGACCGGCGCACCGGTTTTGCTCAAGAGAAGCGCCTTGTCCGCGCAGCGCAGCGCGTGATCGGGGTAATGCGTGTTGAACAGGCAGGCGACCCCCTCGTCGCGCAGCCGCTCCATGGTTTCCAGCACGATGAGCTGGTTCCTGAAGTCGAGATTGGATTCCGGCTCGTCGAAAATCACGCAGACCGGCTCGGCGACCAGCGCGCGCGCGATGAGCGCCATTTGCAGCTCGCCGCCGCTGATCTCGTCGCAGCGCTTGCCGCGCAGATGCGCGATGGAGAGCCGCTCCAGCACCGCGTCCACCGCCGCATAGTCCTTCGCGCCGGGCTGAGAGAGCGCGCCGATGCGATTGCTGCGGCCGAGCAGCACCATGTTCTCGACCAGCGCGCCCGACGCGCGTCCCCGCGCCTGCGGCACATAGGCAAGCTTGCGCCAGAGCGCGCGCGGCGGCATGGCGGCAATGTCCTCGCCGTCTAAAAGGCTCCGGCCGCCCGTCCACTTGAGAAAGCCCATGACGCAGCGCAGAAGCGTCGTCTTGCCCGCGCCGTTGGGGCCGAGGATCGCCAGAATCTCGCCCGAGCCGAGTGAAAAATTCACGTCGTGCAATATCTCGCGGCCGCCCTTTTTGTAGGAGAACGCGCCGTGCTCCACCGTCAGATTCATGAATTCCACCCCCGACTCTGCCTGAGCAGCTGTATGAAGAACGGCGCGCCGATGACCGCCGTGAGGATCGATATGGGGATTTCGGAGGCCGTCGCGCTGCGCGCCAGCGTATCCACCAGCGCCATGAACACCGCGCCCAGACTGAGCGAGGCCGGCACAAGCCGCGTGTTGTCGCTGCCGAACATCATCCGCGCGATGTGCGGGATGAGCAGTCCCACCCATGCCACCTGACCGCACATGGCCACTGAGGCGGCGGTGATCATCGTGGCGGCGAGCGCGGTGATTCCGCGCAGGAGCGGGAGATTCACGCCCGTGGCGCGCGCTTCATCTTCGCCAAGCGGCAGTATATTGAGCCGCCAGCGCAGCGCCAGCAGCACAATAATGCCCACAGCGAGGAACGGCGCACCGAATCTGAGCGTCGCCCATGTGGCCGAGGACAGGCTGCCCATGAGCCAGTAGGTGATCGCCGGCAGCTGCGAATCGGAATCGGCCACGAACTTGACCAGCGACACGAACGCCGAAAAGAGCGACGAGATCACCATGCCGGCCAGCACAATGGCGGTCATGCCCTGACTGCCGTCTCTGCGATAGCCCACGAGGAAGGTCAGCGCCACGGCGAAAAAGCCGCAGATGAGCGCCATGACCTGCACGAAAAACAGCGGAAAGCCCCACAGAAGCCCCAGCGCCGCGCCCAGCGACGCGCCGCTCGCCACGCCCAGCGTGTCCGGCGTCGCCAGCGGATTGGAAAACAGGCTCTGGAACGCCGCGCCCGCGACGGCCAGCCCGCCGCCCACCAGCAGTGACAAGAGCACGCGCGGCAGGCGCATCGACCAGACGATGGCCTCGGACTTGCTCGCCTCGCCGGACAAGCCCAGCATTTTGTGCCCCAGCGCCGAGAACACATCGCGCACGGGGATGGTGTAGCGCCCCAGACACACGCACGCAAGCGCCGCAATCACGGGCAGCAGGCACAGCGCCAGCATGGCTGGCCTCGAAAAGCCGACCTTCCGCGTCCCTCTTTTCATAGTCGTTTTCTCTCCTTCACTCGAAAAGGGGACTGCGGCCATGCGCGGCCACGGCCCCCTTGCCTGTGGTTTATTTTCGCTCGATCAGCCCATCGCCGATTCGGCCGGCGGATTGTAGAGCGTGTTCATGTCCTCGTCGGTCAGCTCGATGCCGTAGAAATTCTTGTAGTAATCGCGGATCTCCTGATCGATGTCCAGATCCTCGAACAGCTCGGGATAGAGCTTCTGCGCC
>CAKTXR010000100.1 GCA_934631025.1 uncultured Clostridia bacterium
AAATTGGACAGTACAATGCCCAGTCCGGAAATGCTGCTGACCGACGTATGGCTCGGCGCGAGAAAAAAATAGACCGCCGCCGCAATGATCGCCACAGCTACGGTCAGAATCAGCGCTTCTTTGGCAATTTCTCTGTAATTCAGCTTTTTGTTCATCTGTATTCCTCCGCATCCGATTCGCTCTCCCCAGTTTATCACAAAACGCCGCGCCAGGCAAGCCTCCCCCGCATAACAAAATCCCCGCGGCATTCGGCGGGGATTCCGGCACAAAACGCGCTAAAAGAGCAGGCACACGCCCGCAAGAGCCGCGCGGGAATATAGAGCGCGAAATGCAGGATATGCGCTTTTTTGTTATACCCGAACATATGCGGCCCCACAACGCCCTTCAGTTCCGGATAAAAGTGCGGAAAGAAGCCCGAATGGCAGAGCAGCACCCAGTCGAAAAAAGAAAATATCATAGATTTCCAGCAGATAGAGCATGGCGATAAACCGCGCGAAGAACGTCCAGAATCTGAAATCGTTCCGCACGCCGTCCCACGCGGCCAGTATAAGCGCCCCCCCCCGCGGACAGTATAAGCGCGGCCGCCGCCAGCGCCCAGCCGACGATATGCGCGCCGCGGAAGCGCTCCTTTCGATCGGGAATCGCCGCCAGATTCTCCTTCGGCGCGGAGGAAAAGAACCGCTTATCCTGAATGAACCCCACGCCCGCATACAATATGAGAAAGTACGCGGCCATCATCATGACCGCCGCAATCACCGTCACCACCATTGAACCTCGCCCTTCCCGCACTGCGCCGTCCTATTTCCTGAAAAAGTGAAAATCGCACGCATCCCCGCCGCAGCCCAGCGTCTGGGTGCGTGAAAAGCCGATCTTCTTCAGCCCGCCGTAGGTCACGTTGTCTGCCTCGCAGAACAGGCGGCACAGCTCCGGACAGCCGTTTTCCGCGCAGGCCGTGTGCCAGAGGCACTTTGTGATCGTCACGTCGAAGGAATCCCGCTTCCGGCGCTGCGTGCTCTCCCACGCATCCGCCGTGCGCATGATTTTAAGGAATATGCGGCTGTAGAGCGCGTAAAAGAACGGCACGGCTTCCATCCTCGCCGTCGAAGCGTGCTTCTGCGCCGCGACCTTACCAAGCATATACCGCCGCACGCGCTCATACGCGTCCTCCTGCGCAAGGCCGCTCTTCATCAGCGCCTTATAGAGCGCTATGCTGGGCAGAATCGTTCCTGAGAGCGTTTTCATCTGGCTCTCCGATTTGCCGTTTTGATTTTTAATCAGCGCGGCGAGCGTTTCCTCCTGAGCGGCCGCCAGGGCCTGCCCCTTCTCCCCGCCAAATTCCTCGATCAGGAATTCCCTGATCTGCTCCTGCCGCTTTGCGCTCATCGAGATGGTTCCTCCTTTGACTGTCTGCGCGCCGCCGCTCAATAGTCGAGCAGCCTTCCGCAATCGTTCCAATCGCCGAACATCTTTCCGACCTGCGACTGGTCAATCAGCTTTTTCAATCGCCTGTCAAATACGGCGCGATCCTTTTTCTTATCGCGCTGGATTGAATCAATCCGTACCCTTTGATTTTCTTTACGCCCGACAGTTCATCCGGAGTCCTGTCAGTGAATCTCGACTTGCCCTTTTTCAGAAGCATCGCCTGACCCCCATCATGACGAATCCCTGTTTGCACACCCCATTCTATCACAAAGCGCCCTTCAAGACAAGGCGCGCCATGATAAAATCCCCGCCGGATGCTCATCAGGAACATCCGGCGGGGATCAATACGGCTTAGTCCTTAATGCCGAGGATGGCGTTTTCGCGCTCCTCGCGGAACTGGTTGGTATAGAGGTTGTAGTAGTAGCCCTTCTGGCGGATCAGCTCGGCATGGCTGCCCTGCTCGGTGATCTCGCCGTGCTGTATGACCAGTATGCGGTCGGCATGGCGGATGGTGGACAGTCGGTGCGCGATGATGAAGCTGGTGCGCCCGGCGAGCGTCTTTTTGATGGCCTCCTGAATCTTCTGCTCGGTCTCGGTGTCGACCGAGGAGGTGGCCTCGTCCAGCACGAATATCGCCGGATTGGCGATCAGCGCGCGCGCGAAGGAGATGAGCTGCTTCTGGCCGATGGACAGGCGGTTGCCGCCCTCGCCCACGTCGGTATCGTAGCCCTTCTCAAACTTGAGAATGAAGTCCTCCGCGTCCACCATGCGCGCGGCCTCTTCGACCTCCGCGTCGGTCGCGTCCAGACGGCCGTAGCGGATGTTCTCGCGGATCGTGCCGGAGAACAGGTGCGGCTGCTGGAGCACATAGCCCAGATGCGACTGGAGCCACAGCTGAGAGCGCTGCTTATAATCCACGCCATCGATCAGTATGCGGCCCTCGGTCGGCTCGTAGAAGCGGCAGATCAGATTGACGATGGTCGATTTGCCGCTGCCCGTCTCGCCGACCAGCGCGATGGTTTCGCCCGCCTTAATCTTCAGATTGAAGTGCGAGAGCACCTTCTCGCCCGCCGTATAGCGGAACGTCACGTCCTGAAACTCGATGTCGCCCTTCAGCTCCGGCCAGTTTTCCTTCTTCGGATGGAAGGAATCGCCGAACTGTTCGATCACCTCGGGCGTATCGGCGATTTCCGGCTCGGTCTCGATCATCGTAATGACGCGCTCCGCCGCAGCCTGAGAGGACTGAAGGTCGGCGAATATGCGGGCGATGTTTGAAATCGGCTCGAAAATCTGCGTGGAATAGCTGATGAACACGGTCAGCGTGCCGAAGGACATCACGCCGGTGAACACGTCGTAGCCGCCCTTCCAGAGCGCGTAGGCCGAAGCCAGCGAGCCGAGCGACGCGACGATGGGCATGAACAGCGAGCTGAGCACCGCGGCGCGGATGGACGAGGCCTTCATCGTCGAGGTCAGCTCAACGAACTCCTCGGCGTTCGCGTCCTCGCGCACCAGCGTCTTGGTGGTTTTCGCGCCCATGATGCCCTCGTTGAACGCGCCGGTGATCTTTGAATTGGTCTTGCGCACCTCGCGATAGCTCTTGAGGATGCGCTTCTGGAACCACATGGCGATCACCGCGATCACCGGGATCACCGCCATGACCATCAGCGACATGCGCCAGTTGAGCGAAAGCATCACGCAGGCGGTCAATACGATGTAGCCCGCGCTCCAGAACAGATCGATCAGGCCCCAGCCGATGGTGTCGCCCAGCCGCTGGGTATCGCTGGTCATGCGCGCGATCATGTGGCCGACCGGCGTCTGATCGTAAAACGAGAAGGGCAGCTCCTGAAAGCGCTTGAAGCCGATCTCGCGGATGCGGCGGCACATGCCCACCTCGACATGGCCTGACAAAAGGCAGAACGTGAATATGCAGATCACCTGACTGACCACGACCGCGCCGTACTTGAGCGCGAACAGCCCCAGCCCCTCCGTCCTGCCGGCGGAGACGTACTTGTCGATGGCCTCGCGGGTCAAGAGCGGAAAAATCACGTCGAAGCCCGCACAGATCAGCATGGTGATCATGATCATGACGAGGTGCTTGTAGAACGGCTTTGCGTAGGTCACAATCTTGCGCCATATGCCCATGTCGAAGCGTCTGGTATAGTCCTGTTCTTCCTGATACTGCATGGAGTATTTCCCTCCCTTCTTATTATAAGGAGATTACACCGCGTCCAGTTCTTCCTCAAGAGCGGACTGTATCTGATAGATGCGCTGATAGAGCCCCTTCTGGTGAATCAGCTCGTCGTGCGTGCCCTGCTGCGCCACGCGCCCGTCCTCCAGCACGACGATGAAATCGGCCTCGGCCAGCGTGGTCAGTCGGTGGGAGATGATGAACGTGGTCATGCCCTGCTTCTTTTCCTTGAGCGCCAGCCGGATGGCCGCGTCGGTCTCGGTATCCACCGCGGAGAGCGAATCGTCGAATATGAGGATGTCGTTGTCCTTGAGCAGCGTGCGCGCGATGGCCACGCGCTGCTTCTGGCCGCCCGAAAGCGTCACGCCGCGCTCGCCCACCGGCGTGTCGTAGCCCTTCTCGAAGGACTCTATGAACTCGTGCGCGCTGGCTGTGCGCGTGACCTCGAACACCTCGTCGTCCGGCGCGTCGGGCTTCACGATGCGCACATTGTTTCGCACCGTGCGCGAATACAGGAACGGCTCCTGAAGAATGAGGCCGATGTGCGCGCGCAGATACTTCTTGCGGATCTTGTTGATGTTCACGCCGCCGATGAGGATCTCGCCGCGCTTCACGTCGTAAAGGCGCTGGAGCAGATTCATCAGCGTGCTCTTGCCGCTGCCGGTCGCGCCCAGTATGGCGACGGTCTGGCCGCGCTTGACTGTGAAGGACACATCCTTCAGGACGGGGTTCTTCGCCTCGTATTCAAAGCCGACGTGACGGAACTCGATGTCGCGGTCGATCGGCGCGTCGATTGCGTCCGGCGCGTCCTCCTCGCTCTTCTGCGTGAGGATTTCGTCGATGCGGTCGAACGCCACGAGCGACTTGCCCATGTCGGAGAGTATGCGGCCCAGCTGACGGATCGGCCAGAGCAGCATGGAAATGTAGCTCACGAACACGGTCATCTCGCCCACCAGCAGCTGCCCGCGCGCCGCCAGAAACACGCCGAACACCAGCGTGATGCCGGTCTGGATCATGCTCATGAGGTCGGAACCGGACCAGTAGACCGCCAGCAGGTCGTTCACGCGGACGGACTTGTCGTGCAGCGCGTTGTTGACCTTGTTGAATTTGTCCACCTCATACTGCTCGCGGCCGAACGCGCGCACCACGCGCACGCCGGTCAGGTTTTCCTGAAGCACGGCGCTCATGCGGCCCTCGGCCTCGTCGGCGGCGCGGAAGGACTTGACCACCCACTTGAAATACAGAAACGCAAACGCGAACAGCGGCGGAATCAGCACCATGCTCATCAGCGTCATGAGCTTGTTCATGCGCAGCATGATGACCAGCGCCACGACGATCATCAGCACCGAGCGGAACATCTCGATCACCTGGGAGCTGAGGAAGCGGCGTATTGTCTCCACGTCGCTGGTGCAGCGCTGTATCAGATCGCCGGTCTCCGCCTTCACGT
>CAKTXR010000101.1 GCA_934631025.1 uncultured Clostridia bacterium
CCGGCATCGTGGTCATCGCGCTGGCATGCCTGATCATCGGCGAGACGGTGCTGGGGCGGCGCTCCGTCGTCAAGGGCATCATCGCCGCGATCGTCGGCTCGCTGATCTACCGCTTCATCTATGCCGTGGTGTTCTACACCAAGATCGTGCCTGTCGAGTGCTTGAAGCTGCTCACGGCGATCATCGTGGCGCTGGCCATCGCCGCCCCGAGTCTCAAGAAGTGGGCGGCCTTCCAGCAGCGCAAAATGGCCGCGCGAAAGGAGCGTGTCTGATATGCTGGACGTAAAAAACATCCACAAGACATTCAATCCCGGCACGGTCAATGAGAAAAAGGCGCTCTCCGGCCTGTCGCTGCATCTGGACGAGGGCGAATTCGTCACAATCGTCGGCTCGAACGGCGCGGGCAAGTCCACGCTGTTCAACGCCATCGCCGGCGCGTTCATCGTGGACGAGGGCCACGTCGTGCTGGACGGCCGCGACATCACGTTCACGCCCGAGCATCGCCGCAGCCGCGTCATCGGCCGGCTGTTTCAGGATCCGCTGCGCGGCACCGCCCCGCACATGACCATCGAGGAAAACCTCGCGCTGGCCTATCTGCGCTCCTCGCACGGCAATCCCTTCAGCCGCATATCGAAAAAGGACAAGGCGCTGTTCCGCGATCAGCTGAGCATGCTGGACATGGGGCTTGAGGACCGCATGAAGCAGAATGTCGGTCTGCTCTCCGGCGGCCAGCGGCAGGCGCTGACGCTGCTCATGGCCACCATGGTGCCGCCCAAGCTCCTGCTGCTCGACGAGCACACCGCCGCGCTCGATCCCGCCGCCGCCGAGAAGGTGCTCGCGCTCACCCGCCGCATCGTCGCGGAGAGCCATATCACCTGCCTGATGATCACCCACAACATGAACCACGCGCTCGATCTGGGCAGCCGCACGCTGATGATGTCGGACGGCCGCATCGTGCTGGACGTGTCCGGCGAGGAGCGCAGCGGCATGACCATCGACGACCTGCTGACCCGCTTCAAGGCCGGCGCCGGTCAGGCCATGGACAACGACCGCATACTGCTCTCAAAGTAAACAGACAAACGCCCCGCCGCAGATTTTGCAGCGAGGCGTTTTTTCATAGCATTGAGCGCGCTTTACGCATCCCGATTGTCGATTGCATAGACGATGCAGCCGATTCCCGCGATCAGCGTCAGCAGTATCGCGCCGCCGACGGTATCGCCCAGCGCCGCGCCGACGAACGTGCCGACTACAGCAGCAAGCGCCATTATGATCACCGCACCCGCTGTCCTGAACTTCTTCATAATGATTGCCTGCCTTTCAAAAGAGTCATATGTGTAAACCGAACCGTGCTCACCGCCCGACGAGCAGCCGGACGACGCAGCACATCGCCGCGATCAGCGCAAAGATCAGCGCACCGCCTAGCGGGTCGCCCAGCGCCCGGCCGATCAGCGCCCCCGCCAGCACCAGAAGGACGCTCCTGACCGCCATCATTACGATTCTGAACTTCTTATTCCTGTTCACGGCCGCTCGCTCCTTTCAAAAGGGGCGTCAGTCCGCCGCCATACTCAGCTTCTTGATAAGCGTACCGGCGAAATCCTCTTCCTCCGCCAGCGTCTGGATATGGACGTAGCACAGCCCGTACGGCGTGCTTCCCCGCAGCGGCGCTTCGGCGGCCGGCGCGCCGTTCAGGCTCAATCGGGCGGCGTTCTCGTCATAGTCGATGCGCGCGTCGATCCACTTTTCCTTCTCCACATCGGCAATTTCAAAGCGCACCGGCGCGAAATCGCCCACCGTCTCGTCGCAGGCGTTATACCAGTGGTCGGTCAGGCACACGCGCACGCCCGCGCCCCGCACGCGCAGCCGGATGTCGACATGGCCGCGCTTTGCCGCCGGGAAATTCCACACAACGCCCTGCTTTTCGAACAGCAGCCGCTCGTCGTGTACGCGGGCGATCAGCAGCGCCTCCTCGAAATTGCCGTCGGGGTCCTGACAGAGCAGCGCGCCGGGCAGCCGGTTCCACGAGCAATGGCCGGAAAAGCCGCGATAGCCGCCGGAATTGCTGCGCACATACATATGCGTCGTGACATGATCGAGCCCGTAGCGGAAATCCTCGGTGCGCGCGGTTTCGTACAGCCACTGGGGATCGAAGATCATCATCCTGCGCGCGGCGACGTTCTGGCCGAAGGAGATCAGCACCTTGCCGAAGGGCAGCTCGAGCATCTCCGCCTGATGCACGCTCTTGTCGCGCGAATCGGTGCCGCCCACAGAGCGGAAATCGGTACGGTTGCGCAGGGCGTTGAGATACAGCTCGCGGAAGCCCTTCCAGCTCTTTCCGTCGTCCTCCGATATGGCGAGGTGATTCACGTCGCGGTTGGTGAACACGTCCTCCCACACGCCGGTCTTTTCATCGCTGCCAAGCGCCGGCCACTGCGCGTCGTGATCCATTTCGGGCAGCGGCTGATTGCTGCACCAGAAGTGCAGGATTCTTCCGTCGGAGAGCTTGTGCAGCACGGGCATGGTCAGCGTGCCGTGGAAGATCGACGGCTGTGGAGCGCTCCACGTCTCGCCGCCGTCGTGCGAAAGGCACATATAATGGAAGTCCAGCGACGTGCGCTGGTGCATGAGCAGCGTGCCGTCGGACAGCTCGACCACCGTCGGCTCGCACGAATAGTCCTGCCAGCGCGTGCCCTTATGCGGCGGCGCAGGCACAAACACCGGCGCGTGCGGCAGCTCCTGAGAGTGCCATGTCTCGCCGTCGTCGTCCGAAATGGCCACGACGATAAACTTCTCCTTGTCGGGATAGCGGTATTCCGCGGCGATCAGCCAGCGGTTGCGGCTGGCGATGTAATAGGGCAGCTTCATGAAATGCAGCGTCTTGTCGTACAGGCGCACGATCTTCTCGACCGGCGCGTCGTAGCCCGCATGGTTGATCAGCACATAACAGCCATCCTCTGGATCGGGATAATCCGCCGGATAGGTCTTGCGCCCCTCCATCGGGAAGCACTGCATATAAACGCCGGATTGGGGGCTGTAGGTCGCCTCGCCCAGCGCGTTTTCGGGCACGATATGCTTTTTCCAGCTCAGGCCGCAGTCCGTGCTGGCCAGATAGACGCGCTTTCCCTCCTCCTCAGGATCGGCGTGTTCCTTCTGCACGCCATAGACGCGGATCTCGCCCTCCGGCGTAACGCAGAGGTGCTTGCTCGCATCCTGCGGCGGCGCGCCCACAATCACGGGCGCATAGATGGCGCGCAGCATCTCCTGATCCTCGTCGGAAAGCCGCGCGAGCATGGCCTGCCTGATCTTATCCATCGTTTCATCCTCCTGCCGTTGTATGGACTGTCTCCATTATAGCGTACAGACCGCGCGGCGGCAAGACAAATTTCGTCCAGGGGTGACATTTCCCGCCGCGCGTTCATTGACTTTTTCCGGCAAATGCACTAAACTGTAGCTATTACGCCGCGCCGGAGGACAAACGCCATGAACACGCCCCTCAACATACTGGTCACGCTCAACGAAGCCTATATCCCCTGCCTGAACGTCATGCTGACCTCGCTGCTGGACAGCAATCCGCGCGGCAGCTTTCGCGTGTATCTCCTGCACACCGCCGTGCGGGAGGAAGCGCTCGCCGACTCCCGCCGCATCCTCGCGGGGCGCGGAGATCTGACCGCCGTTCAGGCCGATCCGCGCGGGCTTGAGGGCGCGCCCACCACGTCGCGCTATCCGAAGGAAATCTACTATCGCATATTCGCGGCGCGCTATCTGCCCGATACGCTCGACCGCGCGCTCTATCTCGACCCCGATCTCGTCGTCAACCGTCCGCTCGACGCGCTGTACAATATGCCCATGGACGACGCGCTCTTCGCCGCGGCCTCGCACGTCAAGGGGCTGATGCAGAAGATGAACGAGCTGCGCCTTGACATGGACGAGAGCAGCCCCTACATCAATTCCGGCGTGCTGCTGATGAATCTCGCCCGCCTGCGCCGCGAGCAGAACGAAGCGGACGTGTTCGATTACATCGAGAAGCACAAAAACTCGCTCATACTGCCCGATCAGGACGTGATCAGCGCGCTGTACGGGCAGCGCATCATCGCGCTGGACAGCTATATCTACAACATGACCGAGCGGCTCTTCGCACTGCCCATGCCGGGCGACCGCCGCCTGACGCTCGAGTGGATTCGCCGCAGCACCGCCGTCATCCACTACTGCGGCCGCAACAAGCCCTGGAAGAAGCGCTATCTCGGCCGCCTGAACTGCTTTTATCAGGAGGCCGAACGGAAAATGTACGAGCAGTTCGGCTGCCATGGCCCGCAGATTGAGGAATAAGCCAATATTTTAAGCCCTCCGTGACGTACTCCATTTCATCACGGAGGGCTTTCCTTACGATTTTTCCTTTTTCCAGATTTTGGGCTGATATTGCATATTGGTGACGTTATAGATCGTGATGAACGCCTTGGGGTCCTCGCGGTTGATGAAGTTCATCAGCTTCTGATATTCGCTCTTGTCCACGATGGTGATGATCTCGTTGTGCCTTTCAAAGTTGTACGCGCCGATGGCCTCGTAGATCGTCGCGCCGCTGTGCAGATCGTTGATGATGAACTGCCGCAGCGCTTCCTCCTTCTGCGTGATGATACACACGCGGCGCTTTTTATTGTTGTCAAAGATGAAGTTGTCCAGGACGATGCCGTTGAAATATGTGCCCAGCACGCTCAGCACCACCGTCTTTTTGTCGTAGACCAGCGCGGCGGAGAGCGCCACGCACATGCCCGCCAGCGACATGGCCTTTCCCAAATCCATATGCAGGTATTTGTTCATGATCTTCGCCACAATGTCCAGCCCGCCGGAGGACGCGTTGCGGTTAAAGAGTATGCTCAAGCCTATGCTGACCACCAGAATATAGCACAGCACGTCCAGCTCCTGACTGCCCGTCATGGACTCAAAATTCGGAAACAGCCTTTCAAACAGCCGCAGAAACACGGGCAGCATCACGCTCGTAT
>CAKTXR010000102.1 GCA_934631025.1 uncultured Clostridia bacterium
GGAAGGCCTCCGCTTCGCTATCCGTGAAGGCGGCCGCACCGTTGGCTCCGGCGTTGTCACCAAGATCATGGAATAATTGATCGGTTTTGCAGCCCCTGTGCTTCGGCACGGGGGCTGTTTTTGTGCTTGCGCGATGGCGACCGGCGTGCTATAATCCGATCAGAACGAGATGTGTGGGGGAGATAAGCCATGAATCTGACCGCAATGACCTATAACATACAGTCCGGCCGCGATTTGTCGCGCGATCTGAACATCGACCACGCCGCCTCGGTGATCCGCGCCGTTCATCCGGATTTCGTGGCGCTCAACGAGGTGCGCAGCCACACGAAGGATGTGGGCGCGGTCAATCAGGCGTGGGAGCTGGGTCGGCTGACGGGCTGTTATCCGCTGTTCGGCCGCTCGATCGACGTCAGCGGCGGCGAATACGGCAACGCCTTCCTGACGCGGCTGCCGCTCCTCGAGAGCGAGGTCGTTCACATTCCCGATCCCGTGCGCCAGTCGGACAAGAGCTGGTACGAGCATCGCACCATACTGCGCGCCGTGCTGGACGCGGGCGGGCGGCGGCTGACCGTGCTGGTTTCGCATTTCGGCCTTGCGCCTGAGGAAGCGCGTTCGGCGGTCGATACCGTGCTGACGCTGATCGAGCAGATCCAAATGCCGCTCATACTGCTGGGCGATTTCAATCTGCGTCCCGCCGACGACATCCTGCGCCCGCTGATGGACGCGCTGACCGACACGGCTGAGGGCCGCGAAGCCCCCAAAACCTTCCCGTCCGATCGTCCGAACGAGAAGATCGACTACATTTTCGTCTCGAAGGACATAAAGGTGCTGAGCCTGAAGTCGAAAAACACGCAGATGTCCGATCACAGGCCGCTGATCGCCCGTCTGGCACTGTAAATCCCGCAAGCATCCCCGCTCGGAATAGATCTGAGCGGGGCTGTCTTTGTCTGCGGTCATTTCAGCCGTCGTCCGCGCTGTCGCGGCGCCGGCTGTGCCGGTTCCACTTGAAGGCGTTTGTCCGTGCTGACGCGAAGAAATGATATTCCGCTTCGCAGGCCAGTGAATTGTACGCCGGCGCAATGCTGCGTTTGGCCGGATATAGGCCGGCACAGACGTTGGCGCGCGCATATCAGGCGGTGGGGCGTTGCGTTTCTCTTGCAATGTCTCGCGTTTGGTTCACGCCTGTCTTTTTTCCTTGTCAGGAAAAGAGAGACGGCTTGCGAAATGCTCCGTTCCTATTTCGTGCGGGTCGGAATCGCCGTTAGTGCGTTCTCAAAAGCCGTGCGGTTATCGAACTTTGCCGGTTCACTTCAGGTTGTGCGTTTCCTTATGGCGATCCCGACGGAACCCCCGAAGAAGTCCAGGAGGCGACCGGAAAGCCTCCTGTGGGAAGGACAAGCCTTGAACAGAAGTTATATCCTTTCGCCGTGATCTGTAAAGCCGATGACCTGCGCTGCAATCGAGTCGCAATCCAATCATATTCCTCTGGCGCAGTAACTGCGTATCCGCAGCGGTGCCGCGGGGAGTACGCTGGGGCTGCGCGCCCCAGACTGCGCCAAAGAGTCTTCGACTCTCTGGACTCTCTTCATTTGATTCGCGGCGTGGGTACGCAAAGCACAGCGAGGGTCATTCGGGGATAACGCAGACTTGCTTGCGTCAAGTGTCAGCGGGCATTGTCCGCGATATAACCGGTCTGCCCGTCGATCAGGACGGGAATCCACCCGTCGCAGTCAACGCGGGTCAGCACAGTCCCCGCCTCGGCGACGGTCAGCGCCTCGAAGGTTTCGCCCGGCCCGCGCCGGATAACCGTCTCGTGTTCGACCGTGACGGTTTCGCCGGACGGCGCGTCCTCCTCGGGATGAGTCTGATCGCACTGCGCGGTCAGCGCGGCGATGGTTTTCGGGCCGCACAGGCCGTCGACGACCAGATTCGCCGCCTTCTGGAACGCGCGCACGGCCTTTTCGGTCTCCGCGCCGTAATCGCCGTCCGCGCCGAAAAGCGGCAGCGCATAGCCCAGCGCCATCAGCATCTCCTGCGCGCGCTTCACGTCGCCGCCGCGCAGGCCGCGCCGCAATATGCGGTTACCGGGCAGATACTCGGCAGGTCTGGCCGCGCCCTCGTAGATCAGGCCGGGCAGGCGATACCAGTGCGTCCACGGGCGGCGGTCGATCTCCGTCTTCACCACGCCGTAATTGAACCCGCGCGCCTCGATCACCCTGCCGCCGCCGACGTATACGCCCGTATGGCCGTTAAAGCGCACCATCAGGCCGGGCACGTCCGGCATCGAGGCGATGTCGCCCTTTTCGGCCGCCTGAGCAAACATGCCGTTCGCGCTCGCGTCCGGGCAGGCGTTGGCCTTGTAAACCTGCCGCCCCGTGTCCTCGTCCAGCCACATGTAGCCCTTCGCCAGACCGATGCAGTCCGCGGCCATGCGTCCCTCGGCAATATCGCGGTTATAGCGCGCCGTGCGGTCGCTTTTATAGTGCTCGGGATACTGCGCCGTCTTGCGCGCCAGCAGCTCGGCGGTGCATTTCACGCCGGTCGCGCCGTACCAGTAGCGCCAGCCCTCGGCCAGCGCCTTTCTCGCATAGGCGGCCAGTCCCTCATTCGTCTTTCGATTCATGGTTTTCTTCTCCTTTCCGATTGAGCAGATCGAGCGCGTTTTTCAGCGCCTTGGGGTAGGAAACGCCCATCAGTCCGGCGTTTTCCAATATGGACAGGCTCTCGTTGAATATGAAGCCGACGATCACCGCGTCCCGGATGTAGGCCGTGCCCATCACGCGGTCGAGCAGCGCCGCCATCATCACGATGCCGAGGGTCATGCCCTTGCGGCACAGCCCCTTCCAGCCCGCCTTCGATTCGAGCGCGCCGGTTTCCGTCTTGCTCGATTTATGGAACACGCCCGCCACGATCAGGCCGGTCATGTAGTCCAGCGCCATAAAGACGATCAGCGCGGACATCGCGTCGCCAAAGCCGCCGTAAAGCCAGCTTATCCAGCCGCCCAGCGCGCCGACGCCCGCCGTCATGATTTCCTTGACGCGCGTCATGGCAATTCCTCCTTTTCATCGACGGGTTTGCCGGAGAGCGCGGCGATGCGCTGGGCGAGACGGATCAGCCGCTCGTCCAGCTCGTCGTCGGTCAGGCCGCCCAGCCGGTCGGGCGCGGCGCTCCTGGACGTGTTCTGCAATATAAGCTCCAGCCCGCGCGCAGTGGACTTGTTCAGCAGCAGTTCGAGCGTGTCCGCCTCGATGCGCTGAAGCGCGCGGTCGATCAGGCGACGGCACTCGTCGTCCATCGGCGCCTGAGTCAGCTCGGCTGTGCGCATATCCAGCGCCAGTGCCAGTCCGGCGGGCGTGGGCGGCGTGTCTCCGCTCTGGCACTGGTTGAAGTAGCGATTGATCTTCCCGCGCAAAACTGCTGCGGTCATACACAGTCCCTCCTCTTCCCATTCAGCCTGTACGCGCCCTCGTCGCAGCAGCGATTGAACCAGCGCCCAATTTCTCCGAGCCAATGTGCCGCGCTCATTCAAACGCCCTCCTCTTTATGCCCGGCTTGTAGGAGAAGCCGGCCGCGCCGCTCGACGTGCTCGAGCCGCTCCTGCGTATGCCCGTTTTGCCGCTCTTTCGCGCCAGCAAATTCTTCAGCGTAGCGCTGAGCGATTTCAGCGGCGCACTGGCTGTCGCTGTTTTGGCGGTATTCCGTGCGGCCGCGCGCGTTTTGCCGCCGGAGGAGACGCGGTTATTCTGGGTGCTCTCGTCGTTCAGGCCGTATTTCTGGCGGAATTCGTCCTCGTCCAGCTGCTGGGCGCGCTCCTTGAGCAGGCTGTCGCGATAGGCCTCGTAGCCCTGCTGCTGGAGCGCGGCGATTTGCAGCTGAAGGCTGATCGCGGCGGTCTGGTTGGCGCTTTTGAGAGCGCTGACGCGGCTGGCCAGCTTGTCGGCGTAGCTGCCGTCCAGCGTGCGCTCGTTGCGGGCGGCGTTTTCGGCCAGCTGGGCGATGCGCCGGTTGATCGCGTTCACGTTCTCGGTCTCCTCCGCGCTGATGTCGTCCAGCGTGCGGCCGCGTTCGCGCTCGAGATAGGCGTTCTGCGTGCCGGTGAGCGAGCTGCGCCCCAATCCGCGGGCGTTCAGCGTGTTGTTGAGCGCCGCGGCGCTGCGGTCGTAGCTCTCGTTGGCCAGGCGGCGGCGCCTGTCGTAGGTCGAGGCCAGCGCGTCGCGTTCGGCCTGCGCGGACGCGGTTTCGCGTTCGATCGTGTCGCGCAGGGCGTTTTTCTGCGCCTCGTAGTCGGGACGATATTCGGCCTCGGCCTGAGAGCGCAGCGCGTCGTCGCTCCGGGACAGCGTGTCCAGCTGGCGGCGCAGGCCGTCGATGCTCTCCGCGTCATACCAGTCGGACTGCTTATAGGCCGCGCGCGCGTCCTGAGATTTGTTTTCACTCATAAAAAAAGAACCTCCTTGTCAAACAATCTGTGAATTATGCGTTGTTCCGCGCTTGCGCGAAGAAACGATATTCTGAATAGTAGCCGCGTGAATTGTGCGCCGGCGCAATGTTGCGTTTGGCCGGATACAGGCCGGCACAAGCGTTGGTGCGCGCGGGGGAACGCTGAAAGCGCGTCATTCGGACAAGCTCGCCGTTTCAATTCCGCAAGCCTGAGCACCGCCCGCGCGTCATATGAGCGTTCCATCTGCGCATCTGTTCCATGCTCTCGCGTACCATGCAGCCAAGGCGTGCGGATTCGTTCAGAATGCGTTTTTTCAATTCGGAATTATGAATGCGGAATATGGAATTTGGGTTCTCCGCTCTCCTGATTCCGCACTATTGATACGTCACCGTGAGTACCGGCGCGCTCGCATCCGTGCCCTCGAAGCGCGCATAGTTTGAGCTATATCGCTTGCCGCTCGCATTGACCGTATC
>CAKTXR010000103.1 GCA_934631025.1 uncultured Clostridia bacterium
AGGAAGCGGCACAGCCGCCGGGTTGCATGCGCGAAGCGGAGTGTCAGCCGACACTGTCGGCCAGTTTGCGGCCCATCAGCACGCCCATGACGGAGGCCATCATCAGGCCGCGCGTCCAGCCGGAGGAATCGCCCAGACAGTGCAGACCGCGCAGACTGGTGTTGAAATCCTCGTCCATCTTGACGCGGTTGGAATAGAACTTCAGCTCGGGCGAATAGAGCAGCGTCTCGGTCGAGGCAAAGCCCGGCACGACATGATCCACCGCCTGAATGAAATTGATGATGTTCACCATCGCGCGATAGGGCATCGCGGCGGTGATGTCGCCCGCCACAGCGTCAGGCAGCGTCGGGCGCAGATTCGAGAAGCTCAGCTCCTTCTGCCATGTGCGCTTGCCGTCGAGTATGTCGCCATAGCGCTGCACGAGGATGTGGCCCGCGCCCAGCATATTGGTCAGCTCGCCCACCTTCTGCGCATAGGCGATCGGCTGATTGAAGGGCACGTTGAAGTTGTGGCTGCACAGAATCGCCAGATTGGTGTTGTCGCTCTTCAATTCCTTGTAGGAATGGCCGTTGACCACGGCGAGATTGTTGTCGTAATTCTCCTGGCTCACAAAGCCGCCGGGATTCTGGCAGAACGTGCGCACCTTGTTCTTGAACGGCTTGGGATAGCCGATCAGCTTGGACTCGTACAGCACGTCGTTGACCTTCTCCATGACCTCGTTGCGCACCTCGACGCGCACGCCGATGTCCACCGTGCCCGGCTGATGCGCAATGCCGTGCTCCGCGCACAGCTTCTCCAGCCAGTCCGCGCCGCGCCGGCCCGTCGCAATCACCGTGTCCTCCGCGAAGATCTCGCGCTCGTTCGAGCCGTCCGCATTCGCCACGCGCACGCCCCGGCATACGTCGCCCTCGAGAATCAGCTCGCGGCACTCGCAGCCGAACTCGATCTCAACGCCGTGCTCAATCAGATATTTCTCGATCGCCAGATAGATGTCGTGCGCCTTCTCCGTGCCCATGTGGCGGATGGGACAGTCCACCAGCTTGAGGCCAGCCTGTATCGCGCGCTTGCGGATGTCCTTCACGGCCTCGTAATCGCTCACGCCTTCGACGTGCGTGTCCGCGCCGAACTCCAGATAGATCTTGTCCGCATAGTTGATCGTCTCCTGCGCCAGATCCTCGCCCACCAGCTGCGGCAGATCGCCGCCCACCTCGCAGCTTAAGGACAGCTTGCCGTCCGAAAACGCGCCCGCGCCCGAAAAGCCTGTGGTGATGTGGCAATAGGGCTTGCAGTTCATGCAGCGGCCCGTTTTCTGCTTGGGACAGACGCGCTGCTCCACCGAGCGGCCCTTCTCGACGATCATGATGCTCTTCCTGCTGCCCTGACGCAGCAGCTCGAGCGCAGTGAATATACCGGCCGGGCCGGCGCCAACGATGATAACGTCCTTCTTCATGCTGTGTATGCGAAACGGCCGGCTGCCGTTTCTCTCCTTTTGAGGTATTGTGTCGCGCGGAATCTTGTAAACCGCACGACACCAATTTATTATTGTAGCGCTTTATTGTTAAATCAGTGCAATGTCCTCCGTTCTTTTTCACTGCGCAGCTTTTTTATCGGCGGCGCTTGCCATTTGCGCGCGCACACTGTATAATAGGAAACAAATAGATCCCCCTATCCCTGCAAACGAAAGGATGACGCCTGATGACGATTGACCGACTCGATCTGAGCGGCTGGTGGGATTTGTCGCTCGATCCGTGTGAAAGCGCCTCGGACGCGCACTTTGACGATATGATATCCCTGCCCGGCACGCTGGACGAACAGCACAAGGGCAAACGCGGCCCCGTGCCGGACAACACAATGCGTTGCTCGCGGCTGTACAGCCATGTGGGCAAAGCGTGGTACCGCCGCAGCGTGACAATACCGCCGGAGTGGGCCAATCGGCGCGTGCGGCTGTTTGTCGAGCGCACGAAATTCTCCGCGCTCTGGCTCGACGATCATAAAATCGGCGCGTTCGAAAGCCTGATCGCGCCGCACCGCTACGACTGGACGGCCGAGCCGGGCGCACACACGCTCACGCTCATGGTGAACAACGATACCGACGTGTGGGGCGGGCATCAGGTGTCCGACGACACGCAGACCAACTGGAACGGCCTGCTGGGCGAAATCACGCTCTCGCTCGTGCCCGACGTCGAGATCACGCTGCTGCGGCTGATTCCCGAAAAGAACGGCGTGAAGGCGCTGCTCGAGCTGACCGCGCACCGAAGCGCCGACGGCCAGCTGCGCGCGGCGCTGGGCGACGATCAGTCGACGCTGCTCTGCCCGATCGAAAAGGGCGTGCATCGCGAAACCCTGTTTCTGCCCGCTTCCGAGCCGCGCGAAAGCTGGAGCGAGTTCTCGCCCTACATCCATCCCTTCATCGCGCAGTATGTCGAGCGCGGCCGCATCGTCGCGAGCCTGCGCCGCTCGGCCGCGCCGGTCGATTTCCACGCCGAGGGCACGCAGTTCCACGCGGGCAATAAGACGGTCTTTCTGCGCGGCAAGCACGACGCGTGCGTCTTTCCGAAAACCGGCTACGCGCCGATGAAAACCGGAGACTGGGTGCGCGTGCTGGCCACGGCGCAGCAGTGGGGGCTCAACCACTACCGCTGCCACACCTGGGCCCCGCCCGAGGCCGCGCTCTATGCCGCCGACTGCGTGGGCGTCTACTTCCAGCCCGAGCTGGGCGGACTGTGCGGAGAAATCGGCAGCGAGCAGTTCGAGCGCAGCCGCGCGTTCCTGCTCGAAGAGGGGCGGCGCTATATTCGGGAATACGGCTGGCATCCGTCGTTCGTAATGTTCTCGCTGGGCAACGAAATCCGCGGCCGCAGCGAGTGGACGCAGCCCATCATCCGCGCGCTGAAGGACGAATTTCCCTATCTCATGATGGCGCAGGGCTCGAACAACGACTTTTCCGACCCGCACTATGCGCCGGACGACGACTACTGGACGACATTCCGCACCAAAAAGGGCGGCGGCAATGTGCGCGCGGCGTTCTCCTATGCCGACAAGCCGCTGGGACACGTTCAGGCCGAGCGCCCCGACACGACGCACACCTACGAGGACGCGATCGCATCCGTGCCCGCGCCGGTGATCGGCCACGAGGTCGGCCAGTTCCAGATCTATCCCGATTTTGACGAAATCGCCAAGTATGACGGTGTGCTGTATCCGCGCAATCTGGAAATCTTCCGGATGCGGCTGGCGCAGAGCGGCCTGCTGGGCATGGACAAGGCGTTCCATGCGGCCTCGGGCAAGCTGGCGGCGCGGCTCTACCGCGAGGAATGCGAGGCAGCGCTCAGGACGCGTGGCTTCGGCGGCTTCCAGCTGCTCGATCTGCAGGATTTCCCCGGACAGGGCACGGCGCTGGTGGGACTGCTGGACGCGTTCATGGATGAAAAGGGCGTTATCAGCGCGGACGAGTTCAGAAAGAGCTGCGACGCGCAGACGCTACTTCTGTCCTTCGACGGCTATGTGCGTTCCTCGGGCGAGACCATGCCGGTGCGCGCGCTGGCGGTCAACTACGGCGCGTCGGACATGAACGACGTGGACGCGACCATATCTCTCATGCGCGCCGACGGCACAGTCGAGGATGAGGCCTCTCTCTACGGCGACGCGCCGCAGGGCTGCGTGACGGCGCTGGGCGCGGCGTATTTCACGCTGCCCGAGGTGGACGAAGCCGAAGCGATGACCCTCCGCGTGACCGACGAGAACGGCCACGAGAACGACTATCCGCTCTGGGTTTATCCCGAGCGCGCCCTCGACAGCGCGCTGATCGTCTCCGGCGCGCCGACCGACGAGCAGCTCGACGCGCTGGAAAACGGCGCCGATCTGCTGATCCTGCCCGGCGAGGGCGGCACGGCGATCCCCGGCGGCTTCGCGAGCGATTTCTGGAACTACGCGATGTTTCGCCGCGTGTGCGAGGCGAAGAACTGCGCGGTATCGCACGGCCTTCTGGGCTTCTGCGGCGACCGCGCGCATCCGGCGCTCAAGCATTTCCCCTGCGACGGCACGACCGACTGGCAGTGGTTCGACATTGCGGAAGCGTCGCATCCGGCGGTGCTGGACGACACGCCCGCGCTCAGGCCGATCGTATGGGCGATCGACAATCCCGAGCGAAATCACCGGCTGGGGTTGATCTTCGAGGTGCGCGTGGGACAGGGGCGCGCGCTGATCTGCGAAAGTCCGCTGGACAGACTGGCGCAGGAAGGACGCGTTGAAGCCGCCAATCTGCTCTATAGCCTGATGGAATATATGAAATCTCGCGATTTCCGGCCGGAGATTGCCGTCACGAAGAAGCACATCCGGCGCTGGGTGGGCGGCTGCTGACCCAATGCGCCGGTAAAGCGCACAATGCTCGCCGCGCAAAACGCACCCACGCCGCAAATTAAATGAAGAGAGTCCAGAGAGCCAATGGCTCTTTGGCGCAGGTTTGGGGGCGGCCGCTGTGCGGCTTCCACTTTGCGTGGCCCAACTCAGATGTTCGTACGAATAGGAGCGATCGTGCGGCCGCACGACTTGCCAAACCATAAATTGGAGTTTGGCAAGTCTCCGTTGCACCCGAACGGCCTTCGCTGCGTTTTCCGCACTCACGCCGCAAACCACATGAAGAGAGTCCAGAGAGGCCGCAGTGCGGCTTCCACTTTTGACTCTTTGGCGCAGGTTTGGGGGCGCGCAGCCCCCAACGG
>CAKTXR010000104.1 GCA_934631025.1 uncultured Clostridia bacterium
CACCGGTTATGCCGATCGTCACGTCGCCAGTCAATATACGGTTCGACAGCGCCTTTGACAGCGTACTCACGTCCGCATCTGCCGCCAGCGTTATGCTCACAGGTCCGGTATAATAGCGCGTCACATCCGGGCAGTTGAGCGTCTCAAACGTCGCCGTGCCCGCCGATATGCCATTCTCGTCTATGTGCATATCGCCGTCTGTGCCGCTCACGTCGATGTCGAGATACGGCGTGCTGATCTCGGTGTGATTCACATCCATCAAAATGCTCGATCCGATGCGTACCTCATTCGGATTCGGGCTCCACGCCGTAGCTTTCGTGCCTTCCTCGAGCTTGACGTCCGTAAAATACACCTCGTGCGTCTGGCCCTCCATCATCACGAAGCGCAGTGTGTAAGTCCCCGTCGTCCAGCCGGTCGTGTCGAACGTGACGGCATATTTCGTCGGCGTGCTAATCACAAACGGAATAAAACCTGTAAGATACTTGTCCGTGTCGCTTGTCCCGCCCCACAAATTCGGGCGGAATTTGTTGACTCCCGCCGTCGCGCTCGGCTGAATCCACGCGTAAAACGACAGCGTGTACTTGCGCCCAGCCGTGATGAGAACGCCCGGGCATTGCAGCCAGCACACGCCGCTGTACGGGCTGATCGTCGTCTGATGCTCGCTTGCGCGGTACCAGTCCTTGCCCAGGTATACGGCGGTGCTGCCGCTCGCATTGGTAATGCTCTGATTGCCCAGCGTGACCAGATTCGTCCCGCCAACCTGCACGGCGCTCACGGCGGCTGAAATCTGCCCGGGCACGAGGTTCAGCTCGCTCTTCAGGCCGTTCACGCTGTCGTCCGTGTCCTCGGGCGCTGGGCTCCATGCCGTGGCCTTATTGCCCTCCTCAAACTTGAGCCGCGCAAACGTTACATTGCCATTTTTGCTCAGCATCATGGTGATCTGCGCGTAGGCGGCATTTTCGGGCGCGGTGGCCTTGACTTCGAGCCGCTGCCATGCGCCGGTGGGCGAGTCGCTGCTCAAGCGCGCCGCCGTGCTCTGGAGATTCGTCCCGCTGGCGCTGTAAAACACCAGCGTCAATGACGCGTTGCCGTCCAGCGCCGTCCCTGACGGGTCGATGTAGCTGTCCGCGGTCAGTATGTAGGCCCTCCCCGCGGTGATCACGTTGTCGGTCTTGGCGTAGCAGCTCGTATAGGCCGCGCTGGTCAGGCCGGATCGTTCTATTTTCTCGCCCGCGAAATCGTTGTCCAGCGTCACAAGGCTCTTGCCCGTGCCGGTCATGCCGTACCAGTTGGCGGCGGTCATCTTGCGCGTGCCCTTGATCAGGTTCGTCCCGCCGATGGCCAGCGCCCCCACCGCCAGATTGACTTTTTCGTTCGCCCAGACGTTCAACGCGCCTTCCAACGCCGCGATGGTGTCGGCCCTTACCAGATACGCGTCGAGCGCCCCCACGGTCGCTTCGCGCGCGAACAGCGTATCCACCTCGATGCGGCTCGCCGTCAGTTTGTCGATCAGCGCATTGATCGCCTTGACGTTGGTCGCGGCAAGGTCGGCCACGGTCAAATCCGTCTCGATGATGCAGCGGCTCTGATCTCCCGTCACGCCCTCCGCCTTTTCGTCGTCGCTCGGCGTGACGAGCGTCGGCACGACCGTCCCCGCCTCGGGGTCAATGTCCAGCCGGTAATAGCTGCCGTCCTTGGCCTTGACGGTCAGGCTCCCCACAGTCTGCTCGAGCACCTGCAAGGCCCGCACCTGCAATTTGTCGATAAAGTAGCGGTCAGCCACAGCGTCGTGCGTGATCAACTGATCGGCGACAGCCGTCCCCGCCTTCATTTGCTTGATCTGTGCAAAGTCGATGTCCGCGTCGCCGATACTGGCTGTCGCAATGTTCGCCATCTCCGCCGTCAGCTTGCCGATATTCGCCCAGTCGATCTCCGCGTGCTCGACGCTGGCGGCCGTCAATTTCGCCATGGCCGCCGTCAAGCTGTCGGCGGTCACCGTCCCCGCCTCGATCTGTCCGGCGATGATCGTATACAGCTTTGCCCACGCCGCCGTCAATTCGTCCGCGTCCACCGTCCCCGCGGTCAGCGCGTTGATGTGCGCGATCTGCGCCGTCAGGCTGTCGGCGCTTAATTGATCCACCGCCGCGCGGCTGATCTTGGCATAGGCTACGCTCAAATTGCGCAGCCTGTCGCCGCTCATGCTGCCGGATATGATCTTCGTGCCGGAAAGGCCGCCGCCGATCTCGTCGCCGTAGACGGTCGCCTGCGCGTCGGTCAGCTCGCCCAGCGTCGTGCCGTCGTACCGGTCGAGCAGCGCGTCGTATTTGTAGCCGGTCATTCGGGCGCGCGCCGCAATCCCCGCCGCGTCGTCGGTCACCGGCACGCTGTCATAAAGGTGCAGCGCGTAGGCGTTGGCCAGCGCCTTATAGTCCTCCGTGAGGTCGAGCCGCACGAAATCCGCGTCGAGCCGGATCGAGGGCAGATCGCAGCCCGCGTCGAAATCCGAGAGCGCCTTCTCGCGCAGCTTCTCCCGCGCCTCGGCCTTGGTGAGATCCTTGCCCTCCACAACGTCGTATTCGACGCGTTTGGCGTAAATCGCCGGATAATCGCCGATGCGCGGGCTGTCCACAAAGCTCTGCGCGGGGTCGTCGGATATCAGCAGCGTCTCGCCGTCCTTCGCCTTGCCGGCAGGCTGTATGCGCGTGATCAGGCCGCTTGCGTCCGTGCGCAGCGCCGCCGAGAGCAGGTTCTTGCCATAGCGCAGGGATACGCCCCTCTCGCGCGCCTCATCGGGCAGGATGAACAGATCGTAGTTGTCGCGCACGAGCCGCGCGCCGGTCTGGGCGAGCAGGCCGCTGTCCCTGTCCATGAGAATATCGAGAATGTTGCGGCCTGTGCAGTCGATCGTCACCGGCTCGGTCACGGTGCAGATCAGGCGGAAGGGCGTTTCGTGGTCGATATAGCCCATCATGGCCGCGCAGACCGCCTCGGCGCTCACGTTTTCCGGCGCATACTCCCGCGCCACGATCGCGCCCTTTAAGTCATAGCTGATATGCTGAGCGCGCGCCGTCACAGCGCGTCTCTCGCCGTCGATCTCCACCTCGCAGATGCGGAAGAGCTGCTCGCGGGTCTGGCGCGGCGCGATGACCGAGCCGGGCGCGTCGCCGCTGATCGTCTCGCTCTCCTCGCGCACGAAGGTAAGATTCGCCGTCCACATCCAGCCGCTCGCGCCGCCGTCCAGAATGATGACGCTCGACCAGCTGCCGTCCTCGCCGGTCACGGCCACCTCCGTGCCGGGGCGGTAGGCGTGTATGACGCGCGCGCTCTGGTCGGCCGCGGTGCGCATATTCAGCCGCCGCCCGTCGGTGGTCACTTTGTAGATGCGCCGCACTACGCTGCCGCTCTTGCCGATCTCCACCAGCGGCGTTTCGCGCACGGGCGCGGGCGCTTTGATGATGCGGCCCTGCGCGATGAGCGTGTGCTTTAAGTCGTCCGTGATCGGCTGGGTGAGCGTCATCTCGTACAGGCCGCCCGCCTGCTCCTCGATCGTGCATTCGCTGGGTGCAAGCGCGCCCAGGCCGAGCGTTGAAAAGTCCGCCGCGTTCGCCGAATATATCGTGATCACAGGCTCCGGCTCCTCCTCTCTATGGCAACGCTGCTCACGCTGCCCGTCCAGCTCACGGCGTTTGCGCCGCTTGTGAGACGCGGGAAGGCGCTCATGGTCACGCGATTATTCGCCAGCGTCACGCCGTCCGCGTCGAAGCAGTCTTCCAGCTCGCTGTCGATCACGACGCTGCCGCCGGTGACCTCGATTTCATAGCCGTTCACCGTCACGGCATAGTCGCCCGCCGCCGTAATCGCGATGCGGGGCAGCGATTCCGCCGTGCCCGCGTTGGTGATCGCGCCGGCGCTGGTCAGCGTCACGGCCGCCGGCGCGGGATAGACGTATCTGTGCGGCTGACAGTCGAACTCGACCGTGAACAGCTGCGTGTCGAAGGACAGATACTTGTTCTCGCGTGCAAAGGAAGCGATGCACTGCGCCCTGTACGCGCGCTCCGGCTCGTCTGAAAAGCGCAACAGTCCCGTGCGGCCCTTGAGCCACGCCGCCGCCTTTTCGCTGTCATAGCCCGCCGCGCTCTCGCACTCGGCCGATATTTTGATCGCGTCGTACGCGCCGTTCTCGCCGATCCACAGAGCTCCGCTGCGCCCCGGCACGGTAACCGTCTGCCCGCGCTCGGCGGGGATGGGCCGCCGCGGCATGGCGCGCAGTATGATGCCCATGCTCGATGATTTCACGCCGCTGAATTCAAACCAGCTCTCTGTCAGCCGCTTCACAGTCCCCGCCCCCTTGCCAGCCGCCCCGCCCGCTCGGACAGCGCGCGCCTGTTCTCGTCGGCCATGTAACGCGCCAGCTCATGGCCGTCCACGGTCACCACAATGTCGCGCCTGTCGGTCGTCAGGCCGCTCAGCGCGTCGATCAG
>CAKTXR010000105.1 GCA_934631025.1 uncultured Clostridia bacterium
TCGTCCAGGCTCATGTCGGCAATAATCATTGCAATTCATCCTCCCGTGTGGTATACTGTCGTTGGTTCTTTTTCCTCTGTGCTCCGTGCGCCGTGCCAGCGGCCGCGGGGCTATATTTTTTCCTGCCGGTTGATCTTGCTCGCGTCGTTCGAGAGCTGACAGCCCGCATAGCCGCAGCACATCGCGCCGGGGTCGGGTTCGTCGGCGTACTTGCGCAAAAGCGCCCGCACCCTGCACTGCCGGCTTTCCGCGCCGCTCTTGAGACACACGCTGCACCGGCTGTCCAGCACGATGGAGACGAACTGCCACTCGTCGCTCATCGGCATGACGACCTCGTCCTCGCGCCGCGCCGCCGCAACGCGCTCAAGGCCCAGCGTGTAATCGCGGCTCTGGCGGAGCACCTGCGCGCGCATTTCCGGCTCGACGTTTGCCATGGCGTGTTCCATCAGCCGCCGGCATACGCTCTGCATCATGCCCAGATCGCGATTGAGGTACTTGTAGCCCTCCAGCCGCTTCCCCAGGTCGCACGCGGCCAGCCGGAACGACCGCGAGAGCATATCCATGTGCATGATCCCCCGCCGCTCCTCGGGCCGCAGTCGGCGCGCGGCGTAGTCCCTGTAATCGCTCATTGCGTTAACCTCCCATCACCATGATCGCGAGCGCCACCATAAGCGCCGCACATCCCGCCCCGGCCAGAAACAGCGCCGCCATGCGCACAGCCGTGATCCAGCGCAGATCGCGCTGCTTCTCTTCGGCGATTTCGCGCTCGTATCGAGCGTAACGCGCGGCCTGATCGCGCTTAATCCGCGCGGCATAGGCGGCGTTTTCGCGGCGCAGGCGCTTGATTTCGCCCGCGAGGACGCACTCGCGCAGAAACGCGTCGGTCGCGTCCTTCGCGCGGAGGGTCTTGGTCAATCCGTTGTCCATCTGCTTATCTCCTTTTCGCGCTTTGTATTCCATGCGCGGATTTCCGCGCGCATCCCCTGTATCAGCGTCAGCCAGCGCCGCCGCGCGATCTTCACCGGCCGCCCCAGCCGCTTAAAGCCGCCCTCGCGGAGCATCCCGCAGCGGCGGAAGGCGTTGTCGGTGGCGTGCGGGTGGTCGGCGGGGTAGATATGACCGGTCATACGCCGGCCTCCCTGGCCAGCCGCACCTTGATTCTGAAGGCGTGGCAGCCGGTCTTTGCGGCCTTGTACGCCGCGTCGAACTTGGCGCGGGCCGCCTTGGCCGATTCGGCGCGGACGGTCATCTCGCGCGCGATCTCCTGATTGTTCAGCTTGTTGCAGTAGCTGACGATGTAGCTCTTCACAGGCCTGTCCCCCTCTTCAGTCCGGCCGCATGGCCTCGTTGACCTTATCCTTGTAGTTCTCCAGCGTGTAGCCCTGCGCCATCAGCTCAAGGCCGCGCTTGTAGTAATAGCGGATCGCATAGAGTTCATTGCGCCGCTTCTGGCGATAGAGATTCTCAGCCCGCGCCAGCTTATAGGCCTCGCTGTCGTAAATCTGCCTGATCTCGATCTCGACCTCCGCGTCGGTCAGGTGCTTTGCCATGGTTCTTTTCCTCCTCAAATTTGTTTACTGCTGTGGCGTAACGTCGAGCGCATTGCCATTGCGGGCGTGCAGCCACTCGTACAGGCCGGGCACGTCGATGATGATCTTCGTGCCGACCCGCGCCGCCGGGAAATCGGCATAGCGCCGGATCATGTTCCGCAGCGACGTCTGAGAGATCGAGTACAGCTCGGACGCGCCTTCCACCGTCGTGTAGAGCGGGCATCCCGCCGGCAGCACGCTCGGCGGCGCCTCATAGGCCTGCAATCGCTCGTCGATGTCAAGCGCCGCGCGCAGATCGTCGCTCAGCTTGATCATCTGGGCTATGGTCATGGACATGGTTCTTTTCCTCCTTCAGTCGCTTATACTTCCTCTTCTTCCTCCGGCAGGCTGATGTCCCTGAAGAACTCCTCAGGACTGACCCCCAGCCCCCGCGCGATCTTCACGGCGGCGCTCAGCTTCGGGTCGCCGCGCCCGCTCTCCCAGAAGCTGATGTCGCGCTGCGACACGCCGGACTTTCGCGCAAGCTCGCACTGCGTGATGTGCTTATCATAACGATAGTTCCGCAGCTTAACATGAAACGTCATTATTATCGTCCTTTCTCAAGTAGTCTCTATCAAATTTGTGCCGAGTTTCATAATCACTCTTCTTATCGCTTGAAATTCAGCAACTCGCGCAATATAATCGCCTTGAAAGGAGGTGATTATATGAATTCGATAGATACTGAAATGCTGTACAGAGTCTACACCGGCCTGTACAAAGGCGCCAGCGATCACCCAATGTCCGATGAAGAACGCCTGAGATACGACAGCCTTGCCCAGCGCGGGTATCTCGAAGTATTCATCGACGGAAGCATGGAGATCTCGCCGCAGGGGCTGTCAGCGATCACCGATTACGAGGAAGAGCAGGAGCGCAAGGCCGCCGATGATCGCGAGAAGCTGAACGAGCAATCCCGGGTCAGAGCGGAACGCGTCAAGGACGCGATCAAGGACGTTGCCAAAGACGTCGTCGCGCTTGCGGCTAAGCTTCTCAATCGTTCTTCCTAAGTCGGGATCATCGGCCGGGTGCGGCTTCTCGAAGGCCGTGCTGGGGAACAGTCGCCACTGATACCCGTTCGACACCTCGATGAGCCGCGCCATGGCCATGGAAATCTGGCAGACCAGTTCCGCATTGCCGTCGTTCTTTTCGCTCATCGCCCGGAGCTGGGCGATCTGCGCATTGGCATTTTCGATCGATTCCAGCGACAGCAGATTCGTGCCGCAGGTGTTGTAGAAATGCCTGGCATCCATGGGGCTTCCCTCCTCTCCTTCTGGAGACGGTGGTTCTATTTCCTCTCCCGCCTTCTGTTCCGGCGCGCAGTTTCCCGCTGCATGAACGCCGCAACCATCCTGATAGCGTCTCTGAGCGGCATTCGGCCGTATTCCGGCGTAACAATGCTGATTCGCCCGTCCAAGATGCTGTCTCGGAACATTTCAAGCTCTCGCGTGCGCTCTTCCAACTCGCACAATCGCTTGCCGTTAAACATGGGCTTTCCTCCTTTCCTTGGGTTTGGTTTTGGTTTTGGATTTGGTTAGTGATTTTAGTTCACTTTGTCATGTAAAAAAAATACGGTCCTGTTCATCGCGGGTAAGACGCAGCGTCTCGGTCAGACCGCGAATCTCCGAAGCCTTGAACTCAGACTTGCCATTCAGCTTATTATACAGCGTTTCTCGCTGAATTCCACTCTTGGCAGCCACGGAAACAACGGTCATTCCGGAACTATCAATGCGCTCGCGGAGCATTTTCATATTTCCCATGCTTTCCCCTCCTTTCGCACGTCGCCGTTCGTGAACTCCATTCACATTTTGAATTATACCACGAAAATGGAAACTGTCAATAGTTTTTCGCGAATCTGTTGAAAATAATTCACCGATAGTGTATAATGAGAGGTGAAAGGGTGACTCAGATGAATCAGTTATATGAAAACATCAAAAAATACCGAAAGCAGGCCAGCCTGACACAGGAGGAACTGGCGAAAAAAGCGGGCTACACCGACCGTTCGTCGATCGCCAAGATCGAAGCGGGGCACGTCGATCTGACGCAATCAAAGATCAGGCAGTTCGCGGAGATCTTCGGCGTAACGCCCAGCGCGCTCATGGGGATGGACACGGAAAAGAAGGGGCCTCCCACCCTTCCCGCCGGCCTTCTCCCGATCGAGAAGCGCCGCATCCCGATCCTTGGCCCTATAGCGGCGGGCACGCCCCTGACGGCCGAGCGCGAATACGATAACTACATCTCCATTGCAGGCGACAGCCATCACGCCGACGCAGCGCTGCGCGTTGAGGGTGACAGCATGACGCCGCGCTATCTGGACGGCGATCTGGTGCTGATCCGCCTTCAGGACGACGTGGACAACGGCCAGATCGCGGCCGTGTGCATCGACGACTGCATAACGCTCAAGCGCCTGTACCATATGCCGCACGGCGTGCAGCTGGTATCCGAAAATCCGAAATATGCGCCTATGATGTTTGATGCGAATAACAGCGATTCTATCCGCGTCATGGGTCTGGCCGTGGGCTATGTGCGGTGGGAAGCGTAAGACAATACCAAAGGAGGCCATATCATGGCAAAATGTACAAAGTGCGGCCGCAAGGGGCTTTTCCTGAAGCTGAACACGCGCGGTCTGTGCGCCGATTGCGCAGCGCTCGAACTACGCAGACAGACGCTCGCCGATCTGGAGCAAAAGACCCGGGAAATCGAAGAGCGCGCCAAACGTGCCGACGAGCTGCTCCGGCAGGCCATGAGCGAAGCGACCACCCAGGCGCATATCGAAC
>CAKTXR010000106.1 GCA_934631025.1 uncultured Clostridia bacterium
CCTGATGACCATCTCCGGCGTGCGCAAGGCGTTCGGCGCGCAGGAGGTGCTCAAGAACGTCAATCTCGAAGTCGACAGGGGCGACGTGATGGCCATACTCGGCCCCAGCGGCTCGGGCAAGACGACGCTCCTGCGCTGTCTGAACTTCCTCGAGCGCGCCGACGGCGGCAGCATGACCTTCGACGGCGAGACGTTCGATCTGCACACCACATCCCGCCGCGATATTGCCCGCATCCGCCGCAAGACGGCGTTCGTCTTTCAGAGTTACAACCTCTTCCTCAACAAAACGGCTCTGGGCAACATCATGGAGGGGCTGGTCGTCGCGCGAAAAATGCGCAGGAGCGACGCGCGGGAAATCGGCCTGCGGATGCTCGGCAAGGTGGGACTGGCCGACCGCGCGGACGCGTATCCCGCCGAGCTGTCCGGCGGCCAGCAGCAGCGCGTGGCCATTGCGCGGGCGCTGGCGACCGATCCGGAGATCATCTATTTCGACGAGCCGACCTCTGCGCTCGATCCGGAGCTGACCGGCGAGGTGCTCGGCGTGATGCGCGATCTGGCGCGGGACGGCATGACCATGCTGGTGGTCACGCACGAGATGGGTTTCGCCCGCAATGTGTCCAACAAGGTCGTCTTTATGGAAAACGGCGTCGTCGTTGAGGAAGGCGCGTCAAGGGCGTTCTTCGAGCATCCGAGGGAGGCGCGCACCCGCGCGTTTTTGCAGCTGCTCGATCACGATCAGTCAACCAACAACCGCTCAGATGAATTGAAAGGAGAGAATTACAATGCGTAAACTTCAAAAGGGACTTCTCATCATGCTCGCGCTGCTGCTGGCCGCGCTGCCGGCCATGGCCGAGGGAACCGATCAGCTGGCCCGCATCCGCTCGTTCGGCGAGATCGTCGTGGCGACGGAGGGCGCGTGGGCGCCGTGGACGTATCACGACGAGGACGGCACGCTGGTGGGCTTCGACGTGGAGGTGGCGCAGGCCATCGCCGAAAAGCTGGGCGTAAAGGCCAAGTTCTCCGAGACGGAATGGGACGGCATATTCGCCGGCCTGGATTCCGGCCGCTACGACATCGCCGCCAACGGCGTTGAGGTGACCGAGGAGCGCGCGCAGAAATACGATTTCACCACCCCCTACGGCTATATCCGCACGGCGCTGATCGTGCGCGGTGACAACGAGGACATCACCTCCTTCGAGGACCTCAAGGGCAAGCACACCGCCAACTCCATCGCCAGCACCTACATGACGCTGGCCGAGAGCTACGGCGCGACGGCCGACGGCGTGGACACGCTCGATCAGACCATCCAGATGGTGCTCTCCGGCCGCGCAGACGCGACGCTCAACGCCGAGGTGTCGTTCTACGATTATATGGCCGTGCATCCCGACGCGAACCTGAAGGTGGTCGCGCTGACCGAGGAGGCCTCCGAGGTGGCCATCCCCGTGCGCAAGGGCGAGGACAGCGCCTCTCTGCTCGAGGCAATCAATCAGGCCATCGACGAGCTGCGCGCCGACGGCACGCTGAGCAGTATCTCCGAAAAGTACTTTGGCAAGGACATCACCGCCGTGCCGGAGACCTCCGACGCTGACGCTGAAGCCGCCGACTGACGGGCAATAACATCACA
Source organism: uncultured Clostridia bacterium (assembly GCA_934631025.1). Taxonomy (GTDB): domain Bacteria; phylum Bacillota; class Clostridia; order Christensenellales; family Aristaeellaceae; genus Firm-10. Next base: position 1,625 of record CAKTXR010000106.1, read on the forward strand.
GAATCCGATGCTGTTTTCATGCCGCATCGGATTCTTTTCGGCCGCAATGCGCCGCACAATACGCTGTTAAAGGAAGGGATTCCCATTGAACAGGCGCGATTATACGCCGCTTCCCCCCGATAACGATCCGAAGATTCTGAAGGTCTTTACGAAGGACAAAGCCTTTTACCGCACGTTTTTCCCGCTGCTTTTCATCATCGTATTGCAGCAGCTGGCGGCGCTGGCCGTCAACATGGCCGACAACATCATGCTGGGCCGCTATACTGAGATGGCGCTCTCCGGCGCGACGCTGGTCAATCAGATCCAGTTCACGCTCCAGCAGATCGCTTCCGGCATCGGCATGGGCATCGTCGTGCTGGCCGCGCAGTACTGGGGGCAGCGCCGCGTCGAGCCGATCAAAAAGATCATCAACATCGGCGTAAAGTGCGGCTTTTTGACCGGCATACTGTTCTTTGCCGTCTCGAAGGCCGCGCCCGCCGCGATTCTCTCGCTCTTTACGAGCGATCAGGCGGTCATCGCCGAGGGCGTTCGCTATCTGGAGATCGTCTGCTGGACGTATCTGGTGTTCGCCGTTTCAAACTCGCTGATGTACTCGCTGCAAAGCGTCGAGACGGCCGCCGTGGGCACGGTGATGTCGCTGAGCACGATCTGCATCAACGTCTGCCTGAACTACTGCCTGATCTACGGGCGGCTGGGCGCACCGGAAATGGGCGTCGCGGGCGCGGCTGTGGCGACGCTGGTCAGCCGCATCGTCGAGCTGATCATCATACTCTGCTATGTGCTGTTCATCGACAAAAAGCTCAAAATGAAGTGGATCGAGCTGATTCGCTTCGATTTCACGTTCCTGCGCGACTATGTGAAGGTGGCGCTGCCCATCGTCGTGAGCGGTATGCTCTGGGGCGTGGCGCAGGCGGCGCAGACGGCCGTGCTGGGGCACATCAGCGCAACGGTCATCGCGGCCAACAGCATCGCCATCGTGATCTTCCAGATCTTCGCGGTGTTCGGCCTGTCGTGCGCCAACGTCGCCTCGGTCGTCATGGGCAAGACCATCGGTCAGGGGCGGCTGGACATGGTGCGCTCCTATTCCAAGACCATGCAGGCCATTTTCGTACTGATCGGCGTGACGTTCGGCGCGCTCATGTTCCTGTTCAAGGACGCGATCGTCGGCCTGTACACCGTCTCCGACGAGACGAAGCAGCTCGCGCTGAGCTTCCTCACCGTGCTGAGCGTCACAACCGTGGGCACCTGCTATGAGTATCCCGTGCAGAGCGGCATCATCGCCGGCGGCGGCGTGACGAAATACGCGGCATGGATGGACAACCTGTTCATGTGGCTGTTCACCATCCCCTCCGCGTTCCTGAGCGCGTTCGTGTTCAAGTTTCCGCCGGTCGTGACGTTCTGCTTCCTCAAGGCCGATCAGATCATCAAGTGCCTGCCCAACGCCATCACCTGCAACCGCTATCATTGGGTGCGGATCCTGACGCGCGACGGCGACGCGCAGAAGATCTGAAAAGACCGAAAATCCCTCAAAGACGCGTGATTTTTCATGCGTCTTTTTTGCTTTGCCCTCTTGACCTTAAAGCCGGCTTTAATGCTATACTGATTTTGACGAACAATGCGGCGCAAGGCCGCTTTAATAGGAGGAAACAGCTATGGACTATCGCACACTGCCGCGCGGCGGCGAGAAAATCGGCGTGATCGGCATGGGCTCGTCGGTCATCGGCGCGCGGCCCGAGAAGGAGATCATCGAAACGGTGTGCGCGGCCTGCAAGCGCGGCGTGAACTACTTCGACATGGCGGGCGGCCACGCAGCCATCTTTCCGGCCTACGGAAAGGCGTTCGAGGACATTCGCCGTCAGGTCTATTTGCAGGTGCATTTCGGCGCGGACTACACCAGCGGCGAATACGGCTGGACGACCAGACTGGACGAAATCAAGGCTTCCATCGCCTGGCAGCTCGATCATCTGAGAACCGACTACATCGATTTCGGCTTCATCCACTGCCTTGACGAGGACAAGGATCTGGACGCATACGAGAAAAACGGCGTAATGGACTATGTGCTCTCGCTGAAAAAGCAGGGCGTGATCCGTCACATCGGCCTGTCCTCGCATACGCCGTCGCTGGTCAATCGCGTGCTGGACATGAATATCGTCGACATGGTGATGTTCTCCGTCAATCCGGTCTACGATTACGGTCAGGGCGATTTCGGCATCGGCTCGAGCGACGACCGGCAATCGCTTTATCGCCGCTGCGAAAAGGAAGGCGTGGGCATCTCGGTCATGAAGCCGTTCTGCGGCGGTCAGCTGCTGGACGCGGCGCAGTCCCCCTTCAAGGCTGCGCTGACCAAATACCAGTGTCTGCAATACGCGCTGGACAAGCCCGGCGTGATCACCGTACTGCCCGGCTACGGCAGCCTGAGCGAAATGAACGAGGTGCTGGATTTCTTTGAATCCATGCCCGAAGAGCGCGACTATTCGCTCATCGGCGCTTACGCGCCCGAGGACGCGATGGCCAAGTGCGTCTACTGTCAGCACTGCCACCCATGTCCCGCGGGGCTGGACATCGCGCTGATCAACAAGTACTACGATCTCACCCGCCTGGGCGACAATCTGGCGCGCGAACACTATCTGACGCTTGAAAAGACGGCTGAAAACTGCATCCAGTGCGGCCATTGCAACCGCCGCTGTCCCTTCCATGTGGAGCAGATGG
>CAKTXR010000107.1 GCA_934631025.1 uncultured Clostridia bacterium
CGGTAGTAGCTCAGTTGGTAGAGCGCCACCTTGCCAAGGTGGAGGTCGCGAGTCCGAGTCTCGTCTACCGCTCCATTATGCGGGTGTAGCTCAATGGTAGAGTTCCAGCCTTCCAAGCTGGCTACGTGGGTTCGATTCCCATCACCCGCTCCATTGATGGCTTTCCCTTCTCCCTTAATCGCTGTGCGGTAGTAGCTCAGTTGGTAGAGCGCCACCTTGCCAAGGTGGAGGTCGCGAGTCCGAGTCTCGTCTACCGCTCCATATGCGCCTTTAGCTCAGCTGGTAGAGCACCTGACTCTTAATCAGGGTGTCCAGGGTTCGAGTCCCTGAAGGCGCAGTAAGGCAAATCCCTTGAAATCATTGAGGTTTCGAGGGGTTTGTTTTTTTATACCGGCAGGGGAGCACGGTGCTTGTGCAACCTTTGTGCAGCTTTGTTTTCGCTTATCGCGCTGACAATTTGCAATTTTTCCGCGCGGATGCTGGGCGTTCCGACATCGGGAAATGCTGATTGCGTTGCTTTTCTCAATGGTCTGCGATACTCTGGCAGTGGGAAATGGCGATGTTTGTGATTAGCTTTTTTTGACGATCAGCATTGGAATTTTGCGCGATAGGAATGCCGGCGTGCTTCTTTTGCTAATATGAGCTTCTGAACAGGGGGAAGGACTATGGCGAATTGGATTGCGCTGAACTATGCGGCGCTGGAACGGGATGGATGCGGCGCGCTCGATGCGCTTTTTGCCGCGTCGGATGCGTTTTCGCTCGTCACGGTCACGAAGCATCCCTATGCGGAGCGGATTTATTGCGTTCACGACGCGCTGCTACAGCCGCTCGCGCCGTTTCTGATTGCGCAGAAGGCGGGCGTTCGCGAATGGCTCTATACACAGAAGTGCGACTGTCATAGAGCGCTGAATATGTACAGGGCCTGCGCCGCCGCGCGCGATCGGCTCAGGGCGATGGGCAATATCTTTGACATTGCGCAGGGTCTGCCGGAGAATTTGTCTTTCTATCGCGCGGGGCAGGCGGTTTTTTATACGGTTACGCATGAGGAAATGGCGTTTATCGCGGCGGATTTGGCGGAGAAAGGACAGCTTGCGGCGTATCGCTGACGCTGATTTTCTGTTTTTTAGAGCTTGAGCTTCTGCTGCATGAAAGAATGGCATGGAAAAGGCCGCGGTGCATCGCTGCATCGCGGCTTTTCGTGTGCGTATTTGCGGAAAAATGGCTTGCATTGCCGAATGGAAATTGAGGGAAGCTATATCGCTCCTGCCTTGCAAGGCGAGTTATCCGGCGTTTTTCGTCGGCTCCAAGGCGGCGAAGAACGCGTCGATCTCGGCGCCAGAGAGCGATTCGCAGTCGAGCAGCTTTTGCGTGAGCGCGGTCAGCCATTCGGCGTGATCGGACAAGAGCGCGGTGACCGCCTGATAGCAGTCGGCCAGCAGGCGCGTGGTCAGCGCGGCGGCGTCGGCGGTGGAAGCGCCCGTGCTCTTCGACAGCGCTCTCAGCGAGACGGCGGGATGGCCGACCAGCCCCAGATCAAGCGTCATGGCCGCGGCCAGCTCGGTCGCCTGAGACAGATCGTTCGCCGCTCCGGCGGTCAGATCGGCGCGGCTGGCTGAAAAGAGCTGTTCGGCGGCGCGTCCGGCCAGCAGCACTTGCAGCTGCGCGCTCAGGCTGTCCAGCGTGGGCAGCGCGCGTTCTTCTGGCACGGTGAGATTGTAGCCCGCCGCGCCGCCCGACGCGGGCAGTATGCTGACGCGCTCGATGCGGTGCTTCGGCTGGAGCAGGCGGCAGGCCACGGCGTGACCGGCCTCGTGCAGCGCGATGACGGCCAGCTCGTCGCGCGCGGCGGTGATGCGGCCGTCCTCTCCGGCGACGGCGGCGATGAAGGCGGCATGGAGATCGCCCTCAGTGATGATGGGGCTGCCGCGCCGGGCCGCGCGGATGGCGGCGGCGTTGACCATGCTCTCGAGCGACGCGCCGCTGAAGCGCACCGTGTCGGCGGCCAGACGGCTGAGATCGACGCTTTTGTCGAGCGGCTTGGCGCGGCAGTGGAGCCTCAGAATGTCCAGCCGCTGCGCGCGGTCGGGCAGACCCACATCGATGCGCGCGTCGAAACGGCCGGGGCGGGTGAGCGCCGGATCGAGCGTGTCCACGCGGTTGGTGGCGGCCAGCACGATCACGCCGCTGTTCGGCGCAAAGCCGGACATCTCGCTCAGTAGGGCGTTCAGCGTGCGGTCGCTCTCCTCGCTGCCGTTTGCGCTGTCGCGCCGCTTGCCGATGGCATCGATTTCGTCGATGAATATGACGGCGCGTCCCGCCTTGGCGGCCTTCGAGAACAGCTCGCGTACGCGCGCCGCGCCCACGCCGACATACATTTCAACAAAGTCGGAGCCGCTGAGCGAGAAGAACGGGACGTGCGCTTCTCCGGCCAGCGCGCGCGCCATGAGCGTCTTGCCGGTGCCGGGCGGGCCGTAGAGCAGCACGCCGCGCGGCAGACGCGCTCCCAGCGCCGCGTATTTTTCGGGATGCGCCAGATAGTCGGCCAGTTCGCGCAGCCGGTTCATGGCGATTTCGTTGGCGGCTACATCGTTAAACGTCGTCTCGGACGCAGCGGGACGCGCCTTATTGAAATGCGAAAAGCCGCTCGTGCCCCGCGCCCGTTCGCGCCGGAACAGCGCGCCCCAGGCGATCATAAAGCCGATGAGTACCGTCAGCGCAATCCGCGCGGCCGTCGCCTGATGCAGAATCAGCAGCACGGTCGCCGCCGCGCCCAATGCGATCGCAATGAGTGTGAAGATCAGACCTCGTCTGTTCACGGTCATTCCTCCATTGATGTGATGTATTTATTATAGTAATATTCGGCGGCGTTGTCCACGAACAACTTCTGGCAGTTTTGCGGGCGTGCGCTTCGGACATACTGGAGGAAGAGGAGGTGAACGGCGTGAAAAAGAGGCTCTGCGTCATAGTGGGCGCATCGGCGGCGCTCCTGATCGCGGCGCTTTTGCTGCTGATCCGGCCGTGGTCGTGGCAGACGCTCGATCTGGATAAGATCAGCGCGCCCGCGCAGGCCACGCTCGTCTATGATCGCGACGGCCGTCTTGCGGACGAGCTGGGCGCGCGGCGCACGCTGCTTCACGAGGGCGATGTGCCCGAGGTAGCGGCGCAGGCCTTCGTGGCGATCGAGGATGCGCGCTTTTACCGGCATCATGGCGTTGATCTCTATCGCATCGGCGGCGCGCTGATCAGCAATCTGAAAAGCGGCTCGGCGCGCGAGGGCGCGAGCACCATCACGCAGCAGTTGATCAAACTGACGCACCTCAGCAGCGAAAAGACCATCGCGCGCAAGGCGCAGGAGGCTTATCTGGCGCTGAAGCTCGAGCGGGCGATGGACAAGGACGACATATTGCGCGCCTATTTGAACACAGTCTATTTTGGCGCTGGGGCATACGGGCTGGAGGAAGCGGCGCAGACCTATTTCTCGCATCCGGCTTCCGAGCTGACGCTGACGGAAGCGGCGCTGCTGGCGGGAATCGTCAAATCGCCCTCGGGCTACGCGCCGCACGTCAATCCCCAAAAGGCGCTCGAGCGGCGCAATCTGGTGCTCTCTCAGATGGAAAAGTGCGGCTATATCGATGAAAATACCATGCTCGCCGCGCAGAAAACGCCCATGGCGCTCCACATGAAGGAGACGAACACGTCGGGCGGCTGGTATGTGGACGCAGTGACCGACGAGGCTTGCCGCGCGCTGTCCATGAGCGCCGATCAGCTGATGAGCGGCGGCTATCGCGTCTATACGGCGCTCGATCATAGCTTGCAGGCCTCGGCGGACGCGCTCTTTGCGGACGATGCGCTTTTCCCACCCGCCGATGCGGACGGCGCGCGTCCGGAAGCGGCCATGGCGGCGCTGGACTGCGCAACCGGCGAGCTGCTGAGCCTGTGCGGCGGCCGCGATTATCGGGTGCAGCGGGGCTTTAACCGCGCGACGCAGATGCAGCGCCAGCCCGGCTCGGCGTTCAAGCCGGTGTCGGTCTATGCGGCGGCGGTCGATCTGCTGGGCTGCACGCCGATTACACTGCTCGACGACACGCCGCGCGATTACGACGGCTATTCGCCCTCGAACGCATCCGGGCGCAGTCACGGCGTGGTGACGCTGCGGCAGGCGCTGGTCAAATCGATGAATCAGGCGACGGTCAATCTGCTCGACCGCGTGGGGATCGACGCGGCGCGGATGTACGCCGGCCGCTTCGGCCTTGAACTGAGC
>CAKTXR010000108.1 GCA_934631025.1 uncultured Clostridia bacterium
GCCCACCGGCGTGTCGTCGTCCGGCTCGGGCGTGGTCTCGACGGCCGGCGTTTCCGCGCCCTTATCCTCGCCGCGGTTGACATACCAGCCCACGCCCAGCAGCAGCGCGATGGCCAGCGTCCACGCAATGGCGCGGCGCGCGCGCTTCGGCTTTTCGGGCGCTTTGCCGCCCTCGTTGGCCAGGAGCGTAAGCTTGCCGGCCTTCATCGAAATGGCCTTCGTAGGGCACACGTCGATGCACGCGCCGCAGTGGATGCACTCGTGATCGCCCACATGGCGCACGTCCACCCTGCAATGCGCGACGCAGCGGCCGCAGTGCGTACACTTTTCCGCCTCGACCTTCACGCCCAGCAGCGACAGCTTCGAGAACAGCCCGTAAATCGCGCCCAGTGGACAGATAAAGCGGCAGAACGCGCGATAGACGAACACGCACGCCGCGAATATCGCGACCATGATGACGAACTTGCGCGTGAAGAGTATGTTCAGCATCGAAAATTTCGGCGCGTTGACCGGATTGGCGAGCAGCCCCATCGCGCCCTCGAACGTGCCTGCCGGACAGATATACTTGCAGAAGCCGGGCACGGGGAAGCTCTGCGGCGCATAGGCCAGCGGAATGGCCACGACGAACACCGCCAGTATGACGTACTTGAGCCACGAAAGCGCGCGCGTAAAGCGGCTCTTTTTCAGCTTGGGCGTGGGAATCTTATGAAGCAGCTCCTGAATGAGCCCCAGCGGACAGAGCCAGCCGCAGATCGTGCGCCCGAGGGTCACGCCCAGCAGCATGAGTATGCCCAGAATGTACCACGGCGCGCGGTTGTTGGACGAAGCCAGCGCGTTTTGCAGCGCGCCCAGAGGACACGCGCCGATCGCGCCGGGGCAGGAATAGCAGTTGAAGCCGGGCACGCAGACGTTCTTGATCGGCCCGGTGTAAATGTCGCCCTTGACGAAGCCCTTCACATGGGCGTTGTAGAGCAGCGCGGCGTAAACCTGAATCAGCCGCCGCTTGGTGGGCTTATGCGCGTTCCACCATGCGCTTATCTTCTTAGCCAAGGCCAATACACTCCGTACAAATATTGATTGCTTTCACCAGCACGTCGAACATACCGCCGTTGCAGATCCCCGCCACGATCAGCGCGGCCGCCGCGGCCAGCAGCACAGCGCGCGCGATGTTCCTGACAGCGGACTTTGCGGGCTTCACCGGCTCCATATCCCGCTTCGGCGCGTCCTTCGACAGCTCGAGTTCCTTCTTCAGGCTGACGTGGCGCAGCTGTGCGCCGGTCATCAGGAAGGCGATCGCCAGCGCCGTCCAGGGCAATACGTCCCCTGCCAGCCGCGGCACGACCGTCTCCAGATCGGTCGAATCGAACCGGCCTTTCTCAAGCAGCAGCCGCAGCGTCAGCGCCGCACAGATCACGCAGCCGATGCCGATCAGCGCCGTGACGATCGCGCGCTTGACCTCCTCGGCGCGCATGGCGGGCGTCTTTCCGACGCGCTTCAGGCGCATGGCCAGCTGATAGCCGACCGGCGCGGTCAGCGCTTCCCTTTCAGGCCTGTGCAGAATCAGCGCCGCGATGAGAGACGCAATGAGCAGCCAGAACGACCACGCGATGCGCCCGAAGCGCTCCGCGACGATCCCGCGGCTGTATATATCGCGGATCCGCACGCCCGCTTCCGTCAGGTTATCGGCCGCCGTTCCCGCGCGGTAAATCGAGACGCACTGCCCGATCAGAAGCGCCGCAAACAGCAGCACCGCCGCCGCCAGCACCCAGGACGCGGCGCGCGCCCAGCGAGCCTTCGCCGTCCCGTTCATGATGATCTCCTCCCCTGTTTCCAAGTTTAATTCTTATTATAGCATACATCCGCGCGCAAAACAGCCCGATCCGCCGCCTAATTTGAAAAAGAAGTGTTACATATCGCAAGTCGCAGCCCGTTTCGCGTGCATCTCAAGTTTTTGCTCGATAATTTGTGTATTTTATGGACTTGACAGGAAGCGTATCGGTGATTATAATAAGTGCCAACAAGTTCACAAGCAACGAAACCAGTGACGAAGAGAAGTAACCGGCGCAGTGATCCCTCAGAGAGTTCCGGATGGTGGAATCGGAACGGAAAGCGGCTGGCGAATGGACTTCGGAGGGCGGATCGAACGGAGCGTTTCGAGCGGCTTTAATCTTTCATAAGCGCAAGCTCATGAGAGAGATAAGAGCGCAAAGCGTCCAAGTAGAGACCGACGGGATTCCCACCCGTTATCCATCGGGGCGCGTATGATGGTGCGCGTAAGCGAGCGGACGTTTTTTCAAAGGAACGTCAAATTGGGTGGTATCGCAGAAGCAACGGCTTTTGTCCCATATGTTGGGATAAAAGTCTTTTTTATTTCCGATCGGCTCCGGCACGGCCGATATGGATCATCTGCCACTCAAATCTATATTTTAGGAGGATGACCCCATGAAAACCCGCAAGATGTTCAAGACCATGCTGACCGTGATCCTCGCCTGTGCCATGCTTCTGGGCTGCGTGCTGACCGCGCAGGCCGACGAAGCCCCCGCCTACAAGGTTGCCATTATCAAGCAGCTCGACCACGCCTCTCTCGATGAGATCGCCAACGCCGTCGCCGCCCGCCTGGACGAAATCGCCGCCGAGAAGGGCGTGACCATCACCTATGAAATCACCTCCGGCCAGGGCGACCAGTCGGTGCTCAAGCAGCTTTCCGATCAGGCCATCGCCGACGGCGTGAACGCCATCATCCCGATCGCCACCACCGCCGCGCAGGTCGCCGCGCTGTCCGCCGAGGATACGCAGACGCCGGTCGTCTACGCCGCCATTTCCGATCCCGCCGCCGCCAAGCTGACCGGCATCGACTATGTGACCGGCACCAGCGACGCGCTGAACACCGCCTTCATCCTCGACATGATGCTGGCGCAGAACCCCGACGTGAAGAAGGTCGGCCTGCTCTACTCCCTCTCCGAGCCGAACTCCGCCACCCCCATCGCCGACGCGAAGGCCTATCTGGACGACAAGGGCATTGAGTACGTCGAGCAGACCGCCAACACCAACGACGAGGTGGTCGCCGCGGCCGCCGCGCTGACCGCCGCCAAGGTCGACGCGATCTTCACCCCCACTGACAACGTGATCATGGCCGCCGAGCTGGCCATCTATGAGGATCTCGCCGCGGCCGGCATCCCCCACTACACCGGCGCCGATTCCTTCGTGCGCAACGGCGCCTTCGCCACCTGCGGCGTGAACTACACCGATCTGGGCAAGCGCACCGCCGATCTGGCCTATCAGGCGATCACCGAGGGCATGGACGGCATGGACGACTACTACCTGATGGACGGCGGCATCATCACCGTCAATACCGAGACCGCCGCCGCGCTGAACGCCGACTATTCGATGTTCGCCGATATGGGCGAGATCGTCGAAGTGACCACGACCAAGGACTGATCCCTTCCTAATTAGATCACTCACCGCATGAACCCGCTTGCCCGGTCGGACGCGCTTCGATCGGGCAAGCGCCCTGTTTTGCCGCGCCGCGGCCATGAAAGGAGAATCCCCATGCTGCTGATTACGCAGACCGCCCTGGAGCTGGGCTTTATGTACGCCCTTGTGGCCATGGCGCTGTTTCTGAGCTTCCGCATACTGGACGTGGCCGATCTGACCACGGACGGCTGCTTCGTGCTGGGCGCGGCCGTATCGGTCACGCTGTGCATGAAGGGACACCCGTTCCTGGCGCTGCCGGCCGCCATGCTCGCGGGCGCGTGCGCGGGCTTCGTCACCGCGTTCCTCCAGACGCAGCTGGGCGTGCCCTCGATCCTCGCGGGCATCGTCACCAACACCGGCCTTTATACGATCAATCTGATGGCCATGGGCTGGAAGGCCAACGAGAGCCTGCTGGGCGTGGACACGCTGTTCACCCTCGTCAGAAAGACCGGCGTTTTCGGCTCGCTCTACGAGCTGATCCCCGCCGCGTTCATCACAATCCTCATGGGCGCGCTGCTCTGGCTGTTCATGGGCACGCGGCTTGGCCTGTCCATCCGCGCCACCGGCGACAATCAGGACATGGTGCGCGCTTCCTCGCTGAACCCGACGTTCACCGTGTCGGTCGGCCTGTGCATTGCCAATGCGCTGACGGCGCTCTCCGGCGCGATCGTCGGCCAGTATCAGAAGACCGTGGACATCAACTCCGGCACGGGCATCGTCGTCAT
>CAKTXR010000109.1 GCA_934631025.1 uncultured Clostridia bacterium
CCGCTTTGCAGCATCCGCTCGAACCAGTAGTTGCCGCGCATGGGCCGTCCGTCGAAGCGCGCCGGTTCGTGGTACCATCGTCGCGCGTAAGGCGTTTTGTAGATCACCTCGCCGCTGCCGATTTTCGTCTCGCGCAGGCCGCTTCTGATCAGCTCGCCCGTGTCCATGGGCACATAGGGCGTGCAGCGCCGCAGGATCTCGCTGTCCACAAAGCGCTGCGCCGCTTGAAAGCGCGCCGTCGGGTCGCCGTGCCAGTCGATCAGGCTCATGTCGCGATCACTCTCCAGTGCGGCAGATGGTCTCTGTGCGTGTTGTCGGTCACGGCGTTCACGATACAGAAGCTCGCATGCTCCGCGCGGATGCGTTTGATCGGCATGTCGGCACTCACCTCCGGCCCTTCGCCCAGTATGAGCGCGGTGCTGCCGTCCGCCGTGACACTGTGCTCTATGCCCGCGGGTATGGTCAGGCTGGTCACGGTCTGACAGGTGCTTTTGCCGTTCTCGTTCACGCGCTCGATGCGCTGGCGCAGCTGCACGCCATGGAGCACAGCCGCGCGCGCCCATGTGTCGCCGGTGCAGCGGTATACGGTCACGGTGTCGGTGAAGATGCTCACAGCGCGCTCACCAGCCCCGTGCCGCTCAACCATTCCAGCGCGGCGCTGCGGATGGCCGCGCCGTCCGCGCCGTCTGAAGCGTAGCTCTCGGTATAGCCGTCGTTCGACACGCTTGCCAGCCGCGCGCCCCTGGTATTGCGCACGCTCTGGTCGGCCGCCATGGCGTTCACCGTGGCGAAGAGCGCCTGTATCGCGCGCTCCCGCTTCCAGCCCGCGGCGCTCTGCCAGCGGTTGTGCGTCACAACGTCCATGTACGCGCTCGCGCTGGGCAGCAGGCCGGCAAACTCTTCCTCCGTCAGCCGCGCCGGATAAAGCGCCTTATAGTCCTCATAGTTGACTGTCATAGTATCACCTCATGGCCGCAGGGAGGCGGCGGTTCTGCTCCCCCACGGGGCAGGTGCAGGGCGCAGCCCTGCGCAACAATAATACCCCCGTCCTCACGCCGAGTGAGGAAGGGGGCAGGGGGAAAGCGTGTGCAGGCGGCATGATAAACCCTCCATGAGAACATATCATCCCTTAAAGCCGACCCCCGCCGCGGCCTTTGTCAAAAAAACTCAGCTCCCGATTTCGGCCGCCTTCACGGTGTGATAGCCCGCCTTGACCACCTTGCCGCCGCTCAGCTCGGCCACCTCGATCACGTCGCCCGCCGACGCGGATATCTTGGTCGTGCCGCTGGTCAGCGCGGCGCCGCCGGCGTACGCGTCGCCCACGGGCACGTTCTTCGCCGGATTGACGGTGTACTTGAGCGTGGTGCCGCTCGCCTCCGTGCCGGTCACGGTGAGGATGGTCTTGCCCGCGTCGCTGGCCGCGGCGGTCACAGCGAGATGGCCCGGCGCATAGAGCGCGCGCACAGCCGCGGCGCGCAGCACCTTGTGGGCGTACACCATGCGGCCCTGCACGGCGCTCGCGCCGATGTACTTGCCCGATTCGGCCAGATTCTGGAGATGCACCGGCACGCTGAACTCGTTCACGCGCGCGGCGTATTTCGGATGGCCGGCGATGGCCTGAAGGTTGGGCGTGGCGCTATTATACTCGTACACGTCGAAGCCGGCGATCTTGCCGATCATGCCGCTCTGCACCGTCGCGTCGCCCAGCGCGCTCGCCTTGATAAACTCGTCGCACTTGAGCAGCAGCGCCATGAAGTCGGGCGTGGCCAGCAGATAGCGTCCGGTCATGGGCACGTTGGCCTTCGAGAGCGCCGTGCGCAGATCGACCACCGCCGCGTAGGCGCTGTCTTTGGTCAGCTGCGCCTCGTTGTGCGCCGTGCCGCCCGCCAACAGCGCGGCCGCGCCGTCGTTGTCCAGCTGCATGGCCAGCGCGTAGCCCGCCGAATCCAGCCGCTCGGCGACGATGCCGTCGGGCACGGCCTCCGCGTCGTAGCCGTCGATGATCTCGTTGACGGCCTTGTCCTTGTTGATGAGCAGCGTCTCGTAGGTCGTCGTGCCGGTCGCGCCCGCAAGGCCGCTCGCCTTGTCGTAGTCGCTCACGGCGACTTCCACATCGCGCACGGGGATCTTCACCGCGCCCGCCTTGGGGTCGCCCTCATAGTCGTTGTTGAACACAATGCCGTCCTTCAGCACGGCGCTCACGCGCAGCTTGGCCAGCACCAGTTTGGAGTATCGTTCCTGTCCCGTATGGGCCATGGGTCTGTCCCTCCTGTCAGTCGATCTTGATATTGGGGTTGCGCGCCATGAATTTCGCTTCCACGCCGCTCATGGCCGGCGGCGTTCTGCCCATGTCCGCGCCGATGTTCACCTTCCCGCCCGTCGGCGACGCGCCGAAGAGGAACGCCGTGTCCTCGGCCGCCTTCATGCCGTCGATCGCCGCTTTCACGTCGGCGTCCCGGTTTTTGCTCGCCCTGAGCGCGTCCAGATCGAGCAGGGCGCGCGCAGCCTTCAGGTTCCGTGCGCCGCCATCGCGCAGCGCGCCGTCGATCAGGCCGTCGAAGGCGAGGGTTTCGGCGCGGGCGTTCGCTTCGGCCACGTCCTTTTCGTATCTGGCCTGAAGCGCGTCGTAGGCCTCGGCCTTTTCCTGCGCGGTCGCGGCGTTTTTGCTCACCTCGGCCATCTCTCCGGCCTTGGCGGCCAGCTCGTCCGCGGCCTTCTTCGCCGCGTCCTTGTAGGGGGTGATTTCCGCGTGCATTGCGTCGAGCAGCGCGGTTACGACCGCATCGTCCGTCCCGTCGGGGAGCAATGCCTTCATCTGGTCTCGGGTCATGGGTGTATCCCTCCTTACGGCAGTTTTACGCCTTGCCGGGCAAATAGGGGTATGCAAAAGGCCGCCCCACATCGGCAGAGCGGCCATAATGCCGGATAAAAAAGGGACAAAGAGCCGTTAGAACAGGGCAGGAAACGAACACATAAAAAACTGCCCTCGCCCGCCACAGCTCAGCCGGTGAAAGGAGAAACCGGCCCGGCGTGCTGTCTCGCCGCCTGTCCCGAAATGGGTTTAGGATATAAGAAAACCGCCCTGTCTCCAAGGCGGTTCACTCTCATTCTTCCTTGTCCAGCCAGTCCTCATACTGCCAGGCGTTCGGATCCTCGTCCTCGATCGGGATCGTCGGATATGCGGAGGAGAAAAGCCCCCGCTTCTCCCGTTCAATGATCTCCTTGCGGTATTCGCGCCATGTTTTCCAGAAGCGCACCTTCATGTCATGCGGCATATCGTCGCTGATCGTGATGATGCCTTTTCCGTTGATGTTATAGTAGCCGCTCGCAAACGACAATCTGTCAAAATACGACATTATTTGAACCTCTCTTTCAAATAATTGACGACAAGCCTTGCGGCCTTCGTCCTTTTGCCGCTATAGTAGTCGGACACAGCCTCGGCGATCAGCTCTTCATCCTTGTCGCGGGCACGCTCACTGTCAAGCGTCAGCCCAGCGTTCTGTAAAAGGACTTTCACCTCGGCGGCAATTTTGTCCTTCTCGTCGATGAACCGCATGATCTGCCGCTGTGAGATCGTCCCCTGCCCCGTGTATCCGGCCCGCTTCAGCGCACAGCTGTGATGAAGCACATGGCCGTACTCGTGCGTGATGATCGAATCGGCGTGCCGCGCCTGTATATGCTTGCCGCGCGCCGACTGATCGCGCACGAACGCGTCCATCTGCTTTACGCTCGTCCACATATCACGATTGAGCGCAATGACCTGCCCGACATAGCCGTCCCTGATCGACAGCACGGCCGTCGCCGGATTGCCGTCCTCGTTCTTCCCATAGCCGACGGCATACAGATAATCGTCCAGCAGCGGGAAATCGTCCGTCACGCGCTTGCTGGCCTTGTCGACGCACCTGCACACGTCCTTCGGCACGTCCACGTCAATATTAGCATCAAAATCATGCCCTGTCAACGGCTTATAGCCCGCCGCGAAGATGTTGTCGGGAGAGGGTTCGCCCACCCCCAGCCGCTCCACCTTCGCCCGAATCCTGACCTCGTCCGAAAACTGCCGGTACTCCAGCGCCTTCCCGCGGATGGCCGATCGCAATTCCTTCGCCGCGTCGCCCTCA
>CAKTXR010000110.1 GCA_934631025.1 uncultured Clostridia bacterium
GCACAGAGCGGAACATCTCGATCACCTGAGAGCTGAGGAAGCGGCGTATTGTCTCCACGTCGCTGGTGCAGCGCTGTATCAGATCGCCGGTCTCCGCCTTCACGTGGTAGTCGAAGGGCAGCGTCTGAAGGTGGCTGTAGAGCTTGTCGCGCATGGTCTTGGCGATCGATTCGGACGCCTCGGCCATCCACTTGCCGCGCAGGAACTGGAACACGCCGCCCAGCACGCTGAGCAGCAGCATCGCCAGACCCATGATCCACAGATTGCGCACCAGAAACTCGCGTCCGCCCAGCCGCTCGACCCACTGCCCCAGCGCGCCCGGTATGGCCAGCGGCCGCTTCTGCCCGATCACCGCGTCGATGGTCTCGGCCAGCACGAGCGGCGTCAGAAAGCCGATGGCCACGTTCACGACGACAGCGCCGATCGAGCCGAAATAGCGCGCCGCGTTGCCTTCGAGAAACGTTCTGACCATGTTGATCCTTCTCTTTTTCATAAAGCCCTCCATCTCTTTTATTGTTTATGGTAATCGCCGAACGACAAAAGGACGGGCGGCGTCACGGCGGACAGGCCGCGGCGCGGGAAACGGGAACGGTCATCATCCCTGGCCTCCTTTGCGCATCATCGCGCGCCTTCCGGCGGGCGGGAGCAGGCCGCGTCAGACGCAGATTGACGCTTCGCTCTTCCTCCCTTTCTCTTAAAAGGCGCTCCTTTGGGGGATCGGCAGTTACACGCGGGGGATCTTCTTCAGATGTACGGTTCAAATAAGCACAAAAAGAGCCGACCGGAATCCATCTCGATCCGTCGGCTCATAAGCAGTGCAATGGACAGACGCACGCTAAACGAGCGCCTCTGCATATTTGCGGAGCCTTCGGGGAGCGATACTATTTTCCTTGAGCGCGTACATCACGATGGAATTGATCTTCATCACCCGAAACCTCCTTCCATGATCTGATGCGGCATAACCGCCGTCAACGTGTTCCAGTATAAACCCGAACAGCCCCGTATGCAAGGGGATTATTACCATTTTAACGCAAGATTAACCGCAAGCGCACCGCGTGATGTCAAACGCCGCCGCGCGGGAAATTTACCCGCGCTCCAGCTTGACAAGATCGCCGGGACTATTGTATAATGAAAACGATTCATATAAGACTGTGACGGGAAGAGTAAAAGGCCCACGCGCCCCCAGAGAGAGCCGCACCCGCTGAAACCGGCTTGACGCGCATCCTTTGAACGACGCCCCCGAGTCTCCGCCTGAGAGGGCGGCGCGCACGCCGGCGTTATCGGCGCATGAGAGCAGACAAGCAGGGTGGCACCACGAATGGCTTTTCGTCCCTACACACGGGAACGAAGGCTTTTTTTATACCGCCCGATTCCGCTTTAACGATCTCAACTCAAAAAGGAGCTGAACACCTATGCTGACCCAGGCCCCCAAGGGAACCCAGGACGTGCTGCCGTCGTCGAGCTACCGCTGGCAGTCGATCGAGGCGGTCATGCGCCGCGTATGCGCCATGGCCGGCTATCGCGAGATCCGCACGCCCATGTTCGAGCACACCGAGCTGTTCCAGCGCGGCGTGGGCGATTCCACCGACGTCGTGCAGAAGGAGATGTACACCTTCAACGACAAGGGCAATCGCTCCATCACATTAAAGCCCGAGGGCACCGCCGGCGCGGCGCGCGCCTTCATCGAAGCGCACCTCTTCGCCGATCCGCTGCCCTGCAAGATGTATTACGTCTCCTGTCCCACCTTCCGCTATGAAAAACCCCAGTCCGGCCGCCTGCGCCAGTTCCACCAGAACGGCGTTGAGGTGTTCGGCGCGGCCGACGCGAGCGTGGATGCGGAGATCATTGCGCTGGCCATGGACGTGCTGCGCGAGAATGGCATCGGCGATCTGCGGCTGGCCATCAACTCCATCGGCTGTCCGCACTGCCGCGCGCTCTATCTGGAGAAGCTCAAGGCCTATCTCCAGCCCAAAGTAAGCGGCCTGTGCGAAACCTGCCGCGAGCGCTTCGAGCGCAATCCGCTGCGCATCCTCGACTGCAAGGTCGACTCCCCCGCGCTGACCGACGCGCCCGCCATGCTCGATTCGCTCTGCGACGACTGCCGCGGCCACTTCGAGAAACTCAAGGGCTATCTGGACGCGTTGGGCATTTCCTATGAGATCGATCCGCGCATTGTCCGCGGCCTGGACTACTACACCAAGACGGTGTTCGAAATCATCACCGACACCGAAAACGGCCCGCTGACCGTGTGCGGCGGCGGCCGCTACGACGGCCTTGTCGAGGAGCTGGGCGGCCCGGCTACCTGCGGCATCGGCTTCGGCATGGGCGTGGAGCGCATGATCATGGTTCAGGACGCGCGCGGCGTCGCCCCCAAGGCCCCCGCGCTGTACGACGCGTTCGTCTGCACGATGGGCGACGAGGCGCGTCTCGAGGGCATGAAGCTGGTGCGCGAGCTGCGCGAGAACGGCGTAAAGGCCGATCTCGACCACGCCGCCCGCTCGCTCAAGGCGCAGTTCAAGTATGCCGGCAAGATGGACGCGAAGTTCGTCCTGACGCTGGCCGGCAACGAGCTGGAAAAGGGCGTTGTGCGCGTCAAGGATATGGACGCGGGCACGGAATGCGAGATCGCCCGCGCAGACGCGGCTTCCTACATCAAGAACGTCATTAAGGACGGCGCGGCGCAGTAACCGCCCGCCCAAGGAGGATAAAGAGATATGTTTCAGTCCAGAACGCATACCTGCAACGAGCTGCGTCTCAGTGACGTCGGCAGGAAGGTGACCATCGTCGGCTGGATGGAGAACGTCCGCGAGGTGGGCAGCACGCTGGCCTTTGTGATCGTGCGCGATTTCTACGGCACCACGCAGGTGGTCGTGGAGAACAACGACGCGTGCATGGCCGTGATCAACAGCCTGAACTGCGAATCGACCATCTCTGTCACCGGCACGGTGCGCGAGCGCTCCAGCAAGAACCCCAAGCTCCCCACCGGCGAGATCGAGGTCGTGCCCGAGAAGATCGAGGTGCTGGGCCGCTGCATCTACAATGAGCTGCCCTTCGAGATCAACCGCTCCCGCGAGGCCGATGAGAACACCCGCCTCAAATACCGCTATCTCGACCTGCGCAACCCCGCCGTCAAGAGCAAGATCGTGCTGCGCAGCCAGATCGTGGCCGACCTGCGCCGCTCGATGACCGATCACGGCTTCCTCGAGATCACCACGCCCATACTGACCAGCTCCTCCCCCGAGGGCGCGCGCGACTATCTCGTGCCCTCCCGCCTGCATCCGGGCAAGTTCTACGCGCTGCCGCAGGCGCCGCAGCAGTTCAAGCAGCTGCTGATGACCTCCGGCTTCGACCGCTATTTCCAGATCGCCCCCTGCTTCCGCGACGAGGACGCGCGCGCCGACCGCTCCCCCGGCGAGTTCTATCAGCTGGATATGGAGATGGCGTTCGCCTCTCAGGAGGACGTGTTCGCCGTGCTGGAGGACGTGCTGCCCCCCATCTTCGCCAAATACGGCAAGTACGACCGCGCTTCCTCCGCGCCCTTCCGCCGCATCGCCTATAAGGAAGCGATGGATCGCTACGGCTCCGACAAGCCCGATCTGCGCATCAGTCTCGTCGTGGACGACCTCACCGAGCTGAGCCAGGGCTGCGGCTTCGAGCCTTTCGAGGGCAATATGGTCAAGGCCGTCGTCGCCCCGAATTTCGACAAGACCCGCAAGTTCATCGACGGATTGTGCAAGGACGTTGAAACCGCCACCGCCAACAAGGCCTACTGGTTCAAGGTCAACGAGGACGGCTCCTTCGCGGGCGGCATCGCCAAGTTCTTCGCCGCAAAGCAGGCCGAGATCACCGAGGCGCTGAACCTCAAGCCCGGCTCCTGCGTGTTCCTGTGCGCCGGCAAAAAGACCGCCGCTCAGAAAACTGCGGGCGTGATCCGCAAGCTGCTCGGCAACGCCGTGGAAGCGTATATGGACAAAGAATGCTACGAGTTCTGCTGGATCGTCGACTTCCCGATGTACGAGATCGGCGAAGAGTCCGGCGAGCTGGAATTCTGCCACAATCCCTTCTCCATGCCCCAGGGC
>CAKTXR010000111.1 GCA_934631025.1 uncultured Clostridia bacterium
TGACCGGCTCCAATTTATGGCCGGTCAGGTCGGGCTGTATAGCGATGATTTCAATGCGCACGAACGTCCAGACTCGAGCCGCCCTCAAGCGGCGCGGAGTCGGGTTGCACGCGCGAAGCGGTGTGGCTCTCAGCACTGCTGAGGGCGGTGCGCGTGACGGCCAGATCGGTCTGCGCGCGCGCAATGGCCGCGGGTGTGCCCAGCGCATCGATCAGATTGAGCAGACATTGCTCGCCCTCCTCGATCGGCAGCGCGCGCCGCCCCGCCGCGTCCTCGAGCCACACCTGCCCGTCGTACGCGTACAGCGTTCCCGCCGTGCCGGTGACGCGCAGCCGGTCGTCGTCGTGCCGCGGCGCGCCGTCCGGCCGCAGAAAATCCGCCGTCACCGTGGCGATCACGCCGTTTTGAAGCTCCATCAGCACCGCGCTCGTCACTTCCATGTCGCCGTGGCCGCGGTTGTAGTCGGCGTTCGTCAGCGCCGCAGAGTATACGCACGCCCCGCCGATCTGCGTCGCCCAGTCGAGCGCGTGAATGCCCACCCACGGGATGACGCCGCCGAACGTCTCGCGCCGCCGGTAAAACTCCGGCCGGTTGCCCATCTTGTAGCTCTTGCGCCCCTGAATCTGCCGCACCACGCCGATTTTTCCCTCGGCGATCGCCCGCTGTACCGTCTTAAACCAGCCGCAGTAGCGCAGATTGAACATCCCGCCCAGCCCGCGTCCGGATTTGCGCCAGACGTTTTCCAGCTCGTCCAGCTTGTCAAGGCGCGTGGCCAGCGGCTTTTCGGAAAAGACGTGCAGCCCGCGCTTCAGGCAGGCGATCGACACATCCGCCGCGCGCGAAAACCACGGATTGACCGCGGCCAGCTCGATTTCGGGATGCGCGTCCAGCAGCGCGGCGGCGCTGTCATGGCGCTGCGGCGTCAGGCCGTGCGCGCGGCAGGCGGCGAGGAGTCCCGATATGTCCTCGCCTCCGTCGGCCGGCGCGACGGCGCACAGCCGCAATTCGGGACGCAGGGCAAGCGCCTCGAACACGAAATTGTAGTGTCCCGAGCCGCCGATGATGGCGATATTCATGAAACGATCTTCCTTTCACGGGCTGAGCCCGCTTTCACTTGCTGCCGCCGGGCACCACACGACTTGCCCGGCCAGCCGCAGTGCGGCCTCCACTTATTGGAGCCGGTCAAGTCTCCGACAGTGCGGAGACGGCTGAGTCGGTTCTGTTTGGGGATTATGTTATTCCGCGCTGACGCGGCGATATGTTGATCTGTTTTGTGGGGATAGTGAATTGTGCGCCGGCGCAATGTTGCGTCCGGCCGGTTGCAGCTCCGGCTGGGGCGTTTGTGCGCGCGGGGGCGGGGCTATTGGTAAGAGGGTAGAACCCCTCCGGCTTCGCTGTGCTCAGCCACCTCCCCTTTCAGGTGAGGTGTCGCTACAGGCGACGGAGGGGTTATTCCCTGCACGTCGCGTTTTGCGCGTGGTTCACGCCCGCCATCCGTTCCTATTGCCGTGTTTTGCGTTTGGTTCACGCCTGTCTCTTTTCCTTTGTCAGGAAAAGAGAGACGGCTTGCGGTATGTTGCGTTTCTATTCCGCCGTGGGTCGGGATCGCCTTACTGCGTTCTCGAGTGCCGTACGGTTATCAGACTTGTCTGGTTCACTTCGGGCTTGTGCGTTTCTTTATGGCGATCCCGACGAAGCTATGGAGAGACGTGGGGACGCGGAGAACGGAGTCGGCGGCGCGGCAGAGTACGTTTTTGCGTAAGCCTATTGGCCTTGCCATGTTTTCCGCGGGGAATACGCTGGGGGCTGCGCGCCCCCAAACCTGCGCCAAAGAGCCATTGGCTCTCTGGACTCTCTTCTTGGGGTTCGCGGCAGAGTACCTCTTTGCCAGACATCGCAATAACCGCTATCCCCGAATCGCCGCTCTCACGCTCCGCGGTACTCGGGTACACGGAGAGACCTGCCCGAGTCCAATTTATGCTCGGGCAGGTCGGGCTGTATAGCGATCATATCAACACGCACGAACGTCCAGACTCGAAGCGCCCCCAAGCGCTGAAGAGTCGGGTTGCAGCGCGCGAAGCGGTGTGGAAGCGGGCACTGCCCGCCGTGCGCGAAGCGGTGAGGAAGCGGCACTGCGGTCGTGTCAGCGGTGAGAGATCGGGCACAGCTTGTTTGTTGCCATGGACTCGTTGCAGGCCAGCACGAACTCGAGCGTGCGCACCGCGTCGGCATAGGGGGAGCGGATCTTCGAGCCGTCGCCGGTCAGAACCGCGTCGACAAACGTACGGTCGCACAGCACGCCCGCGTCGTTGCCCGCCTTGATGACCAGGCCCTCGCCCGCCGCAGCCATCGTGCCGTCGCCCTTGAAGATGAGACCGTTGTCCGCGTCCTCGGGCCTGGCGCCGAAGATGCGCACCTTGTCGAGGATGTAGTGCTCCAGGCGCGCGTCGGGGGCGCTGAAGATGATCTTGCTGTCGAAGGCCTCGCCGGTCTCGGCATAGCAGCCGGTGGAGAGGGAGCCGAGCGCGCCGTTCTTGAAGCGCACGACCGTCGTGGACAGATCGTCCGTATCGTAATTCTCGATGCCCTTGACGAAGCCGCGCGTGCCCAGCGTGAACACTTCCTCCGGCTCGCCCATCATGTAGCGCACCATGTCGTAGTTGTGGATGGTCTGCTCGACGATCTGGCCGCCCGAACGGCTCTTGTCGCGCCACCATTCGACCATCGGCACGCCGCCCATGCGCACGCACTCGACGAACGGCACTTCATGGCTCTCGACGAACGCGCGCGTGTTGTCCACGATGTCGGAATAGCGGCACTGGAAGCCCACCGCCGTGATCAGATGCGCCTGCTCGATCGCGTCGCGGATCCTGTAGGCCAGCTCGAGATCGAGCGCCACCGGCTTTTCGATGAACATCGGAATGCCGCGCGCAATCGTCTCGAATTCGATCTCGCCATGGCAGTAGGGCGGCACGCAGATGAACACCATATCGGGCTTCACCTCGTCGTACATGACCTTGTAGTCGGTGTACGCCTTGCCCTGTCCGGCGCGCTTCACGAACGCTTCGGCCTTCTCGATCACCAGATCGCAGAAGCCCGCCAGCTCGATGTCCTTATAGTCCAGAAAATGCCCCAGATGATAGGTTCCGATGCCGCCGCAGCCGATGATGCACAGTTTTTTCATGGTTTACTCTCTCCTTTATCGATATAAGATGCGGTGTCTTAGGGGGTTCTCGGGTTGTTCGCCGCGCCGGCAGTGCCGGTTCCGCTTGCTGCCGCGCAATGTCACACGACTTGCCAAACCATAAATTGGAGTTTGGCAAGTCTCCGATAGTGCGGAGACGGTGCCGCTGTGCGGCTTCCACTTGCTGCCGCGCCGGCAGTGCCGGTTCCGCTTGCTGCCGCGCAATGTCACACGACTTGCCAAACCATAAATTGGAGTTTGGCAAGTCTCCGATAGTGCGGAGACAGTGCCGCTGTGCGGTTTCCACTTGCTGACGCGCCGGCAGTGCCGGTTCCGCTTGCTGCCGCGCAATGTCACACGACTTGCCAAACCGTAAATTGGAGTTTGGCAAGTCTCCGATAGTGCGGAGTCAGGCCGCTGTGCGGCTTCCACTTGCTGCCGCGCAACAATACACGACTTGCCAAACCATAAATTGGAGTTTGGCAAGTCTCCGATAGTGCGGAGACAGTGCTGCTGTGCGGCTTCCACTTGCTGCCACGCCGGTCGGCTGAGCCGACTTCCACTTGCTGCCGCGCAACAATACACGACTTGCCAAACCATAAATTGGAGTTTGGCAAGTCTCCGATAGTGCGGAGACAGTGCCGCTGTGCGGTTTCCA
>CAKTXR010000112.1 GCA_934631025.1 uncultured Clostridia bacterium
GACCATACTTGATTCCGGCGATCACAAAACGGCGCGGCTGTTTGAAATCCGGCTCTATAACGAATAAACCAATTCACCGGCAGAGGCTTTCAATCTTTTGCCTGCCCATTTTCAACTCGAGGGAGCGCCGTGCAAGCGGCGTGAGTCATTCTGCCGGAAAGAATATAGAGCAGCGCCGGAACGCGTCGTTTTCGCGCGCGCTCACAGCATATTCGACGGAGGACGGCTTTTGCCCCGGTGCTTTACACAATCAATCGCCGCGCCCGCCGTTCAAAGAGGCTATAAAAACGCGCCGCCCATCCCGTATAAGCGGGGACAGGCGGCGCGTTTATGCTTTAGGGAGCGCGTCAGGCGGGATTAATCGTCGTCATCGTCGTCATCATCGTCGTCATCATCGTGATCGTCATCGTGATCGTCATCGTGATCGTCATCGCGGTCATCGTCGTGATCGTCGTCGCGATCGGGCTGGCGGTTGTCGTTTGAGGGGGCGGGCTCGCTGCGCTCCACGTCATATTCGAGGACGCTTCCGGTGGCCGCGTCGATCTCGTATTCATACTCGGTGCTGCCGCTGACGAATTCGATTTCGTATTTGCCGTCGTCCAGCTTGGCCTTGGTGAATGTGACGTTGGAAGCGGACAGCCCGGCGTGCTTCAGCGCGGCGCTCTTGGCCTGATCGAGGGAAATGGTCTTGCTCTGCGCGGGAGCCGGCGTGGCGGCGGATTCATCCTGCTCGGTCTTGTATTCGAGGATGCTGCCGGTGGCCGCGTCGATTTCGTATTCGTACTCGGTATTGCCCTTGATGAATTCGATTTCGTATTTGCGCAGGCCGTCGTCCTTCTCGAGCTTGGCCTTGGTGAAGGACACATCGGCGGCGGAGAGACCCGCGTGCTTCAGCGCGATGCTCTTGGCCTGATCCACGCCGATGTAGCTGGACGCAGAGGGCTGAGAGGTGGCGCGCGTCTCAAGGCTTCGTTCGCGGATCGTGCCGGTGGCCGCGTCGATCTCGTATTCGTATTCGGCGGAAGCGGTGACAAATTCGATTTCGTACACCAGCGCGCCGTTCTCACGGTCGAGTTTGGTCTTGGTGAAGGTCACGTCTGCGGCGGTCAGGCCTGCGTCGCCCAGCGCGATGGAACGCGCTTTTTCGCGGGTGATTCCCTGAGCGCTGGCCACGGTTTCGGGGGTCAAGGGCTGCTGACCGGGGCGCACGGCTTCGCTTTCGGCGAAATATTCGATGCTCACGCCGCACACAGCGCCGGAAACCGCGTCCACGTCATAGTCATATTCGGCCGTCGCGGTGTAAAAGTCGATTTCATAGAGCCGCAGCCTGTCGTCAGTATCCAGACTGATTTTGATCAGCGTCACGTCGGCGGCGGTCAGTCCCGCGTCGGCGAGCGCCTTGTCAAGCGCCTGCTGTTCGCCGATGAGCGCGGCGGCCGCGTCCTGATAGGCGGCCATTTCCAGCGTCTTTTCGCTGGTCAGCCCCCAGGAGCGCTTGACGATCGCGCCGTCGGTCGTGCTGATCCAGTATTCGTATTCAAAGCCGTCGCACTGGAACTCAACGTCGTAGACCGTCTGGCCGTGCTCGGTTTCGATTTCGGTGGGGAAGAGCAGCGCGCGCTCGCGGGTCGCGCCGGCGGCTTCCAGAGCCAGATTTTCGGCGGCGGTCTGGTCGAAGGTGCTCTGCGCGAAGGCCGTCGCGTTCAGCAGGAGCGTCAGGGTCAGCATCAGGATGAAGAGGGTTTTCGGCATGGATTTGAGCGTGGTTTTCATTGAAGTCGCCTCCCTTGTTTGGTATGGCCTTATGATACAGGACGCAGATGAGATGAAAATGAGAAGCGCTCACTTTTTCAAATTTTTTTGCGGCGGGCTTTTCAGGAGGAAAATACTTCTGCGTCACCCTGACATCGTTCGATTTATCGCCGGTAAACTATTGGTTTTCAAGCACGCCTGAGGGCGGCGACGGCTGATAAGAAAAACGCGAACGCCGCGAAAAGTCTGCTTTCAAGAGCACATACAAAAAGAGAGCGAACTCTGTCGGAGATTGAGAAGCACTCGTTTTTTTTGCGACGGGAACGCTTCCGCGCCTCAATCTTTCGGGTGAGAGCCAATGAATCACGGCTTTCAAGCGTGTGTGCGGGCGATGGCTGAAAAGATAAACGCGAACGCTACGAAAAGTCCGCTTTCAGGCGCGCATACAAAAAGAGAGCGAATCCTCCCTGCCGGAGAGTTCGCTCTCTTCTATTTATAATATGTCACAGCATGGGAAAACGGGCGGTGAAGGCGCTGCCCTTGCCCTCCTCGCTCTCGACGGTCAGCTCGCCGCCGTGCAGCCGCGCGATCTGCCGTGCCATGGCCAGTCCCAGCCCCACGCCGTCGCCTGATCGATCGGACGAACCCTGATAGAGGCGCCGGAAGATCTTCTCTTGCTGTTCGGGCGCGACGCCTATGCCGTCGTCTGCGACAGTCAGCTCGGCGGCGCTGCCCGCGCGGCGCAGCGTGACGACGATATATCCATTTTCGCGGCCATAGCGGTAGGCGTTGCCGATGAGATTGCCGAGCAGCCGCGTGATAAGCGTCTGATCGCCAACAATGGAAATATCCGGCTCGATGCGCGCGGTGAGTTCGATGTTTTTCTCGCGGATCAGCGCCATGTCCTCGGAAACGGACGCGGTCAGCTCGCTCAGATTGAACGGTTCGCGCGCATAGCGGTCGGTTTTGCGCTCCATGCGCACAAGCTCCAGCATACCGGAAATCATGCGGTTCATGCGCCGCCCCTGTCGATGGACGACGGAGAGCGCTTCGCGGTATTCCGCGCCGGTTTTCTCGCCGGACAGCGCGTCTTCGCACTGCGACATGATGACGGCCATGGGCGTGCGCAGCTCGTGCGACGCGTCCGAGGCGAATTGCCGCTCGGCTTCGAAGGCGTCGTCCAGCCGCTGCATCATGCCGTTGAACGCGCCGGCCAGCTGAGCCAGCTCGTCGCTGCCGCCGGCGGGCATACGCTTTTTCAGGTCGTCGCCGCCGCTGATCTGCGCCGCGGTGAGCGCCATGCTGCGCAGGGGTCGCAGCGCGCGGCGGGCGATCAGCACGCCGCCGGCAATGGCGATGAGCGCGAGCGCCGCCATGCCCCATGCGCAGATGTGAACGATGTCGCGCAGCGGTGCGTCGGCCTGCGTTTCGGGCACGGCGCCGCGCAGCCACAGATCGCTGAGAGCGCTTTGCTCAAGGCGGCGGTCAAAGACATACCAGATTGCGCCGCGCACGCGGACGGTTCGGCACGCGCCGTCCTCGAAGGGCAGTGCGTCCGCTGCAGCGATGGGGTTTTCACCGTAGAGCAGAGCGCCGTTTTCGTGATAGAGCGCGGTGGTTACGCCGTTCACCTGATCGAGAAAGTCGTCGTCGATTTCGAGATAGCCCACGCCGTAGCGGATGTAGTGGTCGGTATCGCCGTCCAGATCCATCTGCGCGACGCTCCTGTAAAACTCAACCTCGTCCACATTGTCCTCGACGGTGTGGATCAGCTCCGTACGCAGCTGCTTTTGCAGGACGGAATGACTCACGAAGAACACCACGACGAACGTCAGCACCGCCATAAGGATGAGCGCGGCCGAAAACCACAGCGTGAGCTTCCATTGGAGCGAGGCTCTCTTCATGGCCTGTCCTCCCGCAGCACATAGCCCATGCCGCGTACCGTGTGGATCAGCTTGCGCTCATGGCCGTCGTCGATCTTCTTGCGCAGATAGCGGATGTATACGTCCACGACGTTCGTGCCGCCCTCGTAATCGAAATTCCAGACGTGATTTTCGATCTTTTCGCGGGAAAGCACGAT
>CAKTXR010000113.1 GCA_934631025.1 uncultured Clostridia bacterium
CAGCACCAGTCCGCCCCCGGCTGCAATCGTACTGATCGCGCTCGTCGGTATGCTCACAGTCACCGTCTCGCCGTTGGCAATCGTGCCGATCTCGCCCAGACTGGTCAGCGTACTGCTCGCCATCGTGCCGCTCTTGCCGGTCACAGTGGTCGTCCACAGCTTCATGGCGACTGAGCTGCTCCTGCCCTTGCCAGCAATGCGCTTGATCGTCAAGGTCGCACTCTTAATAGTCTTGCCAGACAGAGCACTCGCCCCGAACCATATGCAGCCGTAATCCTTGCGGCCATTGCTGCCCGTGCCCTCATGACCCTGCCGGATAATGTTGTCATTGATCCAGTGGCCGCTCGGGTAATACGTGCCGGTCGTGCTGGCCGTAAAGCTCGCCGTCGTCACCGGCGTTTCGACGGGTTTCACGCTGCCGGTATCAATCGTAAGCGTCGTGGGATCTGCCGGCAGCAAAAACGACGGATTGCCCTTGTTGACAGCGCCGCTCGGCCGTGTGCCGGCGAAGCGCCCCGTCATGCCGTCCGCCCACAAAAATTCAGTCGCCGCGCCCTTGTTGCTCAGTGCGATCAGCTCCGCGCCGTAGCTCATTGCAAAGGCCGTATACAGGTTGTAAAACTCGCAGCCCTGCACGAACAGCCTGCTGTAGCTCGAGCGTACGCCCTGCCCGTTGCTCAGGCCGTTGCCGTTGAATACGCATTGATACAGCTTAACGCTGGCGCATCGCTCGATGTTCACGCATTGCCGCTCCAGCGCGCGCGATACCGTCAGGTTGTTGATCTCTATGCCCACCGCGTTGTTGATCGCAATGACGCAGCCGTTCAGCGTGTGCCCCGCCGCGTTTATGATCACGTTTCCGCACCCGCTCATGCCTGCCAGCGTCAGCCGCCCCGTTACGTCGCCCGCCAGCGTGATTGTCACGGTGTAGGGCAATATGCGGTTGCGCAGCGCGTCCGATATGATCGTCAGGTCGCTGCCCGCCGCCAGCGTGACGCTCGCCGCTCCGGCGTAATACTTCACGATCTCGGGGCAGTAGAGCTGTTCAAACGTGCCCACCTTGACGGTCAGGCCGTTCTCGTCTGCGCGGAAGTCGCCATTTTCGCCGCTCACGTCCACCTCAAAGTAGGGCGTTTTCAGCAGCGTGTGATACAGGTCGAGCAGGATATTCGAGCCGATGCGCACTTCGTTCGGGCTTGGACTCCACGCCGTGGCCTTGTTGCCCTCTTCGAGCTTGATGTCGGTGAAATACACCTCGTGCGTCTGGCCGGTCAGCATGACAAAGCGCAGCGCGTAGTCGCCCGCCGCCCAGCCGGTCGTGTCAAAGGTCACCGTGTATTTCGTCGGCGTGCCGCGCACAAAGGCGATAAAGTCGGTCAGATACTTGTCCGTCTCGGTCGTGCCGCCAAACAGATTCGGCCTGAATTTGTTCGCGCCCGATTCAGCGTCCGGCTGTATCCACGCATAGTAGGACAGCGTGTATTTCTTTCCGGCGGCGATATAGATGTTCGGGCAGTTGAGCCAGCACGCGCCGCCGCTGTAGGGCAGTATCGTCGTCTGGTGCTCGCTCTCGCGGTACCATGTCCTGCTCAGCTGCTCCGCTGCGCGGCCGCTCGCATTGACGATCGCCAGCGCGCCCAGCCGCACAAGGTTCGTCCCGCCCACCTGCACATTGTTCACCGCCGCGCTGATCTCGCCGGGCACAAGGCTCAATTCGCTCTTGACGCTGTTGATGCTGTCGTCCGTATCCTCCGGCGCGGGGCTCCACGCCGTCGCCTTGTTGCCCTCCTCGAGCTTCAGCCGTGCGAAGGTGACATTGCCGTTTTTGCTCAGCATCATTGTGATCTGCGCGTAGGCGGCGTTTTCGGGCGCGGTGGCCTTGACCTCGAGCCGCTGCCATGCGCCGGTCGGCGATTCGCTGCTCAGTCTTACGGCCGTGCTCTGAAGATTCGCCCCTGCCGCGCTGTAAAACACCAGCGTCAATGACGCGTTGCCGTCCAGCGCCGTACCGGACGGGTCGATGTAGCTGTCGGCGGTCAGGATGTACGCCCTGCCCGCTGTGATCACGTTGTCGGTCTTGGCGTAGCAGCTCGTATACGCCGCGCTGGTCAGTCCGCTGCGCTCGATCTTCTCGCCCGCGAAATCGTTGTCCAATTCCACGAGCGCCTTGCCCGTGCCGGTCATGCCGTACCAGTTGGCCGCAGTCATCTTGCGCGTGCCGCGGATGAGGTTCGTCCCGCCGATGACCAGCGCCCCCACGGCCAGACTGACTTTTTCATTTGCCCAGACGTTGAGCTGGCCTTCCAGCGCTTCGATGGTGCTTGCCCGCACCAGATACGCGTCAAGCGCGCCGGTCACCGCTTCGCGCGCGAACAGCGTGTCCACCTCGATACGGCTTGCCGTCAGCTTGTCGATCAGCGCGTTGATCGCCTTGACGTTGGTCGCGGCCAGATCGGCCACGGTCAAATCCGTCTCGATGATGCACCGGCTTTTGTCGCCGGTCATACCCCCCGCCTTTTCGCTGTCGCTTGGCATGACGAGTGTCGGCACGACCGTCCCCGCCTCGGGGTCAATGTCCAGCCGGTAATAGTTGCCGTCCTTCGCTTTGACGGTCAGGCTGCCCACGGTCTGTTCGAGCACCTGAAGGGCGCGCACCTGCAATTTGTCGATAAAGTAGCGGTCGGCCACTGCGTCGTGCGTGATCAGCTGATCCGCGACGGCCGTCCCCGTTTTAAGCTGCTTGATCTGCGCAAAGTCTATGTCCGCGTCGCCGATCTTGGCTGTCGCAATGTTCGCCATCGCCGCCGTCAGCTTGGAGATATTCGCCCAGTCGATTTCTGCGTGCTCGACGCTCGCTTTCGTCAATTTCGCCATCGCCGCCGTCAGCTTGTTTGCGGTAATCGTCCCCGCCTCGATCTGACCGGCGATGATCGTATACAGCTCTGCCCAGGCCGCCGTCAGCTCGTCCGTTTTGATCGTGTCGGCCGTCAGGGCGTTGATGTATGCGATCTGCGCCGTCAGGCTGTCCGCTGAGAGCTGATCCACCGCCGCGCGGCTGATCTTGGCATAGGCTACGCTCAGATTGCGCAGCCTGTCGCCGCCCATGCTGCCGGATATGATCTTCGTGCCGGAAAGGCCGCCGCCGATCTCGTCGCCGTAGACGGTCGCCTGCGCGTCGGTCAGCTCGCCCAGCGTGGTGCCGTCGTATCGGTCGAGCAGCGCGTCGTATTTGTAGCCGGTCATTCGGGCGCGCGCGACGATTCCCGCCGCGTCGTCGGTCACCGGCACGCTGTCGTACAGGTGCAGCGCGTAGGCGTTGGCCAGCGCCTTGTAGTCCTCCGTGAGATCCAGCCGCACGAAATCCGCGTCGAGACGAATCGAGGGCAGATCGCAGCCCGCGTCAAAATCGGCCTGCGCCTTCTCGCGCAGCTTCTCCCGCGCCTCGGCTTTGGTCAGGTCCTTGCCCTCCACAACGTCGTATTCGACGCGCTTTGTGTAGATCGCGGGATAATCGCCGATGCGCGGGCTGTCCACAAAGCTCTGCGCGGGGTCGTCGGATATCAGCAGCGTCTCGCCGTCCTT
>CAKTXR010000114.1 GCA_934631025.1 uncultured Clostridia bacterium
TCTCTTTTCCTGACAAAGGAAAAGAGACAGGCGTGATCGAACGCAAAACCTCCCAATAGAAACGCATGGTGGGCGTGAGCCGAACGCAAAACACTCCAAAAAGGATCGTATGACAGGCGTGATCGGGCGCAAAACGCGACGCGCAGGGAAACCCCTCCGTCGCCTACGGCGATACCTCCCCTTTCAGGGGAGGCAACCCGCGTCGCCGCAACAGGAACACATCGCCCCGCCGCCCAGCCCCCGCGCGTACCCACGCCTGTGCCGGAGCTATAACCGGCCGGACGCAACCTTCCGCCGGCGCACTATTCACGATCGTATGAAGCGGAAATATCCTTTCTTCGCGATAGCGCGGAATAACGCCATAAATGGAGGCCGTCCCCCGCAACCATCCGCACGGCCAAAGCACTCTGCCCACGCATTCCGCTCTGCCGCCGCATCTTTCAAATCCTCGCGCATCAAAGAATCCCCCGCGCAAAACGCACGGGGGATTTGACAGAGACGCGAAAAGCGGGTATAATAATGGAGAACAGCGTTCGTCAGCCCTCGATGGCCTTTTTCCAGGCGGGGATGATCGAATCGGGCACGTAGGGCTGCTTCGTGGCCGGATCGGCGCTCAGCTCGAACAGGAACGGGCCGGTGTAGCCCACCGCCAGCAGGCCGTCGTAGACCTGCTTCCACGGCACAACGCCCGTGCCCGGCAGCCAGTGGCGCTCGTCAACGCCGTCGTAATCGGACAGGTGCGTCGTGATGACCAGCCTGGCCGCGTGCTTCATGAACGTTTCGTGGCTCTCGCGCAGCAGGTGGTTCACATCGAAACATACGCCCGCGCAGTGCCTGCCCAGCACGGCCATTTCCTCGCCGGTGCGGCCGATGCAGGTGCGCGGCAGATCCTCGACCGCCAGCGCCATGTCGCCCGCAATGGCCTGCAGCTCGTCAAGGCTTTTGGCGCAGGCGACCATGCGCGCGGCGCGCTCCTCGTCCGGATTCGGCTCGCTGCTGCCGTGAACGACCAGCGTCCTGGCGCTCAGCGACCGCGTCAGCTCGATGTCCCGCGTCAGCTCCCTGACGATGGCGGCGCGCTTTTCCTCGTCCAGCTCGGAAATATCCAGCTCGCGCGCGAAGGGCAGATGCACCGACCAGAGCGTCAGGCCCGCGGCCTTCAGCGTGTCGAACGCGGCCAGCGCGAAGGTGCGGCGCTCCTCGAACGGCTTGAAGGGCAGGCTGATCTCGACGACCTCGAAACCGGCGCGCGCGTAATCGGGCAGCAGCTTGTAGTTGCCCATGCCGACGGAAATGCCCAGGGGGTTTTTGTTCATAACGTATTCTCCTCTCCATTTTAGAGTGCGCCTCAAAAAAGTCTCTGAACGGGAACGCCGCTCGACGCTTCCGGCGCTGCGGCCGCGTCCGAGACAAGGCGCGAATTCGCACGGGCGCACAGCGTCCCTCCGAAGCTAAAGCGCGACGGAAATCGGCGCTTGCGTTTCGGATGCGCGATTCGGGTCTGCCGAGGTTCCAGCCGCATCTGACAAGGCGCATGAGCGTCCTGCGGGAAGCGTGCGGACATTGCGGATCGTCTCTTTATGAAGCGCACTCCAATATTGTTTTCGATCCTATTATATCACGCGCCGCGCCGAATCTCAAGCGGGACAGGCGGGCGTTATCACGAAAGCGAGGTTTTTTTATGCCCAGTTACATCGCCGGCGTGGACATCGGCGGCACCTCCGTCAAATTCGGCGTGCTCGAGGACGGCCACAATCTCGTCTACAAGACCAGCGCGCCCTCCGTGCTCAACGATCCGGACGGCATGGTCGAGCTGATTGCCGGCATGGTGGAAAACTGCCCGTTCCCCATCGAGCGCATCGGCGTGGGCACGCCCGGCTGGGTCGTGCTGCCGCAGAATCTGGTCACGGCGACCAACCTCGGCTGGCAGAACGCGCCGCTGTGCGCCATGCTCAACCGCCGCCTGAAGATGCCGGTGTGGGTGGACAACGACGCGCAGACGCAGCTGGCCGCCGAATGGTGGGATGGCGCGTGCCGCGGCCTGAACAGCGTGGTCTACATCACGTTCGGCACGGGCGTGGGCGGCGCGCTGCTGATCAACGGCAAGCCGTGGCGCGGCCACCGCAACAACGGCGGCGAGATCGGCCATTTCATCACGCACGCGGACGGACTGCCCTGCGGCTGCGGCCTGAAGGGCTGCTACGAGATGTACGCCTCGGCGCGTGCGCTGTGCCGCATGGGCCATCGTGACAACGCGCAGGAGATCATCGACGCGGCGCGCGCGGGCGATCCGGAGATGATGGGCATATTCCGCCAGTATCTGCACGAGGTGGCGATCGGCATCGCGGGGCTGTTCATGCTCTTTCGTCCCGAAGCGTTCGTGCTGGGCGGCGGCATCAGCGCCTCGGGCGACATCCTGCTGCACACGCTGGCCGAAGCGCTGAAGGAGGTCTGCCCGCATTACGCCGACGAAATCGCCTCGATCACTTGTCTGGCCGTACACCGCAACGACGCGGGCATTCGCGGCGCGGCGGCGCTGGCGGCGATCCACGGAGAGAACGGCCGCTGAACAGGCAGTGCCTGTAGCCACACCGCTTCGCGCACGGTCGGCAGTGCCGACGGCCACACCGCTTCGCGCGTGCAACCCGACTCTTCAGCGCTTGGGGGCGCTTCGAGTCTGGACGATTGAGTGAATAGATATGATATTCATACAGCACGACCCGCCCGAGCATAAATTGGACTCGGGCGGGTCTCTCCGTATACATGGGCGACGGCGGGGGTACGGGGCAATGCGGAGTGCGGAATTGGGGGAAGGGGAATGTGTAGACGGGCGTTTGTCCGCGCTGTCGCGGCGAAGGGAGTGCGGAATTGGGGGACGGGGAATGCGTAGACGGGCGTTTGTCCGCGCTGTCGCGGTGAAGGCGGTACAGAGTGCGGAATTGGGGGACGGGGGAATGTGTAGACGGGCGTTTGTCCGCGCTCTCGCGAAGAAAGGATATTCCGTTTCATATGATA
This sequence comes from uncultured Clostridia bacterium, assembly GCA_934631025.1. GTDB lineage: Bacteria > Bacillota > Clostridia > Christensenellales > Aristaeellaceae > Firm-10. The sequence continues at coordinate 3,016 of CAKTXR010000114.1, forward strand.
GTGAATAGTGCGCCGGCGAAATGTTGCGTCTGGCCGGTTTTAGCTCCGGCTGGGGCGTTTGTGCGCGCGGGGGCTGGGCGGCGCGGCGTGGGCGGGTCTGTTGGGGCGTTTTGCGTTCGGTTCACGCCTGTCTCTTTTCCTTTGTCAGGAAAAGAGAGACGGCTTGCGATGTGTTGCGTTTCTATTCCGCCGTGGGTCGGGATCGCCTTAGTGCGTTCTCGCGGCGTTGCGCGGTTATCGGGCTTTGCTTGGTTCACTTTGGGATGGCGCGTTTCTTTATGGCGATCCCGACGGAGGACGGAGAGACGTGGAGAAACGAGGAACGGAGTCGGCGGCGCGGCAGAGCGCGTTTTTGCGTAAACCTCTTGGCCTTGCCATGTTTTCCGCGGGGAGAACGCTGGGGCTGCGCGCCCCAGACTGCGCCAAAGAGTCTTCGACTCTCTGGACTCTCTTC
>CAKTXR010000115.1 GCA_934631025.1 uncultured Clostridia bacterium
CAGACCGCGCGCGTTCAGCTTCAGGAAAAGCCCCTTGCGGCCGCACTTTGTACATTTTGCCATGATGTAGCCTCCTTATGATATTGTCTTATGTCTTACCACTCTCGCACAGTCTGATAATGGTCACAGCCGCCGCTTATACGCCACGGCCAGCCCGATGATGGCCAGATAGTCCGTGTTTTCCTGCGTATAGATCATGGGCTTGTATTTGGGGTTCAGCGACACCAGCTGCAACCCGTTCGGCAGATGATAGACCACCTTCAAGGTCACGCTGTCGTCCACGCCGACGACGGCGATCTGCCCGTCGTCCACGTCGGGCTGTTGGCGCACATAGACAATATCACCGTTCAGCACGCGCGGCTCCATGCTGTCCCCTTCGACGCGCAGCACATAATCGCAGGAAATGCCGTAGGTATCATCCTCGAACTCTTCATATTCGCGTTCGGCCATGATCGGCACGCCGGCGGCCACATGGCCGAGAATCGGAATGCGGCGCTTGTGTACAGGCATCAGGCCGGCGGGAAGGGGGCGCTGGTCGGGAGCGCTTTCCTCTTTCCAGCCCATAAGATAGGTGGGTGTGACGTTCAATGCCTTTGCCAGCAGGGCGATCTTGTCGCGGCGCATATTCGCGATCTGCCCGCTTTCCCACTTGCGCACGGTCGATTTACCCACGCCGACGCGCGTGCCAACCTCTTCTAGTGTCAGCCCCTGCTGCGTGCGCAGCATTTTGATGCGTTCTCCAATATCCATATGACGAGCGCCTTTCTCATTACAAACAGTTTGTTTTCATTATACCGTAGCAGTGGCGAAAAGGCAACACATTTTGACGCGTAATCAAAAAAGTTTCTAAAACGCCACTTTGCCTATTGACACGCGCAGCGATTGGTGGTAGTATTGTGGTGTCCTAAATGACACACAAGGAGGTGAGGAGGAGATGAACAAGGCGCTGCTGGAATACGAGATGAAGCGCAGAGGGATCACTGCGCTGGAGCTGTCGGCATTTCTGGGGATTGATCGCTCGACTTTTTCGAAAAAATGCAATGGGCGGAGCGAGTTTAAGCAGCAGGAGATCCAGAAAATCATTGAATTTCTGAATCTCGATGATCCAATGCCTATTTTTTTCGATGGCAAAGTGTCCTAAAAGCCACAACGGAAATCAAGCCGAATCCAAAGTCCAAACCAAACCACCGCCTGAACGCGGTGAAGGAAAGGAGGAAATCCACAATGACCAATACCACCAAGATCACTCTCAACCTGACCGAGAACGACGTGCTTGACCTGCTGGCGCTGATCAACACCCAGATCGACGACGATCATTTCGCGTGGGGCGCTCTCCGCGACGAGATCAAGCGGCAGGCGCTGGCGCAGAAGAGCGATATGCTGGACTGCTGAGGACGGCGATTGATAACCAGGCGCAACACACAAGTCATTGACCTGCTAGAGGAGGAAAAGAACCATGTCAAGCCGCATCACCGACGCGGAAGTCGAGATCGAGATCCGCAAAATCTACGACAGCGAGGCCTACAAACTGGCGCGGGCCGAGAACCGCTACCGCCAGAAGCGGCGCGAGGAACTCTATGCGATCCGCTATTACTACAAGCGCGGCCTTGAACTGATGGCGCAGGGCTACACGATGGAGAACTACAGGGACAAGGTCAACGAGTCCCTGCGGCCGGACTGACCCGCAAGCGGACAAGGCCGCGCACCATAAGATTAAAAAGCCCCGATCGGGGCGGAAAGGGAGGAACGCTATGGCGCTGTTGTACAAGGTGGTGTCCAAATGGGGCACCGGCTATCTGGACGATTCGTGCCTGATCCGCGATCCGGAAGTCCGCAAGCGCGAGATCCGGGCGCTGTGGGCGGAGGCTGATCGCATCGCCGAGAACCACCGCGACGAGCTGTTCGACGAGAACGGCCGCCTGAAAAGGCACTATCAGAGCGCCGACGAAAACGCGCAGTATTTCGATCTGCGCGGCTGCGCGGAGGACGAGGACGCGCCGAGGGGCTGAGAATACAACCGCGGGCGGGAACACCGCCCCCATAGGAGGACAAGCCAGTGAAGAGCTACATCGTCAGCTACTACATCAAGACGAACCGTCAGGAGTTCGCCCGCGAGATGACCGTCCGCGCCGAATCGGCCAGGGAAGCCCGCGCCAAATTCGACGCGGCGTATAAGGCCGCAAAGACCGGCTGCCACGCTTTCAGGATCAAGGTGCGGCTGGACAGGGAGGCCGGCGCATGACCGCCCGCCTTTACCCTGCCGACCACCCGCACGCCGCCGACAACGCCTTCCGCCGCTGCGGGATGCTCCGCGAGGGCGGGTTTAAGCGGCTGGATCGGCCGGTACGGATTGAGCGGCGGCGCACGCTGACATTGCTGCGCTTTATCCTGAGCGGCTGCACCTATGATCGAATCATCGTGCGCGCCGAACGGAACGCCTACAGGAGCCAACGAAAGGAGAAAACCCCATGGACAACGGATTGACCAAAACCCTCCGCGCGAAGGACGCGACCGACGCGTTCCTGCGCGAGTGCGTCCTCGCGGGCGAAATCAAGCGCCTGCGCCGCGAAAATGCCGCCTATGCCGCGCGGATTAAGCGCGATCAGGCCGCGCGCTTCGCCCGATACGAGCGCGAAATCGCCGAAGAGAAGCAGCGCGATTTGCGCTGGATCACGGCTGTGCGCATGGCGGCGCTGTTCCTCGCGGGGGCGGGCTGCGCCGCGCTGATGGTGGCGCTCGCGATCATGGTGATGGGAGGTTGAACGAGATGAGCGATTACAGGGATTACGCCGCGCGCCGTCTGCGGCCTGAAGAGCGGCGGGGGATCATGCACATGGATATGCTCTCGCGGTCGTTCCGGCTGGCCGCGTGCGATCTGGGGAAGCGGCTTGCCGATTACAAGTATCTCAACCGCGATCTGGGCACGGTGCAGAGCGTCTGCCGGCGGCTGATCGAGCGCGCCATGGAAAACGTCGAGCCGGAAATGCGCGCGCAGGTGCTCCGCCAAAGCCGCGATTACACGCTGGGCCTTGAGCGCATTGCGGCGGCGCGGCGTGAGGAAGAGGTCGTCATGCCGATGTCGGACGAGTGGCAGTTCGTGTCCATCGTGCTGGACAGCCGGTGCAGCGTGTGCCTGAAGAGCGGCGCGGAAAGCCGGCAGTGCAGGGTCAGAGCGCTGCTGAGGAAATACGCCGATGAACCCGACCCCGGCGCGATGGGCTGCGGCTATGCGGGCTGTCAGCTGTCGAACGATGCGAGCAAGATCAACCGGCAGGAAAAAATATAGCCCCGCGGCCGCTGGCACGGCACACGAGGCACTGAGGAAAAAGAACCAACGACAGTATACCACACGGGAGGATGAATTGCAATGATTATTGCCGACATGAGCCTGGACGA
>CAKTXR010000116.1 GCA_934631025.1 uncultured Clostridia bacterium
CAGATGGACATCAAGATCAAGGGCATCGACGAGGCGATCCTGCGTCAGGCGCTGGCTCAGGCTTACGACGGCCGTATGCACATCCTGGGCAAGATGCTCGAGGTGCTGCCCGCCCCGCGCGAGGAGCTGTCGAAGTACGCGCCCAAGATCATCCAGTTCCGCATCGACCCCGAGAAGATCGGCGAGGTCGTCGGCCCGCGCGGCAAGATGATCAACAAGATCATCGAGCAGACCGGCGTGAAGATCGACATCGAGGACGACGGCAGCGTGTACATCGCCACCGAGGACGTGGCTGCGGCTCAGAAGGCCAAGAGCATCATCGAAGGCATCGTCCGCGAGCTGAAGGTCGGCGACGTGTTCACCGGCACTGTGGCGCGCATCATGCCCTTCGGCGCGTTCGTCGAGTATGCCCCCGGCAAGGACGGCATGATCCACATCTCCAAGCTGGCCAACGGCCGCGTGGACAAGGTGGAGGACGTTGTGAAGATCGGCGATACGCTCGAGTGCAAGGTCGCCGAGATCGACGCGCAGGGCCGCATCAACCTGCTGCGCAACGACATCGTGTACGACGACGAGTCCATGCCCGTGCGCCGTCCGGCCCCCCGCCGCGACGACCGCCGTGGCCCGCGCCGCGATCGATAAGACACGGATATAACTTTACGGGAGAGAGTCGATTCGGCCTCTCCCGTTTTTTCTAAGAAGCGCTTCCCACGTTCCGCCCGAAGGCGCAGATACGCGGTTAAGCTGATGAAGAGAGAAAGACGAATTTTTCGATGCGGAGGGACGAAAAAAGTCCGTTCGCGATAAAAAGGAGGAACGGCGTCATGAAAATCGGCGTTATGGTCGGTCATGGCCTGAATAACATCGACGAGAGCCTGAAGAAGGTCGCTGAGCTGGGGATTCATTCCTGCCAGCTCAGCAATTACGACGTGAGCATTTATACGCCCGATCTGGCGCGGGAGATCATGGAGGCCTGCCGCCGCTATGACGTGACGATTTCCACGTTCTGGGCGGGCTGGTCGGGGCCGGCAGTCTGGAACTTCACGGAGGGGCCGGTGACGCTGGGTCTGCTGCCCGCGGCCTATCGCCATCGCCGCGTGCAGGAGCTGAAAACGTCGGCAGATTTTGCGCTGTCGCTGGGCGTAAAGCAGGTGGCGACGCACGCCGGCTTCATTCCGGAGAACCCGCACGACCCGCAGTACGCCGGCATGATCGACGCGATCCGCGAGGTGGCGCAGCACATGAAGGACAACGGCCAGTCTTTCCTGTTCGAGACCGGTCAGGAAACGCCGGTGACGCTGCTGCGCGCCATTGAGGACGTGGGCACGGGTAATCTGGGGATCAATCTGGACACGGCCAATCTGATCCTGTACGGCAAGGCGCATCCGCTGGACGCGCTGGAGATATTGGGGCGCTATGTGATGGACGTACACGTCAAGGACGGCTGCTGGCCGACCGACGGCTGGAAGCTGGGGCGCGAGACGCCGCTGGGCGAGGGGCTGGTCAATTTCCCGCTGGTGATGAAAAAGCTGAAGGCGCTGGGCTATGACGGCGCGCTGACCATCGAGCGCGAAATCAGCGGCGAAAAGCAGACCGAGGACATACTGCGCGCCAAAAAGCTGCTGGAAAATCTGATGGAATGACAATTTCGGAGGACGACTATGTACGATCAATGCAAGCTATCGAACGGCCTGACGCTCATCGGCGAGCGTCTGCCGCATTTTCGCTCTGTGTCGGTGGGCGTATGGATCGCCGCCGGATCGCAGTATGAGACGCGCGAGGAGAACGGCCTGAGCCACTTCCTCGAGCATATGCTCTTCAAGGGCACGGAGAAGCGCACGGCGCGCCAGATCGCCGAGGTCATGGACGCGGTGGGCGGTCAGCTGAACGCCTTCACGGCCAAGGAATGCACCTGCTATTATGCCAAGGTGATCGACGAGCACACCGAGCTGGCCATGGACGTGCTCAGCGACATGGTGATCCATTCCACATTCGACGAGAAGGAGCTGGCCAAGGAGCGCGGCGTTGTGCTGGAGGAGATCTCCATGGCCGAGGATGAGCCGGAGGATCTGGTGAGCGAGCTGATCATGGCCGCGCAGTACGGCGATCAGCCGCTGGCCTGGCCGATCCTTGGCCCGGCGGACAACGTGCGCGCCTTTACGCGCGACAGGCTGGTGGCCTATCGCGACAGAATGTATCGCCCCGAATGCGCCGTGCTGGCGGTGGCCGGCAATTACGACTGGGAGAAGCTGGTCGCGCTGGCGGAGAAGTATTTCGGCGAATGGAAGATGGGCGCGGGCGCTTGTCCGGAGTACGTCGTGCGTCCGGCCGAGCCGCAGAGCCTGCGCCGCGAAAAGGACATCGAGCAGGTTCACATCTCGCTGGGCTATCCGGCGTGCAAAATCGGCGCGAAGGAAGTCTTTCCGATTTCGATCTTCAACAGCATACTGGGCGGCGCGATGAGTTCGCGTCTGTTCCAGCGTATTCGCGAGGAGCGCGGCATGGCGTATTCGGTGTACAGCTATCCGAGCTTCTACACGGCGACGGGAATGCTGACGATCTACGCGGGCGTGAGTCCGCAGAATACGGACACGGTGCTGGGGCTGATCGACGAGGAAGTGAAAGCGCTGATCAAGACTGGCGTGACGCGCGACGAGTTCGAGCAGACGCGCACGCAGATCAAGGGCGGCTATGTGCTGGGGCAGGAGAGCGCTTCGGCGCGCATGAATGCGCTGGGACGGCGTATGCTGCTGCTGCACGACACGCAGTCCGAGGATCAGATGATCGAGAAGCTGGACGCGATCACCTACGATTCGGTCAACGACGCGATGCGCGCCGTATTGACCGCCAAGCCGTCGTTTGCGTTCGTCGGCCCGGCGGGCAGTGCCCGCTGACACACCGCTTCGGCCGGCAGTGCCGGCTTCCTCTCCGCTTCGCGCACGCAACCCGACTCTTCAGCGCTTGGGGGCGCTTCGAGTCTGGACGATTGATATAGTAGGAATCATTGCTATACAGCCCGACCTGACCGGCCATAAATTGGAGCCGGTCAGGTCTTTCCGTGTACCCGAGTGCTGCGGGACGCGGGTGCGGTGTTCAAAGATAGCAATTATTGCGATGTTTTGCAAAGAGGCACTCTGCCGCGACCCAAATGAGGAGAGTCCAGAGAGGCCGCAGAGCGGCTTCCACATTTGGCTCTTTGGCGCAGTCTGGGGCGGCCGCAGTGCGGCTTCCACATTTCAGCCCCAGCGTACTCCCCGCGGGGTCATAACGAAAAAGCAGTTCATATCAAAAGGAACGCCCACCCAACGCGGCGCTTCTTTTTGTATAGCCGACTCCGTTCCCCGTCTCCCGTCGGGATCGCCA
>CAKTXR010000117.1 GCA_934631025.1 uncultured Clostridia bacterium
TAGGCCGTCTCGATGCCCTCGGCCAGCGCGAACGCCTCCAGATTGGCCACGCTCATGTTGATGCCCAGCGCCTTGAGCGGTTCGGTTTCGCCGCTCAGTCCGGCGCGCAGCTTCTCAAAGGCCGTCTCGTGATCGAGGTTGTAGAACGAAGCCATGTCGGCGGTCAGGCCGGTCATGTCGAGGGCCAGATCGGCGGCGGCGCTCTCGCTCAGGCCCATGCTCTTGACCATCGCGCCGAACGTGCCGCTGAACTGCTTCACCTGGATCTCGGTGAGTCCAAACTGCTGCGAAGCGGTCTCGGCAAAGCGCTCGATCTTGTCCTCGGCCTCCCCAAACGTCACGTCCACGACGTTCTGCACCTCGTCCAGATCGCTGGCCAGGCTGATCGCCTTTTTGCCGAACTCGATCACGCTCTCGGCCGCCTTTTTCAGCACGTCCGCGCCCAGCGTGCCCTTGATGATGTCGCCGATGCGGCTCGTGCGGCTCTCAATGTCGCTCATGCCGCGTTCAAAGCCGCTCGTGTCGATGCGCGTGTCAAATCTCAGCGTTCCGTCGCTCATAGTTCTCCCTCCAGCAGGTCGTCAAACGGCAGCCCCTCGGCCAGTCTCCGGCGCAGCGCGTCGTCGCGGGCGCGGTCGGTCAGGCTGATCGCGTCCTCGATCGCCGCCGCGCGCTTGGCCCGCTCGAGGGCCGCGTCCGCCTGAGCGCGGCTGTCGTCCATGTGGCGCAGGCGGAGCTTCTCACGCAGGGCGCAGGGCGCGGCCGTCACGCCGTCCAGAAGCGCCGAGAACGCCCACCAGTGCAGCGGCTGCATGAGGTCTATGCCGTACACCTGCATAAACGACGCGTAGATCTCCCGCGCGTCCGTTTCAAAGTCGAAATCCCGCGCCGCGTCCGGTGCGCTCTCCCGCTCCAGGCCGCAGGACTCGAACCATGTAAACGCGTCCATGACCTCGCCCGCCGCCGGCGCGTCGTCCGCAAAGAGCCGTCTGCGCGCGATCATGATCTTCTCCGCGCCGCTCAGCTCGGGATCGTTGAGCGCAGCAAGAATCGTCAGCACGTCTCGAAAGTCCGTGTTGAGCTTATACCCCCGCCATGCGTCCGGAAAGGCGGCCTTCGTCAGCGTAAAGCGCTCCATCAGTCGATCGCCTCCTCGGGCGCGTCGGTATCGGCAAGCGCCGCCCACTTCATGGCTTCTTGCTCGTCCAGATTGTAGCGCGCCATAAGGTACTGCGCGCGCACATATACGCCGCCCACGCCGCTCAATACGTCCGCGCGCATCTGCTCGATCTGCTCGTTGCGGCTGGTGATGTAGCTGTCGTCGAACTCGATCAGCACCGGCGCGTCGAGATCCCACCGCGCGCCGCCATAGGCGTTGTCGAACCATAAAAGCGCCCGCGCAAGGCCGCCGATGTAGGCGCGCGCCTCCTGACGCTGGCGGTTGAGTTCCTGCATCATGTCCTGCCGCTCGCCGATGTACTGCGTCGCGGTCACGATCGACTGCGCCGCGCCGTCCAGCGCGTATTTCTTCGTGCCGAAGCCGAAATTCTGGCCGAGCAGCTGGAGAATCAGCTCGATCGTCGCCTTGAACGCGTCTATGCGGATGGCGGGCGATACGTCGTGAATCACGTCCTTCTCGTCGGGCAGCTTCTCGCCCAGCATGACGAAGCGGCGCTTCATCTGCTCGTTGGGCAGGATCGGGCGGCCGGTGTCGTCGAACTGGCAGAGCCGCTCGTTGATGAGCGTCAGCTTCTCGCTGGTCTCGATGTCGCTGCTCAGCCCCTCGAAGGCCATGTCCAGCGCGGCCAGCAGCGGGATCTGGTCGTACATTTTCGGATAGCCGTAGCCCTGCATATCGTCGAATGTGTTCACATTGGCGGTGCGCAGCACGTTAAACGGCTTCACGCTGCCCAGCGTGCAGACGCGGCGGCTGCCGGGGATCTCCTGCCCGCGCTGGTCGAGCCGCGCCACGTCGTAGACATACGCCCCGCCGATATGGCGGCAGATCGTGACGGTGTATTCCGTCCTGCCGCCCGTGTAGCTCTCGCCCGCAAAGGCCGCCTCGATCACCTCGCCGTTGACCACGGTCAGCGGGAAGAAGCCCAGCGCGTCCACATAGGCGATGCGGATGCGGCCGCCGCGCAGCGTGCCGTCCGTGTAGCCCTGCGCGTCCTCGAGCCACACATAGGCCGCCGCCGTGCCCTCCGCCGCCACCAGCTCCAGCTGACGGCGGTATTCGCTCTGGAAACGGTTGTCCGCCAGCAATTCGTTCAGGCGCTCGAACTGCGCCGCGCTGTTCCCGCCGCCGTTGATCTCGATCAGCTCGCACAGATTCGCGTCGTCGCCGGCCAGCCTGCGCGCAAAGCCGATGCGCGGCACGGTGTAGGCGCAGCCGTTGACGTTCACGCGGCGGTGGTATTGCGTCTCCCGCGCGCGGTACCAGTCGTCGCACGCGCGGATGATCTCCCATGCGCGCGGCGATGTGCGATAGCCCTGTTCGGCCAGCCAGGCCGCAATCATCGTCTGTTCCATGCTCACACTCCGTATCTGTCTTTGATGTACTGCCTGTGCGCCGCGCTCCTCTCGGCGGCGATGGCGTTGTAAAGCCCCAGCATCCCCGCCAGATCGACCGGCGCGCCCTCGAAAATAGCCGCCGCCGCGCCCTCGCCCAGCAGCCTGTCCAGCCACTCCGCCGCCCACTGGAGGAAGGATAGCGCCTCGTCCTCCGCGCCGATGTGTATGTCCATCACGCGCCGGCGCGCCTCGCGGCAGAGCGCGAGCACGTCGTTGTCGCTCATATGGAGCGCATAGCGCGCGCCGTTTATCTCGATTGTGGGCGGGGTGTTTTTCATATTGATCGCCATAATCTGCACCTCCTGATTGCTCAAAAAGCCCGCCGATCATATCGCCGGCAGGCTTTCAGAAAAATCAGTCCGTCAAGTCCGTTCAGGTGCTGGCCGTGAACGCCTTAGTCGTCGGATTGAACGTGCCCTGCACCGCGTCGCCGATCTGATGCAGGCTGCCGGACACCTTCACGATCTCGGTGCCCGCGCCGCTGATCGAGGTGATCTCCACCGCCACGCGGAACTTGCGCGCCTTATACGCGCCCGAGCTGGCCGTGTCGAACAGATCCACGCGCACATAGTCGGTCTCCGCGTCGCTGCCGGTTTTCTGGTCGCGGCCAATGCTGTACAGATAGGCGATCGTCGCGTCGTCCGAGATCAGCTGCGAGTCGAACTTGAAGCTGTTCTCATAGCCGGT
>CAKTXR010000118.1 GCA_934631025.1 uncultured Clostridia bacterium
ATCCACTGGAGCGCCAGCGGCGAATCGGAGCACGGCGGGAACCAGTAGTAAACGCCCAGCGGCAGCTTGTAGACGCGGCCGTTCTTGACGGCGGTCAGCTGGCTCCAGTCCTGTCCCTCGACGGCGGTGCTGTTCAGAATGTCCTCGGCAGTGAAGGCGCTGAAGCTGTTGAGGAAGATCACGTCGGGATCCCACGCATAGATCTGCTCCAGCGAGACCGGCGAAATGGCCTTGTCGATTTCAAGCGCCACGTTGTCCGCGCCGATGGCGGAGAGCCAGTAGCGGCCAAAGGTGTTGCCGGCGGCCACGATGGCGGACTGGGTGTAGTTGGCCAGAATCAGCGCGGTGGATTTTTCCTCGTCGGTGAGCTTGCCCACGCGCTCGGCGACCATTTCCTGCGCCTTGCGGCCGTACTCGACGATCTCCTGCGCGCGCACTTCCTTGCCCAGCACCTCGCCGATCAGCGTCGCCCAGGTGTTGAACGTCTCGACAGTATTGCAGTCGCCCAGACTGGTGCTGAAGCCCACACAGGGAATGTTCAGCGCGGTGAGCTGCTCGACCGCCGCCACGTCCGCGGCGTTGTTGGTGTTATAGAACACCACGTCGGGATTCAGCTTGACGACCTCCTCGACGTTGACGCTCTCGCCCTCGGCGAAGGCCGTCGAAATGTTCTCGATCTCCGGCGCGATGCGGCGCACGAAGGAGTTCATCGCCGCGTTCTTCGAGGCCGGCGTCAGGCCGACCAGCTTCTCGCCCGATTCCTCCACCATGCAGAACACGGAGGCCAGCGGCATCGTCGAGATGATCGCGATGCGGTTGATCTCGGCGGGCATGGTGATCTCGTTGCCGATGGTGTCGGTGACGGTGCGCGTCGCATCCTCCGCCATGGCGGGCATGATGCTGCACGCGCACAGCGCGAGCGCCAGGATCAGTCCAATGAGCTTTTTCATGGTATGTTCCTCCCTTTCCTATTCGCCCAGCAGGCTCTCAATGACCTGCGCGGGCGCTCTATCCTCAAACAGATGCGCCGAAAGCGCCCTGTGCGGACATTCGATAAACTCAGTGGGCGGCGAAACCAGCGGCCTGATCAGCGGATCGGCGATCACAAGCTCGGCTCCTTCCGCCGCGCGCGCGATTTCGTCCTCCGCCGCGCCGTCCGACAAAAACGACGCGCGATAGCCCTTTTCGTTCAGCGCATCGCCGAGCGAGCGCGCCATGATCTCCTCGCCGACAACGAGCGCGCGCTTGCCCGCCCCCGTTTCATGGAGCCGGCCGCGCCGGAGCGCCTGCGCCGCCGTCAGGGGCACGAACGCGTCAAACGGCGTTCCGAAATGCTCCTCAAGATACCGCGCCGCCGGCAGACCCGCGCGGCTGACCGCGATGTTATACGCCGCATTGGAAGCGTTTTCCACATCCTCGAGCGACGCGCCCATGCACAGCGCCGCGTTGACGTAAAGCCCCGCCCCTTCGAGCGTCCGCTTCATGCGCGCGATCAGACCCGCGTCGAAATCCAGCGGCGTCGCGCCGAGCAGATTCACGCCCGCCCTTTCGCCGCGCGGCTCTCTGACGAAGCGCTCCAGCAGCGTGCGCAGCGCCTTGCCCGCGCCCGACGTATACGGCTCGAACCCGCCCGTATGCACGGCGAGCGCCGGTATCCCCGCGCGCGATTCGATCTCGGCGGCAATTCCATCCAGATCCATGCCGATAACCGACGGCACCGGCGTGCCCAGGATCGCGATGAAGCGCGGCTTCAGGCGAGCGGCCGTCTCGACCGCGCCGGCAACGAGCGGCTCGTCGTTGCCCAGCACCGCGTCCATATGAAGCAGCGACGAACTGTAGACCATCGAGGCGCTCTTCATCAGGCGCGGCTCGTCGAACGCCGCATAGTTTTCGCAGCAGCCCGCCGCGTCGTGGAAGATCGTCATGCCGCCCAGCTCATAGAGCAGCGAGGCCGCGCCGCCCAGATCGGGCGTGAGATTGGGCACCGTAAAGCGCATATCCCTCATAATCCGAAGCACCCCGTTCCGCAATGGCGCATCTCCTCGTGCGGCCGCTCCTCTCGGCAGGCCTTTACCAGATCGCAGAGCGCGCTCGTCAGCCCGCCGAAGCCGAACCGGCTCGAGAACGTCAGGCCGATCGCATAATGCCCGCTTCCCGAAGCCCACGCGGCGTAGTCCCCCGCGCACACGGCCTCGGGATTGTGGAACTGCTCCGCAGCGAAGGCGCACTCGGGCGCATCGCTCTCTTCAACGCGAACGTCCAGTCCCGCCAGCGCGGCACGCGTTTCGTCCGATAAGCCGGACGCGAACAGCATTTCCACCGGCACGCCGCTCTTTGCCAGAAACTCGGCCAGCAGATCGCAGCGGCGAACGTAGCCGTCGTCGATGCGCAGCGGACGGCCGTTCAGCGCGCCCTTCAGCGCGTCCACCGCGTCCATGCAGCGCGATTTTGCGCCTTCCATATCGACCGGCGGCAGATCCAGCACCCGACACGCCGCGTCGCAGGCCGCGATGAGTCCGGTTTCGTCCGAAACCGCCGTCAGATCGACCCACGGCATACTCAGCCGCGCCTGCAAATCGCGCGCCGCCGGAACCGCCGAGGGATGAACGACCAGATTGAGCGCGCTGTTTCCCATTTTGCGCAGCTGATCGAGCGTCTCGCAGCGATAGACATGGCGCGCTTCATAGCCGCGCGCGCGCAGATGGTCGAGCAGCTCCTGCCCCTCCTCGGGCGGCGTAAAGCTGCCGAGCACATTGACCGCCCGATCCGCGCCCGTGCGCTCGAACGCGCCGCCGAACAGCTTCTGCATCCGCACGATGGGCGGCAGGCCGCTCTTTCGGTTGATCGGATCCATGCGCGCGTCCATGATCAGCGTCTCGGGATGCCTTTCGCGCAGCGCGTCCAGATAGATCGAGCGATCCGCGCCGATGAAATCCGCGATGCAGCTGGTGACGATGAACAGCGCCTTCGGCCTGCGCCGCCGCAGAACCTCCTCCGCCGCACGCGCGATTTTCTCCTCCACGCCGCCGCCCACAACGTCGGCGTTCGTCACCGCCAGCGCGCTGAAGCGACCCGTCATACCCTTCGCCGCCGCGGAGATCATGATGATTCGCGTGCAGCCTTCCGGTGCAACGAACAGCGC
>CAKTXR010000119.1 GCA_934631025.1 uncultured Clostridia bacterium
CCCACGCCCGTGCCGGTCTATATCCGGCCAAACGCAGCCTTTCGCCGGCGCACAATTCACAATCATATGAAGCGAACTATCGCCCCGCCGCGTCAGCGCGGACAAACGCCTTCAAACAGAACCGCCTCAGCTCTATTGGAGAGCTGCCCGACTCCAACCTATGGTCGGGCAGCTCGTGTTATGTTGCGCGGCAGCAAGTGGAACCGGCACAGCCGGCACGATGCAGCGCCCGCACATACCCCCTTCGTTCCCCATCGCCTGCTATCTGCGGAGACGCGCCGCATAAACGCCGTTCACTCCCGCGCCCCGCCGCTCGCCGCCTGCGCCCGCCGCCCCGGCGAGATCCCCATGCGCCGCCGGAAGCAGCGGCAGAAATAGCTCTCGTCGCGAAAGCCGGTTTGCAGCGCCGCTTCGGCCACTGTGCAGCGGCCGCTCATGAGCAGATCGTCCGCACGCTTCAGGCGCAGATCGAGCAGATAGTCGATCGGCGCGGCGTTGTAGGCCTGCCGGAACAGCCGCCGGAAATGCGTTTCGCTCAGCGCGCACGCCGCCGCCAGCTCATGGAGCGTCAGCTGATCGGCATAGCGCGCTTCCATCAGCCGCAGCGCCGGCAGCGTCTTTTCATAGGCCGCGCCGCCCACCGCGCTGCGCATCCGCTCGTCGAAGAACTCGGGCAGAAGCGCGTACAGCTCCGACCGACAGCGCAGCGCATAGCCCGGCAGGCGGCCGTTCCAGGCCCTGAGCAGCGCGTCCAGCCGCGTTTTCCAGTGCTCGGGCCGGCTCATGCGCACGATTTCGATGCTTTCCGACGCGTTCAACCCCTCGAGCGCGCCCGTGCCGGTCAAAACCGTGAAATTGACCGTGTAGTGTACAAAGTTCTCGCCGTCTGCCGCGCGCACGGTATAGCGGCTCGCAGCCGGAATCAATGCCGCCTCGCCCGCCGAAAGCCGCATCTCCCGCCCGTCCGGCAGCGCGTAGATCGCCGCGCCCGACACGCCCGCCACAAGCCCGCACACCCGCCGGCCCTGCGCATAGCTGGTGTAGGGGCGGCCCGACATCCCGCCGAACTGCGCCAGCGTCACCGCGCCGATCGCCAGATCATAATCCTCGATATAGGCCATGGCTCTCCCTCCCGCCTTCATGATAAGCGCGCGGCGCGGCTCTGTCAAGGCCAAAATGGACAGATTGTGCTAAAATTGGACAGATGCTCGCTTGCGCCGGTTCCGCGCGGCTGTTACAATAAGGGCAGCGAAGAACGCGGCGAGGAGGAGAAAGATATGAGCAAGATTCCCGTTTACGCGTGGTATTTCCCGAACTGGCATCCCGGCGACCCGCTCAACGAGCGCTGGCACGGCCATGGCTGGAGCGAGTGGCAGGGCGTGAAATACGCCGCCAAGCGCTTCGACGACCATGTGATTTATCATCCGCTCTGGGGCTATGAGGACGAGTCCGATCCCGCCGTCATGGGCCGCAAGATCGACACGGCGCTGGAATACGGCGTGGACGGCTTCATGTGGGATTTTTACTGGTTCGAGCAGGAGGGCGGCTACCGGCTGAAGGCGCTCGAGGCGTTCTTCAAGGCGATGGAGACGCGCAGAAACTTCAAGATTGCGCTCATGTGGTGCAATCACGATCCGATTTACGTTCATCCCGCGCCCTACCGCAACGCGGCGCGCTCGCTGCTGCCGGGCGAGCTGTCTCCGCAGGGCTTCTACAACGGCTCGGAGTACATCATTCACGAGTGCATGACGCGCGACTGCTATCTGACGATCAACCACGAAGGGCAGGAGAAGCTGTACTTCATCCTCTGGCATCTGCCCAAGTTCATCGCGGGCATGGGCGGCGTCCAGGGCGCGCGCATGGCGCTGGACGATTTCCGCGCGCGCGTCAGAAAGGCGCTGGGCAGGGAGCTGTATCTGGCGACGGTCAACTTTGATCACACCACGCCCGAGAACGACACGGCGCTGCTCAGGAGTCTGGGGATCGACGGCTGCGCGTGCTATGGCTGGCCGAACAGGCCGCGCACCGAGGCGAAATGGCCGGCGTATCCGTATTCCGAGTTTGTAGACAACGGCATTGAGGGCTTTGAGCAGGTGACGGCGAGCGTGAATCTGCCGATGAACATCACCGTGGCGCAGGGCTGGGATTCAAGCCCGCGCACCGTGCCGTCCGATATGTACGACGACATCGGCTATCCGTTCTCGTGGATCACGGACAAAAAGAACGTCGCCGATTTCCGCCGCGCGCTGATCGCCGCCCGCGATTTCTATCTGAGCGGCCGCTTCACCGGCGATTTCATCACGCTGACCACCTGGAACGAGTGGACGGAGGGCAACTTCATGGAGCCGTCCGTGGAGGATGGCTACGCCTATCTGGAGGCCGTGCGCGACGTGTTCGGCGTAAAGTGAGTGGTTTTATATAATTGAAAATGCCGCCCCGCTGGAATCTGCGCGATTGCGTGGATTCGGCGGGGCGGCGTGCTTTTGGGAGTGGGGCGTTTTCAATTTGCGACTGATCGATGTTGGTTCCGGCGCGGGGAGAAAAAGGATGGGGGCCGCGGGCTGTGCCGGTTCTGCTCAAGGCGTTTATCCGCGCTGGCGCGAAGATGCGTGAGTGCGAATGACAGGATCGTGAATTGTGCGCCGGCGAAAGGCTGCGTTTGGCCGGATATAGACCGGCACGGGCGTGGGTGCGCGCATATCGGGCGGCGGGGCGCTGCGGTTCT
>CAKTXR010000120.1 GCA_934631025.1 uncultured Clostridia bacterium
ATCCGCATCCGCACGCGATGGTATGCCGCCTGCTGGACGAGGCCTGCGCAAAGGGCTATGACGCGCTGCTCGAGCGGCACAGGGCCGATTATCGCTCGCTCATGGGGCGCGTGACGTTTGAAATTCCCGCCGCCGGCTATGAGCTGCCCACCGACGAGCTGCTCTCCCGCTACGCCGCGGGCGAAAGGCTGGGCTATCTCGAAATGGTGTATTTCCAGTTCGGGCGGCATCTGCTGATCAGCTCCTCGCGGCCGGGCACGCTGCCGGCCAATTTGCAGGGCGTGTGGAACTGCTATGATCAGTCGCCGTGGGGCTCGGGCTACTGGCACAACATCAATGTGCAGATGAACTACTGGCCGTCGTTCCCCGCCAATCTGGCCGAGACGTTCACGGCCTATGCCGATTACGCGCGCGCCTACATGGACGAAGCGCGCAGCGGCGCTGATTTCTACATCCGCGAGCTGATGCCGGAAAACTACACCGCGCCGGGCACGAACGGCTGGATGATCGGCACGGCGGGGCGGCCGTACAGCATAAACGTCGATCTGCGGCGCGATCCCGAGACGGGCGCATGGGGCATCGGGCACAGCGGTCCGGGCATGGGGGCGTTCACGTCGATCCTGTTCTGGGAGTATTACGCCTTTACGCAGGACGAGCGCGTGCTGCGCGACGTGACTTATCCCATGCTGCACGATATGGGGCTTTTCCTCGAAAAGACGCTTGTGGAGCGGGACGGCGCGTATCTGGCCAAGTATTCCGCTTCGCCCGAGCAGATGATCGCGGGGCATTATGTGGCGGGCGGCGCGTATTACCATACGACCGGCTGCGCGTTCGATCAGCAGCTGATCTGGGAAAATCAGCACGATCTCATCAAGGCCGCCGCGCTGCTGGGCGAGAGCGATCAGGTGGTTGAGACGGCGAAGGCACAGATCGATCATCTCGATCCCGTGCAGGTGGGAACGTCCGGTCAGGTCAAAGAATACCGCGAGGAAAACGCGTACGGCGAGATCGGCGAATGGGAGCACAGGCACATTTCGCACCTGTGCGGCCTGTATCCCGGCTCGGTCATCAACCGCAATACGCCCGAATGGATGGAGGCGGCGCGCACGACGCTCAATCTGCGCGGCGACAAATCGACGGGCTGGGCGATGGCGCACCGGCTCAACGCGTGGGCGCGCGTCATGGACGGCAACCGCGCGCATAAGCTCTATCGCACGCTGCTCTCGAAGGGCACGTTCCCGAATCTGTGGGACGCGCATCCGCCGTTCCAGATCGACGGCAATCTCGGCGGCGTGTCCGGCGTGTGCGAGATGCTGCTGCAAAGCCAGGCCGGCTTTATCGACGTGCTGCCCGCGCTGCCGGACGAATGGGCGAGCGGCTGTTTTGAGGGGCTGGTCGCGCGCGGCAACGTGGTGGTCGACGCGCGCTGGACGAATGGCCGCGTGGAGGAAATCGCGCTGACGGCGCGGCATGGCGGCGCGGTGCGTCTGCGCTGCGACCGCATGGACGGCGCGTGCAGCGTGACGATCGACGGAGAGAGCGTCGACGCGCGCCGAGAGGACGGATGCCTGACGTTCGATCTGCCTATGGGCAGTCGGGCGGTCGTCAGGGCGTAAAATCGCATCATGAAAGCGCGGAAGCGTCTCTTTGAAATGAGATGTTTCCGCGCTTTAAAAAACGGCCGAAAAACTCCGCCGAACGCGTCTCGTGTGACGAGCGGCGCATGGCGGAGTTTTTTTCTTACATTATTTCAGGAAGTCCTCGCGGGCAGGGGTGAAGCAGTCGATCAGTATGCCCGCCTCAAGGCAGAGCGTGCCGTGCGGGACGTTCGGCTCAAAGCAGATGCTGTCGCCCGGGCCGACGATGACGTTTTCACCGTCAATGGTGAATTCGAACAGGCCGGAGCGCACATAGGTACACTGCGTGTGCGGATGAGAGTGAAGCGCGCCTTTGCTGCCCTCGGCAAAGTGTACCTCGACCATCATCATGTCCTTGTTGTAGCTGAGCACCTTGCGGGCGCAGCCGCCTTCCAGTTTTTTCAGCTCAAGCTCGTCGTTGTGAAGAACCATGGCGTTCATGAGGATCGTCCTTTCTTCTGCGTTATAGCGGTTTGAGTTGTGCGGGTCAGGCCTCGGTATAGCCGATGCTGTTCAAAAAGCGCATTACGCCCGCGCGGCCGGCTTCTGTGTGCTTGTAAACGCCCGCGTCGGCCAGCACGGCGGCGCACTTGACGGCCAGCGCCTTGTGGATCGCTTCAACGGCCTCGTCGTGCGTGAGCGCGCAGCCGGTTTCGGCGGCGAGGCCGCGCACCCAGTCGTAGTGCTTGGCGAGCGGAGAATCGGCGGCCGGCGCGTCGTCCAGCGCGATTTCGCCGGTGAGATACTTCGACAGCTCGCCCAGCTCGTTCAGCAGGCGGCCGGGGAGGATGAACAGGCCCATGACCTCGATCAGGCCGATGTTCTCCTTCTTGATGTGGTGCAGCGCCGCGTGCGGATGGAAGATGCCCAGCGGGTGCTCCGCGTCGGTTCGGTTGTTGCGCAGCACGAGATTCAGGCTCCACAGATCGCCCTTTCTGCGCAGTATGGGCGTGACGGTGTTGTGCGGCGCGTCGGTCTGGGCGTAAATGCCGCACTCGGGATCGGAATAGGCGCGCCAGGCGTCCAGTATGCGCACGGCCTGCGCCTTGACGGCCTCGCGGTCGCTGCCGGTGAGGTTGATGC
>CAKTXR010000121.1 GCA_934631025.1 uncultured Clostridia bacterium
GTGCGCTTTACGCGGCGTTTCAATTCCAAATTATACAAAGGGAGGTTTGAACAATGTTCGACAAAAAAGCCTGCGTCTATGTCGTAGGCCACGACTATCAGATCCTCTTCAATACCACGGAACACGGAATCGCGTGGGTCGAAGTGGGCGGCGAGGTCTATCCCGACGAGAAAAACGGCCTTCTGCGCAGTGAGACGCTGATCCACCGCGCCGTCGTGCCCATGGACAAGCTCGACGCGGCGCGTGAATACACCGTCTGCTTCCGCGCTCTGCCCGAGCGCAAGCCCTACTGGCCGGTGCTGGGCGAGACTGAAAAGCAGACCTATGCCTTCCAGCCGGTCGACTGGAGCCGTCCCGTCCATATCTATCACGTCGCCGACGCACATTCCCACGCGCAGGAAGCGATTGAAACCGGTAGCTTTTTCGGCGATGCGCTCGATCTGCTGGTGATGAACGGCGATATTCCCGCCGAGAGCAAGACCGAGCACGACATCCTCTCCGTGTTTGACATGACCGGTGGCATCACGAACGGCGAACGCCCCGTGATTTATGTGCGCGGCAATCACGACACGCGCGGCCGCTATGCCGAGGAGTTCACCGACTACATCGGCACGGACACAGGCAACACCTATTTCACGTTCCGGCTGGGCAAGCTCTGGGGCGTTGCGCTCGACTGCGGCGAGGACAAGCTCGACACGAGCGAGGAATACGGCGGCATCGTCAGCTGCCATCGCTTCCGCCAGCGCCAGACCGAGTTCCTGCGCCGCATTGTCGAAAATGCCGACCGCGAGTACAACGCGCCGGGCGTCGAGCGACGCTTTGCAATCTGCCATGTACCGTTTATGACTGAATTGATGGCGAACAGCGGCGACAAATTCGACATCGAGCGCGAAATCTACGCCGAATGGACGCAGGAGCTGAACAAAATAGGGCTGGATCTGATGCTCTGCGGCCATGAGCACAAGCTGTTCACCTTCATGCCCGGCGACGAAAAGCTGCGCTACGGCGCGTCGTTCCCGGTTCTGGTCGGCTCGCAGCCGTTCTTCTTCAAGGACGCGCCCGATCCGCACCGCTTCATCGGCACGGCGCTGACCGTCGACGCGGCCGGTATCCACGCCGAATTCACCGACAACCGCGGCTGGCACGAGCGCGCGATGGAGCTGAAGTAAGCGCGCCGCGGGACGGATTTCGCTGTGTTAAATGTCGCATGAGGCCGCGAAAAACGGCGCAAAATGTGATATAATACACTTGTATAAACCTGTTAAGGAGGAAAGACATATGCAGTATACTCGCGAAGTTGAGGACATGGTATGCGTCGCCAAGGGCCCTAACCATGGCCCCGCGCCCATCCCTGAAGAAGGCAAGTGGATTCAGGCCAAAGAAATTAAGGATATTTCCGGCTTTACCCACGGCATCGGCTGGTGCGCGCCGCAGCAGGGCGCCTGCAAGCTGAGCCTGAACGTCAAGAACGGCGTGATCGAAGAGGCGCTGGTCGAGACGATCGGCTGCTCCGGCATGACGCACTCCGCCGCCATGGCCAGTGAGATCCTGCCCGGCAAGACCATTCTGGAAGCGCTGAACACCGACCTGGTGTGCGACGCCATCAACACCGCCATGCGCGAGCTGTTCCTGCAGATCGTGTACGGCCGCACTCAGTCCGCGTTCTCCGACGACGGCCTGCGCATCGGCGCCGGTCTGGAGGATCTGGGCAAGGGCCTGCGCTCGATGGTCGGCACGATGTACGGCACGAAGGCGAAGGGCACCCGCTATCTGGAGATGACCGAGGGCTATGTGCTCAAGATCGCTCTGGACAAGGACGATCAGGTCTGCGGCTATCAGTTCCTGTCTCTGGGCAAGATGATGGACGCGATCAAGAAGGGCATGACCCCCAATGAGGCCTATGAGAAGAATATCGGCACCTATGGCCGCTTCAAGGCTGAGGACGGCGCGGTCAAGTGGATCGACCCGCGCAAAGAATAATATAGGAGGTGCAGATTAATGGCCCTGTTTGAGAATTACGAAGGACGTATTCCCCAGCTTCAGCCTGTGCTGGATAAATATGGCTTCAAGGATTTCGAGGAAGTCAAGGCTTTCAACAACGCTCGCGGCGTGGACGCTTACAAGATCGTCGAGAGCACTCAGCCCATCTGCTTTGAGAACGTCAAGTGGGCGTATGAACTGGGCGCGGTCATCGCGTTTAAGGAAGGCGTAAAGACCGCCGCCGACGCGGCGCGCTGCATCGGCCGCGGCCTGCAGGCGTTCTGCATCCCCGGCTCCGTTGCGGATCAGCGTCAGGTCGGTATCGGCCACGGCAATCTGGGCGCGATGCTGCTGGATGAGGAGACCGAGTGTTTCGCGTTCCTGGCCGGCCACGAGTCCTTCGCCGC
>CAKTXR010000122.1 GCA_934631025.1 uncultured Clostridia bacterium
TATCGGAGACTTGCCAAACTCCAATTTATGGTTTGGCAAGTCGTGCGGTGCTGCGCGGCAGCAAGTGGAAGCCGCACTGCTGCCGCCCGTGCGGAACAACGGATTTAGTTCTATCGGAGACTTGCCAAACTCCAATTTATGGTTTGGCAAGTCGTGCGGTGCTGCGCGGCAGCAAGTGGAAGCCGCACAGCGGCCGCCCCGTCAGCGCGGAAAAACATAACCCACAAGCGGAACCGGCACAGCCTGCTCCGCACTATCGGAGACCCGCCCGGCTCCGACCTATGGTCGGGCGGGTCGTGTGGTGCTGCGCGGCAGCAAGTGGAAGCCGCACAGCGGAGCCGGTATTGCGGTCACATTTTACATGAAAGTGCGGCTTTTTGCTTGTATTCTGCACGCGCCGGATGTATAATAAGGCGGTTTTGAAAGTGAGATTAGGGGAGAGCTGATTATGAGACTGCTTTTGTCCATTGCCTTCGCGCTGGTGTGCGGACTGATGATGACGCGCGTGATTAAGCCGCTCAAGCTGCCCGCCGTGACGGCCTATCTGATCGCGGGCGTGCTGATCGGGCCTTACTGCCTGGGGCGGCTGGGGATTCCGGGTATCGGATTTGCAACGTATGAAGAGGTGGAGAACCTCGGGGTGATTTCCGATGTGGCGCTGGGCTTCATCGCCTTTGCCATCGGCAACGAGTTCCGCCTGTCGGCGCTCAGGCAGACCGGCAAGCAGGCCACGGTGATCGGCATTGTGCAGGCGCTCACGGCCACTGTGCTGGTGGATATTGCGCTGCTGCTCCTGCATCTGGCCATTCCGGACAAGCTGAGCGTGCCCTCGGCGATCACGCTGGGCGCGATCGCGACCGCGACGGCCCCCGCCGCGACGCTGATGGTCGTGCGCCAGTACAAGGCCAAGGGCAAGCTGACCGACATTCTGCTGCCTATCGTCGCGCTGGACGACGCGGTGGGTCTGGTGGTGTTCGCGGTGTCGTTCGGCGTGGCGCGCGCGATGGTGAGCGGCTCGTTCGACATGGTGAGCGTGATTGTCGAGCCGCTGCTCGAGATTGTGCTCTCGCTGGGGCTGGGCGCGCTGCTGGGCGCGATCCTCACGCAGCTGGAGAAGCTGTTCAACTCGAATTCCAACCGCCTGTCGCTGGCGATCGGCTTTGTGGTGCTGACGGTGGCGCTGTCGCTGATCAAGTTCGAGGTGTTCGGCGTTCACATCGGCTTTTCGTCGCTGCTCACCTGCATGATGATGGGCACGATATTCTGCAACCTGTGCATCCTCTCCGGCGATCTGATGGAGAAGTGCGACCGCTGGACGTCGCCGCTGTTCGCGCTGTTCTTCGTCATCAGCGGCGCGGAGCTGGAACTGGGCGTGTTCGCCGATGTGGCCATCGTGGGCATCGGCGTGGTGTACATCGTGTTCCGCTCGCTGGGCAAATATCTGGGTGCGTTCAGCAGCGCGCATATCATGAAGTGTGACCGCAATATCGTCAAGTATCTGGGCATCACGCTGCTGCCGCAGGCCGGCGTGGCGCTGGGCATGTGCGTCACCGCGTCGCAGCTGGGCACGGCGGACGGCTCGCTCATCCGCAATATCACGCTGTTCTCCGTGCTGATCTATGAGCTGATCGGCCCGATGCTGACCAAGATGGCGCTGACCGCCGCCGGCGACATCCAGCCCATGAGCGAGGAAGTCGCCCGCCGCCGCGAGACCAAGATCCAGCAGGCGCTGACCGAGCGCACCGAGGATACGCAGAAAAAGTAACGCATAAGCGCATAACTATTCAATCTCCCGCAGAGCCTTGTGAACGAGGTTTTGCGGGGATTTTTTGCGTGGGGGGGTGTGGGGCGCGGTTTTGCGCGCGGGCGGGGAAGGGACGGCTTTTGATGGGGCGTTGTTCCGCGCTGACGCGGCGACGCGTTGGTCTGTCATTATATGTGCGTGAATTGTGCGCCGGCGAAAGGGTACAGCCTGCCGGATATAGACCGGCACGGGCGTTTGTGCGCGCGGGGGTCTGGCGGCGCGGCGATGCGGTTCTATTGCGGCGTTTTGCGTTCGGTTCACGCCTGACGTTGCGTTTCTATTGGAATGTCTTGCGCTTGGATCACGCCTGCTGTTTGACGTACGCGCCAAACAGGACGGCTTGCGGGATGATTCGTTTCTATTCCGCGTGGGTCGGGATCGCCATTAGTACGTTCTCGAATGTTGTGCGGTCATCGGGCTTTGCAGGTTCACTTTGGGATAGCGCGTTTCTTTATGGCGATCCCGACGGAGTACG
>CAKTXR010000123.1 GCA_934631025.1 uncultured Clostridia bacterium
GAGCTTCGCTACGCCGCCATACAGGAACACGTCCTGTCCGCCGAGGGTGTACTGCCCGTCCGGCATCCCGCAGCAGCGCAGCGCGTCGGAAATGAGGCAGATGCGCCCCGGAAACAGCTTGAACGCCATGCGCACCGCGCTCGGGTGGATGTGCTGGCCGTCGCAGATCAGCTCCGCGACGACGTTTTCACGTTCGCTGCCCGCGCCAATGGGGCCGGGCTTGCGGTGGTGGATGCCGGGCATGGCGTTATAGAGGTGCGTCAGGTGCGACGCTCCCGCGTCAAAGACCGCACTGGCTTCTTCGTAGGTGCAGTCGCTGTGCGCGATGGAGACGGTGCAGAGCTTGGACGCTTTTTCGGCAAATTCCACCGCACCGGGCAGCTCCGCTGCCACATCCGCGATGCGGAGAAGACCCTCGGAGACGTCATAAAGCCGTTTGAATGCAGCAAAGTCCGGATCTCTCAGGTATGTGCCGTTTTGTGCGCCCTTTTTCTTTTCGGAGAAGAACGGTCCTTCCATCTGAATCCCCATGAGACGTGCGCAGCCCTCCGGCTGCGCCTTTTTAAGCTGCACAGCCGTTTTGTACGCCGCCTCCAGCACGTCGTAGGGCAGCGTCATGGACGCGGGCGCGAAGCTCGTCACGCCGTTTTGCACGAGATAGCGCGCCATTTTGACAAGACCGTCATAGTCACCGTCCGAAAAATCCGCACCGGAGTTGCCGTGATTGTGGACGTCCACAAGACCCGGAATGACATACTGGTTTTCCAGATCGATGCCGTCCTCCGCAGGGACGGTGTTCAAAACCTCCGTGAATCTGCCGTCTTCCACACGGAAAGCGCCGTGCTGAAAACGTCCGTCCACGAAAATATTTGCGTTTTTGAACAGCATGCTCACACCTCCGGTAGGCTGGCGGCCGCCATCGACTGGCCGACGCGTCGGAAGTTCTCATCCGGCAGCATGACGCGGAGCTTCTGAGAAAGCTCGGGATATTCTTCGCTCAGAACGCGCTGGCATTCCGCGACGATCAGATCGCCGCCCACGCCCGACGCAACACGCCCCAGAACGATGAGATTGCGAATATCATAGAACATTTCATAGAGGCAGAGCGTATGGCCAAGATAGACACCGATAGATTTGAAAATGTCCTGCGCATACGAAACGCCCTGCTCTGCCAGCTTCTGCACTTCCTTGAGCTTTTCCGCAGGCGTCAGGCGTTCTGCCAGCGCAATGCCAGCCGCCGGAGCCAGCTTTATGACCGCGTCCTGCGAGAAGTATTTGCAGCCTACGCCGATGTCGCTCGACCACTCGTCGCGCATGGCGCGCTCATTCAGATCGACCGGCACAAACGCCAGCTCGCTGAACCAACCGAGCAGGTTGCTCTCGTGGTTGACATAACCGACCGCCTCGCTCGTGCCCATCGCAAGCCCCATCACGCAGCCTGCGCCGAGGCTCATCGAGCCCGCGAGCGCGGACACGTCGCCGTCGTTGGCAACGACGATGGGCACGTCTCCGATCTCCTTCGCGGCACGTTCGAAGACGGTCTTGACCTCTTCGCGGCGGCTACGCGGCACCTTGAGGAAGATGGAGGAAACCATCGGCGCGTTGCCAATGAACACGCCCGCGGACGAAACGCCGATACCGTCCACGCGGGGCATCTTAGAGGCTGCGGTCTTGAACGCGGTGACAATGCCGTCGTACTGGTACTGCGGATCCTCGCTCGTCTTGGGATGCCAGACGACCTCTTCGGAGTAGACGGTCTGCCCGTCTACGACGGCGGAGACTTTCCGATCGGAGCCGCCGGCGTCAAAGCCGATGCGGCAGCCGTTGGTATGACCGCCGACCCTTCTGGTCTGTTCGCAGGCAGCGGGGAAATGCGCCTCGTCAGAGATTACAATTTCAAAGGGGCGCTCATAGACGTCCTGCATAAAGCCGACGTCGAATTCCCGCTTCCCACCCGCGCGGTATTCGTTCTGCATATGCTTTGCGATCGCGTCGTCGCCGCAGAGGGAAACTTTCCAGCCGCCAACGCTCCAGAGAAGCATCTTGACAAAGCGCTCGACAAAGCGCGCATTCGCCTCGGCAAATTCCGCGCCGCGCAGCTTCGTTTCAAACACGGAAACAAGCCCGTTTTCGCGCTCGACGGCGATTTTGAACGGGCGGGCGGCTTCCTTCAGGTACGCCTTTGCCCACACGCCGAAGGGAATGAACGCCGCATCGAGCGCAGGCAGGTTTTTGATCGAATATTCAATGCCCAAGTACTGCAT
>CAKTXR010000124.1 GCA_934631025.1 uncultured Clostridia bacterium
ATGATCGACGGCAGACCCTATCCCCCGATGACCATCACCGTGCCCATCAAAAATCCCGCCTATCTGAAGGATCTGGGCGAGGCCGGTCTGAAGATCTACTATATTGAAGCGTCCACCACATGGAACAATCCCGGCATGAAGGCGCCCAACGTGCCCTTTGAGCGCGGCGATCACAAATGTCCCCTCAACGGCCTTCAGCAGACCATACGCGATCTGGATATGCTCATGAACGCCGTGCCGGACGCTTACGTCATGCTCAGGCTGAACGTCGCCCCGCCCACCGACTGGGTCAACGCCCATCCCGAGGAAATGCTGACCTATTCGGACGGCTCGCACCGCAAGGTCATCTGCACGTCGGTCGGCCGCGGCGAGGTGCTGGACGGTATGCACTCGCTCTGCTCCGAGCTGTGGCGGCGCGACGCGGATCAGGCGCTCGCCGAGTATTTCGACGCGCTGGAAAAAACGCCGCATTTCGACCGCGTGATCGGCTTTTTCCTGTGCGCGGGCGGCACGTCAGAATGGTATTACCCGCAGCCGCTCGAAACGGAGGACGGCGCGTACGGCGATTTCTCCGAGCCGTTCCGTCGAGAATTCGAGCAGTTTCTCCGCAATAAATACGGCACGGAGGAGGAACTGCGCCGCGTCTGGAAGCGGCCGGAAGCGACCTTCGCCCATCCGCTGATCCCCACGATCGAGGAGCGCAGCTACGTCGCCGCAGCCGACGAGAAAATCGTCAAGGCGCTGCGTGAATGGGAGACCATGGGGCGCACAATAGGCCTTGAGCTCGACATGAACGCGCGCGAGGAGACCAACGTCGGCGTGTTCCTGAATGCGAATGGCTACGCGCACGTCGCCGATTTCTACACGGCATGGCACCGCGCTACCGCCAACACAATCATCCATTTCGGCCATACGCTGAAGAAGCGCTTCCCCGATCTCCTCGTGGGCGCGTTTTACGGCTCCTATGGCTGCACGAGCTATTTCGACGGCTCGACCTGCTCCGGCACGCCGGCGATTCTCGACAGCGGCGTGATCGACTTCCTCGCCGCGCCCGGCGTGTACAACAACCGCGAGCCGGGCGGTATCGTGGCGCAGCGCGAAATGCAGGATTCCTTCCGGCTGCGCAACATGATCTATATCTGCGAGGACGATTCCCGCACGCACCGCGCCAAACCGTGGGTGCAGCGCGACGCCATGGCGCTCTACACCGTAAAGGACTCCATCACGACGCTCAAGCGCGATTTTGCGCGCGATCTGTGCGAGGACATAAACGGCTGGTGGTTCGACATGGGCGGCGACTGGTACAACGATCCCGACATACTCGCTCTGTTCAAGCGCCAGCAGGAAATCGCGCGCTTCGCCTATTCGCTCGACCGCACCAAGAAGAATGAAATCGCGCTGATCTACGATGCGGAAAGCGTGCATTACGTCTCCCAGACCACCACGCAGCTGGTGACCGACTTCTTCCGCACCTCCGACCTGGGCCGCATAGGCGCGCCGGTCGACTATTACTTCCACAACGACATGGCGCGCAGCGATATGCCCGATTACAAGCTCTATCTGCTGCTCAATCAGTACTATCTGACCGACGACGAACGCGAAGCGATCTTCGCAAAGGCGCGCCGCAATCACGCCGTCGTCGTCTGGCTGTACGCGCCCGGCTTCATCAACCCGAACGCGCCGCGCGTCATGGACAAGGCGAACATCGAAAAGACCGTCGGCATGCGCGTGCGCGAGATCGACGAGACGTTCTTCCCGCATTTCCGCGTGGAGCCGGACAGTCATCCCTGCCTCAGGCGCGCCTCGGCCACGCGCCGCTACGGCGTGATCGACCGCGACGTTCACAGCAACATCTGGATTTCGCCGAGCGTCCTGCCGCCGGTCTACGCCAATCCGGGCTTTGAGATCGACGATCCCGACGCGACCGTGCTGGGGCGCTACTGCCACAACGGCCGCGCCGCCATGGCCATGACCGAGAAGAACGGCTTTGCCAGCGTCTACTGCGCCTCTCAGGTCATGCGCAGCGATCTGATCGCATCGCTGGCCGAATGGGCGGGCTGTCATCTGTTCCTGCACGGCGACGACGTGCTCTATGCCAACGAGAATTTCGTCTGCGTCCACGCCAAAGACGACGGCGCGCGCACAATTTACTTCAAACGCCCCTGCTCGCCGTTTGAAGTATACGAAAAGCGCTTCTATGGCCGCAGCGTCGATCATATCGACGTGGATATGAAGCTGGGCGA
>CAKTXR010000125.1 GCA_934631025.1 uncultured Clostridia bacterium
CTTAAGGAAGAAGTTGAGCGCGGCGTTGATCAGCATGATGAACAGGAACAGCACCAGCGCGATGGAGAACAGCGCCTGCCGCTGCAAGCCGCCCGAATAGGACATCTCGCTGGCCACGGCGGTGGTGAGGAAGCGCACGCTCTCGAACAGGCCGGGCATATTTGGCGCGTTGCCGGACACCATCATGACGGCCATGGCCTCGCCGATGGCGCGTCCCACGCCCAGCACGACCGCCGCCGCGATGCCGCTCCTGGCCGCGGGCACGGACACGCGGAACCACGTCTCGACCGGCGTTGCGCCCAGCGCGAGCGACGCGTCCTCATAGTCCCTGGGCACAGCGTCCAGCGCGGTCAGCGACACCTTGATGATCGAGGGCAGTATCATGACCGCCAGCACGACCATGGCGGCCAACAGACCCGCGCCGTCGGGCACATTGAACGTCTTTCGGATAAAGGGCACCAGCACCAGCATACCCACAAGGCCGTAGACCACGGAGGGGATGCCGGCGAGCAGGCTCACGGCGCTCTCCATGACGGCGCACACGCGGCGGGGGGCCATCTTGGCGAGATAGACCGCCGTCATGAAGCCGACCGGAACGCCCAGCACGATTGCGCCCGCCGTGCCGTAGACGCTGGTGAGTATGAAGGGCAGTATGCCGAATTTCGGATCGGCGGCGGTGGAGGCCCACTTTTCGCCGAAGAGGAAATCGATCAGGCCGATTTTGCGGATGGCGGGCAGGCCGGCGATGATCAGATAGACCGAGATCATCAGCACGCAGCCCACGGCGATCAGCCCCATGATGAGGAACAGGCCGTGTATAATGTCCTCCACAAGGCGCTTTCTGGTTACTTTCATGACTCAGATCCTCTCGATGTTTATTGACTGTGAAGCATCCTTCAAAGCTCAGGGATACGGAGAGACTTGCCCGACTCCAATAAGCGGAGGCCGCACTGCGGCTGGTCGGGCAAGTCGTGCTCTATGCGACTGACAAGTGGAACCGGTACTGCCGACTTCGCACTATCGGAGACTTGACCGGCTCCAATTTATGGCCGGGCAAGTCGTGTGGTATTGCGCGGCAGCAGGTGGAAGCCGCACTGCGGCCGAAGCGGAGTGGATGCAGACTCAGTCTGCGGCGGTGGGATCGACATAAGCGCTCACAGCGCCCGCCTTGGCGATCAGCTCCACAGCGTCGGCGGAGGTGGCGTAGTCGAAGAAGGCCTGCGCGGCTTCGCTCAGCTGTTCATCGGTGCGGGTGACCAGCACGAAGGGGCGCTGCACGACGTAGCTGCCGTCCTTAACGGTGTCCTCGGTGGGGGCGACGCCGCCCACGGTCAGCGCCTTGACGGTGTCCTTAACGGCGGACAGGGAAGCGTAGCCGATCGCGTCGGGGTTCTGGGAGACGGTGGTGATCACGTCGCCGGTGGAGGTCAGCTCCTGACGGTAGACGCACTTTTCCTTGGCGCCGGTGATGGACTCGAAGCCGTCGCGGGTACCGCTGCCAGCCTCGCGGCCGATGACGACGATTTCAGCGTCCGCGCCGCCAAGATCCTTCCAGTTGGTGATTTCGCCGGTGTAGATCCTGGCGATGTCCTCGACGCTCAGGTCGTCGATCTTGTTCTCGGGGTTGACGATGATGGCGATGCCGTCGTAGGCGAGCACGGTCTCGGTCAGGCCGTTGTTCTTCTCCTCATCCTTCAGCGCGCGGCTGGACAGGCCGATGTCGCAGCGCTTTTCGGAAACGGCGGTGATGCCGGAGCCGGAGCCGGTGGGGTTATAGGTAAAGGTAACGTCGGGGTTCATCTCCATGAACGACTCGCCCAGCACGCCGATGACCTTCTCCATCGAGGTGGAGCCGTCGGTGGCCACGCTGCCAGACAGCTTATCGGCGGAGCAGGCGCTCATCACGCCCAGAGCCAGAACCAGCGCCAGAACCATAGTCATGATCTTCTTCATTGTGGAACACACTCCTTTTTCTTTCTCTTCATTCCTTTTCTCTTCCAACGATTGTTATAATACCCGAATCTCGTCAAATCGATCACCAATAAAAAATCAAATCCATGTAAGACCGCTGTGCGGCTTCCACACCGCTTCGCGCACGCAACCCGACTCTTCAGCGCTTGGGGGCGCTTCGAGTCTGGACGTTGGCAGGCGTTGAGATCATCGCTGTACAGCCCGACCCGCCCGAGCATAAATTGGAC
>CAKTXR010000126.1 GCA_934631025.1 uncultured Clostridia bacterium
GAGCATGGCAAGCCCGCTCTTCGGGGCCGTGCGCAGCACGAGAAGGTCACGGCACAGCGCGCACATCTCGCCCAGCAGCGCGCCCACGTCCTTGCCTGCGGAATAAAGCGCGGAAAAGATCGTCAGCGCCTTTGCCGTATTCTGCTCTGCGATGGCCTGCATCAGCTCCGCCGTGCGCTTTTCGCCCGCAAGGCCGAGAGACGCATAGACGCTTTCGAGCGTCACGGGGCCGTTTGCCGCAGACGCGCACTGGTCGAGCAGGCTCACGCCGTCGCGCATGCCGCCGTCGGCCAGCCGGGCCAGAAGATTGATCGCCTCCGGCTCAATTTCAATATGCTCCTGATAGGCGATGAAATTCAGCCGGGAGGCAATTTCATCGGGCCGCAGACGCTTGAACGCAAACCGCTGGCAGCGGGACAGGATCGTCGCGGGAACCTTCTGCAGCTCGGTCGTCGCCAGAATGAACAACAGATGCGCAGGCGGCTCTTCGATGATTTTCAGCAGCGCGTTGAACGCCGCCGTCGAGAGCATATGCACCTCGTCGATGATATACACGCGCATTTTGACCGTGCCGGGCGTGTAGATCGCGTCGTCGCGCAGGACGCGGACGGAATCGACGCCATTGTTGGACGCCGCGTCAATTTCCAGCACGTCCATGCAGCTGCCCTCGTCGATGGCGCGGCACGACGGGCACAGCCCGCAGGGGTCACCGTGGTTCGGGTTTTCACAGTTGACGGCCTTGGCCAGAATTTTGGCGCAGGACGTCTTGCCGGTGCCGCGCGTACCGGTAAACAGATACGCATGGCTGAGCTTGCCCGTCTCAAGCTGCGAACGCAGCGTGTCGGTCACGCTCTTCTGCCCGACGACGTCCGAAAACGTCTGCGGCCGGTATTTGCGGTATAGCGCCTGATACATATCCGTTCACCTCCGAGACTCCTATTATACACAAAAACTGCGCAGAAGAAAAGCCTCTGCGCAGTTTTTTGTTAGTCCGGAAGATCGATCCTCCCGTGCTCCCGCTCGAACTGCTCGATCCGCTGCCGGATCAGGTAAATGACCTCCCCGTTCGCCGATCGCCCGTCATATTGTGAAATATAATGAGCAAGCAACAGTAATCGGATGCACCAAAGCCTCCCCTTGTCGTGCTCCGCACGATAAGGGGAGGTGGCATTTTCGAAGAAAATGACGGAGGGGATTTGCGGCAAGTTTCAGAGCGCTCCGAAATTTGCCGCGTTCGAATCCCCTCAGGCCCTTCGGGCCAGCTCCCCTTGCGCCCCAAGGGGAGCCTTGGGCGCTCCCGCGCCAGTGCTGAACCGAAAGAAAAGCTTTAAGTGGTACAAGCTACTACAGTCAAATAGGAAAAAGCCTACGAATTCGCCGATAGACGTTCCTCTTTCGTCGCTGCCCGCTGCGGCCGCTCAGGCGTTTTGTGCCAGCTCCCCTGGAAGGGGAGCCTTGGGGACGGCGGTTATGCTTCCTCCCGGTATGCTTTCAATCCGGCGCGGCCCTCTTCGGTGACGGGCTTGAGCCAGCGCATGGAGCGGAAGTGGAGCATGCACAAAATGCTCTTCGGGATGTCCTCGCCCAGATACGCGAGGATCACGACGCCGAGGAACGACAGGTGCAGCACTCTTGCGCCCAGCAGCGCCAGCGGGATAGCGACGAGCCAGAGGCTCGCGAGGTCGCAGATCATGCCTGTCAGCGTATCGCCGCCGGAGCGGAACACGCCCACGACCTGCACGTAGGAGATATTGCGGAAGCAGTATTCCAGCGAGCAGAAGATCGTCACGGCATAGGCGGTCGAGATGGTCGTGGCCGAGAGATTGTCACCCATGGCGAACAGGGACACGAGCGGGTGCCGCGCGGCGATCATCGTCAGACCAACGGCAAGGCCCATCAGCGGCACCAGCACGGAAAAGCGCCGGGCGTCGGCCACGCCGCGCCGGATCTTGCCGCTGCCGATGGATTTGCCGACCATGATGACGCAGGCGTTGCCGAGGCCGACGTAGAACGCGAAGGCAAGCTCGGAGAAGGTCTTGAAGATGGTCATGCCGGCGTAATATTCATAGCCCATGTT
>CAKTXR010000127.1 GCA_934631025.1 uncultured Clostridia bacterium
CCTCGTCCGAAAACTGCCGGTACTCCAGCGCCTTCCCGCGGATGGCCGATCGCAATTCCTTCGCCGCGTCGCCCTCACCGGCGGCCTCCAGCGCGTTGGCCTCGCGCTTCATCGCCCGGATCTCGCGCTCGCGGCGGCGCTGCTCCTGCGTCGCCTGATAGTAGGTGTACTTCCGCCCGTTCACCTCCACCGGCGCAGGCTCGGCGGGAAAGTCCGCCGGCTCGCTGATCCCCTCCCAGTAGGGATAGAACGTGTGCCGGCAGTTGTAGCCGCACAGGCCGCGCGGATCTGACGGATAGCCCGTCGCCTCCTCGAGGTTGGGGTATTTGTCCGCCGCGCCGTGCACAGAGTAAATCTTCCCCTGCCAGCCGGCATGATTGGCGTGGCCCTCGCCCTCGCGCGCGCCCCAGTGCGAGGACACCTCCACCAGCTCTGTGCCGGTCGTCTCCACGTTGTGCATCGTGATCTCCGCCGACAGCCGCGCCGAGGCCGTGCGCAGCGCGTTAAACGCCGCCGTATCGAGTTGTCGCGCCGCGCCCGAGTCGTAGTCCACCGTGCGCAGGCCGCTCCTGCCCAGCTCGCGGCATGCGTCCCTCACGCACTGCCGCCATGAAAACGCGCCGCTGGTCAGCTTCACCAGCGCGCGGTTCATTTCCGCGGTGTAGATCGAGCGCGCGCCCGTCAGGCTGCCGTCGCTCAGGCGAAAGCCCAGGCTCTTCGTCAGGTTCTTCAGCTCGCCGGCCGCCGCCTTCTTCATCGCCGCGATCATATCGGAAAACGCCGAATCCTTCACCGGCTTCGCGCCGCCCTGCCATGCGGAGAGATCGTCGCGGAAGGCCATATTGCCCGCCTTCTCCCACAGGCGCGCGCTCTGCGCCTCGGCCTCGGCGTTCAGGCGCTTCACGGCCTCCCGCACCGCCTGCTTGTGTGCGCGCGTGTTCTCGGCGATTTCCCGCTGGAGAGCCGCGTCTGCATTGATCGCGCGCATGACCTCGCGGCGGATCTGCGTGGGAGAATATCCCTTCGCCCGCAGCGCGTCGGCCATGATCTCGGCGGTCTCGGTCAGCCGTCCCGTCTTTTGCAAGCGCCGCACGCAGTCGGCGATTACGTCGCGCTCAAGCTGCTGATAAAGCGGCACGAGCGCCATGCCGATCGCGTCCTTCTGCTCGTCTGTCAGCATCTACAGCCTCTCAATCTTCTCGCCGAAGCTCAGCCATGAATAGCAAAAGCTGTCGTATATGTCGTTGATGTTGCCCTCGTTTTTGTCCTCCGGCACGTCCGGCCTGTCCCTGTCCCAGCGCAGCTGAGACAGCGCGCGGATGAGGTTCTTGCACTCGGGCGCGATCGTCAGCCGCCCCGCGCCTAAAAGCCGGTCGATGGTCGCCGGACGCTGGCTGATGGGGTTCTTGCGGCACGGGCCGATCATGCGCCACGGCTGCCCCTGCGCGCGGGCTTCCGAAATCAGCGTGTTGATCATTGTCGGCGACGCAGAATCGCCGAACACATAGTCCACGCGCCCGAAGCGCTCCACGCAGGCCGCGTAGAAGGCCGTGTAGGCGCGCGCAATCGCGCCCGCGTCAATGGCAGCGCCCACGGGCAGAGCGGCTTCAGCGAGCGCCGTGAGCCGTCTCATGCCGTCGTAGAAGCCGGTCGCCGTCATGGTCGTCATTGAGCCGTTGCCGCCGAAGTCGATCCCGATCACGACGCGCTCGGGCGGCCGAATCTCCCGCGCGATGTACTTCTCCGTGTCCTCGCCGAAATACGGGAACACCAGCCCCTCGGCCACCGCCCACTGCCCGAGGATATAGCGCTCATAAAAAACGCCGTGATACTCTTTTTTGAGAGCGTCACGGACGGATTCGGGCAGGAA
>CAKTXR010000128.1 GCA_934631025.1 uncultured Clostridia bacterium
CGCGCCAGCTCATGGCCGTCCACGGTCACCACAATGTCGCGCCTGTCGGTCGTCAGGCCGCTCAGCGCGTCGATCAGCGCGCCCGCGTCAAAGCCGCCGCCCTGCGTATAGGCGCGGTTCTCGGCGGCGGTCAGCACGCGTTCGCCCAGGTGCAGCGTCGCCCGATAGCCGTCGTAGGGCACATAGTCCAGGCCGCTGGCATGGCTGCGGGGCGTTACGCGCCGCGTATTGCCCGCGCGCAGGCCGCCCAGCACGCCGTTTAGCTCCGCAGCGCGGCGGCTGGCCTCGGCGATTGCGCTGTCGAACAGCTCGTCGACCGCCGCGACGGTCAGATCGCTGTAGCTGGTCACGCCGCCCGCCACGGCGCGGTCGATGGTCTCGCCGGTATCGCCGAATTTCTCTTCGTACACGCTGTACATCGCGTCGTATTCGTCCCGCGCATTTTCCAGCGTGTCCACAGCCGCGACGGCCGCGTCCACGGCGGTGGTATAGGCCGCGGCGGTATCGTCCAGCGCCGTCTGCGTCTCGGTGAGCTGATCCTTAAGGGCGAACTGATCGATCTGTTCAAACAGATCGTAAAGCGCCTGCTCGCTGCCCTCTATGTACTGGATCAGCCCGTTCTCGTCAGTAATATCGCCAAGATTAATCCCCTCAAGATTCACGCCTTCAAGACCATCCGCCGCATCGATATAGGCGTTGATGGCTGCGGCGATCGTCTCATACGCCTCGGCTTTGTCCTTGCCCTTCAGCGCGTCGTTTGCCGTATAGAATGTGCCGCTGATCTCTTGCAGCTGCTCCATCTTCTCAGCCGCCGCCTGATAGTCCTCCGCCGCCTGCTGCTGCTTGGCCGCCAGCGTCTCGTACTGAATTTCCGCGCCGTAATAGGCGTTCGCGGTGTCGCCCAGCATGGTTTCGTAGGCGCGCATTCGGGCGTACTGATCGTATTGGTCTATCAGCGCCTGAAGCTGCTCGCGCTCCTGCGTGAACAGGCCGTTGTCGCCGACGTACTGCGCAAGCTCGGGATAGAGCGTCACAAGCTGCGTCACCATGTCCTGCAAATCGCCGGTGGTCTGGGCGATCAGCGCCGCCTGCGTCTGCAAACCCGCGACGCCGTCCACGCTCAGGCTGGACGCTTCCTGAAAGGCCCTGACCGCCGCCAGCGTGCTCTCGCCGAACACGCCGTTCTCGTCGCTGATTTCGTAATTGAGCGCGCGCAGGTCGTTTTGCAGCTTCTCGATTTCGGCGCTGTCCATGCCGAGCCTGAGATTTTTGCCGGAATATTCGCCGCCGTCCATGTATTCCTTGAGCAGCGCGTCGTATTCGTCCAGCAGGTTGTTCGCCTTGCCATAGTTGACGCGCAGCGTGATGCTGGTCTCGGCGTAGTTGTTGCGGATGTCGTCGATCTGCTTTGTCAGGCCGTTCTCGCCGTTGATCGCGTCGGCGATGCTCTTAATCTCCTCGAGCGTCTGGTTGCCGCCCGCGCCGCCGGAAAACAGGCTGTTGATCGCCTGCAATCCCGCCGTGGCCGCCGGCAGCAGCGCCGCGCCGATATTGGCTGCAAGCGAATCGATGTTGTTGGACAAAAGGCGCAGCTGGTTGGCAAAGCCGTCCGACGTGCGCGCAAAGTCGCCCTGAGAGTCGCTCGTCGCGTCCATGATGTAGTTGTACCGCAGCTGCACTTTCTCCGCTTCGGTCATCCTGTCATAGGCCGTCTCGATGCCCTCGGCCAGCGCGAACGCCTCCAGATTGGCCACGCTCATGTTGATGCCCAGCGCCTTGAG
>CAKTXR010000129.1 GCA_934631025.1 uncultured Clostridia bacterium
CAATGGCTCTTTGGCGCAGGTTTGGGGGCGCGCAGCCCCCAACGTTCTCCCCGCGGAAAGCATCGCAAGGCCAATGTGCTTGCGCAAAAAGGCACTCTGCCGCGAACCCAATGAAGAGAGTCCAGAGAGTCGAAGACTCTTTGGCGCAGGTTTGGGGGCGCGCAGCCCTCAACGTTCTCTCCGCGGAAAGCATGGCAAAGCCAATACGCCCGCACAAAAGCGTACCCGCACCGCGCCGCCGACTCCGTTTCCCCGTCGGGATCGCCATAAAGAAACGCACAGGCCTGAAGTGAACCCACAAAGTCCGATAACCGCACGGCATCCGAGAACGCTCTAATGGCGATCCCGACCCACGGCGGAATAGAAACGCAGCATCCCGCAAGCCGTCCTGTTTGGCGCGCATGCGTCAAACAGCAGGCGTGATCCAAACGCAAGACCTTCTAATAGAAACGTATGACAGGCATAATTCCCGACGCAAAACGCTGCAATAGAATTGCCTCACCCCGCCGCCCAGCCCCGCGCGCACCCACGCCTGTGCCGGAACTAAAACCGGCCAGACGCAGCGCCGCGACGGCGCACAATCCGCTATCCTGTAAAGCGGAATGTCGCCCCGCCGCGCCAGCGATAACGGCGGCCTGCCGCCAGTCCCCTCATAAAAACGCACATACAAAAAGACGAACGCACGAGACGTTCGCCTTTCATTTTTATGCCTGTTCGCTCAGCGGAAAATGTTCTTCATCCAGCGGGCCGAGCGGCGCATGTAGAGCAGCTGATCGCGCGCGCCGAAATGCTCCATCGCGCAGATGCCGTCATAGCCGCGCTCGTAGAGACGGCGCACGATCTCCGCCATGGGAAGCTCGCCGCTGCCCACCGGCGCAGCGTAGAGCTTACGCCCCTTCACTGAAATGACCGGCTCCTCGCCCGCCATGCCGCGATAGCCGCGATCCTTCATGTGGACGTGCTGTATGCGCGGCTCCAGCAGATCATACGCCTTGAGCACATCCTGCCCGTGATAGAGGAAATTGCCGGTATCGAACGTGCAGCCCAGCCGCGGAATGCGCTCCAGGAACCACATCACTTCTTCCGCCGTGCCATAGGGAACGCGGTCGGAATCAAAATCCTCAATCGTCGTGTGCAGGCCGCGGATCGCCGCCTCGGTACACAGCGTGTCCAGACTGGCCGCCATGCGCTCGCGCACGGCCTCGTGGTCGTCGCCCTCCTCAAAATAGCCGGGAATCGCCAGGATAATATGAGCCTTCAGCTTCTCGGCCATCTCGACGGTGCTCCTGATCTCGTCCGGCTGATCCTTGTGGCCGAAATCAAAGAACGAATACAGCCCGCCCACCTCCAGGCCGGTCTGGCCGAGCAGGCGCATGAAATCCTCCGGATTTGCGATCGTGCCCGCGTTGACCTCGACGTAATCCACGCCCGACTTCTTGGCTTCCTTCATAGCCGCCGCCAGCGTGCAGCCCTTCTGAGACGCTATATCGCGCAGATGATCCAGAAATACGGATACTCTCATTGTGAAACTCCTTCGCTTATCGTTGAATGTCAACGCCCTTAATCACGCCGTAGCCCGTGCCGCCCCGCGGCGTCGTGTGCGGATAATCGGGATTGACCGTCAGATGTCTTGCCTGCACCAGCACGCTTTCGTC
>CAKTXR010000130.1 GCA_934631025.1 uncultured Clostridia bacterium
CTTGCCAAACCATAAATTGGAGTTTGGCAAGTCTCCGATAGTGCGGAGACAGTGCCGCTGTGCGGTTTCCACTTGCTCGCCGCGCCGGCAGTGCCGGTTCCGCTTATGGCGTTATTCCGCGCTGACGCGAAGAAGCGATATTCTGATTTATGGGAACGTGAATTGTGCGCCGGCGGGGTGTTCATCTGGCCGGTTTCAGCTCCGGCAGAAGCGTGGGTGCGCGCGGGGGCTGCCCTGCGCGGCGCGGGTGGTTCTATTGCCGCGTTTTGCGCTTGCTCTACGCCCGCCGTGCGGTTCTATTGGGATGTCTTGCGATTGACTCACGCCCGCTCGTACGGCTTCTATCGCCGCGTGAGTGCGTAATGCGCAGCAGAGCCATTCGGGTAAGTCATCACCCGATGATAATCCCCATCGCGTCCGCCGTGATGCGGTAGAGATACTCCGGCGCAAACGGCATGGCGCTCAGCTCGGCGGTCAGATAGCCGTCGTAGCCCGCATTCTTCAGCGCCTCGATCACGCGCGCCCACCGCACGTCGCCCTCCAGCAGATTGACGAAATAGCCCGCGTTCCAGCCCGATTTCTTGAAGTCCTTGATGTGGATCTTCACAATCCGCGCCTTCAGCACCTCGATCCAGTATTCCGGCTGAGAGAAGATCATCGTATTGCCCACGTCGAAATACGCGCCGAGATTCCTGATATTCAGCGTGTCGATAAACCGCGCCATCTCGAACGGCGAGAGGAAGAAGTTATTCCACACGTTCTCAACGCCCACGCGCACGCGTCCGCCCTCTATCAGGTCGCGGCACTTCTCCAGCGCGCTCTGCGCGTTGTCCCACGCCTCGGCGATCGAGCAGTCGTCGCCAATGCCGCCCGGCACGATCAGTATGCCGTCTGCGCCCAGCCCCTCGGCCAGCTCCAGCTGTATCGAAAGCAGCTCGCGCGCGGCATATTTCGCGCTCTTTGCGCCCAGCGCCGCGCTGCCCCACAGCGACGAGGACACGCTGTGTACCGGCAGGCCGTGTTCTTCGCTCATCGCGCGGATCTCGCGCAGCTGCGCCTTCGTCGTTTCGGGCGAGAGCGAATGCGCGCCGGCCCCCGCCGCGTCCAGATTCAGCTCGACCGCGTCGAATCCGGCCTTCTTCAGCGCGGGAAACAGCTCTTCAAACGGAACGTTCGCCGGCACGGACCAGGCGTTCAGTGCCTTTTTCATGGGAATGACCCTCCTTATCAAAGCGGCGCGCGGCCGCATTGTTTACGCGTTCTTAGTATAAGCGAAACGCCTGCGCCCGTCAACCCCGCCGCAAATATTTATTTCCGGCCGCAGTGCGGCTTCTACACCGCTTCGCGCGTGCAACCCGGCCGCAGTGCGGCTTCCACACCGCTTCGCGCGTGCAACCCGACTCTTCAGCGCTTGGGGGCGCTTCGAGTCTGGACGTTGGCGCGTGTTGATATGATCGCTATACAGCCCGACCTGACCGGCCATAAATTGGAGCCGGTCAGGTCTTTCCGTGTACCCG